>NZ_JAKDUR010000003.1 GCF_030457605.1 Halomonas sp.
TTGGGCAGCTGCTGTAAAAAAGATTGCATAGCTCCTCCTTTCATCACGCATTTCCAGAAGGGACAGGGCCACCCTGACCAACCGCAAGACATCTACAGCACGAGTGACACCATATAAGCAGTATAAGCTCCGAACAGAGCCAGCAATATACCGCCTTCCATCCGATTGATCCGGCGCGGGCGCCCGCGCCAGGAAAACGCAAAGATGATCATCAGCATGGTCATCGCCGTCATGACGATCCAGTCTCGCGTAAGCACGTCAGGCCCCGCCTCAATCGGCGTAATGACACCGGCAAGACCAACAACACCCAGCGTATTGAACAGGTTTGAGCCAACGACATTGCCAAGCACCATATCGTGCTCTTTACGCCGCAGCGCGCTAATCGACGATGCCAGCTCAGGCAACGACGTGCCAATGGCCACTACGGTCAGGCCGATAATCAGCTCGCTGACACCAAACGCAGTGGCAATTTCCACCGCGCCCCACACCAGCAAACGCGAGCTGCCTACCAATACAATCAAACCCACCAGCGTCCATGTTAACGCCACGCCACGCGACATCGGATGGTTATCCAGTGTTTCACTGACCTCGCCCATCAAGGCATCATCTTTCTGAGCCCGCGACTGCAGAATACTGAGTATCATGAAGCCGCCCAGAATCAGCAAAATAACGGCGGCTTCCCAGCGTGCCACAAAGCCGTCCAGCAGGATGAGCCCGGTCAATACGGTCACCACCATCAATACCGGCATTTCCTTGCGTATGACGCTGGAATGCACGGCCAGCGGCGCCATCAGCGCCACAAAACCCAGCACAAGACCAATATTGGCAATATTCGAACCGTAGGCATTGCCCACGGCAAGCTCCGGGCTACCTTGCAATGCAGCCAACACCGACACCATCATCTCAGGCGCTGATGTACCAAAACCAATGACCAACATACCGATAAGAAGCGGCGACAACCCCAGCCAGCGCGACGTTGCCGCTGCGCCATCAATAAACTTGTCGGCGCTCCAGATCAGCAATACCAGGCCAGCCACAACGGCAAGGACGGGAAGTAACATAATATTTCCTTCATGAGATTATCTGGGTACTATCGCCGCTGCATCGTTATTGAAGCGTCCGGACGGGTCAAGCTTTGCCTTGGCCATTGATGAAAAAAGCCCAATGCAAACCGGTTCCCGCGGCATTGCATAACCTGTTGCCTGTAAAACGCCTACACTTTGCCTATCAGATAAAAAAAGGAGGAGGACTGATCAATTATCGCTTTTTCAAGCGGCCTGCATTAACCAATCAGGCACCGTATGTAGACCGCTCTCCTCCTGAAGCCCGCACTCAGCGGCGGCGGCTGCGCGCCTGCCATGAATGCGACTGGGTATGCGCTCTGCCCCCGCTCAGTCCGGGTGAGAAGGCCGCCTGCCCGCGCTGTGAATGCACGCTCGTACGGCGCCATCATTATCCTGCCCAGCGCAGCATGGCACTTGCCATTGCCGCATTTATCGCGTTACTGGTCGCGATATCCTTTCCTTTTATCAGCTTTAGCGTAAGTGGTGTCAGCAATCGTATCGAAATTGCGCAAACGGCCACAGCACTGATCAACTTTCACCAACCGATTGTCGCCATCGTCGTCATCATGACGATCATTATACTGCCAGCCTGCTACCTACTGGCCGTCATGTGGCTGCAATGCGGGCTTATGCGCCATCAACCCTTGCCGTTCAGTCGCGATATTGCACGCATACTCGCGCGCCTTACGCCCTGGATGATGGCTGATGTTTTTATCATCGGGGCGCTGGTCAGCCTGATCAAAATTGCCGGCCTTGCACAGATCTCCCTGGGCCTGTCGTTCTGGGCGTTTTGCGTATTCGCTTTTTTGCTATTGCTTACCAGCCAGTCCCTGGATGCCGACTGGATGTGGTTTTCGCTGGATGGCGAGCCGCTTGCCCCCGAAGGAACACAGATCGCGCAGGGCGCAGCTGAACAACACCTGACCGGTTGCCCAATCTGCGGGCTGATCAATCGCCTGGAAACCAGGCAAGCAACACGCTGCCGGCGTTGTCACGAGCGTTTGCATTCACGCCATCCCTACAGCCTGCAACGCACCTGGGCATTTCTGGTCGCTGCGGCAATCATGTATATTCCTGCCAATCTGTATCCCATCATGAACGTGACAAGCTTGGGGAAAACCTCCTCGTCCACCATTATCGGCGGTGTGGTGGAGCTGTATCAGTCGGGCTCATGGCCCATTGCCATGATTATTTTTGTCGCCAGCGTCATGGTGCCGGTAGGCAAACTATTCGCTCTTTCATGGCTATGCCTGGTAGTAAAACGCAGCCACAAACTCAACGCCCATAGCCGTACCGTGCTTTATCGCATCACTGAATTCATTGGCCGTTGGTCAATGGTCGATGTTTTCGTCGTGGCGATACTGGTAGCGTTAATTCGCGCCGGCGCGCTGATGTCGATCACTCCCGGCCCTGCAGAGCTTGCCTTCGGCGCTGTCGTTGTGCTCACCATGTTGGCAGCCATGTCCTTTGATCCACGCCTGATCTGGGATCAGGCTTTGCCCCGCTCTGCACGCTCACACACAGCCTCCCAGGAAATTTTGTAGATGGCCAACGAAACACCTCAGAACACGCCAGCGGAAGACGCCTCTTCACCTGCGCCCAAAATGGAGCGTGCCAGGGCATCGGCACAGGCAAGGCTATCGCCCATCTGGATCATTCCGTTGATCGCCATCGCTATCGGCATGTGGCTGGTGTACGACAACTACACCAGCCGCGGCACAATGGTCAGGCTAACCATGAACAACGCCGAAGGCATTGAAGCCGGAAAAACCCTGATTCGCACACGCAACGTGGAAGTTGGCCAGGTGCAAAGCGTACGGCTTTCCGACGACCTTTCACACGCGGTCATCAACGCGCGCATTCATCCCGAAGCGGAAGCCATGCTCACCGAAGACAGCCGCTTCTGGGTGGTCAAGCCACGTATTGGTCGCGAAGGTATCAGCGGGCTTAATACGGTTCTTTCAGGTGCCTACATACAGCTGGAGCCTGGCAGCTCGGATGAGTTTCAACGCGAATTCACGGTGAGTGATGTGCCACCGGTCGCCCCGACGGGAGTGGCAGGACTACAGCTCAAGCTGATCAGCCAGCTTGGCAACTCGCTCAGGGTCGGAGATCCGGTTTCTTACCAGGGCTATACCGTAGGACGCGTCGAAGAAGTCAATTTTGATCCTGATGCGCGCCAGGTCTCACACCACGTGTTCATCGAAAAGCCCTACGCCAGCCTGGTCACCGATAACACCCGCTTCTGGAATACCAGCGGTATTGATTTTCGTCTGGATGCCGACGGCATTCGAGTGAACCTTGGCTCACTGGAGGCGCTGCTGGGCGGCGGCGTCACATTTGGCATTCCTGCCGACCTCCCCATTGGACAGGAAGTTGATTCCGGCACGCGTTTCAGCCTTTATTCCGATGAAGAAACCGCACGACAGGGAACGTTTGACCGCTATATCGAATACGTCTTACTGGTGGATGACACGGTACGTGGCCTGAAGAAAGGCGCTCCCGTCGAGTTTCGTGGGGTACGTGTCGGTACCGTCGCCGCCGTTCCCTGGAACTTTACCGCGCCTCAGCCGGACTCACGTTCAAGCTTTGCCATTCCCGTGCTGGTTCGCATAGAACCCCAGCGCCTGGGCGTTGCCGGCGCTACCCTGGACCTTGATGAGTGGCAGACACGTTTCGAGCGCTTATTTGATATCGGCCTGAGGGCAACGCTCAAAAACGGCAACCTGCTGACCGGCGCGCTGTTTGTCGACCTTAATTTCCAGGAAGACACCAGCGGCAGCTATACCGCCGAAACCTTTGCCGACGTAAATGTCTTCCCGACAACCACCGGTGGCTTTGCACAAATCCAGGCACAAGTTACCGCCCTGCTGGACAAACTTAACGGCCTGGAAGTTGATTCGCTGCTCACCAGCCTGGATCGTAACATGCAGGCAGCCGAAGCCACGCTCAAGGAAGTTCAGGGCGTGTCTGCTTCGCTGAACGATCTGCTTGATGATCCCGAAACCCGGGAAGTCGGCGGCAACCTGAATGCCACACTCAAGGAACTGCGCACTACGCTTGAGGGGCTATCGCCAAACTCACCGGCATATCAGGATATACTTTCCACCATGGATCGCATCGAACGCTTGCTGCGCGACCTGCAGCCGCTCACCAAAACGTTGAACGAGAACCCGCGGGCACTACTGTTTGACAACCTTGAAACCACGGATCCTGTGCCTCGTGCACCGGCCAACCCGTAACATTCGGCCGGAGGGCACGGCGATGCCCCGGTGATCGGTTCACGCCACATAAAAGGAAATGCCATGTCCGTCTATCAGCGTTTACCGTTTATCGTTGCCACACTGATGCTGCTTGGCCTTGGGCTGAGCGGCTGCGCCGGCACGGTAACGCCGCCAACACGTTACCTGCTGCCCAGCACAGCGCCCGTCACGCCCGCGTCGCCGGATGCCACGCTTGAAATTGCGAGGCTACGGTTGGCGCATTACCTGGATGTCGATGGCATTGTCATGCAGCTGGATGACATCGAGCTGCGCGAGGCACGAGATCACCAGTGGGCCGAAGGCCTGGATCAGCAGCTGGCGCGCAACCTGCAAGCGCACCTTTCCCGCCACCTGCCCGAATGGCGCATTACCCAGGGCCAGTCCGGTGATGACAACGCACTTTCACTACACATCAGCATCGACCAGTTTCAGGGCCGCCACGACGGCTACGCGCTTGCGAGTGGGCAGTGGCAGCTACGAGACGAACAGAATCGCCTGATGCACATGGCCAGCTTCCAAACCCGGACTGCCCTGGAAAGCGACGGCTATCCGGCGCTGGTACGTGCCCTTGGCCAAAGTTTTGAAAAAGCCAGCCAGGACATTGCCATCGCAATCCGCCGCGCCGTGTTATGATGCGCCACCGCACCCATCACGCGATATTTTATTATTTACCTTGCGCTTGGCGGCTTACGCTGACGTTTTTTGATCACACGGCACTTTTTCCGGTCGCCGTGCGGAGATACTATGGATTTTTCTGAACTTGGCTTATCGGCCGAACTGCTTGATGCCATCAACGCTGAAGGCTATAGCACGCCTACGCCCATTCAGGCGCAGGCGATTCCCGCCGTGCTTGAAGGCCACGACCTGCTCGCCAGCGCCCAGACGGGCACCGGCAAAACCGCCGGTTTTGGCCTGCCCCTGCTACAGCGCCTGGCCTCAGGCAAGCGCGCTGCCAGCCGCCAGGTCCGGGCGCTGGTACTTGCACCCACGCGGGAGCTGGCCGCACAGGTTGGCAAGAACATCGCCGCCTACGGGGCCAAACTGCCGCTACGTACCCAGGTGATTTTTGGCGGTGTGGGCCAGAACCCCCAGGTCGAAGCGCTCAAGCGCGGCGTTGATGTTCTGATCGCCACGCCCGGCCGCCTGCTGGATTTGCAGCAACAGGGCCATGTTGATCTTTCCCGCCTTGAAGTGCTGGTGCTTGACGAGGCCGACCGCATGCTCGACATGGGGTTCATTCACGATATCAAACGCCTGCTGCGCCTGATGCCGCCAAAGCGCCAGAATCTGCTGTTTTCAGCCACGTTTTCCAATGACATTCAGGCACTCGCCAAGCAGCTGCTGCATGAACCGAAACTGATCGAGGTGGCACCGCGCAATACCACCGCAGAAAAAGTCGAGCAGATCGTTTATCAGGTTGACCGTGACAAAAAACGCGACTTGCTGGCCCATCTGATCGAAACGCAAAAGTGGTATCAGGTACTGGTTTTCACCCGCACCAAGCACGGCGCCAACCGCCTCGCGGAACAACTCTCGAAACGCTCGATTCCCGCCATGGCCATACATGGTAACAAAAGCCAGGGCGCACGTACCCGTGCCCTGGGGGCATTTAAAAGCGGCGAGCTGCAAGTACTGGTTGCAACCGACATTGCCGCACGCGGCCTTGATATCCACCAGCTGCCCCATGTCGTTAACTTTGACTTGCCCAACGTAGCCGAAGATTACGTACACCGCATAGGCCGTACCGGCCGCGCCGGTAGCCAGGGCGAGGCAATTTCCCTGGTCTGTATCGATGAAGCCCAGTTGCTGAAAAATATCGAGCGCCTGATCAAGTCATCACTTGAACGCCGCATCGAACCCGGCTTTGAGCCTGATCCCAACGCCGTTGCCCAACCTATCGAAAATGGCCGTCGCTCCGGCTCTCCACGCAATGCCAGCCGCACCGCCAAACCCGGCCGCACGCGCAAGCCGCGTCCGCGCAATCGGCAGCGTTCGTCGCCCGAACGTGGCTAGCCCCTCGCCTACCGTGCGATGTGGAGCCGGCTAACACATAACCCTAAACCTTTTGACTCACCTTGGAGTGACTATGGCGTCGTCTGATTTGATTACCGATTACCGCCGCTGGCTCACGTTTCAGCGCCAGGAGCAGCTGAGCCGGGAACATTCAGGCATTGTTCAACGCCTGGAAGATGCCCGCGCTTCTTCCCGACAAGTCATGCAGGCCTATCGCAGCATGGCAGAAAAAGCCGCGACGGAAGGCGCCTGCTACCGCACGCTGTTTTTGCGTACCCGCGAGAACAACGAAGCGCTGGTATGTGAGGGCTGGCTGTTTATTCGCCGCCTGCTGAGCGAGGGCGAACAAGCCCGGGTGCGCGCCACTCTGTTGGAAACCTTCACGCTGGAAGACGGTAGCATCTCGCCCGGCGACAAGCCTGCCCGCAAAGTAACGCTGGAGATATTTGATCGCGTACACATGGAAAAAGGCATGCGCACCAGCGTACAGGTTGACTGTGTGGACACCGATCACGACTATCACTTCATTACGTTGCTGGACGCCGTACGCGGTGATTTGCGCCCCCACTTGAAATAAGTCTGCTCATGTCATCGCGCCGTTCCGCTCTCTTTCTGCTCTTGATGTTTATTGTCGGGCTCAACCTGCGCCCGGCGTTATCATCGGTTGCTCCGCTACTGACACGGCTACAGGAGGTGGCGGGGCTCAGCGCCTCCCAGGCCGGTATTCTCACTACTCTGCCCGTGCTGTTTCTGGGACTGTGCGCGCCGTTGGCGCCGGCGCTGGCTAACCGCCTGGGCAGCGAGAAAGCTCTTAGCGCCGCACTACTCGTGCTCGCCGCCGGACTGGTTTTACGCGGCCTGCCGCTGCCCGGCGCATTGTATATCGGCTCCATACTGGCCGGCGGCGCTATCGGGCTGGGCGGCACATTGCTACCAGCGCTGGTCAAACGTGAGCTACCCGGTAGCGCAGATACCGTCACCGGCCTTTACACCATGGCGCTATGTCTTGGGGGCGCGTTGGGCGTCGGGCTTAGCGTGCCACTTGCCACCTTGCTGGGCAGCTGGCAGGCAAGTCTGATGAGCTGGGCCTTACTGGCACTGCTGGCATTGGCCTGTTGGGAGTTCAGCCTGCCCAAACGGCAAACCCGGCCACAGTCAAAGCCGGCTACCAGCGGCATTCTCCGATTACTCCGCCAGCCGCTGACCTGGCAGGTCATGCTGTTCATGGGACTGCAGTCGTCCATGGCCTACGTGGTGTTTGGCTGGCTGCCAACGCTGCTGGTGGATCGCGGCTACAGCGAAGCCTCTGCCGGCTGGACCATGGCCATTTCCATCATGTGCCAGCTCGGCTCTGCGCTTGCCGCCCCCTGGATTGCGCGACTGGGACGCGACCAGCGCCCGGCACTGGTGCTCATGCAACTGCTGTCGGCCTCGGGGCTGGCACTTTTGCTTATCGCCCCGCTGTACTGGAAATGGCCTGGCGCCATTTTGCTGGGGCTGGGGCAAGGCGGAAGCTTCAGTTTGGCGCTTAGCCTGTTGGTGTTGCGTACCTCTTCATCACGCCTTGCCGGTCAGCTTTCAGGCCTGGTGCAAGGCGGCGGCTATACACTGGCCTCCATGGGGCCGTTCGTTGTCGGGATCAGGCTTCAGGCCGGCGCCAGCACGGCACAAATTGCCTGGCTACTGATCACCATACTCGGGGTATGTTGCGGCTTCGCCCTGTTCGCCGGCCGCAACCATCGGCTGGATGAGCACGAGGGCAAGCTCATCGTCAGACGTTACTAGGCTGTATCCGACAAGTACCGGGCTGCGCAAATCATCTTTCATGATGATTTGCCGCTTTTTTGCTTTGTTCGGCATATGTTTGCTGATGTTTCGTACATCCTCTAACGCGTCAGGTATCAACCAGCAAAAGGGAGCCTTGCATGCGCCTTTCAGCCAATACCACATTGCCCGTGTTGATCATTTATACCGGCGGCACCATCGGGATGCAGACCGGCCCTCAAGGCCTGACACCGGGCGGCGACTTTGCCACCCGCATGCAGTGTGCCCTTGCCACCCTTCCCGCTGGCAAGCGCCAGCTGCTTCCCGACGTGGACGTGATCAGCTATTCACCACTGATTGATTCAAGCGCCACGACGCCGCTTGACTGGCAGACGCTTGCCGACGATATTCGGGCACGCCATGCCGATTACGCTGGCGTAGTCGTCGTGCACGGTACCGATACACTCAGCTGGACGGCTTCCAGCCTGGCCTTTCAGCTGCGTGAGCTGGAGCGCCCCATCATCGTGACCGGCGCCATGCACCCGCTTGAAACGCCAGGCAGCGATGCGCTGGACAACCTTTACGGTGCCCTGCGTTTTGCCATGGAGCCGGCGCCAGCCGGTGTTGCCGTCTACTTTGCCGGCCGCCTGCTGCACGGCGCCCGCGCCACCAAACAGCACGCAAGCGCCAATGATGCCTTTATCAGTCCCAATGCTCCGCCGCTGGGCGAGTGTCTGAACGGACCGCTGGCCCGTAAACCACTCGCACCAGCTGTCAAGGAAGTGCTACCCACCGACCACACGCCCGCAGATTACCGCCGTGTGGCGCAGGGCGAGGTGATACGCATCGCGCTCTGGCCAGGCATGGCAGCATGGCAACTTGATGCCTGGTTGAATGACTCCCGGGTAAAAGGCGCGCTGCTGCAGCTGTGGGGGGCAGGTAATATGGCAGACGACCCGGCACTGATTGACGTACTCAAACAGGCCAACGACCAGGGCAAGCTTATCGCCGCGGTCAGCCAGTGCCCCCATGGCAGTGTTGACATGAGTGCCTACGCCGCCGCACAGGGGCTTGTACAGGCCGGCGTACTTTCAGGGGCCGACATGACCCCTGAAGCGGCCTATACCAAACTCGTCCACCTGCTGGCGTTGCCGCTGGATAACGCTACGCGCCGTGCGGCTTTCATGACCTCGCTGGCCGGCGAGCGTAGCGACGGCTAGCTGCGTTCACTGTGCAATCGAGCCTCGACCCGTTCAAGAATTTGCCGGCTCACCTTGCCCACCAGCGGCGTTGCCGCTCGATTGACCGCTTTTTCCATCAGTCGATTGCCGATCTGATAGCTCAGCGTCAAGGTGACTTCCGTGCCTTCGGGCACGCCTTCCAGCTGATATCGGCCCTGGTTTTTCACCCCGCTGAGCGACTCCCAGGCCAGCGTATGTGGCGCATTGACTTCAACCACCGCGACATCAAACGTCCAGTCCATTTTCAGTGCGTGTACATACCAGCGGTAACGCTCATCGCCCAATGCTTCAATGCGTTCAATCAAATCGGAATAGTCGGCAAAATTCTCAACCTGACGCAGCAGTGCAAAAACGCGCTCAGGCTCAGCGTTGACAATTTCGCTATGTTCAATAGTGGCCATGATGACTTCCTGCCGCCGTACGTGTGAAATGCAAATCTGCTCGGAGCCAACACGTTAACAGCATATCGTTTAATGAACGCAGCTTCTTTAAAAGCATTTATTGAAAAGCATGAATGTAGCGGCTTCCAGGCTCAGTGGCACAAAGGTGCCGGGGTTGGCAAGGCGCCGGCCCGCCCATCAAACGCCACGCTGCCATGCCTTCCATGGTCTGACTGACTGGCGTAAACTGCCGGCTTTCCGGACCGGATCCCGGATATGCCCGCTCGCGGGTTAAAAACTCTCCGCAAGAGGATGTCGTATGCCAGCAACATCTACCGCTAACACCACCGTGGTGATCTACTCCGGCGGCATGGATTCCTTTACCGTTTTGCATCGTGCGCTGCGCGAGGGGCGTGATGTCCATGCGCTATCGTTTAACTACGGCCAGCGCCACGTGCGCGAGCTGGATACCGCCAGACGTGTTTGCCATACGCTGTCAGTGCCGCACCAGGTAGTGGACATTCGCGCCATTCACGGGCTGATCGATAACTCGTCGCTGACCGATGCCACGCAGCCCATGCCCCACGGCGACTACGCCAGCGACAACCTGGCCTCAACGGCGGTACCCAACCGCAACATGATTCTGCTCTCGCTGGCCATTGCCAAGGCCGTCAACATCGGCGCGGATCGCGTGGATTATGGCGCCCACGGCGGCGACCACGTGCTTTATCCCGACTGCCGCCCCGCATTTGTCGAGGCCATGCGCCACGCCGCCGGCCTGGCCAACCTGGAGCCGGTCGAGATTCACGCGCCCTACCTACGTGCCACCAAGGCCGAAATCCTGCGTGATGGCCTCGCCATGGGGCTTGACTACGCCGACACCTGGACCTGCTATGAAGGCGGTACGCTTGCCTGCGGCCAGTGTGCCAGCTGCTGTGAACGACTCGACGCGTTTGCCGCCAACGGCGTTACCGATCCGCTGGGTTATGCATCCGAACCGTCACAACCCCGGCCACAAGCGTCGGCCCCAGACCCTGCTGACAGGCTCTGACCCCGTGAGCGAGATCTTTCACAGCGAGCCGGCTGCGCCCACCGGATGCCGTGCCGGCTGCGGCGCCTGCTGCATTGCCCCGTCGATCACCTCGCCCATTCCCGGCATGCCCAACGGCAAGCCGGCAGGTGAACGCTGTGCGCAGCTGGATGCGCACAACCTGTGCCGCCTGTTTGGCGACCCGCGCCGGCCGCGCGTCTGCCATCAGTTTGACTACGACGCCGAGATTTGCGGCGAACATCGCCAGCAGGCCCTGGATACCCTGAGCGACCTGGAAACACTCACCCGCTAACGCTTGCCCGCACTGGGCCGCGTCAGCTTTCCGGCTGCAACGCCGCCAGCCGCCGGTCACCAAGGCTCATCCAACGCAGCCATACCGGCGCATCGCTGTGGGGCAGCTCGCCCAGCAGGCGCCGGAACTCGGCCAACGCCACGCCGTCATCCGGCGCCACCCGCGTCAACCACAGCTCGAGTGCCGCCAGCTCCTGGTGCCGGTTACCCTGCTTGCGTGCCTGAGTGATCGCCAGACCGGCAAGTGTCTGGATATCTTCAGGTGCCTGCCCTTTACGTTCGCGCACATAGGCCAGCTGCAGGGCAAGCTCGGGAAGAAACAGGGTGTTGCGTGCCAACGCAATCTCCAGACACTGATCGAGATACCCCTCCACAGCGTCAAGTTGATTCAACGCCAGACAGGCATCCGTGTACCAGAGCACCGGCCTCAGATAGCGCTCAAAGCCGGTCAGCTCGGCCATTTTCGCCAGGCACTGCTCCAGCTCGCCAAGCCCTTGCGCATCTCCCCCCAGCGCTTTTTGCCACCCAAGCACTCCCTGGGCCGATATTTGCCAGAGGGCCAGATCAGGCGTGTTCGATATGGCTGCCGCCTTTTCAGCGTGCCGCTGAGCCATGTGTACATGGCCCAGTTGGCGATACAGTGCGGCCCCCACCAGAAAAGCCATCGCCAGCGTACCGGGATGATTGACCTGTTCGGCCAGACGTATCGCCCCGGCAATCTGGCGTTCCGCACGCGCATAGTCACCGCGCAGGCATAACGCCCAGCCGTGAATGCAGGCAGCGGACACCTGAGGGTGGTCGGAAAACGGCAGCCATTCGATCACCATCGGCGTATTGAGCGGATCCAGCGTTTCCAGCTGCCGGTGTGCGGTATCAACATGCCCTGACCAGTACTCACAGTGAGCGAGCGCATAATCTGCCAGCCGGCGATAGCGCGGATCTTCCAGCTGACCGGCCAGCTCGGCAAGAATGTCGGCGAGCGCAAAGGCTTCAGCATGCTCGTAACGCTGGCTACGCGCGACCCAAAGCCCCCACTTGACCAGAAATACCGACGCCAGATCGAGCGGCTCGGCATCACCTGCCTGCGCTTCGTGCAGCAGCGTGCGGGCACGCTCAAAACTTTCAAAGGCCGTTGGCGAGCCGTGGCCTTCAAGCGCGAATGCCGCCTGCCCGCGTACGGTGAGCAGGCTGATGGCACGTTCGGGTTCATGACCGACGCGTTCAAGGCTTTCAAGCCCCGAGTCCGCCATGCGCAGCGCCGTGCGATTGGCGCTGACTTTCAGCGCTTCCCGGGCAGCCAGCTCAAAGTACCGGGCACTGCGGGCATCGTGTCCGCTGTGTGCCAGGTGCGCTGCAAAATCGCCCGGATGGCGGCTGATCCACACCGGAAAACGTTCCTCAATCAGCGTCACCACTTGCTGATGAAGCCGCGTACGAACATCTCGTGGGCACGACAGGTAGGCCGCTTCCTGCAACAGTTGATGGCTGAATTGATATTCCTTGAGCGCGCTTTGTCTATCCCCGGCCGGCTCGATAATCTCCAGCTTGAGCATCTGCTCAAGGGCATGCTGCAATACCGCCGGCTCCAGCTCACTACAGGCCGCCAAAAAATCCAGCCGAAAGCGCCGGCCCAGTATCGCGGCTACATGCGCCACGTCGCGATTACCGCCCAGCTGGTCAATACGACTGGCCAGCAACCCGAAAATCCCGTTGGGCAGCGCATCCAGCTGCACCGTGCGGCCTTCCCGCCGGTCCATATCCAGCCGCCGACAGATTTCCTGCAAATACAGCGGCACGCCGTCGCAACGTTCAATGATCTGGTTGCGCAGCCGAGGACTCAAATGCAGGCGATAGCGCCTTGAGAGAAGCGACAACAGCCGCGATGACTGGTGTTCATCCAGCGCCCCCAATGCCACCTGCTGGTCCCAGTGCAGCCTGACGGGCAGCGGCTCGCGCCCGTGGTGGCTGGCTACCAGCATGAAGGCCGTATTGATCGGCAGGCGTGCCTGGAGGCCGGCCAGCACCTTGAACGATGGCTCATCCACCCACTGCAGATCATCTATCATCAGCACCAGGGTGCGCTCGTTGGCTATATGCTCGACCAGCCGATGCACCAGCGCCACCACCAGCTCTGTGGTTTCACCGTTTTGGGATATGTCCTGCATATCGCATGCCCCGAGCGCTTCTTCCAGGCACTGCTGTTGGCCAGCCTCCAGCACGGGCATGTTCAACCGGCACTGTAACGCTCGCAGATGCGCTGCATCAGGCCGCACCTCGCAGTACCAGGCAATCAGGCTCCGCGCTATGCCATAGGGCTCAAGCACTGACAGCCGCGTGGTGGGCTGCCAGCAAATCACTACGCCACGGCTCAGTTCCAGCTGACGAAATCCTACCATCAGCGCCGACTTGCCCATGCCCGACGCGCCGTTCACCAGCACGCTTTGACGCAGCCCGATACCCGCACGCGCCAGCGCATCACGCAGCTTGCGTAGCGCAGTTTCGCGCCCCACAAGACTGGGTGGCGTGGCGTCCCGGCCACCTTCATTCTGCCCCAGCGCCAGCGCTCGCAGGCGCACCCGGCCATCACTTGCTACCAGCCGTGAAGCCAGCCGTGGCTGCAGATCGAGCGCCGGCGGCATGTGCTGGCTGGCCTGTTGGGAAATAACCAGCTCACTGCCTTCGGCAGCGCTCATCAGCTCCAGTGACATTTGCGTGACCTGCCCCAGCGGATCAGCCAGCTGACGCTCGGGCAGATACACCGCGCGCCCGCTGTGCAGGCCGGCATCCAACGCGAAATGCGGGGCTTCGCCCTCCCCTCCCCAATGCCGCCTGGCTTCCTGGGGGAGCGCATGGCGACAATGCTCGTAAAGGGCCACCAGCTCAGCCAGTTGGTGCGCGGGCCCGTGAGTGCCAAAACAGGCAAGCCCCAGTCCGCCAGTGGCGCCGGGCAACCAGAACCCCCCCAGATGATGGCACTGCTGCTCCAGCCAGCGCAAAAGCTCCAGCTGTAATGCAAGGCATTGCTGCATCGCTCCACGATCCTGCCATTCGCCTTCAAGCTTTAGCCGTATGGCCATGACCGACAGCTGACGCAGCTCGATTTCGTCTTCCCGCAGAGGGGCGCTGCTGTCGGCAAGTGCGCGTGAATAGGCGCCCTTGGGTGACATGGCACGCGGGTCGTCTTCACCTGTCGTCCAATAGCCGGCCAGCTGCAAAAAGCCCGGTTCGGGCTGCTGACCGGACAGCACCAGCAGCTGCAAATAGGCGTTATATTGCTCGTGTGCCGCGGCCATCTGCCCTTGCTCGGCCAGCTGTTTTACCAGCCGCTCATGAAACGGCCCATAGCCGGAGAACCGGCTAACCAGATTTTCCAGTACGCTGTCCGAGACCTGCTCACAGGTGTCCAGCACCTGCTCGGCAAAACGCACAACGCGCTGACGCCATTCGTTACGCACCTGCACCAGCCAGCGTTGAAACGCCGTGCAGTTCACCAGCTGCAGTTCTTCGACAAGATCCCCTCGGTAACACGCCAATACGGCGTCAAGATTCGCCAGCTCCCGGGGACCGTCAAACAACCCCTCCAGCCGGTGCAGGTCCATCTTCCAGTCATCAGGTAACGTAAAGCCAATGGCCTGACGCGACACGCTCAACACCTCATCAGCACGCTCGCCCAGCGCCTGGCGCAGGCAGTGCAGGGCATGGCGCAGATTGGTGCGTCCCGAAGACACTCCCTGATCCGGCCACAGCAGCTCCGCAAGCGTCGCCCGGCTGACCGGTTGGCGGTGCAACAGCAAATACACCAGCAGTGCCTTGACCTTGTCATAGCTGAACTGGGTCAGGGAACCCTGCTCAAGGGTGAGCGAAAAATGTCCCAAAAGGACAAGCTGGTCAGACTCACAAGCATCGCGCATGGTAGGAATCCTGCCTGGGCAATCAGCGGGCTAGGCGGGCACGCCGCTATGAAAACGAAAGTCCGTATCGGGTGAGCGTATCAACTCGGCCTCCCGAGCAACGAAAAACGCAATGCGTTCATCAAGCGGCGCGTCGGTCTGCTGTTCCGCCAGCAGCAGGTAATCTTCAAAATGGCGGCCTTCCGACTTCACCAGCGTGCGATAAAAACGCGCCAGCTCCGGATCAAGATACGGAATCAGCCGGGCAAAACGTTCACAGCTGCGCGCTTCAATCAGGGCACCGACAATCAGCACGTCAATCAACCGCTCAGGATCATTGGCGCGCACGTGGCGACGCAACCCTTCCGCGTAGCGCGAGGCGCTGAGATGACGATACGTCACCCCGCGCTTTTCCATCAGCGTGACAACCTGCTCGAAATGCAAAAGCTCTTCCCGCGCCAGCTGGGACATTTTACTCAACAGCAGCGGTTGACCAACGTAGCGGTATAGCAGATTCATCGCCGTGGAGGCAGCCTTTTTCTCACACTGGGCATGGTCAATCAGCAGTGTCTCGGGATGCTGCAGCGCCCAGCCAAGCCAGGCCTGCGGTGTCGAACATCCGAGAAAACCCAGCAGGCTCTCGGGCAGCAGGTCGTCAGCGCTTACGTCGTGGCCCGCATGCGTCGGTAGCGGCGCAGTTGTTACAGGTTGTGTCATATACGATTACCAGAAGCGAAAAAATCCGTCTTGGGTCCAAGGTCAGGCGTCAGGGTCTGGCTGTGTTTTGTACGGTGGATTGAAGGTGCCGGGTGAGACCATGAGCTGAAACTCTGTAAAAACCCGAGAGAAACCCATGGTAACGCGGCGCTGCACGAATCACACCCGCTGCATCCTGCCGGCCATGGGTAGTCCGGCTTTCCAAACGGCCTGAAAAGCGCGGCGCTGGTGATATTTTACACCACGCCCTGCCCCCAAAGTGCAACACCATCACGGTCCCGACTGCTTAACATTGTCAACAATTTACCGTAAAATCCTGCCATCCAGTCGGGCTGCCCTGCCCCGGGCATGCCGCCAACGCAACAGAGAGGGTCCACCGTGCTTGAAGCCTATCGCCAACATGTTACCGAACGCGCCGATGCAGGGGTTCCGCCCAAGCCGCTTAATGCCGAACAGGCTGCGGCTCTGGTGGAACTGCTGAAAAATCCGCCGGCAGGCGAAGAAGAGTTCATCCTGGACCTGATCACCCAGCGCATTCCTCCGGGCGTTGACGAGGCCGCCTACGTCAAGGCCGGCTTTCTCACCGCCATCGCCAAGGGCGAAGCCAGCTCGCCGCTGATCGACAAAATTCACGCGGTCAAGCTGCTGGGCACCATGCAGGGCGGCTATAATATCGCCTCGCTGGTCAAGCTGCTGGACGATGACTCGCTGGCCCGCGAAGCCGGCGAACAGCTCAAGCACACCCTGTTGATGTTTGATGCCTTCCACGACGTGGAAGAGCGCGGCCGGGCCGGCAACGCCGTCGCCCAGGACGTGCTGGAATCCTGGGCCGAAGCCGAATGGTTCCTGTCCAAACCGGCCCTTGCCGAGAAAATCACCCTGACCGTGTTCAAGGTGCCCGGCGAAACCAACACCGATGACCTCTCCCCCGCCCCGGACGCCTGGTCGCGCCCGGATATTCCGCTGCACGCCAACGCCATGCTGAAAAACCCGCGCGACGGCATCGAGCCGGAAGTGCTCGGCGAAGTGGGGCCGCTTGCGCAAATCGAGGCGGTCAAGGCCAAGGGCTATCCGGTGGTTTACGTGGGTGACGTGGTTGGCACCGGCTCCTCGCGCAAGTCCGCGACCAACTCGGTGCTGTGGTTCTTCGGCGACGATATTCCCTACGCGCCCAACAAGCGCGCCGGTGGTTTCTGCTTTGGCGGCAGCGTGGCTCCGATTTTCTTCAACACCATGGAAGACTCTGGCGCCCTGCCCATTGAGATGGACGTCGAGAACCTCGACATGGGCGACGTGATCGACGTCTACCCGTATGAAGGCAAGGTCTGCCGCCACGGTACCGATGAGGTGGTCACCACTTTCGCATTGAAAACCCAGCTGCTGCTGGACGAAGTCCGCGCCGGCGGACGGATTCCGCTGATCATCGGCCGTGGCCTTACCGCCAAGGCACGCGAATCGCTGAATCTTCCCGCCTCGGAGGTCTTCCGCCTGCCCGAACAGCCGGCGGATACCGGTAAAGGCTTTACTCTGGCCCAAAAGATGGTGGGCAAGGCCTGCGGTCTCGACGGCGTTCGCCCGGGCATGTACTGCGAGCCGAAAATGACCACTGTGGGCTCCCAGGATACCACCGGCCCGATGACCCGGGACGAACTCAAGGATCTCGCCTGCCTCGGCTTTCAGGCCGATCTGGTCATGCAGTCGTTCTGCCACACCAGCGCCTACCCCAAGCCGGTGGACGTGGATACCCACCACACCCTGCCGGATTTCATCATGAACCGCGGCGGCGTGTCTCTGCGCCCGGGCGATGGCATCATCCACTCATGGCTCAACCGCATGCTGCTGCCCGATACCGTGGGCACCGGCGGCGACTCCCACACCCGCTTTCCGATGGGTATTTCATTCCCCGCGGGCTCGGGGCTTGTGGCTTTTGCCGCGGCTACCGGCGTGATGCCGCTGGATATGCCCGAGTCGATACTGGTGCGTTTCAAGGGCCAACGCCAACCCGGCGTCACGCTGCGCGACCTGGTTCACGCGATTCCCTACTACGCCATCCAGCAAGGGCTTTTGACCGTTGAGAAATCAGGCAAGAAAAATGCTTTCTCCGGTCGCGTGCTGGAAATCGAAGGACTTGAAGACCTGACTGCCGAACAGGCCTTTGAGCTTTCCGATGCGTCCGCCGAGCGCTCGGCCGCCGGCTGCACCATTACGCTTTCCGATGCCAGCGTCACCGAGTACCTGAAATCCAATATCACCCTGCTCAAGTGGATGATCGCCAACGGTTACGGTGAAGCGCGCACCATCGAGCGGCGCATTCAGGGCATGCAGGCATGGCTGGACAACCCCAGCCTGATGCGCGCCGACGCCGACGCCGAATACGCCGAAGTGGTCGAAATCGATCTCGACCAGCTGAAAGAGCCGGTACTCTGTGCGCCCAACGATCCGGATGACGCGCGCCTGCTGTCCGAGGTGGCCGGCGAGAAGATCGACGAAGTCTTTATCGGCTCGTGCATGACCAACATCGGGCACTTCCGCGCCGCGGGTAAACTACTGGAAAAACAGCCGGCTGGCAGCCTGAATACCCGCCTATGGCTCGCCCCGCCGACCCGGATGGACCAGCACCAGCTCACCGCAGAAGGCTACTACGGCATCTTCGGCCGTGCCGGGGCGCGCATGGAAATGCCCGGCTGCTCGCTGTGCATGGGTAACCAGGCACGGGTGGCGGCGAAAAGCACTGTGGTCTCCACCTCCACGCGCAACTTCCCCAACCGCCTGGGTGACGGCGCCGACGTGTATCTCGCCTCAGCCGAGCTTGCCGCCGTGGCCGCAGTAGAAGGCCGCCTGCCCACCGTCAGCGAATATCGCCGCTACATGAGCGAATTTGACGCCATGGCCGGTGAAATCTACCGCTACATGAACTTCCATGAAATCGAGGAATATCAAAAAGTCGCCTCCAACGTGATTCCGGTGGCTCAGGAAGCCTGATGGCGTGTTAAGCATTTAAATCGGGTGCGATCATCAAAGCGCCCTGCCGGGGAGGCAGGGCGCTTTTTTCATTTTCTCGCTTCCATGGCATCATTCGGGATCAGCCCTTTCTCGGACCACAGGAACCCAGAACATGAGTCAGATCATTACCCCGGATCTTTGCGACAAATACCCCGAAGTGGACGTCATCGCGCCCCTCTTCCTCAATTTCGGCGGTATCAAGGCTTTTGCCGGCCCGGTACGCACCGTGACCTGCTTTGAAGATAACTCCATGGTCAAGCAGGCGGTGAACGAGCCTGGCGACGGCGCGGTGCTGGTGGTTGACGGCGGCGGCTCAAAGCGCTGTGCCATGCTCGGCGATATGCTAGCGCAAAAGGCCGCCGACAACGGCTGGGCGGGCATCGTAATGTACGGCTGCGTGCGTGATGTGGACATTCTCGCGCGCACTCATCTGGGCGTGCAGGCGCTGGGTAGTCATCCACGCCGCAGCCATAAGCGTGGCGAAGGAACTCGCGATATCGCCGTGGATATTGCCGGCGTCAGCGTGCACCCAGGGCAGTGGCTGTACGCCGATAATAACGGCATCGTGATTGCCGAACAGGCACTTGAGCTTTAAAGGTCCAACGTTATTGCCATCCCCGGATCATCCCCAGGATCGCCTGCCCAGGTGACGCCACACCTGCAGCCGCTCAGGCAGCTGGGCGCTTCGCTATTGCGCACGTTTCGTGAACGCCTGCGCGCGCTGATCGCCTTTCACCTGCTGTTTACCCTGCTGGCTTCAACGCTGGTACTGCCGGGCATCGCCTGGGCGACCCGTGCGCTGTTTGCCCGGCTGGGCACGGCCGTAGTCACGCTGGACGACCTGGTCGCGCTGCTGTTTACGCCCGTCGGGCTGATCAGCGCTCTCGCTGCCCAGGGGCTGGCCTTTTGCATCCTGTACTGGCAACAGGCCGGCATGCTTCATGTGGCCACCAGCCGCCACGCCCGGAGCCACTATCACCTCACACTGGCGGCACTCTGGGCAAGCACTCGCCGCCTGCCTGCGCTGGCCGGCCTGGTGGTGCTTCAGGTGGGTAGCCATCTGCTGCTGCTTGCTCCGTTCATGGCGGGCATTGCCTGGCTTTATGATACCTGGCTTGGCGGGCTCGATACCTACTACCTGCAGCAGGTGCGGCCTCCGGTAGTTTGGTACTTCGTCGCCTGTGCGCTTCCCCTGCTACTGCTTTGGGCATGGCTGGCCGGCCGGCTTTACCTGCGCTGGCTGCTGGCGCTACCACTGGTCGCACTGGAACAGGAAGCGCCCCACCGTGCGCTTTCGCGCAGCGTAACGCTGACTCGCGGCTGGCACCGCTCTATTGCCGCTGCTGTCATGCTGGTGCTGGCCGGCATCATTGCGCTGCCGATACTCGCCACGCTGGCATTTGATGCTCTGTTCACACCGTTACTCGCGTGGCTGCCCGAACGTTACAGTGTGCTGCTACCGGCCATGCTGGCCTATCTCACCGGTTATGTGCTGCTGACCCTTGCTCTGACGTTTACCGGCATTGCGCTCAATGCGCTTCTGTCAGGGTGTTTATACGTGCAGCTTGCCCACCGGCAACCGCGTCCAACCGCCTCGCCAGGTGCCCATGCAGGGAAACTTGCCTGGGCAGTTGAACTGGGCGTGATCGTGCTGGCCGCGCTGCAGGCCTGGTGGATCGTCAATAGCTTCGAGCTTGAGGACGACGTGACCATTATTGCCCACCGGGGCAGCTCCATGCGTGCGCCGGAAAACACGCTGGCCGCGTTCAGGCGTGCCACCCGAGACGGCGCCGACGCCATCGAGCTCGACGTACGCCTCAGCGCTGACGGCCACGTGATGGTTTACCATGACCGCAGCCTTGCCCGGTTAACCGGCGACCCGCGCGACGTCAACGCTGTCACCCGCGAGGAGCTTGCGCGCTTTGATGTTGGCGGCTGGTTTGGCCACGACTTTCGTGACGAGCGTATTCCCACCCTGGGTCAGGCACTGGCCACTACACGCGGCAAAGCCGGACTCATGATCGAACTCAAACCCGCGCCCGGCTACGCGCGTGCGCTCGCCGGCGCGGTAATTACCACGCTCAATGCAGAAACCGACGCCCGCTACGCCTGCTGGGCGAAAGCGCCCGTACCGGCTGAAGCCTACCCTCAGTGCGGTTATCCGGACGCCTGGCCGGAAATGCGTATCGCTTCCATGTCACCGTCGCTGGTGCGTACGGTCGAAGAGCTGGCGCCTTCACTACGCACGACACTTCTGGCCCAGCTGATAGTGCCCGGCACGCTTGACCGGCACGGCTTTGATGCGCTGGGTCTGAGACACAACCGTATCACGGAAAATGAAATGCGGCTGGCAGCCGTTTACGGCTATGAGGTACACGCCTGGACGATCAACAGCCCCAAACGTATGGCGACGCTGATCGACATGGGCGTGGATGCCATCATCACCGACTACCCCGACCGGCTGGCCGCGCTGCTGGCCGAGCGTCGTGAGTTAAGCGACGGCGGCCTGCTGCTGATCAAACTGCACAGCTGGCTGCGCCAGTAGCATCAAGACAGGCCGCCGGATTCGCCTTAGCAAGGCCGTTAGTCGCCCATCACGATACCTTCCCGACGCGGGTCGGCGCCGCCGAACAGGGTGCCGTCATCCTGGCGGACAATAACGCCCAACCCGCTGGTCAGCTCGCGCTCGCCAAGCGTATGGCCGCGCTCGCGCAGGGCGTCTTTTGTGGCGTCCGGCAAGCGGTCTTTTTCCACATACACCTCGCTACCCAGCGTTACCGTGTGGGGCAGTACCAGCGCCTGCTGAGCGTTCAGCCCCCAGTCGCGCAGCGCCACCAACGTTTGCGCCACATACGGAATAATGGCCGCACCACCGGGGCTGCCAAGGCTTGCCACCAGCTCGCCGGGTTCCGGATCATCTTCACTACGATGCTTAAATACCAGCGTCGGGCTCATGCTGGAACGCGGCCGCTTGCCCGGCTGAACGCGGTTGGCCACCGGCTTGCCATCAACTTCCGGAGTAAACGAAAAATCCGTCAGCTGGTTATTCAGCAGATAGCCACCGGCGAGCCCGGTACCGCCATCGGCGAGAATTCGCGAGCCAAACGCTTGCTCCATGGAAGTGGTCATGGCGATGGCTCCGCCATCGCCATCCACAATACTGACATGGCTGGTACCATACTCCGGCTGATGCGGCGGAGTAGCCAGGCTTACTTCAAGCGCTCCCGGCTGGCCTGGCGCCACATCCTCGCCCAGGCTTTTGTCATGGGCAATCAGCGCCGCACGATGCTCCAGATAGGCCGGCGCCAATAGAGTTTGCCAGTCGCCGCCGGGGGCCTCGACAAACGCCGGATCACCGATATAACGATTGCGATCGGCAAAGGCCAGCCTTGACGCTTCAATAAAACGATGCAGCCAGTCGCTGCTGGGAGCGCCGTTATCCAACGGTGCCTCGGTCATCGGCTGTTGATCCAGCATGCCAAGTATCTGCATCACGGTCAGATGGCCTGACGACGGCGGGGGGAAACCGCACACTTCCCATTGTTGCCACGGCGTACAGATCGGCTCGCGTACTTTGGCTTCGTAGTTTTTCAGATCATCTACCGTCAAGGTGCCCGGCTGTTTCCGGGACTGCACCCGGTCGGCCAAATCCCGGGCCACACGGCCCTGATAAAACGCCTGGCTGCCCTGCCGAGCAATGTCTTCGAGAATCACTGCCAACGCGGGGTTGGCAAGCGTCTCGCCCACGGCCAGCGGCTTGCCTTCATCGGTATAGTAAAACGCCCGGGCAGCCGGATTGCGCGGCAAGTATTTATCATCCGCTAGACTCTGATGCAGCCTTTCACTGACCTTGAAGCCGTCTCTGGCCAGCGTAATGGCCGGCTTGAACAGCACTTCCCAAGGCAGCTTGCCGTATTCGGCGTGGGCTTTCTCCAGCATCCTGACTGTACCCGGCACGCCAACCGACCGGCCGCTGGTCACGGCATCCATGAAGGCAACAGGCTCGCCCTGCTCATCCAGAAAGAGCGACTCGTCGGCGCCTGACGGCGCGGTTTCACGACCGTCAAAGGCGGTCACTTCACCGCCGTTTGAATGCAGGAGAAAGCCGCCACCGCCAATGCCGCTGGACTGCGGCTCCACCAGGGCGAGGACCATTTGCACAGCAACTGCGGCATCCATTGCGTTGCCGCCCGCTTGCAAAACCTGGTAGCCCGCATCTACCGCCAGCGGATTGGCCGCCACCACGGCAAAAGACTCCGCACTCCAGCCGGGTTTTTCTTCAAAGCCCGAGGCCGGTTCGGGGCTCAGCGCTGGCGCCTGATAGTCAAAGCCCAGTGCCGTAAGCGGCAACAGCAGCATGCCAAGCGGCAGCAGTCGTTTTTTACAACGCAGCATGGTGTTTTCCTCTGGTCAACTAAACGAAAAGGCCCGGCACTTGGCCGGGCATTCGTTGCTTCAAGCGTCGGCATCACACCGAGATTAAAGCCAATCTCAAACGTTGCACAAGCGCGTCAGGCCTGTGTTTTCCCGGCGAGCATCAGCCAGGTCTCCAGCACTGCGTCAGGATTGAGCGACACCGAATCGATGCCCTGCTCCATCAACCACTTGGCAAGATCCGGGTAATCGGATGGCCCCTGGCCACAAATACCCACGTACTTGCCCTGAGCCTTGCAGGCCTGAATGGCCATGGCCAGCAGTTTTTTCACCGCCGCGTTACGCTCGTCAAACAGGTGCGCCACGATCCCCGAGTCCCGATCCAGCCCCAGGGTCAGCTGGGTCAGGTCGTTGGAGCCAATCGAGAAACCGTCAAAATGTTCGAGGAACTCGTCAGCCAGCAGGGCGTTCGCCGGCAGCTCGCACATCATGATGATTTTCAGGCCGTTTTCGCCGCGCTTGAGGCCGTTGGCCGCAAGCAGGCCCACGACTTCTTCGGCCTCGGCCGGCGTGCGTACAAACGGCACCATGATTTCGACGTTATCCAGCCCCATCTCGTCACGCACGCGCTTCAGGGCACGGCATTCAAGCTCGAAACACGGCCGGAACGCATCGGATACATAGCGGGATGCACCGCGGAAACCGAGCATGGGATTTTCTTCGCCGGGCTCGTAAAGCTTACCGCCAATCAGGTTTTCGTATTCGTTGGACTTGAAATCGGACAGCCGCACGATAACGCGCTTGGGATGGAACGACGCGGCCAGCGTGGAAATACCCTCAACCAGTTTGTCCACGTAGAAGCTGACCGGATCCGCGTAGCCGGCGGTGCGCAAATCGATGATCTGCTGTAAATCCGTGGGCAACGTGGCGTAGTCCAGCAGTGCCTTCGGGTGTACCCCGATCATGCGGTTAATGATGAATTCAAGCCGCGCAAGCCCCACGCCGGCACTGGGCAGTCCGGCAAAACTGAAGGCCCGGTCGGGATTGCCCACGTTCATCATGATATGAAACGGCAGTTCCGGCATGGCATCGATGCTGGATACCTTGCGGTCAAACTCCAGCAATCCTTCATAGACCTGCCCGGCATCGCCTTCCGCGCAGGAAACGGTGACGTCAATGCCTTCATGCAGCTGCTCGGTGGCATCCGTGCAGCCAACAACCGCCGGGATGCCCAGTTCACGGGCGATAATCGCCGCGTGACAGGTGCGCCCGCCGCGATTGGTGACAATGGCCGAGGCGCGCTTCATCACCGGCTCCCAGTCGGGGTCGGTCATGTCGGTCACCAGAACATCGCCGTCCTGGATCTTGTCCATGTCATCCGGGCTTAACACGACCTTGACCGTTCCGCGCCCGATGCGCTGGCCAATCGCCCGGCCGGTCACCAGCGTGCGGCCCTTTTCACGCAAGGTGAAGCGCTCCAGGCGGCCGCCTTCCTGCTGGGATACCACCGTTTCCGGCCGCGCCTGCACGATGTAAAGCTCACCATCGTCGCCGTCCAGCGCCCATTCGATATCCATCGGGCGGCGATAGTGCTGCTCGATGGTCACCGCCTGACGAGCAAGCGCCATGGCCTGCTCATCGTTGATACAAAAGCGGCTGCGGTCCCGGTGCTCCACGTCAACGGTATCGACCGACTTGCCGGCGCTGGCATCTTCGCCGTAAATCATCTTGATGCGCTTGGAGCCCAGGTTACGGCGCAGTACCGCCGGACGGCCCGCGGCCAGCGTGGGCTTGTGAACGTAGAACTCATCAGGGTTGACCGCGCCCTGCACGACGGTTTCACCCAGCCCCCAGGAAGCGGTGACAAACACCGCATCGCGGTAGCCGGATTCGGTGTCCAGGGTGAACATGACGCCTGACGCGCCAGTCTCTGAACGCACCATTTTTTGTACGCCGGCGGACAACGCGACGTTTTCGTGGGCGTAGCCGCGGTGTACGCGGTAGGAAATCGCGCGGTCATTGAACAACGAAGCGAACACCTCGTGCACGGCGCGCTTGATGTTGGCAAAGCCTTCGATATTGAGAAAGGTTTCCTGCTGGCCGGCAAAGGACGCATCAGGCAGGTCTTCCGCCGTTGCGGAACTGCGCACCGCGGCCTTGAGGTTCGGGTGGCGCTCCAACAATTGGTCATAGGCTTTCGCCAGCGCCGCCTCAAAGGCCGGCGGCAGCGGCGTGTCGATGATCCACTGGCGGATATCGCTGCCGGCTTTCGACAATGCCTTGACGTCATCAACGTCGAGGCGCTTGAGCGTGTCGTTAATGCGCTCGTTCAGCCCGTCGTGGGAGAGAAACTCACGATATGCATGGGCGGTAGTGGCAAAGCCGCCGGGCACGGTTACGCCCACCTCCGACAGGTTCGAGATCATTTCACCCAGCGACGCGTTCTTGCCGCCAACGCGCTCGACATCGGCCATACCCAACTGATCGAACCACAGAATGTAGTCTTCCACGCAACCCCCTCGCACTTGTGTTTGCAGCGGCTCTGTTGCCAGCGGCGTTTTCCTGCAACGACCGAACTGCAACGGCTTGTCACCACGGCCGGTAGACCGCCGGTTATTTACGCTCTTACCCTAGCACTCGGGTCAGGCCTAAACCATTGGTCTAATAGCTAACAGGATGGAGGAGATTTACAACAACGCGGGTTTTTCAGGCAGTTTTGTAGTCGGCAGCAGACGTCAGTAACGGCATGCTACCCTGCCGCATGATTACAGCCACCATGATCATGCCTGTGCCGAACAGGATAACAGGCGCTTCATGGACAACCACCCAGCGCGTACAGGGCTTCAGGATATGACACGCACCGCTTTTTTTATCTCCGACGGCACGGGTATTACCGCCGAAAGCCTGGGCCGCAGTCTACTGGCCCAGTTCAGCGGCGTTAACATCACCATGCTGACCAAGCCGTACATCGATACCGTGGAAAAGGCAGAAGAGCTGGCCGGGATTATCGAGGCAACCGCTGATCGTGACGGCGCTCGCCCGGTGGTCATCGACACCATTGTCGATGAGGCGATCCGCGAGGTAATTCGCGCTGCGCCATGTTTCAAGGTGGATATTTTCTCTACCTTTCTCGCACCGCTGGAACAGGAGCTGGCCACCCACTCGTCCTACAGCGTCGGGCGTACCCACGCGATCGGCAGCGATGCGGTATACATGGATCGCATCCATTCGGTGCATTTTGCCCTGGATAACGACGACGGCGCGCGCACGCACCAATATGACCAGGCCGACATCATTCTGATTGGCGTTTCCCGCTGCGGCAAAACGCCGACATCATTGTATCTGGCGCTACAGTTTGGCATCCGCGCGGCCAACTATCCGCTTACCGAAGACGACCAGGATGAAGACGGCGTGCTGAAGCTGCCACGCTTTCTGGCCCAGCACCATCACAAGCTGTTCGGCCTGACCATTGACGCTCGCCGGCTCGCGGCCATTCGCAACGAACGCCGGCCCAACAGCCGCTACAGCTCCATGGACCAGTGCCTGCAGGAGGTGGAGCAAACAGAATCGCTGTATCGCTCGCTGCACATTCCCAGCATCGACACCACGCGCTTTTCCGTCGAGGAAATTTCGACGCGCATGATTGCCGAGACCGGGCTTGTGCGGCGGTTTTCGCCGCGTTGAAGGTTGATTGCAGGCTCAGCCTACAGCCCCTTGGGCGCGAAGATTCCCGGCGCATTGCGCCAGTAGCCCTTGTAATCCATCCCGAAGCCGAAGACGTAGCGGTCGGCGACTTTCAGGCTGCAGTAGTCGGCCTGGAGGCCGGGCACGGCCTTGCGGTCGTGCTGCTTGTCCACCAGTACCGCGGTGGTCACGCTTGCCGCCTGGGCTTCTGCGCAATAGTCGAGTATCGCGGCCAGGGTTGAACCTTCATCAAGAATATCGTCGACGATAACCACGTGGCGCCCGGCCATGGGCACTTCCGGCGAGACCCGCCAGAAAAGCTCCCCACCGTGAAGCTGACTGCGATAACGGGTAGCATGGATGTAATCCACTTCCAGCGGAAAACCCAGCCGCGTCAACAGATGCCCGGTGGTAATCAGCCCGCCGTTCATCACGCAATAAAATACCGGCAGCTTGTCCCCCAGATCACGGGTAATGGCCTCGGCCATGCGATCCAGCGCCTGCTCCACCTGCTGTTGGGTAATCAGGCAGTCGGCATCATCCATCAGCGCGCGCATTGAGTCGCGGGACTCAAGCGCTTGTTTATCCAGCGTCACCATGTCGGGGTCCAGAGAGTTTGTGAAATCGGAAAATAGAAGCAAAAAAGCGACAACTGCGCGCTGTTATAACTTATAACTCCATGCCGCCATCGGCCAGTGCTTCAAGGCGTGCATGGGTACGCCGCCAGCGATTGAGTGCAGTAAGCGCCTTGAGTTCGGGGCGGGCCCGGCCGTAACGCAGCCGGGCCGGGCGGCGGGCCTGGCGATCCGCGCAGGCGGCGACCACCGCCCGGGCAGCCTCGCGATCATTGCATACCAACAGCATGTCGCAGCCAGCGCCCAGTGCGGCTTCGGCGCGCGCTATTGGCCCGCCCGCTTCGCTGGCACCGTGCATGCTCAGGTCATCAGAAAAGATGCATCCCTTGAAGCCCAGCGATTCGCGCAGCATGCCAAGCCAGCTGGGTGAGAAACCTGCCGGACGCGCATCAAAATCGGAATAGATCACGTGCGCCGGCATCACACCGTCCAGCTGCCCTGACAGATGGCTAAAGGGCACCAGATCGTGCGCTTTCAGCTCGGCAAGAGGCCGTTCGTCTACCGGCAGCGCCACGTGCGAGTCCGCCGCGACGCCGCCATGGCCAGGAAAATGCTTGCCCACCGCCGCCATGCCCGCTTCGTGCAACCCCGTGACAAATGCTTCGCCAAGGGCGGCCACGGCCTGTGGGTCGCTGCCAAAACTGCGGTCGCCAATCACGTTGGAAAGGCCACAATCAACGTCAAGCACCGGCGCAAAGGTAATGTCCAGCCCGCAGGCGGCCATTTCCATGCCCAGCAGCCAGCCGGCATCCCGAACCAGCGATGCGCCTTCCCGGGGGGAAACCGCAAAACGTTCGCCAAACCGTGCCATGGGCGGCAAGCGCGTGACACCCTGCCGGATACGCTGCACGCGCCCCCCCTCCTGATCCATGGCAATCAGCAGCTCGGGGCGCTGGTGACGAATCTCGGCACACAGGTCACTGACCTGCGCGGCATTTTCCACATTGCGGGCAAACAGAATCACGCCGCCTACCGCCGGCTCGCGCAGCAAGCGCGCTTCCGCGGCGCCAAGGCTTGGCCCTTCAAGGTCAAGCATGACCGGGCCTGAGGGATGAGTCATCGTGAAGGATCCTGCAAAAGGGAGGCGTAATTCTAGACGATCAACGCCGACTGTCAAAACCTGCCGGCTGGTGTATCCGGAACTCGCAGCCGGCTATGGCGCTGAGCTGTCGTGCAGCCAGACCGGTGTCCCGGGAGGTGCCTGCGCAAATACTTCGTGCAGGTCATCCAGACGCAGGCGCACGCAGCCGTGAGAGGCGGGCACGCCCATGGGCTCGTCGGGCGGCGTGCCGTGCAGGTAAATATAGCGCCGTTGGGAATCCACCCGGCCGCCACGGTTGTGGCCTTTTTCCAGCCCGCACAACCACAGGATACGGCTGAGCACCCAGTCACGTTCCGGATGGCGTGCAGCCAGAGTGGCGGAATACACTTCACCGGTCGCACGGCGGCCACGAAATACCGCGTTATCCGGCTCACCGGCGCCAATGGCAGCGCGCACGTAGTGCCAACCCAGCGGCGTTTGTCCGCTGCCGTCCTGCTGGCCCGCACCGGCCTCCCCGGTAGAAATCGACCAACGCTGGCACGGCGTCTGCCCGTGCCACAGCGTCAGCGACTGATCGTGAAGATCGATGTCGATCCACGCCGCATGCGGCGGCGGCAGCTCGTTCAGTATCGGGGTCTGCATGGTTCTCCTGATAGCGCCTCGGTTACGGAGTCATGGCGCTCATTCGCGGGGTTCAACGGGCAGCGGTGCATTCATCGCAGCGACCACCACCGGGCGCAGGCGCCTGACCAGATCACGCGTGGTGACCTGCTCGTCATAGTCCTTTTCGGCAATGTCTTTCAACGCATCCAGCCCCGACAGGGTAAAAATCACCGTGCCCAGCATGAAATGCAGGCGCCAGAAGCGTTCGGCATCAGGCAAATCCGGTGTGGCCTTGCGCACCAGCTCGGTAAAGCGGGTAAACACATCACCATAATGCTGCTGAATGTGGCGCCGCAAATGCCCCTGCGCCTGGCTGTAGGCAAGCCCCAACAGCCGCATGAACACCTTGAGGCTATTACGCTCGGCGGGCACGGCAAGCACCGTGGCCGCCATGCTTTCAAGCAGCGCCTCAAGCGGAATGACACGCCCGTCGTAGTGGGCCTCCAGCTCGTCAAGCGCGGCATGAAAACGCAGGGTAAACGGGTCCAGGTAGCGTGAAAAAACCGCCTGAATCAGCGCTTTTTTGGAGCCGAAATGATAGTTGACCGCTGCCAGATTAACCCGGGCCTTGCTGGTTATGTTACGTAGCGACGTTTCGGCAAAGCCGCGCTCTGCAAACAACACCTCGGCAGTATCCAAGATGCGCGTCATTGTATCCGGCTCGGCCATACGGCGCTCTCCCAAAACAACTGTTTAAAACATGAAGCAATAGTACGCCAGCTCCCGTTACGGCTCAATCAATAACCGCCCGCACCCGACCTATACTGGACATAGCCCCATGCTGTATACTTAACCACAACTGCCTCGACAACCTCCGGGGCAACGCTTCTGGTCATGAACGCACGTTCTGATGAGTCGCCACGACCTTTACAACCACGCTGCCCACTACTGCGGGGTTGCCACAATCCGGGAGTTCCCTATGACGCAGCCATTAACCGCGCGCCAGCAAAATGTTTATGACTTTATCGTCAAGACCATGGGAGACCACGGCTACCCTCCTACTCGGGCCGAAATCGCCCGGGCGCTGGGGTTCCGCTCACCGAACGCTGCTGAAGAGCACCTGCGTGCGCTGGAACGCAAAGGCGCCATCCGTATTGTGCGCAATACATCGCGCGGTATCCGGCTCCCCGCTCAGGAAGCGCCGGACGAACCCGCGACAGACACCGCAGGCAACGGCGAAACGCCCCAGGGCCTGCCGATTATTGGCGAAGTCGCCGCCGGTAGTCCGATACTTGCCGCCGAGCACATTGATCGCTACTGCCCGCTGCCGGCGGAATACTTCACGCCCAAAGCCGACTACCTGCTGCGCGTTCGCGGGCTCTCGATGAAAGACGTCGGCATTCTGGAAGGCGATTTACTTGCGGTACACCGCACGGAACGCGTCCGCGACGGACAGATCGTCGTGGCACGCCTGGAGGACGAGGTAACAGTCAAGCGCTTCAAGCGCCAGGGGCACCACGTGCAACTCACTGCCGAAAACGCCGACTTTACTCCCATCAATATTGACCTGCGCACCCAGGCGCTGGATATCGAAGGCGTCGGCGTTGGCGTCATTCGTGGTGGCAACGGCCAGGCACTAGGCTAACGGATTGATGCCCGAACGGGCTTTACTGACTGTCGATATAGCGATGGTCATTGAAGGTGGCCACCCAGTGCGGGTGGTACACCATCAGGATGATCAGCAACATGCCGGTAATAAATGCCTCCGACGGCATTAACAGCGGCAGGAAGCGGGCGTACTCTTTAGCCAACAGTATCGCCTGGGCATTCTGACTGCCCACGAGAATCAGGCCGACAGCCGCAAGCCCACCGGCCAGCGTGGCCAGTGCCGAGCCAAAAAAGCCGCAAAAAAACATAAATAGCATGATGTTATCCGGCAGCCTGCGGTCAACAAATCGCCAGATCAGTCCTACCACCACCGCTGGCACAACCCCCGTCACCAACACGTTTACGCCCAGCAACGTCCAGTCGTTGCGCCCGATGGCCACCATCGCCACATTCACCAGCACGTTACTCACCAGCGCCAACGGCGCCTTGAATAACAGCAACAACAGCGTGGTAAACACCAGATGCAGCGTCAGCCAGTCCACCGCCTGCGCGCGCAGCTGCCAAAGCAACATCACGCCGAGGGTTGCTGCCATCCAGCGATGTTGCAGTGCGGTATCGTTGATCAACGCCTGCCAGGGTCTGAGCGTCATGAGCCAGGCAAACAGTGCGAGAGTAACCGCCGCACACAGCACCAGCAGCCATGGGGCCAGCACACTTTGGGCAAAAGACATAGCAACCTCGGCCTGAGACGCCCGCGCTAACGCAAACGGGGCAAAACGGAACATGATCGAAAAACGGCGGGCGCAGTGTAACGGATCGTCCCATGCAGCGCACTGGCCGCGGGCACGGCGATTGTGGCCCGCCCCCGCAATCCCGTATAGTAAAGCCTTACTTTCAAGGCATTTTATACCCGATGGATCCCACACGCGTTACCGTTCGTCCTCGACACCGCTCCCCACTGCGTCTGCTGCCGCTTGGCGGATGCGGCGAGATCGGCATGAACCTTACGCTCTACGGGTACGCCGGCGAATGGATTGCCGTGGACTGCGGCATGATGATCCGTCAGGATTTGCCTGACACACCGCTTCAGGTTCCCAACCTCGAAACCCTTCAAGTGCTTGGCATTACGCCCCGGGCGCTGTTTATCACCCACGGCCACGAAGACCATATCGGTGCCGTCGCCTGGCTCTGGCCACACTGGCAGTGCCCGATTTATGCCACACCGCTTGCCGCCGGGCTGCTACGCCTGAAATTCGCCGAGCATGGCCTGGCCCCCACTGCCATCCGCGTCGTTGAGCCGGGAGAAGCGCGGGAATCGGGGTCTTTTACCTTGCGCTACCTGCTGATGCCCCACTCGATTCCGGAAAGTTGTGCACTGCTCATCGCCGCCGGACGCCAGCGCGTGCTGCACACCGGCGACTGGAAACTCGACGCCGATCCGCTGGTCGGCCCGGCTTTTGATGCCGAGCAGTTCCGTGCGCTTGCGCCGGTGGACCTGGTAGTGGGTGATTCCACCAATGCGCCAATGCCGGGGCACTCAGCCAGTGAGGGCGAGGTTGCCCGGGCACTGGCCAATACGCTGGCCGAGTGTCGCGGTCGCGTGGTGGTTTCCTGCTTTGCCAGCAACATTGCCCGCATTGTGGCCGTGGCGCGCGCGGCGAGCATGACGGGGCGGCGTATCAGCCTGATGGGACGCTCAATGGAGCGCATGGTCAGCGTGGCCCGGGGGCTTGGCTATCTGGAGGAGCTGCCACCGCTGGTGCCCATTCATGACCTGGGGTATTTGCCTGCCCATGAAGTGGTGGTTATCGCCACAGGCAGCCAGGGCGAACCCCGCGCGGCGCTGACGCGGCTGGCTCAGGGGCGGCATCCGCACATGGAACTTGCCGCCGGCGACAGCGTGATCTTCTCGGCCAAGGCCATTCCCGGCAACGAACGTCCGATCAAGCGGCTGAAAACACGGCTGGCGCAGCTTGGCGTCACGCTGTTTGACGAGTTCAATCGGCCGGCGCTCCATGCAACCGGCCACCCTGCACAGGAAGAGCTGAAAACACTTTACGGCTGGATTGCCCCCCGGCATTTGCTGCCCGTTCACGGTGAAACGCTGCACCAGCAGGCTCATAGGGATATTGCCGAGTCACTGGGTATCAATGCACCGCTGGCACCGCTCAATGGCGACATGATCCGGTATGACGAAAACGGCCTGCACCTTGAAGCACGCCACCCGCAGCCGCCCTGTATTGTCAGTCAGAACACCGTGGTGGCCCATCCGGGGCTTGACGATGCGGCCAGCAAACACGGCCGTCGGGGCAGCCTGTATCTTGCCCTGCCGGTCACCGCGACCGAGACCGGCTGGACGCGCATCGGCCGGCTGATGCTGGAAAACATCGGCACCAGCGCACTGGATGAAGACAGTTTCAGCGACTGGCTGGACGACGCGCTCGACAACATTCACGCCGACACCCTGGCGGAGTTGCGCCAGGCGCTAAAACCTCGCCTGCTGGGCTGGCTGGCTGAGCATATGCAGCATCTACCGGATATTCACCTGCAGATCATGGCAGCCGAAATGCCGTCCTGTACCTGAGCATAACGCCCGGCCTCAGGATTCCCAGCGATCGGCATCGGCGTAGTCGGTGGCGCGTTCTTTCACCCAGTAATCCCCGCTGCCGGCGTGCTCCTTTTTCCAGAACGGCGCCCGGGTTTTCAAAAAATCCATGATGAAGTCGCAGGCTTCAAAGGCATCCCGGCGGTGCGTACTTGCCGCACTCACCCGCACAATACCGTCGCCCGGCGCCATGTACCCCACGCGATGCACAATGCGCACGGCCTTCAGCGACCAGCGCTGCCAGGCCTCCCGGCCTATATCTTCCAGCGTGCGTTCGGTCATGCCGGGGTAGTGTTCAAGGGTCAGGCCGGTCACATCGGGTGATTCATTGAAATCCCGCACCAGGCCGGTAAAACATACCACCGCGCCGATATCGGTGCGCCCCCGGCCTAATTCGCTGCCGTCATCCGCGCTGCTAAACGGTTCGTGCTGAACGCTGACGCGAATGTCCTTGTGAACGTCCATATCAGCCCCCGGTGACGGGTGGAAAAAATGCCACCTCGTCTTCGTCGGTGATACGTGCGCTGTCGTTGGCCATAACCTGATTGATGGCACACAGCACGCGCCGCTCGCCCAGCACTTCAAATGCACCGTTCCGCGCTGTCAGCGTCGCCTTGAGTCCGGCCACGTCACAGTTGTCCAACTGATCCAGCGCCACAATCGTTTCACTTTCCCCCACGCGCTCGCGCAGCTCGGCCAGAAACTTGACGCGGACACACGGGGAATCACAGCGATCCCCCAGTGATACCTCGCGCGCCACGCTATCGCCGGTCACAATGGGTGCGTCAACGCGGCGTTGATAGTCTCCCCGCTGACCACCGCTTTTCTGCTCCAACTGTACCGCGTCAATGCGCATGCTCTTGTCTACCGCCTTGCACATGTCGTAAAGGGTCAGACAGGCCACCGACACAGCCGTCAACGCTTCCATTTCCACCCCGGTGCGGCCAGTCAGACGGCACATCGCCTCAACGTGGACGCAGTTGTTTAGCGCATCCACGTCAAACTCCAGCGCCACTTTGGAAAGCGCGAGCGAATGGCACAGTGGTATCAACTCGTGGGTACGCTTGGCTGCCTGAATGCCGGCGATGCGCGCCGTGGCAATCACGTCACCCTTGGGCAGGGCGCCGTCAGCCAGCAACGCCAGGGTTTCCGGTTGCATCACGATGCGCCCCGAGGCAATGGCCTCGCGGCGGGTTTCTCCTTTCTCGCCCACGTCCACCATGCTGGCTTTACCGTGCGCGTCCAGATGCGTCAACTGCATGTTTTCACCTTCCATATCATCCCGCCATTCAGGCGTTATGCGTGAGGGGCAGGCCGGCATCAGCGCCCTGCCACTGTTCCGCCCAACGGGCTATCCAGTGCGCGATGGCATCCGTGTCGTCAAGGTCCAGTCGGCTGAAACCCGGTGTCGCCGAATCGAAAGCCACCTGATGTGCCTCCAGCGCCTGAGCCTCTTCCGCCTTGACGGCAACTGCACGTACCCAGGGGTCCTGAAAAATGGCCGGGTCGCCCACACCGTCGCGGTACAGTACCAACTTGGGCAGCGGCCAGGCCTTGAAGCCTTCGACAATCACCAGATCCGGTGCGTGTAATGCCATCATGCCAAGCAGATTGGCCAGATCAGGCTCTGTTTGTCCGGGAGTCTCCTGCATCAACGCGAAGCGCTCCCGGGAGGCCACCAGCATGGGCGCAGCGCCGGCGCTACGCAGCCGGTAGCTGTCCTTGCCTGGCTTGTCCACGTCAAACGCATGATGAGCGTGCTTGATCACACCTACATTTAGCCCCCGGCGCCGCAGCAGCGGCAGCAGCTGCTCAAGCAGCGTTGTTTTGCCCGTCCCGCTCCATGCCGCTACGGCGAGTACCGGAAACGGCACGTCAAGGTCAGATGCTGGCATGAGTTCTCCTGATCAAGGCGCGCACTGCGTCATTCATCATCGCTTGCGCGAGGTAACACCCAGTTAAGCACAATCCCCACCACGGCGGCCAGACTCACGCCCTGCAGGGTGAACTGCCCGTTGCCGAACTGCATGCCGCCGATACCAAAGACCAGAATCAACGACACTACCACCAGATTGCGCGGTGCTGTCAGAGCGTGACCGGCGCGTACCAGGGTATTCATCCCCACAACGGCAATCGAGCCAAACAAAAGCGTCATGATGCCCCCCATCACCGGGCCGGGAATGGTCTGCAAAAAGGCGCCGAGTTTGGCCACAAACGCCAGCACAATGGCAGTGATAGCCGCAACAATCATATATTTGGGGTTGAACGCGCGGGTCAGCGTAACCGCACCGGTGACTTCGGAATAAGTGGTGTTGGGCGGGCCACCGAACAGCGCTGCCGCCATGGTCGCCAGCCCGTCGCCCAGTAGCGTGCGGTGCAGGCCGGGTTTTTCCAGATAATTTTTACGCGTGACCGAGCCGATCGCCACCATGTCCCCGATATGTTCCACCGCAGGGGCAATGGCTACCGGCACCATGAACAGCATGGCCGCCCAGTGAAGCGTCGGCAGGGTGAAATCCGGTAGCGCAAGCCAGGTGCTCTCCCGCATGGGAGTGAAATCCACCACGCCCATCAGCAGTGCCAGCACATAACCCGTGGCAATACCGCCCATGATCGGCACCAGCCGCAACAGGCCACGGCCGAATACGGCAAGCACCAGCGTGACCAGCAGGCTTGCCATGGACAGAATAATCGCGCGGCCGTAACCGATATGATCGCTGGTTTCACCGGTCGCCATGCTCACTGCCACCGGCGCCAGCGCCAGCCCGATAACCATGATGATCGGTCCGACCACAATAGGCGGCAGCAGCCGATGCAGCCAAACCGTACCTTTCAGGCGTACCGCCTGAGATACCACAACATAAGCAAGGCCTGCCGCCATCAGCCCGCCCAGCGTGGCAGAAACGCCAAAGCTTGCCACTGACCCCTGGATCGGGGCGATAAACGCAAACGACGAGGCCAGAAAGACCGGCACGCTATTGCGGGTCACGGCATGGAATATCAACGTACCGATGCCCGCCGTAAACAGTGCCACGCTTGGTGAAAGGCCGGTTAATAACGGCACCAGCACCAGCGAACCAAAAGCCACAAAAAGCATTTGCACGCCGGTTAACAGCATTTTTGGCCAGGACTCGGCCGGGGCAGCATCACCCTCTGTCCTGCTATCCTTCCCCATGGTATTTCTCCTCTACCAGCGCCCTGCGGGCTGACGCCGGCATTTGCCTGACAAAAAAATGCCCCCGGCGTAAAACGCAAGGGGCAATGAACAAAGATACCGCTTAACGGGTACCGAAAATCTTGTCGCCGGCATCACCAAGGCCGGGCACGATATAACCGTTTTCATCGAGGCGCTCATCTACCGAGGCGGTGTAAATCTCGACGTCAGGATAGGCCTCCTGCACGCGTTCGATGCCTTCCGGCGCCGCGACCAGTACGATGACTTTCATGTCCTGGCAGCCGCGCTGGCGCAGCATGTCAAGCGTCGCAATCATGGAGCCGCCTGTGGCCAGCATCGGGTCAATGACAATCGCCAGCCGCTCTTCGATATCGTTGGCAAACTTGTCGAAGTACGGCACCGGCTGGAGGGTTTCCTCATCGCGGTAAAGCCCCACAACGCTGATCCGCGCACTGGGGAGTAAATCGGTCACGCCTTCCAGCATGCCAAGCCCCGCGCGCAAAATCGGCACTACCGTTACCTTCTTGCCCTTCAGCCGGCGCGTCGCGATCAGCTCGCCGTTCCAGCCCTGAATCTCGTGGTCTTCCAGCGCCAGCCCCTGGGTGGCTTCATAGGTGAGCAGTTTGGCGACTTCACCGGCCAGTTCGCGAAAGCTTTTGGTACTAAGGTCAGCTTCGCGCAGCAGCCCCAGCTTGTGTTGCACCAGCGGATGATTAATGGCGTGAACGCTCATGGGAGTTCCTCGTTCAGGGATGGGCAACGACCAGCGTCACCTGAACCTGCGTAATAAATAGGCGTGCATAAAATCGCGCGACATTCTACGCGCAATTTGACCTCAGGTTAAGACTGAACTTCAGGTAAAGCGCGTCAGGAGACGTCATCGGGGTTGTCCGACAACTGCCATTGAATCGGCTCACGTCCCTGCTCCGCAAGAAACGTATTGGCCCGGGAGAAATGCCGCGTGCCAAAGAACCCACGATGCGCCGATAGCGGTGATGGATGCGGCGCCTCCAGTACCAGATGGCGCCGTTGATCAATAAGCGTCTTTTTTTGCCGGGCATGGCTGCCCCAGAGCATGAACACACAGGGTGGCGCATGGGCATTGACGGTTTCAATCGCACGGTCGGTGAAGATTTCCCAGCCTTTCCCCCGGTGCGAGGCGGCGTTGCCTTGCTCAACCGTCAGCGCAGTGTTGAGCATCAGCACGCCCTGACGCGCCCAGGGCTCAAGAAAGCCGTGCTTTACCGGCGTAAAGCCCACATCGCTTGCCAGCTCCTTATAGATGTTGACCAGCGAAGGCGGCACCTTGACGCCGGGCTGCACCGAAAAGCACAGCCCGTGGGCCTGCCCCGGACCGTGGTACGGATCCTGCCCCAGGATAACGACCTTGACCCGGGAAAGCGGCGTTAGCTCAAAGGCACGAAACCACTGGGAAGAATGGGGAAAAATCACCTTTTTGGTGGCTTTTTCCTCGGCAAGAAAGCGTTTCAGCGACCCCATATAGCCGGCTTGAAACTCATCGCCGAGCCATTCATTCCATTCAACGGGTAGCGGACTGGACATAATCGGCTCGCGTTACTTCCTTACCTGATCGACCAGCGGCTCGACGTAAGCCACACCCATGTCCCAGGGGAACTGAATCCAGCAGTTCTGGCCCACCTCAGTGAGATACTGATCCACCAGCGGGCGCCCTTCGGGCTTGGCATAAATGGTGACAAAATGCGCATTGGGCAGCATTTCGCGCACGGCACGGGCGGTTTTACCGGTATCAACCAGGTCATCCACCAACAGCCAGCCTTCACCGTCGTGGTCCACGCCCTTGAGAACATCAAGGCCGCCCTGCTCTTTGTAGTCGTAGCTTTTGATGCATACGGTATCGATGAGGCGCACATTAAGCTCGCGGGCAATCAGTGCCGCCGGAATCAGCCCACCCCGGGTTATCGCGATAATGCCCTTGAAATCGCGCTCGACCAGCTGGCGACTCAGCTGGCGCACGTCGCGGTGCAGCTGATCCCAGGACACGGTGAAATGCTGATGGTAGCGTTCGCTGCTCATTGGGCGTTACTCGTCTTCGGTGAAAGAACAAACCGCGAATACGCTATAGCCGGCATCGCGAATTTTTTGTGACCCGCCCAGTTCAGGCAAATCAATAATCGTGGCGGTATCCACTACATGGCCACCACAACGCTGAATCAGGTTGGCCGCGGCCAGCATGGTACCGCCGGTGGCAATCAGGTCATCCATCAGCAGAATGCGATCACCCTGCTGGAAGGCATCGGAATGCAGCTCCACTTCGGAGTGCCCGTACTCCAGCGTGTAGGTCTCGCTGACTGTCTTGAACGGCAACTTGCCCTTCTTGCGCACCGGCACAAAGCTGCAGCCAAGCTCATAGGCCAGCGGCGCGCCGATGATAAAACCACGGGCATCAATCGACGCGATGGCATCCAGATTCATGTCCTGATAGCGATGCACAAAACTGTCAATCAACTTGCGAAATGCCGAGCTGTTTTGCAGAAGCGGCGTAATATCGCGGAAGTTGACGCCCTCCTCCGGCCAGTCGGGTACGGTGCGAATCACCGACTTGATATAGTCGCCGTAGATACTCATCACGTCTCTCATGGGCTAGTGAATGATTAAAGGGTTGCGACGGCACTGCTTATAAAAAGACGAATTTGCCCACAAACAGCAGCGCCAGAATGATAACCGCCGGGTTAAGCTCGCGGAAACGGCCGGACAGCAGCTTGATCGCCACGTAGCTGATAAAGCCCAGCGCAATACCTTCCGCCACCGAGTAGGTCAGTGGCATGCCAATAGCCGCCAGCAGTACCGGCGCGGCTTCGGTGGGGTCTTCCCAGTCGGCATGGGATAAACTGCCTGCCATCAACACAGCGACGTAGAGCAGCGCACCAGCCGTTGCATACACCGGAATCGAACCTGCCAGCGGCGCAAAGAACAGGCTGATCAAGAACATCACGGCAACCACTACGGCAGTCAGACCGGTACGCCCGCCCGACGCGATACCCGCGGTGGACTCGATGTAACTGGTCGTGGTCGACGTACCCAGCGCGGCACCCACCATGGTTGCCGTACTGTCAGACACCATGGCGCGCCCCAGCCGCGGCAGGTTGCCGTCTTCATCCAACAGCTTGCCGCGCTGGGCAACGCCAACCAGCGTGCCCGAGGTATCGAACAGATCAACAAACAGGAAAGAGAAAATGACGCTGAGCATGGCCACGTCAAGCGCGCCGACAAGGTCCATCTGCATGAAGGTGGGAGCAATAGAGGGCGGCATGGACATCAGGCCGCCATACTCGTTATGGCCCAGCAGCGTCGCCACGAGGGTCACGCCCAGAATTCCGATCAGCACGGCACCGGTCACGCGCAGGTAGGCCAGCGCGGTAATCACGAAAAAACCGGCCAGCGCATAGATGGCAGACGGCTGGCTCAGATCCCCCAGCGCCACAAACGTCGCTGGATTGGCCACCACGATCCCGGCATTTTTCAGTGCGATCATCGCCAGAAACAGCCCGATACCGGCGGCAATCCCCAGCCGCAGCGACAGCGGAATGGAGTTGATGATCCACTCGCGCACGCGCAACACACCCAGGATAAAAAAGCACAGCCCCGAGAAAAACACTGCCCCCAGCGCAGCTTCCCACGTATAGCCCATTCCCAGCACGACGGTGTAGGTGAAAAAGGCGTTAAGCCCCATCCCCGGCGCCTGGGCAATCGGATAGTTGGCCAGAATGCCCATGATCAAACAGCCGATGGCGGCCGCCAGGCAGGTGGCGACAAACACCGCGCCCGCATCCATCCCCGCTTCCGACAAAATGCTCGGGTTCACAAAGATGATGTAGGCCATGGTGAGGAAGGTAGTGACCCCCGCAATGATCTCGGTTTTTATATTGGTATTGTGCTCGGTGAGCTTGAAGTAGCTATCGAGAAATTTCATGGTCTTTTTATCCTTCGCGCCAACGCTCTCGCGATAGCAGGGGGCAAGAAAAGGCGCATATCTTACCCAAAGGCGTGCCGTGATGCGAGCCTCACGGGCACCCTGCCGCCGTGTTAAACGCCTGCCCGGTGGCTTTGCAGAAAGCGCTCTGCCGTTTCTACAATCGCCTGAGTCTGCGGGTCTATTTCAATGTTTATCACGTCTCCCGGCACGCGTTCGCCAAGCGTAGTGCGGGCCAGGGTTTCAGGTATCAGGTTAACGCAAAACGACGCCGGCGCATCATCGGGGCGGCACACTTCGCCAACGGTCAGGCTGATGCCGTCTACGCCCACGTAGCCTTTATCAAACACAAACCGCGCGCACTCGTCGGGCAAAACAAACCACAGCCGGCGGTTGTTGGGCGCCTCTTCGATGGACAGCACCTCGGCCATGTTCATCACATGGCCGGACATCGCGTGCCCGCCAATTTCATCCCCGAAGCGCGCCGCACGCTCAAGGTTGACGCGATCGCCAACGGTAATTTTTCCCAGATTCGTTACCCGCAAGGTTTCGCGCATCAAATCAAAATGCACGCTATCGCCGTCAACCGCCGTCACCGTCAGGCAAACGCCGTTGTGCGCCACCGACGCACCAATCTCAAGCCCTTCGCGTACCCCCTCGGGCATGGCCACCACATGGGTACGAAATGCCTCGCGCTCGCGCACCTCCACCACTTTTGCCGTCCCCTGCACGATACCGGTAAACATGGGTCTATCTCCTTGATGTGTCAAAGTGCTGTATCAACGTCCTGGGCCAGGCTCTGGTCAAAAGGCCTGAAACCCATGACACGTCGCTCGCAAAATTTGGGGCACCATTGTGCCATTAGTGCGGGGAATTTTTCGCCTATGGGAAGCGGGCCCACAAGCAGGGTATTAAGTATGATGTCGTACGACATTGGTGCTCCTGGCATATAACGCCTGAGCTCAGCCGCCGACAGCCCGCGTAGCGGGATGAAGGTCGGCTGCAGCGACTTGTTAGGGGCCAATGATAGGACGCGTTCAAAATTTGAGCTCTGGATACCTGTTCCTTATTAACGGAATGACGTTGTTTAGAAAGCAAAATACAAGGCCCGATATACTTATAGTTTTCTCCGCAAACTTGTCAGTTGTAATTTTTACGTAGGTTGCTTGGAGATTTGCTTCCGACTTCTCAAATATGCGGCGGTGATCTACATGAGAATGACCAAGGATGAACGAGTTGACGTGAACAAAAGCGTTTAACGCATAGTGATAGTTCGCTTCCCAGTTTCCGGGATCGTTATCCGAGATCTTCACAATAAGAGTATTAATGGGCTCAAACGTTTCTTCTCGTAGTTTACAAAACTCGTTTACCTTTCGTGCGTGAAACGCAAATTCCAGAAGGTCGGGAGTTATGATTTCGTTCCATGCCTGGCTCCATTCCGAAGGAAATACGGTACTCACATAGGCGAAGAGCCTAAGCGCGTATCTCCGCGCCTCCTGGACGTGTATTTCGGTGAGCTTTTGCGTACTTTCGCCTTCCATAGTGCTTCCTTTGGCCCCTAACAGGTATTAGACAGCGCGCTCTATGATTGGATAAACGTGCCGGCACGTTTATCCGACAAAAAAAGCCTGCTTTTTTTCGCCCAACACATTGATTTATATTCGAATTAATTAAAACTCGGCTACCTATGCAGGATTCGCACGCTTGCGCTTTTGCGCGGCACCCATAAAACTGTACGTATACCCACACAACAAGAGGGACAGCTGTACGGGCACGCCCCACAAGCCGCCAAAGCTGTTGGACCGCGTGAAGGCCACTATGCAAGCGAGGCTCTATAGCCCTCATACCGAAAAGGCCTGTTACGACTGGATACGTGACTTTATGCGTGTTCATGGCACCGCCATTCCTTTGGCATGGGTTCAGGTTCTTTGTGGCTGCAGTGCGCCCCAGCAGGGGTTGCAGCCAGCTCAATTAACTCAGCCTAATGCAGCCGCTTTCCCAATACCAGACGAAATGGCACCACACCTAACGGGCAACGGTGCTGCCTGACCTGCGCGACGTGCCATTTTCACGGCAGGCAGCGCAACCCGGTTGCCCAATTTTCTGCCAAAAATTCCAAAGGCAGCGCCAAAAACCATTTTTACGACGATCGCTATAAAATACTACTACCGGGGTTTGACAGCGCCTGCGCGCGCTCCCTAAAATGGACGCCGTTATACATCATTATCCAGACGCCGATTTGTTCCCGGATTGCGGGCGTCCATCGGGCTTTTTGCCCGATGAAGTGCAGCTAAAAGGGTGTGTCCAGCGTTGATGGCCACCCGCCAGGGTGGCCTTTTTTTGTCTCCCGCCCTACGCTTGCCCCTCGCAGTCCGTCTTCGGTCTCACACGTTTTCAGCCAGAGCGTTGTTTCTCTGCGCTTTGGTCTACATAAAGCAGACGTCATGATAGAACTAAGCAACGTCAGTAAAACCTACGGCAGCGGCGCCGGCGCCGTGAACGCCCTGCGCGATGTTGACCTGCATATTCCCGAGGGCAGTATTCACGGGGTGATCGGCCTTTCCGGGGCAGGAAAATCCACGCTGATCCGCTGCGTTAACCTGCTCGAGCGGCCATCCACGGGCAGCGTCACGGTAAACGGGCAGGAAATGACACGCCTCGGCGGCCAGGCGCTTAATCGGGCACGCCACCGTATCGGTATGATTTTCCAGCACTTCAACCTGCTCACTACACGCACCGTGTTTGATAACGTCGCCCTGCCGCTGGAGCTGATGGGCTATAAACGCACAGCCATCCGCCATCGCGTGGCGCCGCTGCTGAAGCTCGTCGGGCTTGACGACAAGGCCGGGCAGTTTCCGGCCCAGCTTTCCGGCGGGCAGAAACAGCGCGTAGCCATTGCCCGGGCGTTGGCGAGTGAGCCGGCGGTACTGCTCTGCGACGAAGCCACCTCGGCGCTGGACCCGCAAACCACCGGCTCGATTCTGGAACTGTTGCGCGACATCAACCGTGACCTGGGCATTACCATTTTGCTGATTACCCACGAAATGGAGGTGGTAAAGTCCATTTGTCATCGGGTGAGCCTGATCTCCGATGGGCGGTTGGTGGAAGATGCCGCCGTGGGCGACTTCTTTACCGCGCCCGAGACGCAACTTGGCCGCGAGTTTCTCAACGACTTCCTGCAACTCTCCCCTCCCAGGGAACTCATCAGCCGGCTGGAAGAAGCCCCGGACGAGCATACCCATCCCGTGGTGCGGCTGACGTTTTCCGGCGACGCCGTTTCCACCCCACTTATCTCCAGGCTGGCTCGGGAGTGCAGTGTTGATGTCAGCATTTTGCAGGCCAAGGTCGAATCCATCCAGGAGCGCACCCTGGGGCTGATGATCGCCGAGCTTTTAGGCACACAAGCGCAGACCGAACAGGCCATGCGCTACCTTGAATCCCACGAACTGAACGTTGAGGTGCTTGGGCATGTCCAGCGCGATGATTGATCTTATTTTGCAGGCCACGCTTGATACGCTTTACATGGTTGGAGTCTCCGGGCTTATCGCCACGCTTCTCGGCGTACCGCTGGGCGTGCTGCTGTACATTACCCGCCCGGGCCAGATTATTGCCATGCCAGTGGTCAATCAGGCCCTGAGCATCGTCACCAACATCGGGCGCTCGATTCCGTTCATCATTCTCATGGTCGCCATCATTCCGTTCACGCGGATGCTGGTGGGTACGTCGATCGGGATTAACGCCGCCTCGGTACCGCTAACCATCGCCGCGATTCCGTTTGTGGCAAGGCTGGTAGAAGGCGCACTGAACGAGATTTCACCGGGGCTGATAGAAGCGGCACAAGCCATGGGCGCCACGCCCTGGCAAATTGTGCGCAAGGTGCTGCTGCCCGAGGCGCGCGGCGGCATCATCACCGGGCTGACCATCACCGTGGTGACGCTGGTCAGCTATTCGGCCATGGCCGGCGCGGTCGGCGGCGGCGGGCTCGGTGATCTGGGCATTCGCTATGGCTATAACCGCTTCAACCCCACAATCATGCTGATTACCGTGGTTATTCTGGTGATCATGGTGCAGGGGTTTCAGAGCCTGGGTGATTACCTGGTGCGCAAAAGCGACCGCAAGTAAACACCATCGATAACCAAAAAGCATTAGACATCTGTTTTTTATCGCTGCAATATTAAACATCTGTTTTGATCGCCTCACCATGAGCGCAACATATCCAGCACTGACCGGAGCCTGAACATGCAAAAGCTATTGATTGGCAGCCTCACCGCCCTGGCGCTGGGCATTAACGTAGCCAACGCCGACACTCTCAAAGTGGGTACCGTCGCCGGCCCGGAAACCGACGTAATGAAGGTGGCCGTTGAGCTCGCTGAAGAAAAATACGGCCTTGACGTCGAAATCATCGAGTTCACCGACTACGTCACGCCCAACGCGGCATTGGCCGACGGCAGCCTGGATGCCAACGCCTTCCAGCATGAGCCCTACATGCAGTCCATGGTCAACGACCGCGGCTACGACTTCGCCGTCGCCGGCTACACCTTTGTTTACCCCATCGGTGCCTACTCGGAAGAATTCGACAGCATTGAAGATCTACCTGACGGTGCTCAGATCGCGCTTCCCAACGACCCCTCCAACGAAGGCCGGTCGCTGATTTTGATGCACAACAAGGGCATGATTACGCTTAACGATCCGACCAACCTTGAAGCCACGCCGATTGATATCGCTGAAAACCCGCATGATTTCCGTTTCCGCGAAATCGAAGCGGCCCAGCTGCCCCGCGTGCTTCCCGACGTTGACATGGCCTTCATCAACAATACCTTTGCCCAGCCGGCAGGCCTGAGCCTGGACGACGCGCTGATCAAGGAAGGGCCGGAATCACCCTACGTCAACCTGATTGTAGTGCGTGGCGGCGACGAAGACCGCGAAGATATTCGCCAACTGGTGGATGCCTACCAGAGCGAGGCCGTTATCGAGAAAGCCGACGAGCTGTTCAAGGGCTCGGCCGTGCCCGGCTGGACCGAATAAACGCACTTGCCAAACTACAAGGCAATCAACCATCGCAGGCCGGCTTAATGCCGGCCTGCGGCTTTTCAGGTACGTTTGTTTATTCGCCGCAACCCGCGAGGCCACGCAATGAATACACCGATAACCGACGCTCCCGGCTACGCCCTGCTCAACCGCCAGCTGGAGGCGCTATTGGATACCCGCGACTGGCTGACCAACAGCGCCCAGCTGTGCGCGTTTATTTTTCAGCAGGTGCCTGCGCTTAACTGGGCGGGGCTTTATCTACAGCGCGAGCCGGCCGTACTCGGCCTCGGGCCGTTTCAGGGCAAACCGGCTTGCCATCCGATCCCGTTCAGCAAAGGCGTGTGCGGCGCCGCGGCCAGCCAACAGCAAACCCAGCGGGTGGATGACGTAAACGCCATTGCCACGCATATTGCCTGCGATGCCGATTCCCGCGCCGAGCTGGTCGTGCCCATCGTCAACAATGGCGTGTTATGGGGTGTGCTTGACCTCGACAGCCCCGAACAGGGCCGTTTCAGCGATGAAGACCAGAGCGGCATTGAGGCGCTGGTGGCGACGTTTATCACCGCCACCGACCTGCCTGATTTTTTGCGCTAAAAGCTCTGCTTGAAACCGCGCCGGGCCGTTAAACCGCGCCGGGCCGTTGATTGAGCTTTCGCGGCTTTCGCGTGGTCTTATACGCGCACACAAAAACGCCCCACAGCAAAACTGTGGGGCGTTTGAACGTGCTATCAACTGCACTTTTCTGGTAGGACCAGGCGGATTTGAACCGCCGACCTCCACGATGTCAACGTGGCGCTCTAACCAACTGAGCTATGGTCCTGTAAATTGTGGCTATTAACACTAGCCGGCTGCCATGCAACGTCTGCGTGAACAATGCGCTTGGTAGGACCAGGCGGATTTGAACCGCCGACCTCCACGATGTCAACGTGGCGCTCTAACCAACTGAGCTATAGTCCTGCTTTACAGCCATTCTTCAGGCTATCTTTTCAAGCCTCGGCGTCTGGCAACGGATGCGTATTTTACGGCTTCGCAGCTGAAATGCAAGCACTTTACGCAACTGCCTTATTCCGGAATGCCCCCTTCGGTGAGTTTCTTCGGATCAAGCAGGCGCTTGAGCGCTTCTCGGTCCAGGTCGGTCTCTTCTTCGGCCACGTCGATAATCGGCCGCCCCGCCTGATAGGCCTTTTTCGCCACCTGTGCCGCCGCGTTATAGCCGATCACGCTGTTAAGCGCCGTCACCAGAATCGGGTTGCGTTCAAGAGGCTCCTTGAGGTTGTCTTCGCGCACCTTGAACGCCGGAATCACCCGCTCGCCCAGAAGCGTTGCGGTGTTCGCCATCAGGTTGATTGAGGTCAGCAGGTTGGTTACCACCAGCGGCAGCATCACGTTGAGTTGAAAGTTGCCGCTCTGGCCGGCGATGGTAATCGCCGTATCCAGCCCGATCACCTGTGCGGCGGCCTGCACCGCGGATTCCGGCAGCACCGGATTGACCTTGCCCGGCATGATCGAGCTGCCCGGCTGCAGCGCTTCAAGCTCGATCTCGCCAAGCCCCGCCAGCGGCCCGGAGTTCATCCAGCGCAGATCGTTACCGATCTTCATGATCACGCAGGCCAACCCCTTGAGTTGGCCGGAAAGCTCCACCGCCGCATCCTGGGATGACAGGCTGGCAAAGAAGCTGTCGTTGGGACGGAATGAAAGCCCCGTCTGCTCGCTCAGGTGAATGGCCACGCGCTCGGCAAAGCCCTCCGGCGCGTTGATGCCGGTGCCCACCGCCGTGCCCCCCTGGGCCAGACGCTGCACGCGGTTCATGGCGCTGTCGATGCGCTCGATGGCCTGATCCAGCTGGTTGACCCAGCCACCCAGCTCCTGGCCCATGGTCAACGGCATTGCATCCATCAGGTGGGTACGCCCGGTTTTCACCACATGCTCAAGCGCTTCGGCGCGTTTGGCAATGCTCTGGCGCAGCGTGACAAGCGCCGGACGCAACGCTTGCTCAACGGCAATCGCGGCCGATACGTGAATCGCCGTGGGCACCACGTCGTTGCTCGACTGCCCCATGTTGACGTGGTCATTGGGCTGTACTTCAACGCCACTCTGGCTTGCCAAATGCGCCAGCACTTCATTGACGTTCATGTTGCTCGACGTGCCCGAGCCAGTTTGAAACACGTCAATGGGAAACTGGTCGTCATGCTCGCCGCGAATAACCGCCTCGGCGGCTTTTTGAATGGCGGCTGCGCGCTCGTCATCCAGAAGACCAAGGGCGGCATTGGTGTGCGCCGCGGCCAGCTTGATCCGCGCAATGGCATGGATAAACCCGAGCGGCATGGCCTGCTGGGAAACGGGGAAGTTATTAATCGCGCGCTGGGTCTGAGCGCCATAAAGCGCGTCAGCCGGCACCTCAAGCTCGCCCATGCTGTCGCGCTCTGTCCGCGTCGCGGCTGCAGAATGAGATGATCCTGAATGGTCAGACATTTCGATTCTCCTCCAGATGGCTCGATAATAACATTCGCCTGACTCGCTTCTACCAGCCAAGCGCCTGTTTGACAAAAGGAATAGTAAGCTTGCGCTTGGCCGATAACGAGGCCCGATCCAGCGTATCCAGCGAGCGGCACAGCTCGCTCAACTGGCGCGGTCCGCGGTGCAGAATATAACGTGCCACGTCGTCGGGCAGCTCCATGCCGCGCACTTCAGCGCGTAACCTGAGCGCCGCCAGCCGGCCGTCATCATCCAGCGGCTGAACGTGAAAGGTCATCCCCCAGGTCAACCTCGACGCCAGATCAGGCAGCAGCACCGGTAGCTGGCGCGGCGCTGCGTTGGATGCAATAACCAGCCGCTTGCCGGCATCGCGCAAGCGGTTGAAGGCGTGAAACAGACCCTCTTCCCAGCGCTTGCGCCCCACCACGCATTCAAGATCATCGATGGCAACCAGGTCCAGCCGCTCGATGTCTTCAAGCATTAGCGGCGGGAAATGCCCCAGATCCGCAAGCGGCAGGTAAAGCGCCCGCGCATCCCGGTCCGACGCCTGATGGCAGGCCGCCTGCAACAAGTGGCTGCGCCCGGTACCGGGCGCGCCCCAGAGATACAGATAGGGCTCGCCGTCCGGCGTTAGCTGACGCGTCAGCTGTTCCACAAGGGGGGCGTTTTCCGCGCCCGGATAATAGTTGCCAAACGTGGCATCGTCACGCAGCCCTACGCCCAGCGGCAACTGTGCCGGCGCTCGATTCATGATGACTCCCTTTCGTCACGGCGGCTCTGTGCGCCATGTGGCTGGCCATTTTCCTGCCCGGCCGGCTGAATACTGGCATCGTATAAGGTACTGTTTTTATACCGTTCAAGCAGCTCACGCAAGAGCACCATGACCACCGCAGCGGCGGGCAACGCCAGCAATACACCCATAAAACCGAATAACTCTCCTCCGGCCAGCACGGCAAAAATGACCGCCACCGGATGCAGACCGATCTTGTCGCCCAAAAGCTTGGGCTGCAAAACAACACTTTCCACGGTCTGGCCAATGGCAAAGACCGCCACCACGCCGATAATTGACCACAGTGTCCCAATCTGGAACAGCGCCACCGCCAGCGCAATGCTGATACCCACAATAAAACCCAGAAACGGCACGATGCTGGCGAGTCCGGCAATCACCCCGATAATCAGTCCCACGTTCAGCCCCAAAAGACTAAGCCCCAGCGCGTAGATGCCGCCCAGGCACAGCATCACCAGCAGTTGGCCACGTAAAAACGCCGACAACACCTCGTTGCAGCGCCCGGCCAGGCGCCGCGTGTCGTCCACCCAGGCACGCGGGATCAGCGTGGTGACGTTCTCCAACAGCCGCTGCCAGTCCAGCAGCAGATAAAACGTGACGACAGGAACCAGCGACATGTAGGTCACCCAGGAAATAAGGGCCATGCCCGAACGCCCGATCTGTCCCAGCGCCTGAGCCAGATAACCGCCGGCATCACGCCAGTTATCGATAAAAATCTGTTTGATACCAGCTATCTCGGTGCCCAGATCATAGCCGACCCATTCCTGTAGACGAGGTGCCAGAGCGCTTTCCACCCAGTTGAGTATAGCCGGAACGGCATCGCTCAACTGTTTGATTTGCTGCACGGTCAACGGCACCAGCACCAGCAGGCTTAGTGCAAACACCACCAGCAGCACCAAAAACACGCTCGTGACGGCAAAGGGACGATTCATGCCCAGCCGTTCAAACCAATGGGTCAGCGGGTTGGCCACATAGGCCAGAATCAGGCCGGCGATAAACGGCATTAGTACAGCATCAAGCAGATACAGCAGTACCGCGGCCGTGCCCAATATCACCACCCACCACCATGAATATCGCACTACCGCTTTCTCCTTAGCCATGCTTTGGCCAACGTATACCTTTACCTGCGCATGAGTATTGCCAAAGCATGCAGTTGTCAGATGCGCGATGCCATAAGCACCGCTGGATGGTACAATTCGTCGCGTTATCGCCCCGGCGCCGGCCGCTTTCCCGCCTGCCCGCCGCGACTGGTTTTACCCAGCCTGTTTCACAGGACTTGCCTTACAGGACTTGCCATGACCGAGACATCTTCCTCTCAACCGGCCACTTCGCTGAGCTACAAAGACGCCGGCGTGGATATCGACGCCGGCAACGCGCTGGTGGAACGCATCAAGCACGTTGCCAAAAGCACCTCGCGCCCGGAAGTCATGGGCGGCCTTGGCGGCTTTGGGGCGCTTTGCGAGCTCCCCACAGGCTATCGTGAGCCGGTGCTGGTAACGGGCACCGATGGTGTAGGCACCAAGCTACGGCTTGCCATGGATCTTGGCAAACACGACACCATCGGCATTGACCTGGTCGCCATGTGCGTCAACGACCTGGTTGTAGCCGGCGCCGAGCCGCTGCAATTTCTTGACTACTATGCCACGGGCAAGCTCGACGTGGATATCGCCGCGGATGTTGTCACCGGCATTGGCGAAGGCTGCCGGCGGGCCGGCTGCGCGCTGGTTGGCGGCGAAACCGCCGAAATGCCCGGCATGTACGCCGGCAGCGACTACGACCTGGCCGGTTTTTGTGTCGGCGTGGTGGAAAAATCCGAGATCCTTGACGGCCGTCGGGTCGGCGAAGGCGACGTGATTCTGGGGCTTGCCTCGTCAGGCCCCCACTCCAACGGTTACTCGCTGATCCGCAAGATCCTTGACGTCAGCGGTGAATCGCTCGAAACCGCCATTGACGGCACTACTCTGGGCAATGCCCTGATGGCGCCCACGCGCATTTACGTGAAGCCGCTTTTATCACTGATGCACGATACCGACGTCAAGGTCCACGCGCTTTCACACATTACCGGCGGTGGCCTCACGGAAAACCTGCCTCGCGTACTGCCCGAGCATCTCGCGGCTCACCTGGATGCCAACAGCTGGCAGCGTCCCGAGGTATTCAACTGGCTCCAACGCCACGGCAACGTCGAAGAAATTGAGATGCACCGCGTGCTGAACTGCGGCATCGGTATGGTACTGGTGGTCTCCGCCGAACAGGCCGAACAGGCCCGGGCCCACCTTGAAGGCCAGGGTGAGACGGTCTACCACATCGGCACGATCGAGCCGCGCAAAACCGACGCCGCAAGCGTCACTCTGGAAAACCTTGCAAGCGGGAGCACGCCGGCATGAGCGAGATCGAGCACGAGAGCGATACGCTGAACGACTTTACCCCCGAGGCGCTGACGCCGCCGCGCGTGGTGGTGCTGATTTCGGGCAACGGCAGCAACCTGCAGGCGCTGATTGATGCCCAGTCTCACGACCGTCTGGGCGGCGGCGAGATCGTCGCCGTGGTCTCCAACGAAGCCGACGCTTACGGCCTCAAACGCGCCCGGGATGCCGGTATTGACGCCGTGGCCCTGCCCCATCACGAATACGAAAATCGTGAAGCCTACGACGGCGCGCTGATCAAGGTTATTGAGCGCCACGAGCCCGACCTGGTGGTATTGGCCGGCTTTATGCGGATTTTGACGCCGATTTTTGTGCAGCGCTTTATCGGCCGAGTGATGAATATTCATCCGTCGCTGCTGCCGGCCTACCAGGGCTTGAACACCCACGCCCGAGTGCTCGCCGACGGCGTGGCCGACCACGGCTGCAGCGTGCATTTCGTCACCGAAGAACTCGATGGCGGGCCCGTCGCGCTACAGGCTGCCCTGGACGTTACCGCTGACGACACCAAAGCCGTCCTCAAGGATCGCGTTCATGCCCGGGAACATTTGATTCTGCCGATCGCGGTCAGCTGGTTTCTGGAAGGCCGGCTACGCTACAACGGCACCCACGCCACCATGGACGGCGTGGCGCTGCCCGCCTGCGGCATGCGCTTAAGCCACGGCGACGCCGCCGAAGAGCTGGACGAAGATATAAACGACGCCGACGCACCATAACCGGCAAGGCTCCCGCGCAAAAACGGCGCCCGGTGAATCCACCGTGCGCCGTTTTTGTTTCAGGGTATCTGTCCGGCCCCTCCGAGACAGATCAGGTGCGCGGCAGCGTCACCCCGCGCTGGTGCATATACTTGCCACCGCGATCCTTGTACGACATTTCGCAGATCTCGTCGGATTCCAGAAACAGCATCTGGGCCACGCCCTCGTTGGCGTAGATACGCGCTGGCAGGTTGGTGGTGTTGGAAAACTCAAGGGTCACGTGCCCTTCCCACTCCGGCTCCAGCGGTGTCACGTTGACGATGATGCCGCAACGCGCGTAGGTCGACTTGCCCAGACAAATCGTCAACACGCTGCGCGGAATGCGGAAATATTCCACCGTACGCGCCAGTGCAAAGGAGTTGGGCGGAATCACGCAGACATCGCCTTTTACATCGACAAAGCTCTTTTCATCGAAGTTCTTGGGATCAACCACCGCCGAATTGATGTTGGTAAACACCTTGAACTCGTCAGCGCAGCGCACATCATAACCATAGCTTGAGGTCCCGTATGAAATCACCCGCTGCTCATTGACGTAGCGCACCTGCTCTGCCTCGAATGGCTCGATCATCGCCTCGCGCTGGGCCATGCGGCGGATCCACTTGTCTGACTTTATACTCATAAAAGGGTCTCAATAAGGCGTTATGTTGGCTCACTCAACGCAAGCATCGGCACTTTTTGGACAAGGCCGGGTCACCGACAAAAACTAGTCGCTGAAGGAAATCGTCGGCCCCTTGCCCGGCGCCTGATCCATCGAGTCCGCCACCTGGCGCGCCATGCTGGCAAACGTCTGGCTGACGGCGCTGTCCGGCTCGGAGACCACCGAGGGCCGGCCGGAATCGGCAAGCTCACGGATGGAAAGGCTCAGCGGCAGGCGCCCGAGAACCCTGGTGTCATATTCCTCAGCGATGCTATCACCACCGCCCTCACCGAATATCGGCGCCTCGTGGCCACATTTTTCGCAGTGGTACAGGCTCATGTTTTCCACTACGCCCAGCACCGGTACGTTGACCTTGCGAAACATCTCGATGCCCTTGCGCGCGTCCAGAAGCGCAATGTCCTGCGGCGTGGTAACAATAACCGCGCCGGAAACCGGCACCTTCTGGGACAGCGTCAACTGAATGTCACCGGTGCCCGGCGGCATGTCGATCAGCAGGAAGTCCAGGTTTTCCCACAACGTCTGATTCAGCAGCTGCTGAAAAGCCCCGACGACCATTGGCCCGCGCCACACCATGGGCTCCCGGGTGTTGACCAGAAATGCCATCGACATGGCCTGAATCCCGTGAGCCACCATCGGGTAAAACGCCTTGTCGCCTTCGGTTTTCGGCCGCTCGCCTTCTTTCACGCCGAGCATCTGCGCCTGACTGGGACCGTAGATATCCGCATCCAGCACGCCTACACGGTAGCCCTGGGCGGAAAGCGCCAACGCCAGGTTGGTCGTGACCGTGGATTTGCCTACACCACCCTTGCCCGAGGCAACGGCAATAATATGCTTTACCCCTTCCATCGTGCGCTCCTTGATCCAGTGCCGTTTGAGTCTCGCCGCTGATGATACCCCTAAGCCTGATACGTATAAACCAGCACTACTTTTTCGCCATCTTTTCCAGCATGGCGTTGACCGCCTCCAGATGCTCCGGCTCGTTGTGGCACATGCCCTGAAATACCGCGCACTTCTCCAGAAATGGCTTGAGCTCGGCCCGGCCGCCTTCCTTCATCAGTCGCTTGGTCAGCCGGGTGGCCTTGGGCGGCTGAGCGGCAATGCGCCGGGCATGCGCCATGACCGTATCCATCAGCGCTTCGGGCTCCACGACGTCCAGCACAATGCCGTAATCCTTCGCTTCAGCGGCGTCAATCACACGGCCTGAAAGCGTCAGTTCAAACGCACGCTGATAGCCAATCAGGCGCTGCATGAAAAAAGCTCCGCCGTCGCCGGGAATGATGCCCAAGTTCAAAAACGTCTCACCGAATTTGGCCCGGCTCGAGGCAATACGCATATCGGCCATATTGGCCAGATCAAATCCCGCCCCGATCGCCGCGCCGTTGATCGCCGCGACAATCGGCACTTCCACCGCCTCAAGCGCCAGCGGTATACGCTGGATGCCGCGCCGATAGCGCTCGGCCACTGCGGCTGCGTCGCCGGCAAAATCACCGCGACGTTCGGCCATGTCCTTGACGTTGCCACCAGCACAAAACGCCGACCCGGCGCCGGTAATCACCAGTACTGAAACAGCCTCGCAACGGTTGACCCACTCGGCCACGGCGACGATATCGTCAACCAGCGCCGTGCCGGTCAGTGCATTGCGCACATCGTGGCGGTTTAGCGTCAACGTAGCGATGCGTTTCTCCAGCGTTAACGTGGTGTCAGTCAATGAAGGTAACGGTATAATACTGGTTTTTGTATTGGCTCGGCTATCAGTCATTCGGCTCGCTCCAGAATAATACGCGCATCTACCACGGCGTAGCCGTCGGGGTAGGCAATCACGGGGTTCAAATCCAGCTCGGCGATGACAGGGTAGGCTTCCATCAAGCGCGACACGCCAAGCAGCAGCTCAATGATCGCGGGTTTGTCCACGCCCGCCGCGCCGCGCACGCCGTCCAACACCTTGCCAGCCTTGAGCTGGTCGAGCATGCCGGCAGCGTCCTGGCGGCTTAACGGCAGCGCCCGAAAGGCCACGTCTTCCAGCACCTCGACCAGCACGCCGCCCAGGCCAAACATCAGCACCGGGCCAAACGTCGGGTCGCGCATCAGACCGACAATCACTTCTACCCCTTTTGCTGCCATCGGCGTTACCAGCACGCCTTCGATACGCGCCCGGGCGTTATAGGCGTGCGCCGAGCGCATAATCTCAGCGTAGGCATTGGCAAGTGCTGCCTCGCCTTCAAGGCCGAGAACGACCCCACCGGCGTCGGACTTATGGGAAATATCCGGGCTGACCACCTTCATCGCCACCGGCGTACCGGCAAAGGCCTGCGCCACTTCAGCAAGCTCCGAGGCATCGCGCACCATGCGCTCACGGGGCACGTTGATGCCGTGTTCGGCCAACAGTGCCTTGGCCTCGGGCTCCAGCAGATCGCGCCCCTGGGCCCGCGCGTGTTGGATCAGTGCCTGCCCGGTGGCGCTGGCCACGGCAGGTGCCGGCGCGGTTTGCTCGCCACGGGCCAGATATTCACCGCGCGTGCCAAGCTCAGCCAGCACGCGCACGGCTTTTTCAATCGAGGCATATACCGGCACGCCGGCCTCGCGCAGCCGTCTTAGCGCCGGCGGCTTCACCGGTGCATACAGGCTATATACCACCACTGGCTTGGAACTTGCGTTGGCAAGCTCCACCATGGCTTCTGCACCGCGCATCTCGTCGCCCAACAGCGACTCGGCGAAACGCTGGCTGTAGCCGCCGAACATGCCCACCAGCAACACGCTGTCCACGCCCGGATCAGCTTCCACGATTTCCATGCAGGTGGCCAAAAGCGATGGTTTGGCATCACTGGAGCCGGCAACGTCTACCGGGTTAACGCTAGACGCCTGGGCAAACAGCGCGGTTTCAAGCATCGCACGGGTTTCCTCCGAAAGCGTAGCAAGCGCAAGCCCGGCCTCGGTCAGCCGGTCGGCGGCAATGGTCGCCTGGCCGCCGCCGTCGGCAATCACCGCTACACGCTTGCCCGGCGCATGCTGCAGCCGCCCGAGCCCTTCTGCCACGGGCAGAATATCGTCGGAATACTGCACCACGTTAACACCGGCCTGGCGCAGCAGATCCACGGTCATGGGGTAGCTGCCGGCAAGCGCCCCGGTGTGCGAGCTGGCCGACTTCTGCCCCTGCGCGGTCGAGCCCGACTTGTACACCACCACCGGCTTGACAGCGCTGACCTCCCGCGCCGTCTGCAGAAACGCCCGACCGTCACTGAAGCCCTCCACGTATAGCGTGGCGACGCGGGTATGCTCGTCTTCGCCCAGATAACGCAGGTAGTCGTTAAAACCAATATCACTCTGATTGCCCGGCCCCACGTAGGTGCTGAAGCCCACCTCGCCATTGTGCTCGGCCTCCAGCGCCAGCGACAACAGCATGTTGCCCGACTGGGATACCACGCCAATATCGCCGGCTTTAATGTGATCCAGCGCCAGCAGGTTAAACCGGTGATGCAGGTTGAATACGCCCGAGGTGTTCGGCCCGATCAGGCGCACCCCGAACGCACGCGCCTGAGCCAGCATTTCCTGCTCCAGGCGAGCGCCCTCTGCGCCCATTTCGCCAAAGCCGCTGGCCAGAATAATCACACCCTTGACGCCGCGCCGGCCGCACTCGGCAATCAGCCCGGGCACCGTGGCGGCGGGCGTGCAGATCAACGCCAGCGCCAGCGCTGTGGGCACCTCAGCGATACTCGGCCACGCCTTGATGCCAAGAATTGACGCTGTTTTGGGATTAACCGGGTACACCGCGCCGCGATAGCCGCCTTTCACCAGCCCCAGCATGGCCTTGTAACCACGCTTGGTCGGGTCGGCAGATGCACCGATAACGGCGATATTTTCAGGAGCGAGCAGTGCGTGCAACGGGCTTTGCCGGGGAAGATGCTGAGTAACGGTATTCATGGCGAACGCTTACCTGCTGAGAAAAAGGAGCATAAAGTGAAAAATCATCACGCGGTTGATTGGCCGTGGCCGACCCTCCACTAGCGGCCCTGAAAACATGGCCTGCGCTTTTGCGCAAAGGCGTCGACGCCTTCCTGCCAGTCGGCGGTGGTCGAGCAGGTAAACACCGCGTCCAGCTCCTGCTGCAGGTGGCCGTCAAGGTCGCTTGCCGCACTGCGATTGACCAGCCGCTTGAGCATGGCGATAGACACCGGCGCTTGGGCAGCCAGCCGCTCGGCAAGCTCCAGTGCTCGCGCGTCCAATTCCTCTGTCGGAGACGTCGAAAGCGCCAGCTGCAGCCGGGCCGCTTCTGTGCCGGTAATTTTTTCGCCGGTGTACAAAAGCCACCTCGCCTGGGCCAACCCCACAAGCTGCGGCAGTATTTGGGACACGCCGCCACCCACGCAGGTACCAATGCCGGTTTCGGGAAAGCCGATACGGGCGTCTTCGGCCATGAGGATGAAATCACAGGCCACGGCCATTTCCGCTCCCGCCCCCAGCGCGTAGCCGTTCACTGCCGCTATCACCGGTTTGGGCAAACGGTACAACGCCTCGCAAACGTCGTTGCCGCGCTGCAAATAGGCACGCCGCTGATAGAGCGTACGCGCCGCGCCGCCGTGCTCTTTCATGTCAGCGCCAACGCAGAACGCCCGCCCCTCGCCGGTCAGAATGACCGCACGCACGCTGTCGGTATCACGGGCGAAGGCCAGCGCGTCCAGCAGCTCGTCGTACAGCGTTTCAATCACCGCGTTCAGGCGGTGCGGCCGGTTCAGACGAACTTCCAGCACGCGGCTATCGGCTTCTGGCGTCAGCCAGGCAAGGCGCAGGGTTTGATACGAATCAGGCAGCGTTTCAGGCATGGCGTCAGGGCAGGACATGATGAGCTTCCGAAAAAGTGGATAGATACACATGTTTCTATATTATAAATAAAAAGAAACATTTGTTTCGAATTGAGCATAGTCCCACGGTTGCATTGCGTCAACACGCGTGCGCCGCGCCCCGGATTTCGGGTACAGTTGTGCCATCCATGCCACGATCACGCAGCCGTCCAATTCCATGACCTCACCGCCTGATACCCAACTTTCCGCCGAAGAGCGCCTGAACGACGTTACCCACCGTCTGGCCGAGCTTTGCCCGCGTCTGAGCCCTCAGCTCAAACAGGCCGCAGGATACGTGCTCGACCATACCGGCGATGTGGCATTTCAATCGGTACGCAGTTCGGCCAGCGCCGCCGGGGTAACGGCATCGACCCTGGTGCGCCTGGCGCAAAAATTGGGGTTTACCAGCTATGAACCGTTCCGCCAGGTGTTTCAGGCAGCGTTACAGGCCGGTACCAACGAGCTTGCCGGCCGCGCCAGCCGGCTGAAGCAGCGCACCCTGATGCGTCCGGACAGCGTTTTCAGCGAGATTGGCGATACCGCCTTTGCCAACATCGGCCACCTGTTCACCGAGGACAATCAGGCGCGGGTCGAAGCCGCCGCCCAACGGCTGCTGGCCGCACGCCGCATTGCCGTGATCGGCTTTCGCGATACCTTTGCCTGCGCCTATCATTTTGCCTACGTCGGGCGCATTACCATGCCCGGCATCACGCTGGTACGCGGGCAGGAAGGTGGCCTGCTCACCGAGCTTGCCGACTTCGGTGAACATGACGTGGCGGTGGTATTCGGCTTTGCACCGTACTGCGCCGAAACCCTCAGGGCGCTTGATGTCATGCGCCAAAGCGGCGCCCGGATGATTGTGGTGACCGACACCCTGCGCTCGCCGCTGGTACCGGGTGCCGACCTGGTCTTCAATCTGGCAAGCGACACGCCGCATTTTTTCCCCTCGATCCTTGCCGCCATCACCCTGGTCGAGGCCATACTCGCGGAGTGCGTGGCACGCGGCCCCGCCGAGCTTGTCGATAACGTCACCTGCTTTGAGCAGCGCATGCGCGCACTGGGAGCCTACGTCGAATGACGCACACCGAATGGCCTTTCCATCCGGCTATCAACGTACCCCGAGTTATCGCTCACCGCGGCTACAGCACCCGTGCGCCGGAGAATACGCTGGCTGCCGTACGCGCCGCGCATCAGGCGGGCGTCCGCTGGGTGGAGCTTGACGTTCAACTGTTGGGCGACGCCACGCCGGTGATCTGGCACGACCGCGACGTCAAACGCTGCTCGAACGGCAGCGGCGCGCTGGCCGGGCTTGACTGGCCGCGCGCGAGGCGCCTTGACGCGGGCAGCTGGTTCAGCGCCGCCTGGCAAGGCGAGCCCATGGCACGTCTTGACGAGATGCTGGCGCTGCTGAACGCGCTTGGTATGGGGCTGAACCTTGAGCTGAAAATCAACAGGGGCCACGACCCGCTCGCACTGGCACGCCGGGTGATTCCCGAAGTGCTGGCCGCACTGCCGCCCGAGCGGTTGATCGTCTCGTCGTTTAATCACGAGGCGCTTACCCGGGCTCGGGCAATAGCGCCGCCACAGGCGTTGGCGCTGGGGCTGCTGGCCAAACGCCTGCCCCGCGCCTGGCAGCGCCAGTGCGCTGCCGTCAATGCGTTTAGCGTACATCTGGACTGGCGCTACGTGTCTCCCGCCAGGCTTGCCGCATTGCACCGCGCGCAGTACCGCGTTTTTTGTTATACCGCCAACGATCCGCAAGCCTTTTCGCCCTGCTGGCGATGGGGAGTCAACGGCGTTATCAGCGATGATCCGGCAGCGTTTCTCCCGCCGGGCTAACAACCGAAGCCCATACCGTCTTTCCCCTATCTGCTCTTCACCGTACAATAGCCCGCATTTACCGTGGCCAGCTCGCCTGCCGGCAGCACCCTGATTTTAAGCATTTATCGTCTGGCCCTGTTTGAATAGCCCCCTGTTTGAAGGAACTGATACCCCCATGCGCGCCAGCCAACTCTTGATTGCCACCATGAAAGAAACCCCGGCGGATGCCGAAGTGATCAGCCACCAGCTGATGCTGCGGGCGGGGATGATCCGCCGGCTGACCTCGGGCCTTTACACCTGGCTGCCGCTGGGGCTGAAAACCCTGCGCAAGGCCGAGACCATTGTGCGTGAAGAAATGAACCGCGCCGGTGCCCAGGAAGTGCTGATGCCGGCGGTACAGCCCGCCGAGCTATGGCAGGAGTCCGGCCGCTGGGAGCAATACGGCCCCGAGCTTTTGCGCGTGAAGGACCGCCACGCGCGGGATTACTGTGTGGGCCCCACTCACGAGGAAGTGATTACCGATCTGGTGCGCAAGGAAATTGCCAGCTACAAGCAGCTGCCGATGAACTTCTACCAGATCCAGACCAAGTTCCGCGACGAAATTCGCCCGCGTTTTGGCGTAATGCGCTCGCGGGAGTTCATCATGAAGGACGCCTACTCCTTTCACGTTGACGAAGCCTCGCTCAAGCAGACCTATCAGGGCATGTACGATGCCTACTCGCGCATCTTCACCCGGCTGGGATTGGACTTCCGCCCGGTAATTGCCGACAACGGCTCCATCGGCGGTACCGGCTCCCACGAATTTCACGTGCTGGCCGATTCCGGCGAAGACGATATCGTTTTTTCCACCGGCTCCGACTACGCCGCCAACATGGAAAAAGCCGAGGCGCTGGCCGCGCCCAAAGGCAGCGAGGCCACTCGCGCCGCGCCCGCCGAAGAACTACGCCTGGTGGATACACCGGATGCCAAAACCATCGCCACGCTGGTCGAGCAGTTTGGCCTGCCCATCGAGAAAACCGTCAAAACGCTGATGGTTCACGCCGCCGAAGGCGGACTGGTCGCGCTGATTATCCGCGGCGACCACACCCTCAACGACGTCAAGGCGGAGAACCTGCCGGCGGTGGCTGCGCCGCTTGCCATGGCCAGCGAAGAGGAAATCCGCGCCGCAGTGGGTGCAGGCCCCGGGTCGCTTGGCCCGGTTGAGCTCGACATCCCGATCATCGTCGATCGCAGCGTGGCGCTGATGAGCGACTTTGGTGCCGGTGCCAACGTGGATGACAAGCACTACTTCGGCATCAACTGGGAGCGCGACGCCGCACTGCCCGAGGTGGCCGATCTGCGCAACGTGGTGGAAGGCGACCCCTCGCCGGACGGCCAGGGCACCCTTGCCATCAAACGCGGCATCGAAGTGGGCCACGTGTTCCAGCTGGGGCAGAAATATTCCGAGGCCATGAACGCCACGGTGCTCGGCGACAACGGCAAGACCAGCCATCCGTGGATGGGCTGCTACGGCATTGGTGTAACGCGCGTGGTGGCCGCTGCCATCGAGCAGAATCACGACGCCTCCGGGATTATCTGGCCCAACGCTCTTGCCCCGTTCCAGGTAGCACTGGTACCGATGAACGCACACAAGTCCCAGCGCGTGCGCGAAGAAGCCGAGCGGCTTTATCAAACGCTGACCAACGCCGGGCTCGACGTGCTGCTGGACGACCGTGATACCCGCCCGGGCGTCAAATTTGCCGACCTGGAGCTGATGGGCATTCCCCACCGTGTGGTAATCGGCGATCGCGGACTGGACAAGAGCGAGCTTGAATACAAGGGCCGCCGCGACTCTGAGGTCACCATGACGCCCGCCGATCAGATCGTGGAGTTCCTGCAGGCAAAAGTTGGTGAGAATGAAACCTGTGCAAATGTCACGTAAGACAGGTTGGTCTTGCTGACACCGGGCAAACCGGTCACGCACAAAAAACGGTGCCCGGCCGCATGGCTGGGCACCGTTGTTATGTGTGCCGCGCTGAGCGTTGGCGTGGCACATGCTGACGTGCAGCCGACCTTTGGCGCCGCAGAGCCCAGTGCCCGTCAAACGGCGGAACTTCGCCGCTTTCGCTCCGCCATGGACAGTCGGCTGGCACCCTTCATGCCGAGCGCCGAAGCACGCCGCCATTTACTCGAACGGGTCTACCGCGAAGCCCGGTTGGCCCGGCTGCCACCGTCGCTGGTGCTGGCGTTGATCGAGGTGGAAAGTGCTTTTCGGCCGACGGCGGTGTCATCTGCCGGCGCGGTAGGACTGATGCAGATCATGCCTTTCTGGATTGACGAGCTGGGGCTTGCCACCGATGACCTGCAAACACCGACACGCAACCTGCGCTACGGCTGTACCATCCTTGGCCACTATCTGGCCGTGGAAGGCGGTGATTTTACCCGGGCATTGGCGCGCTATAACGGCAGCCTGGGTAAAACCCGTTATCCGGAACGCGTGCTCAGCGCCTGGCAGGAGCGCTGGCGTATTGCCCGATCAGGCACAAAAAAAGCCGGCTCCGAAGAGCCGGCGACTGGAGGCGTTGGCCTCCTCCCCTGACGACTTGCTAGCGCCCTGTGACGCCGTGTTTTCCTGTTGCTTGTGCTCTGTCGATTTTTACCGTTTACGGCGATGATCCCGAATAATGAAGCCGACCCATCCGGCCATGAAAGCAATCATCAAACCGACGGTGACCAATCCGAAGATTACTGCATCATCCCAATACATAGCCTTGCTCCCGCCGTGATGTGTTGCTCCATACTAGGCAGGAAACGGCGGGCAAAACCTGACGCGGATCAACTCCTGCACCTTGCCTGCAAGGCGCAGCATGGCTATTTGACCCACGTCATCTTTACGCTTAGCGCGCTATTTGTCAGGCGCTGCTTCTTAAAGCACTTTGCGGTCTTCAACCGTTGAAGCATCCACTTCCGGGGCCAGCGGATGCCCCTTGGCCAGTTCGGCGCGGGTCGCCTCACGCACGCCAAGAATTCGCACGTCATAACGCAGCGTGCGCCCGGCCAGCGGGTGGTTGGTATCCACCGTAACCTGATCAGCGCCTACGGATAACACGGTAACAACCTGGGGGCCGGCTTCGCCCTCGGTCTGAAAGCGGTCGCCAGGGGACAGCTCAGCGCTGCCAAAAGCGCTGCGCCCTACCTTTCGTACCAACGCTTCCTCGCGCAGGCCGTAAGCCTCTGCGGGCATCAGCGTAACGCTGAGCTCGGCACCTTCCGGCTGCCCTTCCAGCGCGCGCTCAAGGCCCGGCACGATGTTCTCATGGCCGTGCAGATACTCAAGCGGCTGACCTCGCTCGGCGGAATCGTCCAGCACATCATCATGGGAAACGTCACTGAGAACGTCACTGAGAACGTCACTGAGAACGTCACTGAGAACGTCACTGAGAACGTCACTGAGAACATAGTGCAGCGTGACAACACGGTGCGCGGCAATCGACATACAAAACTCCTCTCCGGTAAGCTGGCGGGCGTTTCATTCCACGTTTTCTTCAATCGTCGCAGTTTAACAGCTGCCGGTGCGCGCGTATTTTAGGCGTTCGCCCAAGCTCAGGAGCCTGTCTATGCCCATTCCCGCCACCCAGCGCAGCTGGCGCGCATCACTGGCGGTTTATTGGCACGCCCCGGTCATTACCATGCTGTTTCTGGGCTTTTCTGCCGGCCTGCCGTTTTTGCTGGTATTTTCCACGCTGTCGGCGTGGCTGAGAAGTGCCGGTGTGGAAGTGGCCGCCATCGGCTTTTTTGCCTGGATCGGTATGCTCTATTCGATCAAGTTTTTCTGGGCACCGGTGGTAGACCGGATCACGCTACCGCTGCTGACACGGGCGCTTGGCCAGCGGCGCAGCTGGATGCTGCTGGCCCAGGCGACCATCGCGGCGGGGCTTGCCGGACTTGCCGCCACCCCGCCGGTGGGCAACCTTGGCTGGGTGGCAGGCTTTGCCCTGCTGGTGGCTTTCGGCTCGGCCACGCAGGACATTGCGATCGATGCGTTCCGCATTGAATCCGCCGACGATGACATGCAGGCTGCCATGGCTTCCACCTACATCATCGGCTACCGCGGCGGGCTGATGGCTGCCGGCGCCGGCGCTCTCTATATTGCGGCTACCGTTTCCTGGCATGCCGCCTACCTGAGCATGGCCGCGCTGGTGGGCATCGGCATGCTTACAGTGCTGGCGCGACCCGAGCCCGCGCGACTGGCCGGCGCCAGCAAACCCGTACTGGAGCCCCGGGTACGCGCGTTTTTACGCCATAGCCGACACCAGCCCAGGTTCTGGCGGCATTTTGTGGCCTGGATCATCGGAGCACTGGTCTGCCCCTTCACTGATTTTTTTGTCCGTCACGGCACGAAAGCGCTGGGACTGTTGGCGTTTGTCGCGGTATTTCGCATCAGTGACCTGGCCATGGCATCCATGGCCAACCCGCTCTACATTGACCTGGGCTTTTCACTGGCGACCATTGCCAACGTCACCAATATTTTCGGCATTGCCATGAGCATTGGCGGCGGCGTGCTGGGCGGCCTGCTGGTTGCCCGCTACGGAATCGGGCTGCTGCTGGTGGTGGGGGCGCTTCTGACGATGCTGACCAACCTGCTGTTTGCCGCGCTGGCCCTGATGGGGGATCAGCTGCCGATGCTGGTGGTGACTATCATCGGCGACAACCTCGCCAACGGGCTGGCAAGCGCGGTATTCATCGCGTTTTTATCCAGCCTCACCTCCCGTGCCTACACCGCCACCCAGTACGCGCTGTTTTCTTCGCTGATGACACTTCCAGGCAAGTTTTTAAGCGGTTTTGGCGGGCTGCTGGTGGATGGCCAGGGCTACGCCAGCTTTTTTATTCTGGCCTCGCTACTGGGGATTCCCTCAGTGGCGCTTGCCGTTTGGATCAGCCGTGATCGCGACCTTCTCGGCAAACCTGCTGCTAGCAGTGCTGGTTGAGCCAGTCCAGCGCGCCGGGCGTTACCCGCCACTGGTCGCGCATCAAGGTGCGGTACTGCCAGGCCTCGGCGCGGGTGCCGGGTTCGACCTGCCCTTCCTTGCCCGGCAACGCGGGGCGCGGGCTTTCGGCACACAGCATCTCCAGCGCGTAGCGGCTGTGGCGCTTGACGTCGCCCAACGCTTCCTCGGCCTGCTCCCACTCCTGCAGGCGATACAGCGCCAACGTGCGCCCGAGCAGAATATTCAGCCACAGCGAGCCGTCGTCCTCCGCCGCTTCGGCAAGTGCCAGGGCATCGCTATTGCGCGCATCGCGCAATAGCTGGTCGAGCACCAGCTCGCGCAGGCCAAGGCTGTCTTCGCGGTTAATGGCCAAAAGCTCTTCGGCGAGCCGGCGGGAATGCTGGCGCGCACCACGCTCCATCCCCACGACCAGTGCCAGACCGATGCGCAACAAAAAGGCGTTATTGGCATCGTCCCAGCAAAGGCTACCGTTGCCCTCGGCGCGGGCTTGCTCAAGCCAACGCGACAGTCGTAGCGCCAGAGGCTCAAGCAGGCTCGGTGCCATCCACGGCAGGCTACCAAAGCGGCTGGTCAGCGAAAGCGTCAAATCCTGTACCACCTGGGGCGAGTCAAGCCATTCGGGATGAGCGCAGAGCTCTGACATCCATTCAATTGCGTTGCCCCAGGGGTCGTCACGAAACCCCAGCGCCACGTCGGTATCCACCAGCACCTGAAACGATTCGTGCCAAGCGGCAAACAACGTCGCCTCCCGGGAGTTTTCGTGATATTCGAGACGCCCGGTATCTGCCCGCGCCCGAAACGCCAGTTTGGGTGCCGTGGGCAGCGCGGCCAGCAACGACTGCAGTCCGATCAGCGGTGTGGCAAGATCTTCTTCGGCACTTAACAGCTGATCAGCCAGGGTGGCACCGGGGTTATCGGCCAGCGCGGCCAGAAACGCCAGCTGGTCTTCGTCAAGCTCGCCCTGACGCACCAGCCGGCGGTACCAGAAATGCGCACGCTCCCTGGCTTCCTGCTCATGGCCTTCATGGAGCAGCAGCATGGCCTCGATGTAGGCCAGCGTCGGCGAGTCCGGCAACGCCTGTTGCGCGCGGACAAACGCCGCCCGGGCGCTGTCCAGATCATCGTTGTCCAGATGCATCAGGCACAGGCGCTCAAGCGCGACCCCGCGCAAGAACAGCGGCCCGCGATCCAGCACTTCATCGAGTAGTTCGGTACGCTTGCGGGTAAAGCCTCGCTCCTGAAACAGATCAAGCAGTATCTCGAACGCCGGCTCAGCCTGTTCCGGCAGGCGCGACCAGTCGCGGCCGTCAAACAGGGATTCGAGTATCTGCATGGCACGACCGGTCTGACCACTTTCCGCGGCGATCAGGCCGGCTTCCAATAACGCCTGCGCGGGCGCTTCGCGGCTTTTCAGAGCAGCCTTGAGCGCAGCCCCCTTCCACTCGCGCAGCGACAGCATCCACATCATCTGCTCGGGGATCTCGGTAGGGAAATCAACGCGGTAGCAGCACTGTTTGTATTTGCGTCCCGAGTCGCACCAGCACGGCTCGTTGCGCCCCGGTTCAGCCAGCGGTTCGCTGGCAAACGCCAGCCGTTCAAGCGGCGTTTGTGACCACAGCACCGGCGCAATGGCCTGGGCAGTCGCAGCATCACCGTTGAAATAGTCGCCGCCCTCGGCACGCACCCAGATCATGAAATCCGGATAGTGCTCTTTTTCCCTGATTGCCGAGAGTGCCTCAGAGGCAAAACCCAGCAGCTGATCAACCCATACCGCCAGCATTGCCGTCTCCATCTGTTGAGCCGGCGCCAACAGCGCCGTGATTAAAGCGCCGTAGTCTAGCATGCCAGCGGGCGGCTACGCAGGTAAGGACGCGCCGGCATTGGCCACAAACGCCCGGCCTTCATGCCGGCACGCCCTGCTATCAAGGAGGGCTAAATCTCGACCGCCCGACCAATAAACTCAATGGGGCCGGTGGGCAGGCCAGTGGGCGAGCCGGTTTTATCTTCCAGCGTTAGCTCGAACAGCTGGTTGTTTTCAAGCGGCGGCAATTCATCCAGACGCAGCCGGATCGGCTGGCCGGGCTCAATCAACCCCAGCGATACCGGTGCCTGCCAGTCATCGGCTTTGGTCCAGAACTCCAACGCCTTGCCTTCGGGCACTTCCATGGTTCCCAGCGGTATCAGCTCGATATGTTGCCGATTCGAGGCCTGCACCACCCAGCCAGCCGACTGGCTTTGCGGAGCCAACAACACGACCATGTATTCCGGTATCGCGGGCGCAACAGGCATCGTGGTCAGCATCACGCCCATGATCAATGCGGCAGCCAATCCCAACCCGGCAACACTGCGCCAGAACGGCAGGCTGTGAACCAGGCGGTGCCTGGGCATCTCGGGGCGAGCAGGCGACTCCCGGAGTGTCGGGTTTTGCAGGCTGCGATCAATACGCGGCCACAGATAATCAGAGGGTGTCACCGGCTCCACCAGCGCGGTATACGGGAAAAAACGCTCTTCCCAGTCAATCACGGCTTGCTGTAGCTCGGGGTCAGCGGCAAGGCGCTGTTCAAATGTTTGACGCTCAGCCAGCGGCAAGGTACCCAGTACGTACTCTCCCGCCAGGGCATGGCTATCGTCGTGTTCATTGGAGCGGGTCATGTCATACACTCCCTTAAACGCAAGAGGCTGCGTTTTATCCAGGCTTTTACCGTCCCCAGAGGCGCGCCGGTATGCGCTGCAATTTCAGCATGGCTCAAACCATCAACATAGGCGTGCAGCACACAGTTGCGTCGTTCGGTCTCAAGCTGTTGCAAACAGGCGTCCATGCGCTGGCCGGTTTGCCAGTCAAAGGTATCCTGTACGGGTGAGGCCTGTTGGAACGTTGCCTCGTCGACAAATTCGCCGGGAAGATCAAGATCAGCACTAACTTCGCGGTCTCGCTGGCGGATGGCGTTGAGCGCCAGGTGGCGGGCAATACTGAAAATCCAGGTGCGGCCAGAGCCTTTTTGAGGGTCAAAACTGTCGGCCCGCTGCCATATCTTCAGACACGCATCGTGAACAATGTCTTCCGCCATGCCACGATCTTTAACGATCCGCAAAACAACGCCAAGTAATCGGGCACCCTCTTGCTGGTAAAGCTGGTGTAGCGCATCGTGCTCGCCGCGGGCGCAGCGTGCCAATACGGCGGTATAATCAAATTCGTTGGATATGTCAGGCACTCCCTGGCTCCTTGGTAACGCGTCGATGCGTGTCGCCGCACTGCCAGACAGCATAGCGACCGGGGGGCCACGATACGACCCCCCGGCTTTGTGGAACCTATTATTTAGCGGTCCAGAAAATATAGTCAGCTTGATAAGTCACCACAGCGGTAGCGCCATCATGGTCCATATCGCAAGTCACATCAGGTGCGACACCGCCTTGGGTGTTCAAGCGCTGAATATAGCTCACGCCGGTCATGGCACCTTCACCTTCACCCGGGTTGGCTTCAACAAGCTGCAGCGGGATGTTGCCTTCGCCATTGTCGGCCGTTGCCAGCTGGGTGCCGGTGACTTTTGAACCATCCAGCGCTTCCCACGTCGCGGGCGGGCCATAGTAGCTGCCTGCCTGGCTGCCGTCGCTTGCATTAAGCGCCGCGTGCGGGCCCTTGAACACCCAGCCCATGTTGCCGTCATCCTGCTTTTCACACATGTAGGTAATAGCGCCAACGCCGACCGTTTCGAGCGCTATGCTGTTGCCATCCGGTACCTGTACGTCCGCCGGTGCCATTTCTGCCATGGCGGCTTGACTGAATGATGCGATCAGTGTGGCGGCCAGGGTGGCTCGCGTTAGATGATGAATAGCCATTTTTCAGTCTCCTTGAGTGAGATAGCCAGCCGCCACAACGAGCGACTGTATAGGGAATACACACGAGAAGGCCGATTGGATGCAGCTGCGCTGAAAAAAGTTACGCTCCGCCTTGCTCTGTTATCATGGCGTTTTGCCCAGAAGCCTTTGCCATGCGTTTGATCATTGCCGAAAAACCCAGCCTGGCCCGGGCCATTGCCGACGCCCTGCCCGACCGCGCCCGCCGGGAAGACGGCGCGCTACACTCAGGTGACACCGTGGTCACCTGGTGTCTGGGTCATCTGCTCGAGCAGGCCCCGCCCGAGGCTTATGATCCCGCCGACAAGCAGTGGCGGCTGGACCGCCTGCCCATCGTGCCGGCCACCTTCAAGCACGTGCCGAGGCCAAAAGCCCGAAGCCAGCTGGCGGTGATTCGCCGGCTGCTCAAGCGGGCGGACAGCGTCGTCCACGCCGGCGACCCGGACCGCGAGGGCCAGCTTCTGGTGCAGGAAGTAATCGACTACCTGGGCTATCGCGGGCCGGTCAAGCGCCTGCTGGTCAACGACTTGAACCGCCCGGCGGTAAAAAAGGCGCTGACCAGGCTTGCCGACAACGCCGACTTTGCTCCGCTGTACCGCGCCGCCCGGGCGCGCTCCCAGGCCGACTGGCTGTACGGCATCAACCTGACCCGCGCCTGGACCCTGACCGGCCGCCAGGCAGGCCACGACGGCGTGCTCTCGGTGGGCCGGGTGCAAACGCCGGTACTTGGGCTGATTGCGCGCCGGGACGCCGCCATCCGCGAGTTTGTGCCTTACCCGTTCTATCCGCTGTGGGTCGACGCCGCCGTGGCCGGCGGCGAGCTGCGCGCCTGGTGGGTGCCGAACGCTACCCACCGGCTGGACGAAAAAGGCCGGCTGCTGGACCGCGCCCCGGCGGACGCGCTGGCCCGCGCGCTGCCCGGCGGCGAAGGTCGCGTGGCCAGGCTCGAGCAGCAGGAAAAGCGCCAGGCCCCGCCGCTGCCCTATTCGCTCTCGGCGCTGCAGGTGGACGCCGCCAGGCGCTACGGGCTTTCCGCCAAGGCGGTGCTGGATACCTGCCAGGCGCTTTACGAACGCCACCGGCTGATTACCTACCCGCGCTCCGACTGCCGCTACCTGCCCCGTGCGCATCTGGCCGAGGCACAACAGACTCTGGAAGGTGCCTGCCGCTCGGACCCGACGCTTGCAGGCTGGCTTGACGGTGCGGATTTCAACCTGCGCTCGAAGGCCTGGGACGACAAAAAAGTCGGCGCGCACCACGCCCTTGCCCCCAGCGGCAAGACGCCGGATTTTGACCGGCTTTCCACCAGCGAGGGCAAGGTATTTCGGCTGATTGCGCGCAACCTGCTGGCCCAGTTTTACCCGCCGCTGGTCACCTTCAACACCAAAGCCGAGCTGACGTTTGCCCACAAGACATTTCGTGCCAGCGGTCAGCAGGTGCTCGACCCCGGCTGGAAACCGCTGTTTACCAGCAGGGAGCAGGCACCGCCGCTGCCGCCGCTGCAGGAAGGCGAGAGCTGCCGGGCGCTTGACGCCGGCGTGGAAGCCCGGGAAACCCGGCCGCCGGAGCCGTTCACCGACGCCAGCCTGATCAAGGCGATGATGAATATCAGCCGCTACGTGGATAACCCTGAGGTAAAACGAACCCTGCGCGATACCGACGGGCTGGGCACCGAAGCCACCCGCGCAGGCATTCTTGAAACCCTGGTCGCACGGGGCTATCTGGTACGCCGGCAAAAAGCGCTGCGCGCCACCAGGCTTGGCAGCGCCCTGATTGGCGCGTTGCCCGAGGCCGTTGCCACCCCCGAGCGCACCGCCCAATGGGAGCAGCGTCTGAGCGCGATTGCCGAAGGCCAGGGCGACGACGCAGCCTTTCAGCAGGCGCTGGTGGAGGACTTGCGCGAGCTTTTGCGCCAAAGCGATGCCGGCCGGCTGCGCCAGAGCCTGCAAACCGCTCAGGGCGAAACCGCGCCCGCTAGCGCGACAGCCAAACCCAGACGCCCGCGTAAAAAAGCTGCCGTCACGTCACGCCGCAAGCAGCCGCCCAGGCGAAGCCGCTCATGAGCCATCACGTAACGGTTGCACCGTGCCGGCACGCTCCGGCATTCTTGTACCGTTAAAAGGTGGTGTCTCCCGCAATGTTAGAGTCACGCACGTCTCGCCAATGGAAAGGAAAGGAGAACTTGCTTCATGTTTGATCAACTTGCGCCACGCCTGCGCACCGCCAGTTTACTCGGATTGATGGCACTTTCACCGGCAGCATTCGCTCAGGACTCCGGTCCGGCAATGAACACCGAAAGCTTTCAGGACTGGGACGTCAACTGCCCGGTCAGCGCCAGCGACGGCAACTGCGCCATGACCCAAATGGCCAAGGACGCCAGTGGCGAGCCGGTACTGCAAGTCGTCGTTGGCAATCCGCCACAGCTGGATAGCGCGGCCATTACCTTCCTGACGCCGCTGGGCGTGCGACTCGCCCCCGGCCTGCAGCTCCAGGTAGACAGCAATGAACCGATTGGCATGCCCTACCAGGTCTGCTTGCCTCAGGGTTGCCGTGCCGACCTGCCGATTCGCCCTCAACTGCTGAATCAACTGAAGGGTGGCAGCACCGCGACAGTCAGCATGATCGACCCGAACAGCCAGCGTGTGGACGTGGATGTCTCCCTGATGGGCTTCAGTGCCGCCAAGCAACGCATCGACCGGAATTGATCGACGTGACCGGTGGCGGGCTGATTGTCGGCCCCGGTGCATTGGGCCGAATGCTGGCCCATGCGCTGGCCGGCGCCTGCCCGCTGATGCTGGTCTCCCGCCGCGACCTGCCTGATCGCCAGACGCTCACCACGCCCGAGGGTAAAACCGTTACCCGCCGGCTGCCCGTCACTCGCCTGAACGCACTTTCACCGAGAGACGGTCCGGCGTTTATTCACCTGACCACCAAGGCCCATGCCGCCGAAGCGGTGGCCGAGGCCCTGGCTGACCGCGTCCCCCGCGCTACACCGCTGGTACTGTGGCAAAACGGTTTTGACGTACAGCCGCGCCTGACCCGACGCTGGCCAGGGCCGGTGCTCTGTGCGTCAACCACGGAAGGCGCTTACGTAATAGATGATGCCGCCATCGTTCATGCCGGGCATGGCAAAACCGTGATCGGTGACTTACACGGCCACCATCAGACGCTTGCCCAGGCATTGGCCGCACTTCTGACCCGCGTCGGCCTGAAGGCGGCAGCAGTCAACGATATTGATATAAGGCTGTGGCAGAAACTGGCGGTAAACGCGGCGATCAATCCACTGGTAGCGCTTTACGAGGTGCCCAACGGCGCCCTGCGCGAAGCACGATTTAACACTGAACTTACCGCGGTCGTCGCGGAAATAACGGCCATTCTGACCGCCGAAGGCATTGCCCCGCCGGACGGAAACGGTGCCGCCGGCTGGCGCCGGCGGATCGATCAGGTGATCGACGCTACCGCCGGCAACCGCGCCTCGATGCTGCAAGACGTGGATGCCCGCCGCCCCACCGAACGCGGCGCCATTCTGGCGCCGCTGATCGAGCGCGCCGAACATCATCGGCTACCCTGTCAAACCCTTGTCGCGCTTGATGCCCGGCTCGCTGAAAAAGAAGCGGCACTGCGCTCAGCAGGCTAGTCAAGCGCTTCCCCCAGAGCAGCCAGCGGGTTTTGTGCCCAGGGTTCGGCCAGCATCCCTTCGATAAAGTGCGGGTCGACGTCGGTCAGGCAGGCATAGCGAAACTGCGGCGTACGATCCTTGTCGACCAGGAGCGCGCGCACGCCTTCCGCCAGATCCCCCTGGCGGCAACACTGCACTGACAGCGCAAGCTCCGAGCGAAATACCTGCGCCAGTGACATATGCCGCGTGCGAGTCAGCTGGGCATCGATCACTTTGACCGACACTGCACTACCATGTGCAAGGGTTTGCCGGGCCCGGCCAAGCCAGGGGTCGTCGGTTTCCAGCGCCAGAATCGCTGCCACCTGCTGTTCCACGGTGTCGTGATCCATCAGGTCACGCATCAGTTCCGCATGCTCGGCAGCCGGCATCGGCATGGTGTCGAAGGCTTCCTGCGCTTCGCATTCCAGGTCGCGCAACGCACGGTTTACCACGCCATGGGCATCCAGCGGAGCCGCTGCCGAGCGCCAACTGGCCCCAGTCAGCCGTTGGATCAGCGTGGCACGCTGGCCACTTTCCAGCATGCGGTCAGCGAGCCCCAGTTGCTTTGCATCGCGGGCATTCAGCGGGCTGCCGGTAAGCGCCAAAAAGCGCCCGGTTTCGCCGGCCAAACGGTTTAAAAACCAGCTGGCGCCGACGTCGGGATACAAGCCGATGGTCACTTCCGGCATGGCCAACCGCGATGTTTCGGTGACTACCCGGTGGCTGGCGGCGTTTAGCAGTCCCATGCCACCGCCCATGACAATACCGCTGCCCCAGCCGATAACCGGCTTTTCATACGTATGCAGGCGATAGTCCAGCCGATATTCCCGAGCAAAATAGCGCTCGGCAAATGCCGGCGCCTCGGCCGGCGCATCGCTCGGCACATCTGCGGTGATCGAATGGTACAGCGCCACAACGTCCCCCCCGGCACAAAAGGCTTTCTCGCCGGCGCCGCAAAGCATCACGGCCACCAGACTTGGGTCATCTTCCCACGCTTTCAGGCGCGTCAGAATCGCCTCAATCATGTCAAGGGACAGGGCGTTGAGCGAGCGCTCGGCATTGAGCCGGATCTCGCCTACGCTATGGCCATCAAGCGTGGGATGTTCAATAAATAAAACGCTGCCCATGCCTCGATTAGCTCCTTGAAGCCTGTTCCACCATCTTGCTATTTACCCCGTGTTACGCAGGCCGGCAGAAATCCCCGCCATGGTGACCATCAAGGCGCGGGACAGGTCGGCGCTGATCGCACCGTCGGCATCACGGTTACGCTGCAATAGCTCGGCCTGCAGGCCGTGCAGCGGATCAATGTAGGGGTTGCGCACTTCGATGGCCTGACGAATCAGCGGCGTTTTCTCCAGCAAGTCGTCCTGCTCCAGCAGCGTCAACACGCTACCTTCCAGCCGCTCGAAACGGTCGCGGAGCTTTTTACCCAGTGCCTTGAGCGCCGGTTCGTCCACCAGTCGGTGCTCGTAGTAGGCGGCAATGCCCACATCAGCCTTGGCCAGCAGCATTTCGAGCATATCGAGGTAGGTGCCAAAAAACGGCCACTGATCGCGCATTTCCTGAAGCACCTCGCATCCGCCCGGCTGCTCCAGACGTCCGGTAAATGCCTGCTCGCTGCCCAGCCATGCCGGCAGCATCAGCCGGGTTTGCGTCCAGGCAAAGATCCACGGAATGGCACGCAGCGTTTCGACGCCGCCGTCCTGACGGCGCTTGGTGGGGCGCGAACCCAGCGGTAGCCGGCCAAGCACGCTTTCCGGCGTGACCGCACGAAAATACGGCACAAACTCCGGATCATCGCGCACCACGTTGACATACACCTCGTGGGACACCTCGGCCAGCTGGTCCATTTCATCGCGCCAATTGGCCTTGGGCGCGGGCGGCGGCAGCAAGGTGGCTTCGAGCACCGCGCAGGCGTAGATTTCCATGGAACGCAGGGCGATATCCGGCTGGCCGAATTTGAAGCGAATCATCTCGCCCTGTTCGGTGACCCGCAGGCTGCCGTCAACCGAGCCCGGCGGCTGGGACAGAATCGCCGCGTGGGCCGGGCCGCCACCGCGCCCCACGGCACCGCCGCGGCCGTGGAACAGCGTCAGTTTGACGTCGTGCTTATGGCACACCTCGACCAACGCTTCCTGGGCGCGGTACTGCGCCCAGGCGGCGGCCAGCTGACCGGCATCCTTGGCCGAGTCCGAATAGCCGATCATCACTTCCTGACGCCCTTGCATCAGCCCGCGATATTCCGGCAGCGCGAGCAGCTGGTCGATCACCTCACCGGCGTGATCCAGATCGTGGAGCGTTTCAAACAACGGCGCGATGGGCAGTGCCGCCCGGCCACCGACTTCCTGCATCAGCAGCGCGACAGTCAGCACGTCCGACGGCTCTGCTGCCATGGAAATCACGTAGCTGCCCAGCGCCTCCGGCTGTTCTTCAGCGACTACCTTAAACGTTTCCAGCACTTCGCGGGTTTCCGCTGAACACTGCCAACGTAGCGGAATCAGCGGCCGGTTGGATTTCAGCTCGGCCAGCAAAAATGCCTGCCGCTCGGCTTCGTTCCAGTCCTGATAGTGGCCAAGCTCAAGCTCGGCGGTTATTTCCTCAAGCACCTGTGCATGCCGACCGGCTTCCTGTCGCAGGTCCAGTTTGGTCAGGGTGACGCCGAATACCGCGACCCGGCGCAGCGTATCGAGCAGTGCGCCGTTGGCAATCACGTCCAACCCCGCATCACACAGCGAGCGGTAACAGGAAAGCAGTGGCGCGTAGAGTTGGTCGCGGGTCTGGATAATCGGCCCGCCGTCATGGCTGCGCCCGTCCAGCCCGGCCTTGGCCCAGTCCCGAGTGGCCTGCATGCGTATGATGATACGCTTCAGCAGCTCGCGATACGGCTCGGCCACATCGCCGACTTCGGCTTTCAGGGCGCTGTTGGCCTTCCACATGGAAAGCTCGTTTTTTAGCTGCTCCAGATCGCGCAGATACAGATCCGCCGCCATCCAGCGCCCCAACAGCAGTACCTCGCGGGTGACGCTGGCAGTGACATTGGGATTGCCATCGCGGTCGCCGCCCATCCACGACGCATAACGAATGGGTGCCGCGTCCAGCGGCAGCCGCTCGCCGGCGGTATCGAGTAGCAGGTTATCCAGGTCGCGGTGGAAATCGGGGACCGCCTGCCACAGTGAGTTTTCGATTACCGCAAAGCCCCATTTGGCTTCATCCACGGGCGTGGGGCGTTCGTGACGGATTTCGTCGGTGTGCCAGGCCTGGCTGATCAGCTCGGCCAGCCGCCCGCGTGCCCGGGTGGCGCGCTCGGGAGCGTCTTCGGCGCCCTCAATGGCTGATAGGCAGTCGTCGATGGCATCATACTTCTGGATCAGCGTGCGGCGGATAATTTCCGTGGGATGTGCGGTCAGCACCAGCTCGACGCGCATATCGGCAAGCGTTTGCACCAGCGCACGGGGCGAGCTGCCGGCCTGCTGGGCGCGTTCCAGCAGTTTTTCCAGGGTGGGCTGGCTGCCCGGTTTGTAGTCTTCGACGTGGCGAAAGCGCGCGCGGTAGTGCTGCTCGGCAATGTTGGCCAGATTCAAAAACTGGTTGAAGGCGCGGGTGACCGGCAGCAAGTCGGTATCGGGCAGCTTGCGCAGGTAATCGATCAGCTCGCGCTGTTCGAGCGTATCCTGCTGGCGCCCCTGCTTGGCATAGGAACGGATGGTTTCAATCTTGTCGACAAAGGCCTGGCCCAGATCATCGGCAATGGTGTGGCCAAGGCTGTCGCCCAGAATGCGCACGTTTTCGCGCAGGGATTCGTGCAGGTCGTGACTCATGTCATGGCCTCCTTGCAGGGCACGCGGATCGGTTCAAACAGGCGGCTTGGTTTTTTTCATTAGCCTTTTATTAGCGTTTTGTAGTTGTCTTGGCGGCTTGCCAGTGGTGCTCCATCTCATCAAGCGAGGCCTGTATCGGCTGCAGGCCCTGCCCCGCGAGCTGGCATTCCACATAGCGAAAGCGGTACTCGAACTTGGCATTCGTGGCACGCAGGCACTGTTCGGGGTCGGCCTTGACCCGGCGCGCCAGGTTGGTGACGGCAAACAGCAGGTCACCAACCTCTTCTTTTATCTGCGCCTCTTTCACCTGGGTGTCAGCATCACTGGCCAGCGCCTGTTCCACTTCAGCCAGTTCTTCGCGGATCTTGTCCAGCACGCCGCGAGTATCGGGAAAATCAAAGCCCGCGCCTGCTGCACGTTTGCCCAGCTTGGCCGCGCGGGTAAGCGCCGGAAGCGCACGCGGGACATCGTCAAGCGCTGATGGCGGTGTCGCGGCACGCTGTTCGCGCTCGTCGGCCTTGAGCGTTTCCCAGCGCTTTTTGACGTGGTGCTCTCCCACTTCTGTTGCATCAACGCCCGGCGGGCGGCGCGACGCCAGCGTACCATCGGGAAATACGTGCGGATGGCGCCTGAGCATCTTGGCGGTCAGCGTATGCACCACGTCATGAAAGTCAAAACGCTCCTCCTCTGCGCCAAACCGGGCGTAATACACCACCTGAAACAGCAGATCGCCCAGCTCGCCGGGCAGTTCGTCAAAGGCGCGCCGCTCAATGGCGTCAGCCACTTCGTAGGCCTCTTCCAGCGTATGCGGCACGATGCTGTCCCAGGTCTGGCGTACATCCCAGGGGCAGCCCTGTAGCGGATCACGCAGCACGTCCATCAGCGTCAGCAGGTCGTCCAGAGTGTAGCGCATCAGGATTCTCCTTTACGCACGACTTTTGGCGCAGCCGCGTTACGCAGGCGGCGGACTTCAATCACGTTTTGCAGTTGCTGGATACGCGAGAACAGCCGCCCGAGGGTTTCCAGACCGTCAACTTCCAAAGTAATGCGCAGCCGCGCGGTGCTTTCGTCGGTATCGCTCAGGGTGTTGACCGCCAGCACGTTGACTTTTTCGTGGCCCAGCAGGCTGGTCACGTCGCGGAGCAAGCCGGAACGGTCCCAGGCACGGATTTCAATGGTCACCGGGTAGCGGGTTTGTTCACGCTCGCCCCACTCGGCTTCGATAATGCGCTGGGGCTCTTCCGCGCGCAGCTGCAGCAGATTGGGACAATCTTCTCGGTGAATGGTGACGCCGCGCCCCTGGGTGATAAAGCCGGCAATCGGCTCGCCGGGCACCGGGCGGCAGCAGTTGGCCATGCTGGTTTTCAGGTTGCCCACGCCCAACACGGTAATGTCGCTTTTGGCTTTCTGACTGGACTGGCGTCTGGGTTTGGCCAACAGCCGGTTGAGCTTTTCCTCGTCGTCGTTTTCCCCAAACAGCTGCTGCGCCTGATTAAGCACCTGCCCGATGCGCAAATCGCCGGCACCCAGCGCGGCGTACATGTCATCGGGATTGACGTAGTTGACCGCGTCCGCCAGCCGCAAAAGGTCCAGCCCTTCCACGTCCAGCCGCTGCATTTCGCGCTCGAACAGTACCCGGCCTTCTTCGAGGTTCTGGTCCCGGGCCTGATATTTGTACCAGGCCTGAATCTTGGCGCGTGCCCGGGAAGTGCGTACATAGCCCAGGCTCGGGTTCAGCCAGTCCCGACTAGGACCGCCTTTACTCGCAGTAAGAATCTCGACCTGCTGGCCGGTCTTGAGCTTGTAGGTCAGGGGCACAATACGCCCGTCGACCTTGGCGCCCCGGCAACGGTGCCCCACTTCGGTATGCACCCGGTAGGCAAAATCGATCGGTGTGGAAATACTCGGCAGGTCAATCACGTGGCCGTCAGGCGTGAACACATAGATGCGGTCGGGCGCGACATCGCTGGAAAGCCCTTCGCGCAAGTCGCCATACTCGCCGACTTCGTCCTGCCATTCGATGACGTGACGCAGCCAGGCGATCTTTTCTTCGTAGCCACGGCTTTTGCCGTTGGTGTCATGGCCCTTGTAGCGCCAGTGGGCGCACACGCCCAGCTCGGCTTCATCGTGCATGGCAAAGGTGCGGATCTGGATTTCCAGCACCTTGTTTTCCGGGCCAAGGACTGCGGTATGCAGCGACTGGTAACCGTTTTTCTTGGGATTGGCAATGTAGTCGTCAAACTCGTTGGGTACGTGGTGCCAGCGCGAGTGCACAATGCCCAGCACGGTGTAGCAGTCGGTCACCTCGGGTACCAGAATACGCACCGCGCGCACATCGTTGACCTGGGAAAAGGCAATGCCCTTGCGCTTCATTTTGCGCCAGATGGAATAGATGTGCTTGGCGCGCCCGCTGACGTCGTAATCGTGGATGTGCTGCGCTTCCATCAGGCGCTTGAGGGTATCCACCACATCGCTGATATAACGCGTGCGGTCCAGACGCTTTTCTGCCAACTGCCTGGCAATGGCCTTGTAGTCGTCAGCGTGCTGATAGCGAAACGCCAGGTCTTCCAGCTCCCATTTGACCTGGCCAATACCCAGCCGGTGCGCCAGCGGCGCGTAAATATCCGTGACTTCATTGGCGACCTGCAGGCACTTTTCCAGCGGTGCATCGCGCACCTGGCGCAGCGCACAGGTGCGCTCGGCAATCTTGATCAGCGCCACGCGCACATCATCCACCATGTTGACTAGCATCTTGCGCAGGTTTTCCTGCTGATTATGCTGGCTCATGCCGTGGTGTGGCGCATGAGGATGGCTGATGGCCGCCATCTGTAAAACGCCGTCGATAAGGCTGGCAATTTCATTGCCAAAGCGCTTGCTGATTGCCTCCAGACTGATGAGATTTTCACGCACGGTGCGATACAGCACCGCGGCTTCCAGCGCCGGCTGGTCAAGTTTGAGCTCGCCGAGAATATCGGCCATTTCGAGGCCCATGCGAAAGCTGGAGCTCGGTGTCAGCCAGCCGCGCTGGGCATCGGGTGCCTCCATTTCAAGTTTTTCGGCAAGTTCGCAGGCCACCAGCAAGCGTTCGGGGTCGGTCAGGCGCACGTCATCCTGCAGACGCGTCAACCATTTCTGTATGTCTACCCGTCCGCCTGGCGTCAGCGGTTGGTCTTCACGCACTTTGACCATGTCGTTCACTCATCCCTTCAGCCGTTGCCGTCACGGTCTGCCCATGACGGTTTTTCGAGCGCTCATGACACCGCATGCGTCTCCTGCGACGCGGCGGGTGAGCTCGCATCCTGCAGCAGTATCAGCGTTTCCATATGAGCAGTGTGCACAAACATGTCAGCCACGGCTACTTGCATAATGCGGTAACCACCGGCCACCAGATACGCCACATCCCGGGCGAGCGTGGCCGGATCGCAGGACACATAGGCCACACGAGCCGCACGCCGGGGGGCGTTGGCAAGCGCTTTGCACAGTGCCTCTGCCCCGGCCCGGGGTGGATCAAGAATCACCGTATCGGGGGCGCTTTCGGCCAGCAGCGTTGCCACATCGTCAACCGCGTTGAGATCAGCCTGAGCGGCGCGTACGACAAGCCCGTTGCGGCGGGCATTGTCAGCAAGACGCTCGACCATGGCCGGATCGCCTTCCAGGGCCACCACTTCAGCGCCTGCGGCAGCGGCCGGCAGACTGAAATTGCCGATGCCCGCAAACAGATCCAGCAGCCGCTGGCCGGGAGCCGGCATCAGCCAGTCCAGCACCTGCGCCACCATTTTCGCGTTGACCGCCGCATTGGCCTGAAGAAAATCGCCGGGAGCAAACCCCAGCGTTAACGTCTGGCGACCAGGCAGTGCCAGCGTCTCTTCAAGCTCGGGCGGCTCGGTTAACCATTCCATTTGCGGCGTGTGCCGGCCCTGCAGCAGCCCCAGCGCCACGTTTGTGGGTGCTGTATGGGCAAGACCATCGGCAAAGGCCTGCCAACGCTCGGCATCGCCTGCGTGGGGCTTTAGCTGACGCACTATCAGCGCACAGGTGTCGGGCGTGGCAATCAGCTCGATGTGGCCCACGCTACGTGGTGCCTCAAGACGCTGGATGACCTCGCGCAGCGGTGCCAGCAGCGCCTGCAACGCGGGGACCAGCACATGGCAATGCTCGATATCCACCAGCCGGTGGCTGCCCGCTGCGCGAAAGCCCACACGGACACGACCCTGGCCGTCCACATTGACGCCCAGCCGTGCCCGGCGGCGATATTGTTCAGCGCCGGTGTAAAGCATGGCGATATCATCCGCAAGCGCCAGCCCCTGGCGGGCAAACAGCTCGCGAACCACGTGGCACTTGTGCTCGCGCTGCGCGGCCATCGTCATATGCTGAAGATTGCAGCCACCGCAACGATCAAAATAGACGCAGGGCGGTTCAACGCGCTGTGGCGAGTCGTCAAAGCGCTGTTTGATGTGCGCCTCGTCATAGCGCTTGCGAGTAAGGTGCGTGGCAACGCTCACCTGCTCGCCCGGCAGTGCACGTTCAACGAATATCGCCTTGCCCGACGCCAGGTGCCCCACGCCGCGCCCATCATGAGCCAGGCGCTCGATACGTACACGGCCGTTATCGGTGCCTTCAGCAGTAACTCCACTGGCCGACGACGTTTTGGGCTGCGGCTCACGCGCCAGCCCCGACACGCCCGAGGCGCGCCGCGGCGACCGTTTTTTGCCTAACATGGCCATTTAAACCTCCGGGGCGAACAGGCCAGTGGACAGGTAGCGGTCGCCACGATCGCAAACGATAAACACGATCACGGCATTTTCGACCTGTTCGGCAATGCACAGCGCGCCGGCCAAACTGCCGCCCGATGACACGCCGGCCAGAATGCCTTCCTCGCGTGCCAGCCGGCGCATGTTTTCTTCGGCCTCGGTCTGGCCGATGTCCAGGGTGACGTCCACACGTGAGGCATCAAAGATCGACGGCAGGTATTCTTCCGGCCAGCGGCGGATACCGGCAATGCTGGCGCCGTCTTCGGGCTGCAGGCCCACGATCTGAATCGCCGAATTCTGCTCTTTCAGATAGCGCGACACACCCATAATGGTACCGGTCGTGCCCATGGCACTGACAAAATGTGTCACTTCACCGCCGGTTTGCTGCCACACCTCGGCACCGGTAGTACGGTAGTGCGCCAGCGGGTTATCTGCGTTGGCAAACTGGTCAAGGGGCTTGCCTTCACCCCGGGCGATCATGGCGTTGGCGATGTCTCGCGCCTCTTCCATGCCGCCCTCCTTGCTCGCCGAGATCAGCGTCGCGCCGTAGGCAGCCATGGCATGTTTGCGCTCCTGGGAAGCGCTTTCCGGCATCACCAGCACCATGCGATAGCCCATGATTGCCGCTGCCATGGCCAAAGCGATGCCGGTATTGCCCGACGTTGCTTCAATCAGGGTGTCGCCCGGGGCAATATCACCGCGCTTTTGCGCTTCGCCAAGCATGGTCATGGCCGGGCGGTCTTTCACCGAACCGGCAGGATTATGCCCTTCAAGCTTGGCCAGCAGCGTGTTGTTGCGCCCGGCATTGATGCGTTTCAGACGCACCAGCGGGGTATTGCCAACAATGTCTTCCAGAGTGGGATAGTCCATGATGCATTCCTTCTTGTCGCCGTTATGCGGCATTATATCGGGGCAAGTCTGGGCTGGACAGGCACAGCGTCATTGAAGGCAAAATGATGGTCTGCCGATTCCGGACCACGGCGTTGCCGATGACTGTGTTTCTTTTCGTCTGACTTTATTTAACCGCCCGGACTGGTTTTCATGTCGCTTCATTCTCGTTTGCTGTTTGCCCTGCTGGGCATCCCATTGGTTATCTACGCCGTGATGGCGGTCATTTTCGTTGTACACAGCGATTTTCAGGCACGTCAGCTGTTTGCCGAGCGCACGCTTGATGCCGGCGCGCTGTTTGCACCCGGCTTGGAAGACACGCTGGAAAACACGACGGCAAATGACACCTCAGCGCGGCTGGACCGGCAGGCACGGCATTTCCTTGAACGCCGCAGGTTGCCCGGCGTAGCGATTTACAGCGCCACGGGCGAACGCCTGAGCGCTCAGGGGCAGCGGTTGGCCCGCTCCGCACCTGATGCCGAAGCACCCAGGCTGACCACCACAGGCGACACCTGGCAGCTGGAAGTCCCGATCATCGACAGTGCAGCCCCGGGCAATGCCCTCGGGTGGCTTGTCGCTGACGTGGACACCCGCACGCTGATGCTGTCGCACTACCGCCGGATCACGATGGCAAGCCTTGGCGGCCTGCTGCTGGGCTGTGCCCTGCTATTGCTGGCGCTGGTCATTGGCCGGCACTTTATCCGCCCCATCGACGCAGCCAACATGGCGCTTTATCGCCTGTCGCGCGGCGACCACGACTTTTGCCTGACGCCGCCCGGCACACCGGAATATTATCGCCTGGCCACCACCATCAACGTGCTGGCGGACAATATGCAACGCTCCCAGCGCGATATGCAGCAGCAAATCGAGCAGGCCACCAGCGAGCTGCAGGAATCCATGGAAACCATCGAGGAGCAGAATATCGAGCTTGATATGGCTCACCGTAGCGCGCTGCGCGCCAATACCGTCAAATCCGAATTTCTGGCCAACATGAGCCATGAAATCCGCACGCCGCTGAACGGCATTATCGGCTTTTGCCGGTTGCTGGGCCGTTCGCCCCTCGATACACGCCAGCAGGAATGGTTGCAGCACGCTCACCACGCCTGCGATAACCTGCTGATGCTGGTTAACGACGTACTCGACTTCTCCCGGCTGGAGGCCAACCGGCTGACGCTTGAAGATACGGAACTGGATATGGTCTCGCTGGTGGACGAAGCCATCGGCCTACACGCCCCCGAAGCCCAGCGCAAACAGCTGCAGCTGCTCGGCATGGTCTATGACGATGTGCCCACGCCGGTTCGTGGCGACCCGCTGCGCCTGCATCAGGTGCTGAATAACCTGATCGGCAACGCGCTCAAGTTTACCCACACCGGCGGCGTTATTGTCCGCGTGATGCTTGACGAACAGACCGACGACGATCGCCAACAGCACCGCGTATTACGCATTAGCGTAAGCGATACCGGTATTGGCCTGAGCCACGAGCAAAAAGCCCGCCTGTTCCAGGCTTTTACCCAGGCCGAACCCAGCCACAGCCGAGAGTTTGGGGGCAGCGGACTGGGGCTGACCATTTGCCATCAGCTGATTCAGCGCATGAATGGCGAAATCAGCGTGGAAAGCCAAATCGATGGCGGCTCGACCTTTGCCGTCACCCTGCCACTGCCGGCGCCGGATGGCGCTGATCGGCCGGTGGAACTTGCCCTGCCCGAAGGAGCATGCATCACTCTGCATGAACCACACGCGCCCACACGTTTTGTGCTGGAACACCTGATTGAACGCTGGGGTGGTTACGTCAGCACCGCCGCCATACCTGACACCCGGCCACTTGACAGCAGACAATCCGGCGGCCGCCGGCTATGTCTCATCGGCCTGTCCCAGACCGACCTGAGCGCCGAGCGACGCGCCGGCTGGCAGGCGTACATCCGCGATGCCGGCTGCCCCACTCTCGTGCTGGCCAGCGCCACCGGCCTTGACGCCGAGACGTTCAGCTTTCCTCACGGAGGGGAGCTTCTGAGCAAACCCTGTGGCCGTGATGCGTTGGCCGCAGCGCTCAAGCGCCTGCTCACCTCACCTCCAGCGCAGGAAGTGAAAGGCATCGAGACGTTTCCGCCAGCGATACAGCCCGCCCGAAAGCTGTTGATCGTCGATGACAACGCTCCCAACCGGCAGCTGCTGACAGCCCTGCTGGATAGCCCGCATCTGCAGGTCCGCACTGCTGCAAGCGGCCGGGAAGCACTGCACACGGCACGCCATAGCGAGCCACCCTTTGACATGGTACTGATGGACATTCGCATGCCGGACATGGATGGCGTGCAAACAACCCAGGCGCTGCGCCGGATCAACAGCACCTGGGCGCGCCGACCGATCATTGCAGTCACGGCCCATGCGCTGAATCACGAACGTCAGCAATGGCTGGCCGAAGGCTTTGATGAAGTGCTGATCAAACCGATTGACGACATGCAGCTACAGGCACTATTGCAACGCTTTCTGGGCGCCGGGCCCATGTCGCATGATGCCCTGCCCGAGCTGGCGGCGGCATCGGCGGCCCCTCTTGCCACGGTGGATCTGGCGCTGGGCGCAAGGCTTGCCGGCGGGAGTGAGACACAGGCGCGCCGGCAGCTTTTCGCCCTGATGAAAAGCCTGGGACGAAGCGAGCAGGAGATATATCAGGCCCGCCGGCATGCCGATGAGCCGGCGCTACTGGACGCCGTTCATCGGTTAAACGGCGCCAGCCGCTATTGCGGCACGCCGGAACTTTCGCGTCGGGTGGAAGCATTGGAAACGCGACTGCGCACCGGCGGAATGGAACGTGCGGACGCACTGCTGGAGGCACTTTACCAGGCCATGGAGCGCCTGCACGCGGCCAGACCGCAGCTCACACAGACCTCGTTTTCCGACCCTGGCCTTCCAGAATGACGAAAGCCACGGCGTACTCGGCCTCGTCGCTGAGAGTCACATGGCTGTGCTGCACGCCGGCAAGCTGCGCCTGCTCAGCCGCCCGGCCACCAAGGTGCAGCAGCGGCTTGCCCAACGCATCGTTCAGCACCTGAATGTCGCCCCACTCGATGCCCCGACGAAAACCCAGCCCCAGCGCTTTGACAAAGGCTTCCTTGCCGGCAAAACGCTTGGCCAGAAACGCTGCGGGATGCGCATGACCGGCAAAAACCTCCTGTTCCCCCTCGCCCAGCAGCCGTCTGGCGAAACGCTCGCCATGGCGTTCAAGCGCGGTTTCAAAACGGGCAACACGGGCAATATCCGAACCAATGCCGATAATCATCGTTCAGTGTGCATGGTCGTGATCGTGGTCATGCGCATCCAGCGCAGCCATCAGCCCGGCTTCCTGGCCGGCAATGATCAGGCGCTTCATCTCGCTGACCGCCCCTTTCAGCCCTACGAAGACGGCACGGGCGATAATCGCGTGGCCAATATTCAGCTCGTTGATGCCGGGAAGTGCTGCCACCGCTTCAGCATTATGATAATGCAGGCCATGACCGGCATTGACCGTAAGCCCCAGTTCGGCGGCGTGAACTGCGGCCACGGTAAGGCGCTGGTATTCGGCATTGGCTGACGCACTGCCCGGCGCGGCTTCGGCAAAGCCGCCCGTATGCAGCTCAACGGTGGGCGCGCCGGCGCGGGCGGCAGCGTCGATCTGCGCCGAATCCGGGTCGATAAACAGCGAGACATCACACCCCGCAGCGGCCAGCCGCTGGCAGGCACTGGCACAGGCATCAAGGCCGCCGACCACGTCAAGCCCGCCTTCGGTGGTCAGCTCCTCGCGTTTTTCCGGCACCAGACACACGTGCGCCGGGCGAATCTCTTCGGCCAGCGCGAGCATTTCGTCGGTGATCGCCATTTCCAGGTTCATGCGCGTATTGAGCACCTCGGCCAGCAGGCGCACGTCACGGGGCTGAATGTGTCGCCGATCTTCGCGCAGATGTACGGTAATGCCGTCGGCGCCCGCTTCTTCCGCCAGCAAAGCCGCCTGAACCGGATCAGGGTAGCGCGTGCCGCGCGCCTGACGCAGCGTGGCAATGTGGTCGATATTAACGCCCAACAAGATACGCGGGGGGTGCATAAAGCCTCCAAAAAATGACAACGGCACAACGCCGAAAAGGCACCGTGCTTATGAACCAGGCGTCAGCGCTTTACGCGACGACGCTGAACCAGATCCTGCATCAGGCGACGCGAACGCAGCTCGCCACTGCCCAGTAACGGAGCCAACGTCTGGCGCGTCACCGCCTTTAACGCGCCGGCAAGCCCCGGCTGCTGCCAGGCGCCCTGCTCGATATAACGCAACGTGCGACCTTCGATGCCATTGTCTGACGGGACAAACGCGCCGCTTGAAGGATCAAAGCGGTAGCGTATCTGGCCATCGAGCATCACGCCGTCCGGCGTGGCAAAGCGCGGCGTGGCCCCGCGTGCCTCCAATAGCGACCACTCGAAGCGCCGTAGTGCCAGCCCCCGCTCGGCGGGAAGCGCCAAGGCTTCAAGCAGTGCGGTATAGAAGGCAAACACGTCGGTAGCGGGCATTTCCAGCGGCAGCAATCGCGTGGCCACTTCGTTGGCATAAAGCCCGCACAGCAGTCCCTCACCGGCCAGCAGCGCCACGTGGCCGCGGGTTTCCATCAGCGCCAACTTCTTGAGCTCGCGCTCACCCTGCCAGGTCACAAACAGCGGCGCGAACGGCTGCAGGCGCTGACGGGATTTGGCGCCGGGACGCTGTACGCCCCGGGCCACGGCACGAATGCGGCCATGATTCAGCGTCAGCAGGTCCACCAGCGCGCTGGTTTCACGATACGGCCGGCGGTGCAGCAAAAACGCGGGTTCGGGCGACATGCTGACCTTCACGAAAGCGCGTTAATCGAGATTGTAGCCAAGACTTTTGAGCGCACGGCTGTCATCGGACCAGCCACGCTTGACCTTGACCCAAAGGTTGAGCATCACCTTGCCATCAAGCACGCGCTCGATATCCAGACGCGCCTCACGACCGATGCTTTTGATACGTTCGCCACGATCCCCGATCAGGATGACTTTTTGCCCCTGACGCTCAACAAGAATCAGCGCGCTGATGTGCGTGACCCTATCGGTTTCGCGAAACTCCTCGATCTCGACGGTCATCTGGTAAGGCAGCTCATCACCGAGCTGGCGCATGATTTTTTCACGCACCAGTTCGGCAGCCATGAAGCGAAGGCTTTTATCGGTGATCTGGTCTTCGGGAAAGTAGTGCACGCTTTCGGGCAGATGCTTTGCCACTTCGGCTTCCAGCGTATCCACCTGGGTGCCGTGCTTGGCCGATATCGGCACGATGGCGGCGAACTCGCGCCGCGCGCCAACCGACTCAAGCCAGGGCAGAAGTTCGGTCTTGTCCTGCAGCCGGTCAACCTTGTTGACGGCCAGAATCACCGGCGCGGTAACGTGCTCAAGACGCTTGAGCACCGCCTGGTCCTCCTCGCTCCAGCGGGTGCGGTCGATGATGAAGACCACACAGTCCACGTCGCGCAGCGCCTGGCCGGCCGCCTGGTTCATAAAGCGGTTGATGGCCTTGTTGCGGTCTTTCGACATGATGTGCATGCCGGGCGTATCCACGTAAACAAACTGCGCCTCGTCCTGGGTCTTGATGCCCATGACCTGATGACGCGTGGTCTGCGGGCGACGCGAGGTAATCGATACCTTCTGCCCCAGAATGCGGTTCATCAATGTTGATTTGCCGACGTTGGGGCGCCCAACGATGGCCACGAATCCACAGGTTTGGCTCATGCGTTCTCTCCGGGGCGTTTTTCCAGATAGCTCAGGGCTTCTTCGGCGGCCTGCTGTTCAGCGTGGCGCCGGCTCGACCCTTTGCCGGTCGTATGCTGGTCGAGTAACTCGATATGACACTCGACGGTAAACGTCTGGGCGTGGGCTTCCCCCTTGACCGAGACGACGTCATAAAGCGGCAGTGCCGCCTGACGCGATTGCAGGAATTCCTGCAGGCGCGTTTTCGGATCCTTCTGCGTATCCTGCAGCGAGATATTCGCCAGCCGCTGGCTGAACCAGGCGTGAATACGCTCGCTGACCGCAGCCATCCCCGCATCAAGATAAATCGCGCCGATGACGGCCTCGACGGCATCAGCAAGGATCGACTCCCGCCGATGGCCGCCGCTTTTCATTTCCCCCGACCCGAGCCGCAGGCACTCGCCAAAATTCATTTCCCGGGCCAGTTCGGCCAGCGTCTGCCCTTTCACCAGGCGCGCACGCAATCGTGATAGCTGGCCTTCACGCGCCTGGGGAAAAATTTCGAAAAGCGCCTGGGCAATCACGAAATTGACGATCGAGTCGCCCAGGAATTCCAGGCGCTCATTGTTGCGACCTCCGTAGCTGCGGTGCGTCATCGACAGCTCCAGCAGCGTTGCATCGTTAAAGTCGTAGCCGATACGTCGGCTAAAAGCGTTCAGGGAATTGCTCACGGGGCTCCCACGTCACAGACGATTATTCTTTCAATTGGTAAAAAACACGACATTGATAAACAACAACGAAACATGGCTATACACATGACTTTCGTACGCAGCATGGCATTTATTCAATATGCCTGACGCTGGTAAAACTGGGCAAACCACCGTCCCAGTGCATCCAGACGGCAAAGGCACGGCCGACGATATTTTCCTCCGGCACAAACCCCCAGTAGCGGCTGTCATTGGAATGGTCGCGGTTGTCCCCCATCATGAAATACTGCCCCTCTGGCACTTCGATCTCGCGCATTTGCGGGCCGGGGTCCAGCGGGTTGTTGTAAATGGCATGGTGCGCGTCACCCAGCGTCTCGCCCAGCAACAGTTGCCGGGGCGACGCCTCCGGGCCTTTTTCCACCAACGTTTTGGCCACCGGTTCACCGTTCACGTAAAGCTGCTTGCCTTCATAGCGGATATGATCGCCGGGCAGCCCCACGACGCGCTTGATGAAGTTGACAGACGGCTCTTCAGGAAAGCGGAACACCATCACGTCACCGCGCTCGGGCTCGGACACATCCAGAAATTTGGTATTGATGACCGGCAAACGCAGGCCATAGGCGTATTTGTTGACGAGAATGAAATCGCCTACCTTGAGCGTTGGCCGCATGGAGCCGGAGGGAATCTGGAACGGCTCGACGATAAAACTGCGCACCACCAGCACCACCAACAGCACGGGGAAAAACGAGCGCGCGTAGTCTACCGGCCAGGGCTCCTTGTACAGTTTTTCCCGCTCTGCAGCGTCCAGCCCGCCGTCGCTCGCCGCCTCGGCGCTGGCTGCACGAGCGCGACGCCGAGGGCGCCATATCACGGCATCCAGCAGGTAAATCAGGCCGGACAGCGCCACGGCAAGAACCAGAAGTAACGAAAAATTCATGGGTAGCGATTGTCCTAGTCGTCGTTGACCTTGAGCACGGCCAGAAAGGCGTCTTGGGGAATTTCCACACGCCCTACCTGCTTCATGCGTTTTTTACCCGCTTTCTGTTTTTCCAGCAGTTTCTTTTTACGTGACATGTCACCGCCGTAACATTTTGCCGTCACGTTCTTGCGCAGCGCCTTGACCGTGGAACGGGCCACGACCTGGCTGCCGATCGCCGCCTGAATCGCGACGTCAAACATCTGCCGGGGAATCAGTTCCTTCATTTTTTCGACCAGCAAGCGCCCGCGCGAATGCGCATGATCGCGGTGAATAATCACCGCCAGCGCATCGACCTTGTCACCGTTGATCATGACATCCAGTCGGACCAGCTTCGCGGCCTCAAAACGCTCGAAGTTGTATTCAAGGGACGCGTAGCCCTTGGAAATGGACTTCAGGCGATCAAAGAAGTCCATGACCACTTCGGACATGGGGAGTTCGTAGGTCAGCTGAATCTGGTTGCCCAGAAACTGCATGTCCAGCTGGATGCCACGCCGCTGTTCACACTCCGAAATCACGTTGCCGACAAATTCCTGGGGCACCAGCATGCTGGCGCGCACGATGGGCTCACGCATCTGTTCGACGTTGGCCATATCCGGCAGCTTCGACGGATTGGAGACATAGATGGTATCGCCATTGTTCATGGCCAGTTCATACACCACCGTAGGCGCGGTGGTTAACAGGTCAAGGTTGTACTCGCGCTCGAGGCGCTCCTGCACGATCTCCATGTGCAGCGTGCCAAGAAAGCCCACGCGGAAACCGAAGCCCAGCGCATCGGAGTTTTCCGGCTCGTAATCGAGCGAGGCATCGTTCAGGGCCAGCTTTTCCAGCGCATCACGGAAATCCTCGTAGTCGTCGGCGCTAACCGGAAACATGCCGGCATAAACCTGCGGCTTGACTTTCTGGAAGCCCGGCAGACGCTCGACGTCAGGCGTTTTGGTGTGGGTAATGGTATCCCCCACCGGGGCACCGTGAATGTCCTTGATACCGGCGACCAGAAAACCGACTTCACCGGCACGCAATATCCCGGTCTGCTCGCGCTGCGGGGTAAAAATACCCACTTCGGTAGACACCCAGTCGCCTTTTGTCGAATTGATCCGCACCTTGTCGCCCTTGCGCAGGGTGCCGTCGAACAGGCGTATCAGCGACACAACGCCGAGGTAATTATCAAACCAGGAGTCGATAATCAGCGCCTGTAGCGGCGCCTCGGGATTGCCCCGGGGAGGCGGAATATCACGCACCAAACGCTCCAGGAGAGCATCAATGCCGATACCACTCTTGGCCGATACCTGACAGGCATCGGTGGCATCAATGCCAATGATTTCCTCGATTTCCTGGGCCACGCTGTCCGGATCGGCCTGGGGTAGATCAATCTTGTTGAGTACCGGCAAGACCTCAAGCCCCTGCTCCACCGCCGTATAGCAGTTGGCCACCGACTGTGCCTCGACACCCTGAGCTGCATCGACAACCAGCAGCGCGCCCTCACAGGCGTAGAGCGAGCGCGACACTTCGTAGGAAAAGTCCACGTGCCCCGGCGTATCGATAAAGTTGAGCTGATATATCTGGCCATCTGCGGCCTTGTAGTCGAGCGTTACCGACTGTGCCTTGATAGTGATGCCGCGCTCGCGCTCGATATCCATGGAATCGAGCACCTGTTCCTTGAGTTCACGGTCACTCAGCCCACCGCAGGTCTGGATCAGGCGATCCGACAGCGTTGACTTGCCGTGATCAATGTGCGCAATGATAGAAAAGTTTCGTATATTATTGATATTGCTTTGATTTTTGTCTGTCATCAGGTGCCACAATCCGATTTATGTACCCGCCGGCGTCACTCCTGGGTGATGCACAAAAGCGGCGCGTGTACGTATGTGCGAGCGTCTTGGTCGCCATTGTACCGTTCCAGGATGCGCCGTGCTACGGCACGCCACAGCGAAGCCGGCCAGCCGGCGCAACAAAAAAGCCCGGCACAGTGGCCGGGCCCGGGCGTTTGAAGTGCGGCCTAGTCTATCCGCAGCGCCACAAAAAGCGAACGTCCGTCACGATAAAGCCGTAGCGGGATCGCACGATCTGCGGGCAACGCCTCCACAATATCGGCAAGCTCGCTGGCCGAATCCACGCTCTGCTGGTCCACGCTGACGAGGATGTCCCCGGACTTGACCCCTGCACGGGCCGCCACGCTTCCGCGCTCGACCTCGCGAACCTGCACGCCACCTTCGATATTCAAGCGCTCACGCAGGGCCTCGTCAACGCCGCTTACCGACACGCCCAGGCGGGTCTGGCTGGCGGTCTCGTGACGACCCTGGGGCTGTTTCCGGTCGCTGTCAGGCCAGCTGCCAAGCGTCACGTTCTCCGTGACTTCCTGCCCGTCTCGCAGCAGCGAAAGCGTAACTTCGTCTTCGGGTGAAACCCGCCCGATCAGACGCGGCAGAGTGCTTGAACGCTCCACGTCCTGGCCATTCACTTCAAGAATCACATCGCCGGCCTGCAAGCCGCCCTGCGCTGCCGGACCGCCCGGGTCCAGGTCCGCAATCAGCGCACCGCTGGGCTTTTGCATGCCGAAGGACTCGGCCAGATCCCGGGAAACGGGTTGAATCATCACGCCCAGCCAGCCACGGTTCACGTGTCCTTCATCACGCAGCTGATCCGCCACATCCATCGCCACGTTGATGGGGATGGCAAACGAAAGCCCCATGAAACCGCCGCTGCGGGTAAATATCTGGGAATTGATGCCGATGACTTCACCGTCCAGGTTGAACAACGGCCCGCCCGAATTGCCGGGGTTAATGGCAACATCGGTCTGGATAAAGGGTACGTAGGCATCGCGCGGCAGGGTGCGGTTCGTCGCACTGATAATCCCTGCCGTCACCGAGTGGTCAAAGCCGAACGGCGAGCCGATTGCGGCCACCCAGGCGCCGACCTCGACGTTTTCGGAATCGCCAAGCTCCAGTGTTGGCAAGTCATCAGCATCGACCTTGATCAACGCGATATCCGTCCGGGAATCGCTGCCCACAATCTCGGCTGCCAGCTCACGACGATCATTGAAGCGCACCAGCACTTCGTCAGCCCCCTCAACCACGTGCGCATTGGTCAGGATATAACCGTCTTCGCTGATCACAAACCCGGAACCCAACGACTGACGCTCCTGCGACTGCCCGCGTCCATTATCGGGTGAGGGAAGCCGATCGCCAAACTGATCGCCAAAAAAGTGGCGGAAGATTTCGGGGATATCCTGACCGCCAAACCCGTGCAGCGACGCCGCGCTGCGCCGTTCCACCGTACGGCTGGTGGAAATATTGACCACCCCCGGCGCGGCCTGCTTGACCAGCTCGGTAAAGTCGGGCAGCTCGCGGGCTTGAGCGGCGCTGCCCATGGCGAAGGCAAACATCATGCCAAGCCATAGCGCGGAAGGAAGAATCAAACGCTTCATCCGAAAACTCCTTGGGTAACATTAAACCTGGCGGGATAACCATCATCAACAATGCGAATGGATGGCATGTTACGGCTCCTTATACGTCACCGATCGTGCGATGCGCCCCAGCAGCTCCGGCGGCATTTCGCCAATGGCGATCACCTGCCAGGGTGAAGGCGTGCGATGGCGCTCCACGGCAATGGCAGAGGCGCCCAGCTTGTGTACGCCGGTAGCAAGCCCGGTGGCGGCCGCCGGTGATTCCACAAACACGCTGACAGTCGCCAGCCCGTCGCTATACATCCGCTGGGTGCGACCGTCGGAAGTCTGCTGCACAGTGTTTGGCTGCACCACCATGCCCTCGGGTAGCCAGCCCACCTGCCACTCGGGCGTGTCAGTGCTTTCCGGACGCGCCACCGTTACCGCATCAGGGTAGCGCTCGGGCGCTTGCAGCCGGGTCACCTGAAACGTTTCCAGAATAGCGTCGTCGGTGTCGCGCAGCACATGCTTCAGCAATAGCCCGGTTTTCTCGTCAAGCCACCACTGATGGCGATAACGATCGTTGTTTTTCGGCACGAAGGTAAGCTGTACCGCATCGCGATCGGCCACACGCCTGTCGGTCTCGAGGGAAATGTCGTAAACCGACGCCACATGTTCGGCCCAGCGTTCCGGCATAGGGGCCGACGCTTCGTCAGCATCATCGGCCTCAAGCCAGCCCCAGTGACCAACCTGAGCACGACGCTCAACGTTTACGGAAGGTCCGTCAAGATGCTGAACCACCTGCTGGCGAACACCTTCGCGGATACGGTGCGATAGTGCCAGGGTACGTACATTGAACGTATCAATAGCCACGGCCCGCGCCTGAAAACTGTAGCAATGACTCGCCCACAGACTATGGGTCAGCCATTCGACGGGGGCCTGCGGCTGCTGCTCATCAAGCGTATCGCAGCTCAACGTCGGCCCTGCACCATCTGTCTGTTGCTGTGCTGCCACGGGTGCTGCAACAACACCTGTTAACCCAAGCGCAAACACCAGGGCGGTCACTTTTGCCCCTGCCGTGCTACATGAGGCTCTGTTGCTCAGCATTATCGGTTAGCGTCCCAATGCATCGGACATCGCCGATGAGCGTGTGAGCGGCAACCAGCTATCGCTATTGCTGTAGGCCGCGCCATGCGCGTGCTGCTGCAAATAGGATTGCAGCAGGCGCACCTGATCGTCCTCCATCGGCGCTGCCTGCTGAGCCACCCCGGATGTCCCCATGGGTGAGGAGGCAAAGCCGCTATCGCTGACGGTCATCAGACCCGGGCGCCGGGTTTCGCCACTCAGTCGAAACGGCGTGGGTTCGAACATCGGCATATTACTGCTGCCGGCAGCGGGCGCCCCGGAGGCAGCCAGACTGGCTGGCTGTGCCAGCGCTGCATCCACATCCACTTGATTCCCGCCGTTACCGGCATTGGCCAACTCGCCCGTGGCATCCGGCGTGGTGACCGCCCCACCGCCGGCTGAGCCGCCAAGGTATTGCACGCCGGTAATCACCATCAATGAGACGGCGGCAGCGACACCAGCACCCCGCATCAAAGAAACCCGCGGCGCTCTTGCCGGACGCGCAGCCGCTGTTTCACGAGCGCCTTCCACCAGCGGCGCCGGCTCGTCGCTCAGGCGTGCCATGATGCCGGCAGACATATCGACGCGGGTATCCACGCCATGGTCGCGCTGCATCAGGCTGCGCGCCAGATGATAGCGGCGCCAGGTATCTGCCGCATCGCCATCGTCGGGAAGTGCTTTCAACACCCTACGCAGTTCAAGCTCTTCACTTTCACCGTCCATTAACGCAGAAAGTGATTCCCGTGTGTTTTGACTCATGCTTCACACCCTCACACTGATTTGAGAAAGCCGGCGCCAGTCAGAAACTCGCTGACGTTTACCGCCCGAGCCGTGCTATCGCGTCTGCCTGGGCATATGACGCTACCGAGCGACAACAGTTCAAAAACCGGGCAAAAACGGTAACGTTTTGTGGATGCCGCGCTGCGCCTGCCATTGTCATGGACCGCTAATCGTCGCGACTGTTCCGTGCTGTGGTGACCAGCGGACGAATATGTTCATCCACCGCCTCCCGCGCGCGAAAAATGCGCGAACGTACGGTACCCACCGGACACTGCATGATCTGGGCAATATCTTCATAGGCCAGGCCGTCGAACTCGCGCAGCGTAATGGCCGTGCGCAGGTCATCCGGCAGCTTTTCTATCGCTTCAAAAACCGCCGCCTCAAGCTGGTCACGGGCAATGGCCGCCTCGGGCGATTCGCTGTCGGCCAGGCGGCCGCTCTGATCCACCATTTCTGCATCCACGATATCGACATCGCTACCCGGTGGCCTGCGCCCCCGGGAAACCAGATGATTCTTGGCCGTGTTGATGGCAATACGATACATCCAGGTATAAAACGCGCTGTCAGCACGAAAGCTGCCCAGCGCCCGGTAAGCCTTGATAAAGGCTTCCTGCGCCACATCCTGCACTTCAGCGTGATCGTGTACGTAACGGCCGATCAGGCCAATTATCTTGTGCTGGTATTTTTTTACCAGCAGGTCAAACGCGTAGGTATCGCCTTTTTGGGCACGTTCAACAAGCTGCTGATCAGTTTCCCGAGTGCCCATTCACACGCTCCTCAAGCTCGCACGACCGGCGTTGTGCCTCATTCTCTCACCCCCCCTTTCACGGGAGACATTCACGGCAAAAAGCATAGTGTCCCTTGGGCAATGTTCATTTCAACGTTCCTTTCAGCAATTGTCATGGCCTGACCCGCGTTTGCACCACTTTCCCTGCCTTGCCTGCCAGAAACCCGCAGCACTGCACGAAAGCGCCCAAGTGTTGCGCGTTCCATCCGCGGCATCAAGCACTTGACGCACACAGGGCACAGCTGAACCGGCGTCTTAACGCTGCCTCAATCATCTGAAACAATTGATTTTTACCGCGCAGGCAAGCGATAGTAGTGCAACAGACAACAGTAGTGCCACGTTTCGATCACCGCGCATGCACAGCAGGTAGCAAGATGCCCGAACAACAGGTTAACAACCTTAACGTCCTCGCTCAGGACGTGCTGATTACCCCCGATGGCCTCAAGCAGGACATCCCCCTGACGGACAAGGCAGAACGCACGGTTATTGAAGGCCGTCAGACCATTCAGAATATTCTTGACGGCAAGGATCCACGGCTGCTGGTTGTGGTCGGCCCCTGCTCGATCCACGATGTCGATGCGGCCATTGACTATGCCGGGCGCCTGCGTGAGCTGGCCGACCAGGTCAGCGAAAGCCTGTATATCGTGATGCGCGTCTACTTTGAAAAACCCCGTACCACCGTCGGCTGGAAAGGCCTGATCAACGACCCTCACCTGAACGGTTCGTTCGAAATCGAGGAAGGCCTGCACAAGGCACGCCGCCTGCTGGTCGAACTCTCCGAAATGGGCCTGCCGCTGGCTACCGAAGCGCTCGACCCGATTTCGCCACAGTACATTCAGGACTGCATCAGCTGGTCGGCCGTGGGCGCACGTACCACCGAGTCGCAGACCCACCGCGAAATGGCCTCCGGCCTTTCCGGCCCCGTCGGCTTCAAAAACGGCACCGACGGCAGCCTGGGCGTAGCCATCAACGCACTGGAGTCCGTTGCCAGCCCGCACAATTTCCTGGGCATCAACCACGAAGGCCAGGTCGCCATCATCCGCACCCGGGGCAATACCTACGGCCACGTGGTACTGCGCGGCGGCAACGGCAAGCCCAACTACGATAGCGTAAGCGTCGCCCTTGCCGAACAGGAGCTGGCCAAAGCCGGCCTTTCTCCCAACATCATGATCGACTGCTCGCACGCAAATTCCAACAAGGATGCCGGGCTACAGCCACTGGTGCTGGAAAACGTCACCAACCAGATTCTTGACGGCAATACCTCCATCATTGGCCTGATGGTGGAATCCAACATCGGCTGGGGCAACCAGAAAGTACCCGACGACATCAGCCAGCTCACTTACGGCGTTTCCATTACCGATGCCTGCATCGACTGGGAAACCACCGTCAAGGCATTCAACCTCATGAACGAGCAGCTGGCCGCAGCGCTCGCCAGGCGCGTTGCCGCCTGACCCACGGACGTTTGCAGACCAGCGCGCCGGTGCCTTTGCGCCCGGGGCGCTTTTATTTGCGGCGGCCGTTAACCGTGCGCGATCTCCCGCGAAAAAGGCGGCAAGGCGTCCAGCAACGCTCGCCCATAGCGGCGCGTAAGTACCCGGCGATCAAGCAGCGTAATGCGTCCGGTATCGCTTTCCTTGCGAATCAGCCGCCCGCAGGCCTGCACCAGTTTCACCGAGGCATCCGGCACGCTGATGCGCATGAAAGGGTTACCTCCCTGACTTTCGATCCACTCGGCAAGGGTGGCGCCCACGGGGTCATCGGGCACCGCAAACGGTAGCCGGGTAACCACCACGTGGGTGAGGTAATCACCGGGCAAGTCGATACCTTCGGCAAAGCTTGCCAGGCCGAAAATAATACTGCCTTTACCGCCATCCACCGCGGCGCGGTGGCGCTCCAAAAGCTCTCGCTTGGGCAACGCATCCTGCGCCAGCAGGCGTTGCTCTACTTCTGCCGGCAGCGCCTTGCGCACGGCACGCAGCTGTGCCCGGGAAGAAAACAGCACCAGCGCGGCCTCGCGCGAATCAAGCCCGCTGATAAAGTCGACAATGGCGCGCTCATGTCCTTCCCGATCGCTTGGGTCGGCGGCCTGTGAGGGCACGCTGAGCACGGCTTTGGCGTAATCAAACGGGCTGGGCAGCGCCTGATAGCGGTAGCGGCCAGCCAGCCCGGCGCGCTCCTGAATGCGCTCAAAACGCCCAAGCGCAGTCAGCGTGGCCGAGGTTACCACCGCCCCGTGGCAGCGCCCCCAGAGGTTTTTAGCCAGCGTATGCGCCGCCGACACGGGGGATGCCGAAAACTCGATTTCAGCGTCTCCGCCGGCGCGGCTGAGCGTGAGCCAGCGCGCCTGGGGCGGCTCCCCCGGCGGGTCGTCTGCGCTAAATGCCTGCCACAGTGCATGGGCTTCCAGCGCACGGCCGTGCAATAGGGCCAGAAGTGGCAGCCAGGCCTCGGCCTGCTCACGATCCAGCCCTGTTTGCTTATCGGGGTCGAGGCTTTCACGCAAAATATCACTGATGCTTTCCAGGCTACGCGACAGCTCGGCAAACATGACCAACAGCTGCCCCGCCTGCTCGCGCAACGCCCGGGGAACATCGCCCTTTTCAAAGCGCTGCTGATGCGTGGCTTCCTCATCGCCCAGCCCGTTCGGCCGCTCGGCCAGCTGATGCCCGAGAGTGAACACGTCCTGAAGCGCGGGCTCTACCGCCTGCAGCATTTCCGGCAGTTTGGCCAACAAACGCGCAATGGTTGGCTGAACCCCCAGCGCCTGATTGAGATCACCCAGGCTGGTGCGCAGCGTTTTCAGCCAACGCAGACAAGCGTGAACCGCAAAACGGTGGGCAAAATGCGAAAGCGCCTTGTCCGGCAGATGATGCCCTTCATCAAAAATGAAGATGCATTCTTCGGGGTCGGGCAGAATCGCGCCGCCGCCCAGTGCCAGATCGGCCAGCACCAGGTCATGGTTGGCGACAATCACGTCGGCGTTTTCCAGCTCTCGGCGCGAGCGGAAAAACGCGCAGGCGGAAAAATGCCCGCAGCGCCGGCCGGTACACTGGCGATGATCAACGGTGAGCCGACGCCAGCTGGCATCGTCGATGGTATCTGGCCAGCTGTCACGGTCACCCTCCCAGTCGCCGCTGCCATAGGCGGTGGCCATATCGGTGGCAAGGGTAGTGAACTCGCCACTTTTGGCGATCAGATCCTGCTCAAAGAGCGACTGCGTCGGGTTGGGCTCGCTGTCGCCCATCGCGTCGTCAAGGCGCGCCACACACACGTAGCGCCCGCGCCCCTTGGCCAGCGCGTAGCGAAACGCCAGCCCGCTGTGTGCCGCCAGGGAAGGCAGATCCTGGTTCAGCACCTGTTCCTGCAGCGCCACGGTTGCCGTAGACACCACCAGCCGCTTGCCCTGCGCCCTGGCGACCGGCAGCGCAGCGATCAGATACGCCAGCGTTTTTCCCGTGCCGGTACCCGCTTCAAGCACACAGACATGGGTATCATTCTGCCGCTTACCGGCGTCGTCCACGCGAATATCACCCAACGTACGGGCAATCTCGGCAATCATCAGCCGCTGGCCGTAACGCGGCGTCAGCGACAGCTCGTCGACCACGCGCCGGTAAGCGGTCTGAATCTCGCCTTTGAGCACATTGTCCAGCATGGCGATTAAAGCAGACCTTCCGGCGGGTGTTCGCAGGGCAGTTTATCGTCTATGTAGCGCTCGATTTCCGGCAGCGAGAAGGCGTCTTCTTCACCCGCAAAGCTGATGGAAACGCCTTTGGCGCCGGCACGGCCGGTGCGCCCGATCCGGTGAACGTAGTCTTCCGGGTCTTCCGGCAGGGTGTAGTTGATCACATGGCTGACATCATCAATATGAATGCCGCGCCCGGCCACGTCGGTGGCCACCAGCACCTGCAACTTGCCTTCACGAAAGCTCTCAAGCGTGGTGATGCGCTCCGCCTGGGGCACATCACCCGACAGCATTGCCGCGCTGATGCCGGCTTTTTTCAGCTCGGCGTCAAGTTCGCGCACCAGATCACGGCGGTTGCAGAACACGATAACCCGCGAAAAATCATCCTGTTGCAGCAGATTCACCAGCAGGCGCTGCTTGTCGGTGTCGGACACCAGATACACGCGCTGGTCGATATCAGCCTGCGTATCGAAAGTGGTTTCGATTTCCACGTGGGCAGGCGTCTGCGTCCACTGGTTGGCCAGATTCAGGATATCGTCGGTAAAGGTAGCCGAGAACAAAAACGTCTGGCGCTCTTCGGTTTTCGGCGTATAGCGGATAATGCGCTTCACGTCGGGCATGAAGCCCATGGACAGCATGCGATCGGCTTCATCCAGCACCAGCACTTCGGTCTGACTCAGGTCCAGCTCGCCCTTCTGTTGAAAATCGAGCAGACGGCCCGGCGTTGCCACCAGAATATCAACATTTTTATCCAGCTGTTCGCGCTGTTTCTGGTAGTCCATGCCGCCCACAACGCTTGCCACGTTGAGCCTGGTGAAACGGGCAAGCCCTTTGGCATCTTTTTCGATCTGCAGCGCCAGCTCCCGAGTGGGGGCCACGATCAGCGCCCGGGGCGCGCCGTTTTTCTGGCCGTCAGGCGCGGGCTCTTCCATAAAGTAGGCAAGCGTTGCAATCAGAAAGGCAGCGGTTTTTCCCGTCCCCGTCTGTGCCTTGCCGACCATATCACCGCCCAACAGCGTATGGCGCAGCGCTTCGGCCTGAATGGGCGTGCAGTATTCAAAACCCTGGGCGTGAATGGCACGCATCAGCGGTAGCGGCAGGTCAAAATCATGAAACCGCCACTGGCCGGCAACGGCGGGCACCTTGAACTGACGCAGGTCCCAACCGGACTGACGACGGCGCGGCTTGCGGCGACGGCGTTTCGGCTTGCCCGACACCGCTGCTTGTGTGGTTTTTTCCGACTCGCTCATAGGCTTTCTATACTATCCGTTACGGTGGATGAGAGGCATCACGAAAGGCGCATTGTAACAGGGCTTGGCGCCAAGGGCTCGGGTTGCTATCTGTCTGAGGCCAGCGCCTGTTAGAATAGGCGCCAATTCACTCGCCGTATCTTCATGCGCAACATATTGATTGGGAGCGCCACATGACGCGTCACAAAAAGACCCGCTCGCTTGCCGACAAGGTAAAGATCCGTACCGGCCGGCGTAAGGATTACAAGAAATGGCGCCACGAAAACCCCGACGAGACGGGACCCTCGCGCCGTTTTGTGTCAAAAAAGCAGCAGCAGCGCAAGCAACAGGCGAAAAAACGCCTTGAGCGCCAGCAAAATGCACCGACCATTGATATCCACCCGCCTGCTCCCGAAGAACCATCCGGCCCGGAGGAGAAGCACTGATGCGACTCGTCTCGTTTAACGTCAACGGTATCCGCGCCCGCCCGCACCAGCTGAAAGCGCTGATCGACGCGCACCAGCCGGACGTGATCGGCCTGCAGGAAACCAAGGTACAAGACAGCGAGTTTCCCGTGGAAAGCGTCGAAGCGCTGGGCTATCACGTGTTTTATCATGGCCAGAAAGGCCATTACGGCGTGGCGCTGATGTGCCGACAGACACCAGAGGCCGTGTTTTACGGCTTTCCCGATGACGACGAAGACGCCCAGCGACGCATGATCGGCGTGCGTCTGCGCGGGGCCGGAGGCGAGGCCGTCACGGTGTGGAACGGTTATTTCCCCCAGGGAGAAAACGTCACTCACCCGACCAAATTTCCGCATAAAGAGCGCTTTTACGCCCAGCTGTCACGGTTGCTGAGTGAACACCACCGCCCCGACGAGCACCTGGCGGTGATGGGTGATTTCAACGTCTCGCCCGAGGATCAGGATATCGGCATTGGTGAGGCCAACCGCAAACGCTGGCTGCGCGAAGGCAAAACCAGCTTTCAGCCGGTAGAGCGCGAATGGCTGGAAGGCATCAAGGCCTGGGGGCTGACCGACAGCTACCGCTTGTGCCACCCCACCCGCGACGACCACTTCAGTTGGTTCGACTACCGCTCCAGGGGATTTGACCGTGAGCCCCGGCGCGGCCTGCGCATCGACTATATTCTGGTCACCCGGCCGCTGGCCGGACTGACCCTTGAGGCCGATATCGACTATACCCTGCGCGGCATGGAAAAACCTTCGGATCATGCCCCGGTCTGGACGCAGTTCAAACTGGCCCTGGAGCCATCAAGGTAAACGCCCGGGGTTAAAAGCCGGCCAGCCATTTTTCAGCCCGGGTATCGCCCAGCGCAACGGCGTGCTCAAAGGCGCTTTTTGCCTGGTCGTCTTCGCCCCAGGCATAGGCCAACTGACCCAGCGTGCGCCATTCATCAGCGCGCCGGGTATGTTGAGCAAGCGCGCGCTGGGTAGCCAGCGCCCGCGATGGCTTGCGCGCCTGCCGCCAGGCAGTCGCCCGCAGGCGCAAGGACAACTCGCTACGCACCACACGCCCTTCAGCCAGCCCCGCTTCGAGCAATTCAGCGGCCCGGGCCGGCGTACCACCAGCCAGATGCAGATCAACCAGCTGCCAATAGTCGGCCGGACGATCGAGCCTGCCCAGCTGCCAGCCGGTATCCCATATGCCGGCCGCAACGCCTGAACGGCCAGCCCGTTGGGCAATGCCGGCGGCTTTTCGCCAGCCCGCCGCGTCACTTTGTGCATTGAGCTCGGACACCAGGGCGTCCAGCGCGCTTTGCATGCGTCCGGCATTCAGGTCTACCGCCAGCGCCAGCTCGCGCTTCCCGGCATCAGACGCTTGACCGTCGTCTCGCGCCTTGTCCAACTGAGCCGCCGCCTCTTGCCAGCGTTCCTGCCGCGCCAGCCAATCCACCATGCGCCAGCGCTCGCTTGTTGCACTACCTGCACTGCCCTCAAGCCACTGGCCCAGCCGGGTAATCGCCAAATCATGCTGGCCGGCAGCGTGATGCAACCGAGCTTCTTCCTGAAGCCAGCGCCTGGCCTGCGCGGTGCCTGCCTCCACGCTGTCCTGCGCCTGGGCAAGCTGTTCGGCCGCATCCGCGTAGCGCTTTTGTTGCGTCAGTGCGCTGGCGATCAGCTGACGATACAGCGCGCTGGCATAGCGATCGGCCGCATTGCCGGAAGTGAGGCGGTCTGCCTGGTTGCCGGCATGCTCGACAACACGCTCAAGCCGGCCTTGCGCCAGCGCCTGTTCCGCCGCATCAAGATCACGAATGATGCCACCGGACAACGCCGGTGCCGCAAGCGCGGCGGCACTGGTTCCCCACAACAGTACGGCACACAACAGTCCTTTCATTTCATGCGCCATGGGCTACCTCAACTTGAATTGAATGCGCTGGGTGGCGCGCCGCCGCCGGTCACCCGGCTCGAACTGCCATTGAGCAATGGCCTTGCGCGCCGCTTTTTCAAACACCCGCCGCGGCTGGGCCCGGGTCACGTTGATAGATCCCGCTTTCACACTGCCGTCGCGCAGAATGATAAAACTGACTTCCACGAAGCCCTCCATTCCACGCCGCTGGGCACGCGACGGGTAAACCGGATTCACCCGGCTGGTAGGCGTGGCCTGACCAACATTTACTGGCTCATTGGACACCGGCGCATCGGCTTTGGCCGAGCTGTTCGTTGCGCTGCGGGAAGGCGCCGTATTAGCTGGCGCGGGGTCGGCTTTGGCAACTGGCGTCGGCGCCGGTTCAGGCTGTGGCGTTGGCTCGGGCCGGGGCTCAGGCTCAGGCTCAGGCTCGGGCCTGGGCCTGGGTTTCGGTTTGGCTTCGGTGAGCTCGGGCAACTTACTCTCAAGCGCCACGGTTTCCACCGGCACATCGGGCACCTTGGCTTTGGGCAAGGCAATGGGGCTACTCTCCGCTGACGGCGGTGCAGGCGCGGGCGGCGGCGGCGCTGCACTTTCCGCCGGCGCCGTATCAGCCGGTGCGGGTGCGCTCTGCCTGACCGGCGGCGCCTCGACCACCGAGAGCGTCATCTCCTTGACCGGTTTTTTTGTTTCGGCGCTCGGCGGCATCACCAGCAGCGCCAGCAACCAGAACAATCCCAACGCCAGCCCGGCACCGCCCAGGGCGGAAACGCCGCTACGCATCATGGCGCTCTCCTTCCGGCGGACGATTCATGGCATGTCTTATGGCATGTCTCATGGCGGACCTCATGACTGACGACGATTGGCCGCAACGGCAATCTGCTCAACGCCGGCCTGCTTGATCCGGTCCATCACCTCGATCAAAAGCCCGGTTGTCGAGTTGCGGTCAGCCTGAATCACCACGCTTCCGTCATCGCTTACCATCTCGGCCACCTTTTGCCCCACGCGATGTGCATCAACGGGGTTGCCGTCTACCCACACCGCACCTTCCGGCGTTAGCGCGACCAGTACCTGTGCCTCAGGACGGGGACTTGCTGCACTGGACTCTGGGCGCTCGATCTCAACGCCGCTTTCCTTGATAAAGCTGGTGGTGACGATAAAGAAAATCAGCATGATGAACACCACATCGAGCATTGGCGTGAGATTCACCTCATTGCTATCGGCGTCAGCGCCAAGCGAGCGACGTCTACGCATCCTTTTCCTCCAACGGCCGGTTCTCGAGTGCCTGGGCCAGGCGGTCGTGCAGCCGCTGGTCTTCACGGCGGATCACATGCTCAAGACGGCTAATAAACAAAAGCCCGGCCACGGCAATCGCCATGCCGGTCAATGTGGGCAATGTCGCCCGGGCGACACCGTCGGCCATGGCACGCGCCTGCCCGGTATCGTTGAGTGCCAGGCTGTCAAAAACACTGATCATCCCGGTGACCGTACCCAAAAGCCCCAACAGCGGGCATAGCGCCACCAGCAGCTTGAGCCAGGGCAGCGGCCGGCCAAGCCGCGCCATTAGCGCTTGCGCCCAGACATGGCGCAGCGTGCGCGCGCTCCAGCTGTGGTGATCGCTGCGCGCCGCCCAGTGGCGCACCAATTGCTGGCGTGCGGGCCGCCAACTCAGCCGGTAAAACCAGAAACGCTCGATGGCCATGGTAAAAACCAGCACCGCCACAAAGGCCAGCACCACCAGCACCATGCCGCCGGCATCGATCAGGCGTTCGACCGGTTCAAGCCAGAGTGGGAGCGTGATCATGCTCGGACTCCGCCGTAACCGGGTTGTGGTGCGCTTCCAGATGGCTTGCCAGCGCGGCACTGGCCTGACCTTCAATGATTTGTGTCAGAGCGCGACTGCGGCTGGATAATGCCGTCTGTGCAAACAACAGCGGCACCGCCGTCACCAGGCCCAGCACCGTGGTCACCAGCGCCTGGCTGATACCGCCAGCCATTAGCTGGGGGTCACCGGTACCGAATACGGTAATAGCCTGAAAGGTCACGATCATGCCGGTCACGGTACCCAAAAGCCCCAGCAGTGGCGCGATGGCAGCCAGCAGTTTGACCAGCGGCTGACCGCGCTCCAGCCTCGGCAGTTCGGCCAGCACGGCTTCATCCAGCCGGGCTTCCAGCGCTTCTGGCGTTTGCTGTTTATCCAGACGCTCAAAGCGCAACAGCACGCGTCCCAGCGGGTTATCCGGCTGTAGCGCATACGGCGCATGACGCTGGCGGCGCACCCGGATGCTGACCAACAGCAGATACGCGTATTGCAGTGCCGCCACCAGCAGACCGAGTATACCCAGCGCTACCACCACATAGCCGACATACCCTCCCTGATGAAATCGCTGCCAGAGGCTGGGGCGCTGCAATAACGCTTCCAGCACGCTGCCCCGGGTCGGGTCGATCGCCATGGTGCGGCTCTCGCCACGGGCATAGGGCGCCAGCCACTGCTCTGCTTCATTCGGGGTATCCGGCTGCAGCGCCAGGTGCCCGGTCTCATTGCCCGAGGCCAGCAGTGCATTTTCGGTGAAAGCGGCAAAGTCACCCAAACGGATCACTTCCCGCTCGCTGACATTCCCCCCGGCATCCGCCACGGGCAGTGTCATGGCACTGGCCTGGCCGGTGGCTCGGGTCAACGCGGCCAGACTGTCGACCACTTCTTCCAGATGGCGCTGTTCAAGCACGCTGGCAGCGTCCAGTTGCGGGGGTAACGGCACATCCCCAAGCGTCAGCCAGCTGGAGTCGCCCAGCGCGTTACGTACCTCGGTACTTTGCCGGGACAACGCCGACAGCAGCTCGGCTAGCTGGGCGTCCTGCTCGCCCTGGCGGCTTGCCAGCATGGCTCCGTTGAGCGCCTGCGCCGACGCTTCAACCCGTAGCGCGGCGTCCTGGCGGACGGCCTGCGCGTGTATTTCACGCGCCTTGTCCAGCGCGCTTTCAAGCGCCTGTTGGTCATCCAACAGCTCAAGCAGACGCTGCTGATCGCGCATTTCTGCCGCTTCCCGCGCCTGGCGCAGGGAATCGACCTGTGGCGTCGTCTGCGCGCTCACACTGCCGGCAAACAGCAACGCCGCAACACAAAACACACGCAGGATACATCGTGGGTGTCTCATTGCTCGACTCCTTGCGCCTGGCGGTTATTACCGGCACTGCCCTGGGCCACCTTGATGGACAAGGGCACGGTTAAAAGTTCGGGAGCGCGCTGGTCCCTGGCTATCAACAAGCCATGGCGAACTTCCCGGCGCTGGGCTTCATCCAGCGGTTGCCACTCGCGGCTGCCGGAGTGCCAGACTCCGCCCTTGCGGCCATCCGGCGTCAGGTAATACCAGCCGATACGGCCAAGGCGTAAAAAATCGACCTCACGCGCTTCGCCCTCGTCAAATTTCAGCCGCCCGCGCCAGCTGTCCACCTCGCGCCCATAATCCAGTTCCATGCGCCAGGCTTTCAGCAGCCGGCGAATATGGGCCGTGGATTCCAGCGCTTCACCCTCGGTTTGTACCCGTGCCAAACGCTCCTGCTTGAGAAACGGCATGTCGTTTTTGATAAAGCCTTCCAGCTGACGGGCCATATCCTGCTCAATACGGGGGAGCGCAGCACGCGTCTGTTCAAGCGTGGCAAGCGCCTCGGCAAGACGTTGCTGACGCTCGGCTTCATTGGCCAGCTGGCGTGTGCGCTTTGTATTCTGATGGCGCAGCGTACGGGTTTCACGCTCCAGCCGGCGCAGCTCAGCCAGCGCGCTCTGCGTTTGCTCATCCGCCTGATCGATCCGGCCTTGCAGCGCTGCCTGGGTTTGCTGGGCGTCCACGCCATCTGACACAAGGCTGGATGTATCCGAGTCTTCAGCGGCGAATAGTGGGCTGGCAGGCAGCAAAATTACGCTGCCTGCCAGCACCAGACCCAGCGCCGTTGCACAAAACCTTTTACTCACAGAAGCTCTCCAGAGAAACCCTTCATCGACATCCTTCAGAGAAACGTTGTACAGCAACGCTTCACAGACACTTTCCTACCATCATTCACCAGAGCGACCCGCCACACGCACGCGTCACACGACCGCCCCTCACAAGGCACCTGCCCGGCAAAGGTGGCGACGTTTATGCATGGCCGCGCATCAGGGCATGCTCCGGATATAAGAACGGTTTGCGTTTATGCGCTACAGCCTATCATTTTTCGAGCTAATGACAATATTTATCATTAACATGTCGGTACAAAATCCCACCTCAGGTATCATCACAGGAGAAACAGGCGATAAAAAAATACGCTTCCGGCAAAAGCCGAAAGCGTATTCTGTGTAATCCCGCATCCGCCCGAAACAACGGGCGGGGACGAAGAGTCAGAACGCCCAGTCATCGTCTTCCGTGGCTTCTGCACGGCCAATGACGTAGGACGAGCCGGAGCCGGAAAAGAAATCGTGGTTCTCGTCAGCATTGGGCGCCAATGCCGCCATGATGGTCGGATCCACATCGGTGACACTGTCAGGGAACAGCGCTTCAAAGCCCAGGTTCATCAACGCCTTGTTGGCGTTGTAGTGCAAAAACTTTTTGACGTCTTCGGTGAGCCCGACCCCGTCATACAGCGATTCGGTGTATTTCACCTCGTTGTCGTACAGGTCCATCAGCAGGTCAAAGGCGTACTGCTTGACCTCAGCCTGACGCTCCGGCGTCTCTTCTTCGTAGGCCAGTTGGAACTTATAGCCGATGTAATAGCCGTGTACCGCTTCATCGCGAATGATCAGGCGGATCAGATCGGCGGTATTGGTCAGCTTGGCGTGGCTTGACCAGTACATCGGCAGGAAAAAGCCCGAATAGAACAGAAACGACTCGAGGAACACGCTGGCCACCTTGCGCATCAACGGGTCTTCGGAGTAATAACGCTCCAGAATCAGCGCCGACTTGGCCTGCAGGGTGGGATTTTCTTCGCTCCAGCGGAAGGCATCGTCCACATCGCGGGTGGCGCAAAGCGTCGAGAAAATCGAGCTGTAGGAGCGCGCATGTACCGCTTCCATGAAGGTGATGTTGGCATACACCGCTTCTTCATGGGGTGTACGCGAATCCGGCATCAGCGACGGCGCGCCCACGCTGCTCTGGATCGTATCCAGCAGTGTCAAGCCGGTAAACACCCGGATCGTCAACTGCTGTTCTTCACTTGTCAGCGTATTCCAAGACTGGATATCGTTGGACAGCGGGACTTTTTCCGGCAGCCAGAAATTACTGGTCAGACGGTTCCAGACCTCCAGGTCCTTTTCGTCCTGAAGGCGGTTCCAGTTGATTGCGTCAATCCGCTTCAGCTGCGGCGCAGCCGGCGTTTGCATATCTGTCATTATCGCTCACCTTGAAAACAACTCGGCCCTGAAAACGGCATTAAAGCGTGCAGGAAACGCACCCTTCGACCTCGGTACCGGCCAGCGCGGATTGGCGCAGGCGAATGTAATAAAGCGTCTTGATCCCTTTGCGCCAGGCGTAAATCTGGGCACGGTTGATATCCCGGGTCGTCGCCGTATCGGGAAAAAACAGCGTCAACGACAGCCCCTGGTCCACGTGCTGGGTGGCTTCGGCATAGGTATCAATGATTTTTTCCGCGCCGATTTCGTAGGCGTCCTGGAAATATTTCATGTTGTCATCATCAAGATACGGTGCCGGATAATAGGCACGCCCCAGCTTGCCTTCCTTGCGAATCTCGATTTTCGCCGCCACCGGATGAATGCTCGACGTCGAATGGTTGATGTACGAAATCGAGCCGGTGGGCGGCACCGCCTGCAGGTTGCGGTTATAAAGACCGTGCGCCATTATCGAGGCCTTGAGCTCGCGCCAGTCTTCCTGGGTTGGCAGCTTGATACCTTCACGCTCAAACAACCCCTGCACTTTCTCGGTACGCGGCACCCATGCCTGCTCGGTGTATTTGTCGAAAAAGCTGCCGTTGGCGTAGTTGGAGTCTTCAAAACCCTTGAAGGTATCGCCGTTCTCGATCGCCAAACGGTTGGAGGCTTTCAGCGCGTAAAACGTCACGCAATAGAAATACAGGTTGGTGAAGTCGAGCCCATCATCGGAACCGTAGTAGATATGCTCGCGAGCCAGAAAACCGTGCAGGTTCATCTGCCCAAGGCCAATCGCTCGGGACTGAGCATTACCGTTGGCCACCGACGGCACCGAAGAAAGGTTACTCATCTCGGAAACAGCCGTCAGGCCACGTATCGCGGTATCCACGCTTTTGTCGATGTCGCCGGAGTCCATCACTTTGGCGATGTTCAGCGAGCCGAGGTTGCAGGAGATATCTTCACCCACGTGTTCATACCCCAGGCTTTCATCGTAGCGGCTGGGCGTATTGACCTGCAGGATTTCCGAGCACAGGTTGCTCATGTTGATGCGCCCGGCAATGGGATTGCCACGATTGACGCTGTCTTCAAACATCACGTAGGGGTAGCCGGATTCGAACTGCAGCTCCGCCAGCGTCTGGAAGAACTCCCGGGCGTTGATCTTGGTTTTGTGAATGCGCTTGTCCGCGACCATTTCATGATATTTTTCGGTCACGCTGATATCGCCAAACGGCACGCCGTAGACGCTTTCCACGTCGTAGGGCGAGAACAGATACATCACCTCGTTATGCTTGGCCAGCTCGAAGGTGATATCCGGAATCGTCACGCCCAGCGACAGCGTCTTGATGCGGATTTTTTCATCAGCGTTCTCACGCTTGGTATCCATGAAGTGCAGAATATCCGGGTGGTGGGCATTCAGGTATACCGCACCGGCGCCCTGCCGCGCGCCCAGCTGGTTGGCGTAGGAGAAAGCGTCTTCCAGCAGTTTCATGATCGGGATAATGCCCGATGACTGGTTCTCGATACGCTTGATCGGCGCGCCCTGCTCGCGAATGTTGCTAAGCAGAAATGCCACGCCACCGCCGCGTTTGGACAGCTGCAGCGCCGAGTTGATCGAGCGCCCGATGGACTCCATGTTGTCCTCGATGCGCATCAGAAAGCACGACACCAGCTCGCCACGCTGACGCTTGCCACAGTTGAGAAACGTCGGTGTCGCCGGCTGAAAGCGGCCGTTGATGATTTCATCCACCAGCGATGAAGCCAGGGCTTCCTGGCCTCGTGCCAACGTCAGCGCCACCATGCATACACGGTCTTCAAAACGCTCCAGATAGCGCTTGCCGTCAAACGTTTTCAGCGTATAGCTGGTGTAATATTTGAACGCGCCGAGAAAGCTCGAAAAACGGAATTTGTAAGCGTAGGCCTGTTCGAACAGCGCCTTGATGAACGTCGGGCTGTACTGATCAAGCACTTCCGCTTCGTAGTAGCTTTCTTCAATCAGGTAGTCGAGCTTTTCTTCCAGCGAGTGAAAAAACACCGTGTTCTGGTTGACGTGCTGAAGAAAATACTGGCGCGCCGCCTCGCGATCCTTGTCCAGCTGCAGTCGGCCATCAGCGCCGTAAAGATTGAGCATGGCGTTGAGCGCGTGATAGTCCAGCGTTTTTGATGCCTGCTGGGAAGGCGCTGGTGCTACTGATGTTGTTGCCAAAACGAGGTGACTCCCTGACGAACGTTAGCGACGTCTTGCGGCGTGCCAAAAAGCTCAAAGCGATATAGCAGCGGCACATCGCACTTCTCCGCCACAATGCGCCCGGCAATACCATAGGCCGTGCCAAAGTTGGTATTCCCCGCTGCAATCACGCCGCGAATGAAGCGCCGGTTGTGTTCATCATTTAAAAAATGGATGACCGGCCTGGGCACCGCACCCGATGCGTTGCCGCCGCCGTAGCTTGGAACAATAAGAATATAGGGTGACTGTACTTTAAGCGGCGGCGCATCATGCTCGAACGGGATGCGCTCGGCCGGCATGCCGAGCTTCTCGACAAAGCGCCGGGTATTGCCCGATTTGGTCGAAAAGTACACGACCCTGGGCGACTCACTCATGCCGTGGCGGCAGACAGTTCACGGATGCGGTCCGGACGAAAACCCGACCAATGGGCTTCACCGGCGGTAACCACCGGCAGCTGGCGATAACCAAGACGCATGACTTCGTCCTTGGCTTCGGGCTTTTCGTCAAGATTGATAACGGTATAAGAAAGACCCAGCTTTTCCATTTCACGATAGGTTGCCGAGCACTGTACGCACGCCGCTGCGCTGTAAACCGTAATAGTCATTGCTTTCTCCTCTGTATCCCCGCCGAATCGCGTGTGAAGTAAGGCGTTGCAAGGGCATCAGCGCTTGAGAGCACCCGCCCGTCACACACAATATATAGTATATATTTTCTACTTCAAGCGACATTTTGCACTATATGTAGCCATGCGCAGAAATAAAAATGTCAAGATACATAGCGGCAGAGTTTTGTGATAGGCACTGCGTGATCAGCGCGGCAGCAGGACAGTCGGAACCATCAGGAGGCTACAATAAACGCGCCAAAAGAAAAGGCATCAAGGCAAAATAATGGCGGGCACATAACGCCCTGTCGCACAAAAAAACCGCCCACTGAGGCACAGCGGGCGGTTATATCACGCTACCGTCGGGATAGCGTTATGGCAGCGCTTACGCGACGGCTGCCTGATAACGGCGCTCAACGTCTTCCCAGTTGATGACGTTAAAGAAGGCGGAAATATAATCCGGACGCTTGTTCTGGTACTTGAGATAGTAGGCGTGCTCCCACACATCCAGTCCCAGTACCGGCGTGTTGCCGTGGGAAATCGGGCTGTCCTGGTTGAGGCTGTTTTCCACTACCAGTTTTTTCTCCGGCGTCACGGAGAGCCATGCCCAGCCGCTACCAAAACGACCCAGCGCGGCCTTTTTCAGCGCATCCTGAAAGGCCTCATAGCCGCCAAGCTCGGCATCAATGGCCTTGGCCACATCACCATGCGGGTTGCCGCCGCCGTTGGGCGACATCATCTGCCAGAACATGGTGTGATTGGCAACGCCGCCGCCGTTGTTGATGACTGCCTGACGCTTTTCTTCCGGAACACGATCCAGATTGGCCAGCAGTTCTTCAACCGGTACGTCTTCAAGGCCGGTGCCTTCAAGGGTGGCATTCAGGTTGTTGACGTAAGTGTTGTGGTGACGCGAATGGTGGATTTCGATGGTCAGCGCGTCAATGTGCGGTTCCAGTGCATCATAAGCGTAGGGTAGTTCGGGCAGTGTATGTGCCATTTTCATCCTCTCCTTGCGTTGTGATTTCGCCAGTGCTTTTGTTGACACTCCATAAGGTGCGGCCTTGTTGGGTCGATTTCAACCACCTGTTGCAACCCCGGGCCGCTGGTCTGTCATTTGCCCCGGCAACGTAGCCAACTTCTCGGAGTGTATCGAATACGCCACAGGGAAAAAAGCCGGCACAGCCAATCCGAATACGTCGCCGATATATAACAAGCACCAGACATTCAATCGCTTAGAGCTTGCTTTCAAGCTCCGGCAGCACCTCGAACAGGTCTCCCACCAGCCCATAGTCGGCTACCTGAAAGATCGGCGCGTCTTCATCCTTGTTGATGGCAACAATCACGCGCGAATCCTTCATGCCGGCCAGATGCTGGATCGCGCCGGAAATCCCCACGGCAATGTATAGCTCCGGTGCGACGATTTTCCCGGTTTGCCCAACCTGCATGTCGTTGGGCACAAAGCCTGCGTCTACCGCTGCGCGCGAAGCGCCTACCGCCGCGCCGAGTTTGTCGGCAACGCCACCCAGCAGCCTGAAGTTGTCGCCGTTGCCCATACCGCGCCCGCCGGACACGATCACGCTGGCGCCGCCCAATTCGGGGCGCTCGCTTTGGGCCAGCTCTTCGCTGACAAACTGCGACTGCGTGTTGTCAGCCGCGTACTCAAGGGCTTCGGTAACAGCGTTTGTCTGCGTATGACTGCCCACGGCATCAAAAGCGCTGGGGCGTACGGTCATCACCTTGAGTGCATCCCCGCTTTGCACCCTGGCCACGGCATTACCGGCGTAAATCGGGCGCTTGAATGTATCAGCACTTTCCACGGCGATGATATCGGAAATCTGCCCGACTCCCTTGAGCGCCGCCAGGCGCGGCAGTACGTTCTTGCCTGTGGTCGAGGTGCTGGCCAGCACATGGGTGTAATCATCGGCCAGCGCAGCAAGCAGCTGCCCCATCGGCTCGGCCAGCTGGTGCGCATATACGCTGTCATCCACTACGCGCACCCGGCTGATACCGTCAAGCGTGGCGGCCTGCTCGGCGGCGGCCTGAATGCCGTCGCCGGCAACCAGCACATCAATATTGCCGCCAATGGCGTGGGCGGCGGCCACCACATGGGCGGTCACATCGGCAAGCTGGCCGTCGTTCAGGTCGGCAAGTACCAGGATGCTCATGAGATCACCTTTGCTTCATTCTTGAGTTTTTCAATCAGCTCATCGACCGATTCAACCTTGACGCCACCGGGGCGTTCGGCTGGCGGTTCGACGCCCAGCAGGCTGATATTCGACGCAATGTCAGCCCCCAGCTCTTCCGGCGTTCGTGCCTCCAGCGGCTTTTTCTTGGCCTTCATGATATCGGGCAGTTTGGCGTAGCGCGGCTCATTCAAGCGCAGATCGGTGGTAATCACTGCCGGCAGCGAGAGCCGCAGCGTTTGCAGGCCGCCGTCAATTTCCCGCGTGACCGTAACGCCCTGTTCATCCACATCAAGTGCGGAGGCAAACGTGCCCTGGGAAAACCCGGTCAATGCGGCCAGCATCTGCCCGGTCTGATTGTTATCGCTGTCAATCGCCTGTTTACCCAGCAACACTAGCCCCGGCTGCTCTTCGTCCACGACACCTGCCAGCACCCTGGCCGCGCCGAGGGACTCCACGCGCTCATCGGTATGTACGTGAATGGCACGGTCAGCGCCCAGCGCCAGGGCGGCCCGCAGCTGCTCCTGCGCAGCTTTGGGGCCGATGGTTACAGCCACGATCTCGCTGGCAATGCCTTGTTCCTTGAGCCGCACGGCCTCTTCCACCGCAATCTCGCAGAAGGGGTTCATGGCCATTTTGACATGGGTAAGGTCAACGTCCGAACCGTCCGGCTTGACCCGGATTTTAACGTTGTAGTCGATGACGCGTTTCACCGCGACGAGTACTTTCATAGGTGCCTCGCTTGGCCTGAAGTTAACGCCGATACTCAGGATTGTCACCCGCACGCCGATGGCATACTGGCATGCCTATGGATCACGCGCCGGCATGCAAATGCGCGCGGATAACCATCGAAGGAGTGTTATTGCGCAGGTATTATGCCTACCATGCAGCATAATCAGAAGCAAACGACCGTTTAAAAACAGGGCCGTGTCTGGTTAATGCTTACCCCGCCAGCGGTTCGCAGTACCACAGGGAAACCGCAGCAAAAGCGGGTTAACAACATGGCAGAAAACGGGGATGAAAACATGGCGGAAAACGGGATGGAAAACACCGTAGAGCGCGACGTAATGGCATTCGACGTTGTCATCGTAGGCGCCGGCCCGGCAGGGCTGTCGGCGGCCTGCCGGCTGATGCAGCAAGCCAACGCAGCCAACCACGAGCTGTCGGTTTGTGTGGTGGAAAAAGGCTCGGAAGTGGGGGCGCACATCCTGTCCGGTGCCGTTTTCGAACCTCGCGCGCTGGACGAGCTGTTCCCCGATTGGGCCGAGCGCGGCGCGCCGCTCGATACGCCCGCCGTGCGCGACGAAGTGTACCTGTTGAAAGACGCGCAAAAAGCACAGAGAGTGCCTCACGCGCTGGTGCCCAGGAGCATGCGCAACACCGGCGACGGCGTTACGCGCTACGTGGCAAGCGCGGGAAATCTATGCCGCTGGCTGGCCGAACAGGCCGAGGAGCTTGGCGTTGACGTATTTCCCGGCTTTGCCGCCCAGCACCCTCTCATCGAAGACGGCCGCGTCGCAGGCATTGTCACCGGCGACATGGGTGTGGCCGCCGACGGCACGCCCAAGGACGGCTACACCCCCGGCATGGAGCTGCGTGCCCGCTATACGCTATTTGCCGAAGGTTCGCGCGGGCATCTGGGAAAACAGTTGATCGAGCATTTTTCGCTCGACACAAACGCCGATCCCCAGCATTACGGCCTTGGCCTGAAAGAGCTCTGGGAAGTTCCCGCCGAACAGCACGAGCCTGGGCTGGTGCTCCACGGTGCCGGCTGGCCGCTTGGCGGTGACACCCATGGCGGCTGGTTTTTATACCATACCGACAACTGCCAGGTGGTCGTGGGGCTGATTCTGGATTTGTCCTACCGGAACCCGTGGGTGTCTCCCTTCGATGAGTTCCAGCGCATGAAGCATCATCCGGTGCTCAGCCGGCACCTGCAAGGCGGCAACCGCGTGGCCTACGGCGCGCGCTCACTCACCAAGGGAGGTTTTAACAGCCTGCCCCAAATGACCTTCCCCGGTGGCCTGCTGCTCGGCTGCGATGCCGGCACGCTGAACTTCGCCAAAATCAAGGGGCTGCACACGGCGATGAAATCCGGCATGGTCGCCGCCGAGAGCGTGTTCGAAGCGCTTTCAGCAGAAAACGAAGGGGGCCCTGAAGGCGGTCGCGAACTGACCGATTTCACCGCGAAATGGGAAGCCAGCTGGGCCTGGTCCGAGCTCCAGGCAAGCGCGAGCTTTGGGCCGGCCATTCACCGCTACGGTACCGTACTGGGCGGCGCGTATAACTTCGTTGACCAGCTTGTCGGCCACCGGCTACCCAACGTTCACGACACAAGCACCGATTACGGCGCGCTACAACCCGCTGCCGCGTTCACGCCCATCGACTATCCCAAACCCGATGGCAAGCTGTCATTCGACAAATCTTCTTCCGTGTTCCTCTCCAATACCAACCATGAGGAGAATCAGCCCTGCCATTTACGCCTCGCCGACCCTGAGCTGCCCGTGCGCGATAACCTGCCCGAATACGCCGAGCCGGCGCAGCGCTACTGCCCGGCCGGCGTGTATGAAATCGTTGAGGATAGCGACGGCAAGCCGCAGCTCCAGATTAATTTCCAGAACTGCGTGCACTGTAAAACGTGTGACATCAAGGACCCGGCGCAAAACATTACCTGGGTAGCGCCTGAGGGCGGCGGTGGCCCCAACTATCCTAATATGTAGCGTCAGCGGCACCTAGTCGCCGGTGGCGACGGGGCGTTCGGCGTCCGTAATCCACTCGCTCCACGAGCCGGCGTAAAGTTTCGGCAGTGGCCGTCCTGCCACGGCATAGGCCAGCACGTTATGGCAGGCGGTAATGCCGGAGCCGCAGTAGGCCACTACCGCCGGCGCGTCGGGCAACTCTCGGGCCAGTGTAGCGGCCGGCTTGAAATATCCAGTGTCAGTCAGATTATTCGCGCTTGGCCGACACTGGGCGCCGGGAATATGCCCGGCCACCGGGTCGACGGGCTCGACCTCGCCGCGAAAACGCGTGGCTGCCCGAGCATCGACCGGCAACATCGAACCGTCCACCACCGCGTCGGCACCGACCCAGGTGCTGTCATCCATGCAAGGCTGCCAGGTGCCTGGCGTCGGCAAGTCGGCATCGGTTGCCAACGCACCGCCAGTTTGCTGCCAGGCATCCAGCCCGCCGTCCAGCACACGCACATCCGGATGGCCGACCCACACGGCCAGCATCCACCAGGCGCGCGCCGCCGCCATCTGGCCGCCGCGGTCATCGTAAACCACCACCGGCTGTGCGGGGTCAATCCCCAGCCGCTGCACCACGTCGGTAAACGCCGCCGGGCTGGGCAGCGGATGGCGCCCACCGCTTCCCGGCGCGGCCGCCAGATCACGATCCAGATCCATATGCCGGCTACTCGGCACGTGGCCTTCGCGCCACAGCGCCTCGCCGGTAGCGGCGTCGTCCAGCCGTGCGCGACAGTCAAACACGCGGGGAGGATGCGCGCCGGCCAGTTCAGCCTTTAATGTTTCAGCGGTAATCAGCGGATGTTGCATAGCGTGCTCCTTATCAAGTCCAGGCGCCCGTTAACGCCAACATCAGCCAGCCTGCCCGCTATGTGGCACAACGTCCAGCGGCTCGATTGGCGCGCGACGGGCAATCAGGCGCCGCCGTCCGGCACGCATAAAACGCACATCAATCACCGGATCGTCAGGATTGCCCTCAACCGTGGCCACTTCACCTTCGCCAAAAACCGCATGACGCAGCCGTTGACCGGGGAAAAACGCTGCCGGCGCGCCGGCGTCTACAAGCGGCGAGATGTTCGACGCGCTTTCCATTATCGTCACATCATCGCGCTTCAGCGTGGCCAGATAACGCTGCGCCAGCCCGGGAAAGGCCACGGCAAGCGGCGCATCCACCGGCGCAGTAGCACCAAGCCGTGCGGCTATCGCCATGCTGTCCTGCCAGGCACATTCCTCGATGAAGCGGCTGGGGCGGTGCCCGCCACCGTCGTGCAGCAGCCACAGCTCTTCCCGGGCGCGGGTTATGCCCACATAAAATAGCCGGCGTTCTTCTTCCAGACGCTCGTCGGTCAGCGGATTATCGCGACTGTAGTGGGGGAAATCTTCTTCGTTGAGGCCGGCCATGGCCACCAGCGGCCATTCCAGCCCCTTGGCGGCATGAACCGTACTGATCAGCACGCCGCCAGCCTGGTTCTGCACCGGCCGCTGCAACAGCTCGATAAAGGCGTCGGGGTCCTGCACGCTTTCCGCCTGCTCAATCAGCACGTCCAGCAGGCGCACGTCTTCTTCCCCCTTGTCTCGTCGCGCAGCGGCGCGCTTGAGCACTTTTTCCGCCTCGACAGCTTCGACCACATGGCGCAGCAGTCTGGCCGGCGGCCATCCACCAAGCCGGGGCAGCTCGCACAGCAGCGTCCAGCGCTTTTTCAGCGTACGCCGCTGCAAGGGCTTGAGCTCGGTCAGCAGCGGATCGGTGCGTTCGGGCCAGGTTTGCGTCTCGGCCAGCCGGCAGGCCAGCCGCCAGAGGCGTTCACTGGCCACAAAGGTCGTCGGCTGTGCCAGCAACAAATGGAGTAATTGCGGGTCGTGCAACAGCGCCGGCTGACGGGCGAGCCTGAGATAGCCGGCCAATGCCTGCACCAACGGCAGTCGGAAGACAAAGCGGTCTTCCCGGGAAAGACGAAACGGCAAACCGGCCTGTAACAACGCCAGTTGAAACGGCACCGAAAGCGCCCAGCTGCGCACCAGCAGGCAGGTCTCGGCAAGCCCTCGCCCTTTGGCCTGCCAGTCAACCAGCGCATCGAGCAATACCCGGCTGCCCTGCCCTACAGCGACCCGGGTATCCGGGTTGGCGTTATCCGCCAGACACAGTTGATCGGGGCGTCGCCGGTTGGCGGCGATGGCATGATTGGCCGCCAGCGCCAGCGCATGGCCATGACGAAAGGTGATCGACAGCGGGTAGTCCCGGGCCTTGCCAAAGGTGGCGGTAAAATCGGTCAGCATGGTGTCGGGATGCGCCCCGCGCCATTCGTAGATGCACTGGTTGGCATCACCTACCGCCATCACCGCGGCCTGCGGGCCGGCCAGCAGTGCCAGAAGCCGTTGCTGCGCGGCATTGATATCCTGATATTCATCGATAATGACGTGATCCAGAAACCCTGCCACCCGAGCGCGCAGCGCTTCATTGGCTTCAAGCGCACAGAGCGGCCGGTAGAGCAGATCGGCGTAGGTCATCACGCCTTCAGCGCGCAGCAGGCGTTCAGCCTCGTGAAACGCGGCGGGAAAATAATCGGTATCGTCTTCCAGTTCCAGCCGCGGGTAGAGCGCTTCGGGCGCGAGCATTTCCGCTTTTACCAGCGAACAATAATGCGCCAGAGTTTCCAGACGATCGCCTTCCAGCGCAGCGTCGCGACGCTCTCGCTCATGCTCCAGCACATTGAGACTGGCCTGGCGCAGCAGACGTTCCAGCTGCCAGTCGGCAGCGAGCAGTTGGCGTGGTTCAAGGGCGCCCCAGCGGCACAGGCTTTGGGTCAGCCGATGGCCCAGGGAGTGAAAGGTACGCACGTCAGGCAGTGCCTGCCCCGCCGGCGCCATCAGCCCCAGACGGCGCTGAAAATCTTCCCGAGCCGAGCGGTTGAACATCAGCACCAGCATGCGTCGGGGCGCCACACCCCGAGCCAGAAGGTGCAGCACGCGCGCGGCCATGGTGGTGGTTTTGCCTGCCCCCGCCACTGCCGCAACCCGCGCATGTCCGCCATCATGGCGAACCACCGCCTGCTGCTGAACGGTCAGTTCCACGGCGCCCCGCTTGCCTCAGCGTCGCTCAGCGTACCCAGCACGTGCCAGCTGCCGGCACTTTCCACCCCGACTTCGACATGACTTTCATGCTCACGCAGGCTCGCCGCGTCAACCAGCTGATAGTAGACGTTGCGATTCAGCCGCGCGGCAAGGCCAAAGCGCACCGGTACTTCGGGCGCTTCATCACCGCCTGGCGTACGCGTCATGGTCAGCGGATGGTCGGCGTCAAGCGTCAGTGTGTCACCGTGGTGGGTGGTCAGCCGCCAGTCACCGCCAACCTGATGCGCGGCAACAATCGTCAGCGGGCAGTCTTCCACCTCGATGCGTACACGCTCGGCGGGCGTGACCAGGCACACGCCTTCGGGGTCGCGACGCAACAGGCTTGCCAGCAGTCGCACCAGCTCGGGGCGGGTAAACGGCGCCCCTTCATGCCACCAGCTACCATCGGCCTTGATGGTCAGCGGCATGTCGCCACAGAAAGGCGGCTGCCAGTGATCCACCGGGGGAATGGCAGCCGCCTTCTCACAGTGCTGCAGCAAATGCTCAAGGTTCATGCTGGCCTCCCGGCGACGTATGACCCGTGTTACAAAAAACCGGCCTGGTTCAGGGAATCGCGCTGCTGATCCGTTGCCTGCGGTGCTGCAGCACGAAACAATCGATAAAAATTTGCCGTGGTCTGCATCGCCAGCTCGTCGACGCTGATATCGCGCGCGGCAGCAATGCATTCAGCCACGTTAACCACCCACGCCGGCTCGTTGGGCTTGCCCCGGTGCGGTACCGGCGCCAGGTAAGGGCTGTCGGTTTCGATCAGTAAGCGGTCAAGGGGCAGCTTGCTTGCCAGCTCACGCAGCGCGGTGGCGCTGGCAAAGGTGACAATGCCGGACAGCGAAATATAAAATCCCAGCCCCACCGCTCGGCGCGCCATGTCGATATCTTCGGTGAAGCAGTGCAACACACCGCCAACCCGGGGATCAACGTGCTTCTCCAACAGCGCCAGGGTGTCTTCCCTGGCCTCGCGGGTATGCACGATAACCGGCAGTTCAAGCTCACGCGCAGCGATCAGATGCTGCTCAAAGCGAGCGTGCTGAACCTCGGCGGGAACGCTTTCGCGGTAGTGGTAGTCAAGCCCGGTTTCGCCGATGGCGACCGCGCCATAACGGGTTGCGGCTGCGCCGATGGTATCGGCATCCGGCTCGGTGACAGGCGTGTGCAGCGGATGCAGACCGGCGGAAATCGCCACGTCATGGTGCTCCCGGGAAAGCGCGGCAAGCGTGGGCATGTCGTCCAGATTGACCGCCACGGCCAAAAACTGATTGACGTGGGCTGCCCGGGCGGCCGCCAGGGTTGCGGCAACGTCGCCGCCGTGGGTCTTGTCGGAAAGACGATCAAGATGGCAGTGGGAATCAACAAACATGAAAAAGGCTTCGCAGTGAGAAAAAGACGCGGTGCGGCAAGGGGCGGTTACAGGGTAAAAGACGGCCCGGCGTTATCCAACTGCCCGGCGAGCAGGGTTTCAATCCGGTCACGGACGTTATAATCCTGTTTGCTGAAGTGCACACCGATGCCCGGCCTGCGCCGCCCGGATACGCCTTCCGGTGAAATCCAGGCGACCTGCCCGTTAATTGTCAGCTTCTCGCTGTCTCCGGGCAGCATCACCGCGACAGCAACGGCATCGCCCAGCGCATAGGGCTCATGCGTGGCCACGAAGAGCCCACCGCGATCCAGAAACGGCATATACGCCAACAGCAGTTCGGGCACATCGGAAATGTCCAGCGACAAGACCTTTGGCATGCTCATGGTGAGCCCCCTTCAAGAGCGTAACAGTGCTGACCAGCGTACCAGCCAGGCTTCCAGCACCAGTTGCGGATTGGGATTGGCTCCCACGGCCAGCAGGCGGCGCTGCTCGCGCGCGTAGTCCAGCAGCCGAAACCAGTCCTGCACCCGGGCGTTCTTGATCGCCTGGCGATAAAGCGGCACCAGATCAGGATTTTTGAGTGTACGCCCGTCGCCGGCAAGGCCAAAGCCAATCAGGTCTTCAAGCCAGGCGATACCGTACCACAGGATGGCATCCACCGCCTGCCGGTCGAGCCGTGCCGCCTCGGAGACCGGTTCGGCACCGCGCACCAGCTGCTCAAAACAGTCATGCAGTTGCTGGCGCAGCGCACGCTGATCAGGCTCGGCAAGCTCCAGTGCGAGCAGCGGCAGCCCGCCGGCTACCTGCCACCAGAAACGCGCTTCATCTTCGCCTTGCAGCTGTTCAACCAGCCAGCCACGGCAGTCGTTGAACGCTACCGGCGGCAGCGACCACTGTTGGCAGCGCGAGCGAATCGTGGGCAGCAAGCGCGACGGTACGTCGGACAACAGCACAAACAGCGTGTTGGTGCCCGGCTCTTCAAGACTTTTCAGTAGCGCGTTGCTGGCCGACACGTTCATCGCTTCGGCGGGAGTTATCACGATTACGCGGTAGCCGCTTTGCTGGGCGGTCTGGCTGACAAAACGATTAACCTCACGCACCGGGTCAATGCGGATTTGCCGCTTGCCCTCTTCCGGTGAAATGCGCAAAAGGTCGGGATGGTACCCCGCTGCCAACATCCGGCAGCTGTGGCATTCACCGCAGGCGGTCGCGCTTTTTTCAGCGCACAACGTACGTGCAATCAGCGCCTCGGCCAACAGCTGTTTGCCCACGCCATGAGGGCCGCTGAACAGCAGCGCATGGGGGAACCGGCCGCTTTGCTCAAGGCGCCATAGCTGACCCCAGAGCTCGGTGTGCCAGGGCAACGGGGCGGGCAGTGCAGAATGCAGCGGCGAGGCTAGCGCCATGGGGCCGTCCGCTGGTCAAGAATGGTCTTCAGCTGCGCCTGTACCGCGCCGAGCGATTGTGCTGCATCAATCAGGGCAAAACGCTCCGGCTCGCCGGCGGCCCGTTGCAGATAGCCGTCACGCACGGCGGCAAAAAAGCCGCGCTGTTCGCGCTCAAAACGGTCGCGCTCGCCCCCCAGATCATTCAGCCGTGACGCCACCCGGCGCGCCGCCGCCTCCACAGGCATATCCAGCAACAGAGTCAAATCCGGCGCCATGCCTCGTTGCACAAAGCGCTCCAGAATGGCGATGCGTTCATCGTCAAGGCCACGCCCGCCGCCCTGATAGGCATAGGTGGCATCCGTAAAGCGGTCACACACCACCCAGGCACCCCGCGCCAACGCCGGCAGGATTTTTTCCGCAAGATGCTGAGCGCGGGCGGCGAACATCAGCAGAAGCTCGGCGTCCACACTCAACGGCTCGGCGGGGGCAGGGTCCAGCAGCAGCGCACGAATGGCTTCGGCACGGGGCGTTCCGCCCGGCTCCCGGGTGCTTACCACCTCAAGGCCCCGGGCTTCGAGCCAGGCGGCGACAAACGCCACGTTGGAGGACTTGCCCACTCCTTCACCGCCTTCCAGGGTAATCAAGCGCCCACGCTGGGTCATAAAAGCCTCACTGCCATGTATCGAATGTAAAGGTCAAGCATCAATCACGGCCGCGAATAAAGCGGTTTACCGCATTGTTATGTTCACGCAGGCTGCGTGAAAAATGATGCGAGCCATCGCCTTTGGCCACAAAATACAGTGTATTGCCCGGCAGCGGATTGACCGCAGCCTCAAGGGCTGCACGCCCCGGCAAGGCAATCGGTGTTGGCGGCAACCCGTCGATCACGTAGGTGTTATAGGGCGTTTCTTCCTGCAGGTCGGCACGGGTAATGTTGCCATCATAACGGCTGCCCATGCCGTAAATCACGGTGGGGTCGGTCTGCAGGCGCATGTCCCGCTCCATACGCCGTTTGAAGACGCCGGCAATTTCACGGCGCTCATCCGGCGCTCCGGTCTCACGCTCGATCAGTGAAGCCATGATCAATGCTTCGTAGGCCGTATCAAACGGCAGTCCCTCGGCGCGCTTGTCCCACGCGGTGTCAAGCATCTGCTCCATGCGCTGATGCGACTGGCGCAAAATCTCGGCGTCGGTCATGCCCAGGTGGTACTGATAGGTATCGGGGAAAAACCAGCCTTCGGGATGACGCTTGTCGTCAGCATCAATCAGCGTCATCACTTCGGCATCGCTCATGCCGGTGGTGCGGTGTTCAAGTTTTTTGGCACTATCGAGAAGACCGCGCATCTGGGCAAAGGTCCAGCCTTCAGGCACGGTCAACGAGTAGGTCACCACCTCGTTGCTGGCCAGCAGCGCCATCATGTCGCGGCTGTTCATGTCCGGCGTTAAGCGATACTCGCCCACGCGCGGCGCCGGCACCTTGTCCGGCGCCACCCGGGCCAGCACACGCAGCGCCCAGGGGTCGGCAATAACGCCCTGACGGCCAAGATCTGCCATGACCCGATTGAAACCGGCACCCGCGGGTACCTGATACAGCAGCGGCTCGGTAAGCGTAAGCGGTGCCGCCAGACGGCTTTGCCAATAGACATAGCCGCCCGCAGCACCGGCAAGACCCAGCATAATCAATATCATCAGCGCGATGACAATGCGTTTCACGAGCGTTTCTCCCCAGATAACAGCGGCCCGGACAAAGGCAGATAACCCAGCAGGCGATGCGCGGCGGTCTGCAGCGACAGGTCAGGTGGCGAGGAAAACCGGCGCAAAGGCTCGCCGGCAGGCGTGGTCAGCGTATTGACCGGCCATAAGCCATGTATCGAATTACCCACGAACAGCTGCTCGACCGAGGCATCGCTCAGTAGCGCATCCACACTCAGCGGGGATACGCACACGTCGCCGCGCGCCAGCAGTGCCGCACGCAGCGTACCGGCCACGCCGCAAGCCTCCAGCGATGGCGTATGAAAAGCGCCGTGAGCCCGCCAGAATATGTTCATGGCCGTGGCTTCCACCAGGTTGCCCTCGGTATCTGCCAAAAGCCCTTCGGCAATATCTTCGCTCTGCCACTCCCGGCGTGCCAGCACGTTTTCCAGCCGATTAAGGTGCTTGATGCCGGCAAGCGCCGGCTGACGCGCAAGGCGCAGCGCACACAGACAAACATCAACCCCCTGCCAGCGCAAGGCAGCCGGTGCAAAGGGCGTGCGCCGACTCAGCAAGCGCGGTGCGGGATTTTCAGGCAACGCGTAGCCGCGCCCGCCGCTGCCCCGGGTCAGGATTATCTTGAGTACATCAAGTGCGCTTTCCGGCGCCTGCCAGCAGGCATTCAGCGCCGTATCGTCAGGCGGTTCAATACCCAGCACACTGCAGCCATGCCGTAGCCGCGCGCGGTGATAAGGCCACAGCACCGGTTTGCCGTCGCGCAGCAGCACCGTCTCAAAAACGCCGTCGCCGTAGGCCAGACCACGATCATCAAACGGTACTTGATCCGCTGACGTCATTCAGACCTTTTTAAACAACAGTGAGCCGTTGGTGCCGCCAAAACCGAAGGAGTTGGTCAGCGCCACGTCAATGTGCATGTTGCGCGCCGTGTGCGGGACGTAGTCGAGACGGCAACCTTCCTGAGGGTTATCCAGGTTGATTGTCGGCGGCGCGACCTGATCGCGAATAGCCAGCACGCTGAATACCGCTTCGACCGCGCCGGCCGCCCCCAGCAAATGACCGATCATGGACTTGGTCGAACTCACTGCGACGTTGGCTGACGCATCCCCCATCACGCGTTCAATCGCGCGGCTTTCCGCCAGATCACCGGCAGCTGTTGAGGTGCCGTGGGCGTTGATGTAGTCCACGTCAGCAGGGTTGATACCGGCATCCTTGATGGCGTTTTTCATCGACAGTGCGGCACCGCTGCCATCTTCGGGCGGCGAGGTCATGTGGAAGGCATCATCGCTCATGCCAAAGCCGCCAAGCTCGGCATAAATAGTCGCACCGCGTGCTTTGGCATGCTCGTATTCTTCAAGCACCATGACGCCGGCACCGTCAGACAGCACAAAACCGTCGCGGTCGGTGTCCCAGGGGCGGCTGGCCGCTTCGGGGGCGTCGTTGCGCGTCGACAGCGCCCGCGCCGCCGAAAAGCCGCCCAGCCCCAGTGGCGTGGTGGCCATCTCGGCGCCGCCGCAAACCATCACGTCAGCATCGCCGTAGGCAATGGTACGTGCGCTGTAACCGATATTGTGCGTACCGGTTGTGCAGGCAGTGGTAATGGCAATATTGGGGCCCTTGAAACCGTGCTGAATCGCCATGTTGCCGGAAATCATGTTGATGATGGAGCCGGGCACAAAAAACGGCGAGATACGCCGCGGGCCGCTTTTTTCCAGTGCCTTGTGGTTGTGTTCGATCATCGGCAGGCCGCCAATGCCGGACCCGATCGCCACGCCAATACGCTCGGCGTTGTCGTCACGACACTCAATGCCTGAATCCGCAATGGCCTGGGCACCCGCCGCCATGCCGTACTGGATGAAAAGGTCCATCTTGCGGGCGTCCTTGGGATTGAGGTAGGCCGAAATATCAAATCCTTTCACCGACCCGCCAAAGCGTGTGTTAAAGCCACTGGTGTCAAAGTGCTCAATCGGAGAGATACCGCTTTTACCGGCAACAATGCTGGCCCATGATTGTTCGACGGTGTTTCCGACTGGAGTCACCAGGCCTAACCCGGTTACCACTACCCTTTTTCGTGCCATCAGCTTTCCTCCAGGCATCCTTGGTGACGCAACCCGCTTGGGGCATTGGCTGCAAATGCTACATTGCAGATATCAAGCCACACAGTATAACGAAATTTATTCGTCATATTCACCGAAACGGCATTCATACTGTCAAACAAAAAGCCGTCCATGACAGGACGGCTTTTTATGTGGGCGATTACACCGCCCCGCTTTGTTGCTTCGACACGGCCCTTACTGGTGGGCGTTTACGTAGTCGACAGCTTCTTGAACCGTGGTGATCTTTTCGGCTTCTTCGTCAGGAATCTCGGTATCAAATTCCTCTTCAAGCGCCATGACCAGCTCAACGGTATCAAGCGAATCAGCACCCAGGTCTTCGGTAAAAGAAGAACTGCTCTGGATGTCTTCTTCTTTCACGTTCAGACGCTCGGCCACAACCTTCTTTACGCGCTCTTCAATAGTACTCATCAACGTACTCCAGTCATTCTCGTTAGCCGCCTTACTGCCGGCCATTTAGAAACCGCAAGCCAAAAGCTGCGGGTAGTTTATAGACGCCTTTGGGCTGACGCAACCGCCAGTCCAAAGGACATCAACGCATATTCATGCCGCCGTTAACGTGCAGCGTTTCGCCGGTGATATAGCCAGCGCCGTCGCTGGTCAAAAAGCCCACGGCTGCCGCAATTTCATCAGGCTCACCCAGGCGCGTCAGCGGTATCTGAGCCAACAGCGCTTCCTTCTGCGCCTCGGGCAGCGATTCGGTCATGTCCGTGGCAATGAAGCCGGGCGCCACGGCGTTGACGGTGATGGCCCGTGAGGCCACTTCACGCGCCAGCGCCCGGCTGAAACCTTCCATGCCGGCCTTGGCCGCAGCATAGTTGCTTTGCCCCATGTTCCCCATGGTCGCAACCACCGAGCTGATCGACACAATCCGTCCGAAGCGCGCCCTGGTCATGCCCCTCAGGCAGGCCTTGCTGACACGGTAGACAGACTTCAAATTGGTGTCCATGACGTCGTCCCACTGATCTTCCTTCATCCGCATCAGCAGGTTGTCTCGAGTAATACCGGCGTTGTTGACCAGAATGGTCGGCGCACCAAAACGCTCGCCAATGGCCTTGAGCACGCCGTCAATGCTTTCCTGCGCAGTCACATTGAGGCACATGCCCGCGCCTTCAATGCCCTGCGCTCTGAGATCGGCATCGATTTTTTCGGCGCCCGACTCACTGGTCGCAGTACCCACAACGATACGGCCCTGGCGACCAAGTTCATGCGCGACCGCACGGCCGATACCACGCGAGGCACCGGTTACCAGTGCTACCCGACGCGGCTGCGTCGTCTCTTCCTGTGTCATTGCGCTATGCCCTTACTGATGATAACACTTGCCTGAACGTAACATGCCGCCCGCCACTACCAGGCCAACCAAGCTTCCATGTGGCGCTTTCAAGCTTCATTTTCAAGCCCTGCACGCGCCAGTTCCAGCGCGGCGTCGAGGCTATCGGGGTCATTGACCGCAAGACCCTTGCTGCCGCGCACAATACGCTTGTTAAGTCCGGTGAGCACCTTACCCGGACCACACTCAACAAATACGTTGGCGCCTTTTTCCTGCATGGCCAGCACGCAATCGCTCCAACGTACCGGCTGATACAGCTGCTCGATCAGACGAGTGCGCAGCGTGTCGGTATCCGCATGGGCGCTGGCATCCACATTCTGAATAACGCTGTAACGTGGCGTGCGCAGCGTGATGTCGGCCATTGCCTCCGACAGGCGCTCAGCGGCCGGACGCATCAGTTCGCAATGGGAAGGCACGGACACCGGTAATGCCAGCGCCCGCTTGGCACCCGCTTCCTGACAGGCAGCAATGGCGCGATCCACCGCGTCCCGGGCGCCGGCAATCACCACCTGCCCCGGCGCATTATAATTGACCGCCGACACCACATCGCCTTGAGCCGCCTTGGCACAAGCAGCCTCCACCGTGGCGTCATCCAGCCCCAGAATGGCGGCCATACCGCCTTCCCCTTTGGGCACGGCTTTCTGCATGGCTTCGCCGCGCAGGCGTACCAGCCGAATGCCTTCGGCAAAACCGATCACGCCGGCGCACACCAGGGCGCTATATTCTCCCAGGCTATGCCCCGCCATCACGCCGGGCCGCGGCCCTTCAAGCTCCTGCCAAACACGCCAGATGGCCACACTCGACGCCAACAGCGCCGGCTGAGTACATTCCGTGGCATTCAGCGATGCTTCCGGGCCCTCCTGAACGACCTTCCAGAGGTCATAGCCCAAAGCTTCCGACGCTTCTTCAAAAGTGGTACCTACCACGCTATAGCGCTCGGCAAGCTCCCGCAGCATTCCCGGCTGCTGAGAGCCTTGCCCGGGAAACATGAGGGCAAGGGGTTGAGACATGTCGTTCACCTTTGCTCTTGTTGGCTTTTATTGGCATTGGCTCGTTTTGAGCCGCAATCGCCTGTATCAACGGCACGTGACCGCCGGACGCCGGGTTAATCCGTCGCGATCATGGCACTGCCTGCCAACGATCGGACAGGCGCGCCGGAAGGTTGTGCTCCACTTCCTGCATCGCGCGCAAAATAGCGTAGTAAAAGCCTTCCGCACGGGCGCCACCGTGACTTTTTACCACGATCCGCGAAAGCCCCAGCAGGCTGGCACCGTTATAGCGCACAGGATCAAGCTCCTGTTTCAGCCGCTTCAGCACGGGCCTGGCCAGAAGGCTGGCCAACCGTCCGCTCAGACGCGACTCGAAGGCGGACTGAACGCGCTCAACCAGCATGCCGGCAAGCCCTTCGCTGGACTTGAGCACCGCATTGCCGACAAAACCGTCGCAGACCATGACGTCCACGCAGCCGCCGTACAAGTCGCCGCCTTCCGCATAGCCGTAATAATCGAACGCCCCCCGCGCGGCATGGTCACGCAATACGGCATCAGCCTCGCGCACGCTGGCACTGCCCTTGGTCGCCTCGGCGCCCACGTTCAACAGCGCGACGCGAGGTCTCTCGATGCCATCCACGCACTGCGCCATGGCCGCCCCCATCAGGGCAAAATCCACCAGGCGATGCGCGGGCGAATCCACATTGGCACCAAGGTCCAGCAAATAGCACTGCTGCTTGCGCGCCGGAATCGCCGTACTAATGGCGGGACGGCCGATGCCCGGAAGCGTGCCCAGCGCGCGGCGCGACAAAGCCACAAGCGCCGCCGTATTGCCGGCGCTGACGGCAGCATCAACCGCTGCTCGGGAGTCACCCAAAGCGTCCAGCATCAGCGCCATGCTGGTACGTTGCCCATGGCGCAAGGCCCAGGCCGCCGTGGCCTCCTGAGGCACCGTATCAGCCGCGTCTCGGGGCACTAAACGCGACGCTGCCGCAGCCAGGGGCTGCGGCAAGCGCGAAAGCTCAGCCATGACGTGCTGGCGTGGGCCAAACAGCTCGAGGGTCAGCGCGGGATTTTCCTGCACTGCCCGGGCGGCACCGTGAATGATGGCGCGGGAGCCGTGATCGCCCCCCATGACATCAATTGCTATACGCACGTATCGCCGAGCCGTTTAACCGCGTAAAACATGTGAGGCTTAAACCTCGACAACCTTGCGACCACGGTAAAAGCCGTCAGGAGCCACGTGGTGACGCAGGTGGGTCGTGCCGGTTTCCTTGTCCTGAGACAGAGTCGGTGCGCTCAGGGAATCGTGGCTACGACGCATACCGCGTGCGGAACGGGTTTTACGGTTCTTTTGAACTGCCATGGGTCATTACTCCAGGGGTTATAAAGTCAAGGTGCTTATTTTTTGCCTTTCAAGGCACGCAGCACCGCGAAAGGGTTATCGGCAGGCGCTGATGCGTCTGCCGGGCCGTCATCATCCTTGCTGACCAGCTGTTGCGCCGAGACAAGGCAGTCGGCTTCGTCGTGGTAGACCACCTGGGGCAGGCTCAGGATCAACTCATCCTCGACTACCGTCAAAAGGTCCAGCTGTTCGTTTTTCACCAACACCGGCTCGTGGCTGGCCGGAAGCTCACTGGCCAACGACTCGTCAGCCACCATGCCCAGAAGAAACTCGCTCTCTACCGGCCATGCCATGGGCTCCAGACAACGCCGGCAACCCAGCATGAGTGGCGCTTCAAGTGAGCCGCGAATTTCGCGGCGACCCTGAGCGTCAATACCGAAGTCGAGCGTTACGCGACAGTCGCCCGTCTGGGCGCCTGCTTCGTCGGCAAGGCGCTTCAGCCCGTTCAGTGCAACCAGGCCTTCAAGTCGTTCGCTGCGGGCGGCAAGCTTGTAAGGCTCCACCCGACTGGGGAGTTGTGAGGTCAACATAGGCGCGCAATGATAGGCACTCCCCCTGCCGGTGTCAAAGCCCTGACGCAATTCTTGCTGGTCTTTGCTGCCGGTCCTGCCTTACGGCCCCGGCGCAAAGCGCAGCGGTGAAGGCGAGGTGGAAAGCCCCAGTACTTCAGCGGCTGTCTGAGTAAAGCGGCGCGTCAGGCGATCCAGCGGGCTTAACGCCGGCGTATAGTCCTGCCAGCGCACGCTACCGGTGCACTCACGTGACACGTCTTCAATGCTGGCCAGACGATCGATCAACCCAAGGTCAATGGCCTGCTCACCGCTCCACACAAGCCCCGAGAAAAGCTCTTCGTCATCCCCCAGCCGATCGCCCCGGCCGGCTTTAACATCAGCGATGAATTGCTGATGAGTGGTGTTCAGCACCGTCTGCCAGAACGCCGCGGTGTTTTCGTTCAGCGGCTGAAAAGGGTCAAGGAACGCCTTGTTTTCACCGGCCGTCATGACCCGCCGCTCAACGCCCAGCTTGTCGATAGCCTGCTGAAAACCAAAACCTGAATAAATGACGCCAATGGAACCCACAAGACTTGCCGGCGAAGCCACCACTTTATCTGCGGCCGCGGCGATATAGTAGGCACCGCTGGCACCGATATCTTCAATCACGGCGATAATTGGCTTGTCTCCTGCTTCACGCAGACGCATGACTTCGGCATACACGCGCTGAGACTGCACCGGACTCCCGCCGGGGCTGTTGATATGCAACACCACAGCCTGGGTGTTCTCTGCCTGCCAGGCGTTGTTCAACCCGCGAATGATACGCTCGGCGTTGGCCGGCGCGTCGCTGGCGATAACGCCGTCCACCTCTACCACACCCAGATGCGCTTGCGCCCCCACGGCAGTCGCCGGCTTGTCACCAAACAGGCTATAAAGGCTGAGCAAGACCGAGGTCAGCAACAGGGCAACCAGCACAAAGCGGAAAAACAGCTTCCAGCGCCGGCTGCGGCGCTGCTCGGTCAGCACACCGCCAATCCAGCGGTCCATCATTTCCATCTGCATCAGACGCTGACGTTCGCGCAGCGTATCCGCATCGTCCTCGGTATGAGAGGGGGCAGAAGACGCTTTTGCGGCCGCCGCATCGTTTTGTGTCCAGGGATCGTGAGGCGGCGACCCGGATTGCTCTTCGCTCATGCTATCTCCTTATAATGTTCGAACAGCTGATGGCGATACAGGCGCCGCGGCATCAAGCCAGTCAAACAAACCATCCACGCCATCGGCGATATACAAAGGCTCGCAGTCGGTCAGCCTTTGAACATCGTGCACGCCGTAGCTGACACCCACGCGGGGCATACCCAGCGCGCGCGCCATATCCAGATCGTACTCGGTGTCGCCGATCATGACCGCGCGATTGGCCGGCACGTCAAACTCCGCGAGTAACTCACTGAGCATTTGCGGATGTGGTTTGGAGCGTGTCTCATCCGCCGTGCGACTGCCGTTGAACCAGCCACCGCTTTGGGTATCGGCAAAAATGCGATCCAGCCCGCGCCGGGTCTTGCCCGTGGCCACCGCCAGCTTGAGTGACTCACGCTCGCGCAGCCGTGCCAGGCGGGCTTCAACGCCGCCAAAAAACGCCATGGGCGTGGTATCGGCATGCACAAAGTAATGTGCGTAGCGCTCGCGCAGCCGCGCTGACTGCGCCGGCAAAATGCCCGGACAGAGTATCGCCACCGCCTCCGGCAGCCCCAGCCCGATAATATTTTCCACGGCCTCGGGGGCAAGCTCCCCCCACTCCGCATCCCGTGCGGCGGCCTGCATACTGGAAACAATTCGCGGCACCGAGTTCATCAGCGTGCCGTCCCAATCAAAAATCATCAGCTCAAACTGCATCATGGTGTCCTGATCAAGGGAGGGTGTTTTATCGGCGGGCCTGAGCCAGGGCGGTTTCCAGCGCCGTGGGTAACGGCGCCTTGACCGTGATCATCCGCCCGCTGCTCGGCTCGGGGAAACTCAGCGAGCGCGCATGCAGAAACAGCCGGCCCACGCCCAGCCGCCGGGAAAGCGCTGCGCTCTCGCGACTGAAATACTTGTCATCGCCCAGCAGCGGATGCCCGGCATGGGCGGCATGCACGCGAATCTGATGGGTGCGGCCGGTCACCGGCTCGGCCTCGATCAGCGTGGTGCGCTCAAATGTTTCCTCCACGGCAAAGCGCGTACGCGCCACCTTGCCGTCGGCATCAACCCTGACTCGGCGTTCGCCATTGCCTGCGTCATAGCGGTCCAGACGCGCACTGACAAAGGTCTTGCGTGCCGGCCAGCGCCCGCTAACCAGCGCCAGGTAGCGCTTATCCATGGCGTGCTGCTTGAGCGACTGATTGAGGGAAAGCAATGCCTCACGCGACTTGGCCAATAGCAGGCAGCCCGAAGTGTCACGATCCAGACGGTGCACCAGTTCCAGAAAACTGATGTCATCGCGCACCTGGCGCAGCGCTTCGATCAGGCCGATCTTGACGCCGCTACCGCCGTGCACCGCCAGCCCCGACGGCTTGTTCAACACCATCCAGTCAGCGCTTTCACGCAGCACACTGCCCAGCAGCACGTCGCGCAGATTATCGCTGACTTCCCTCACGGCCTCACGCGGAGCCAAACGCAACGGCGGCACTCGCACCATGTCGCCTGCCTGCACACGATAGTCGGCCTTGACGCGTTTTTTGTTTACCCGCACCTCGCCCTTGCGCACGATGCGGTAAATCAACGCCCGCGGCGCGCCTTTCAAACGCGCCATCAAAAAGTTGTCGATGCGCTGCCCTGCCTGCTCCGGGGCGATTTCGACCCACTGCACTTCACGCCCTTCGGCCATGGCCTTTTACTCCTCGTCGTGCTCAAAGCCGCCATTCTATCCCAGACGCTTTGACAATGCGTCAATTGCCGGTCAGTAGCTTTACTGTTATATTCCGGAATGCTCGCCCTCCAAGCGTCTTCACGCTTCCCGGCACCCTATCTTCTGCGCACGCTTTCAGGTGCCACATCACAAGAAGTGCGTCACGGGACGAAGCGGATACCAACGATGAACGCTTGTTTGCGGCCCATGCGCCTGCCCGACCGACACGCAGGCCAGAGCACGGTGACAGCGGCCATGTATGCATGACCACATACACCGGCAACAATAGCAGGATCGCTGACGCCGGCCATGCCGTCGCCAGCTGCAAAATCAGAGATACAGACAAGCGCCACGCAGCAGATTGCTGCTGACGCCCGCCCGGCGCGACTGCCGGGCAATCATAAAGACAAACGCCACGCCCGCCGCCGCCGTGCTTTCACGTCACAAGGTGCGCTTGCGGCGGGCGCCAAAGTTCAACGTTGTGCCGGTGGCCGGCGTTGATAAATCGATGAGTGCCAGGTGTTGGCGGTGCCAGCAGAGCCGGATGGTCGTGACAGCCACCGATACATGCCCTGCCTCCGCCACGGACTCAGCGCGTTTCGCGCCCGGGTTGCCACACTGTAATCCGGGATCGGCGCCAGTACGGCTGCGCCAGAAACCTCATGCGTTGAGCACAAGCACGCAGCACCAGCGATTTATCCCCGCCACCATTAACGGAACACCGGCACGCAACGCCATGCGAGACAACATGAAACGGATGCTCATCAATGCGACCCAGCCCGAAGAGCTGCGCGTCGCCCTTGTCGATGGTCAGCGCCTTTACGATCTGGATATTGAATCCGGCGCCCGCGAGCAGAAAAAGGCCAACATCTACCGCGGTAAAATCACCCGGGTCGAACCCTCCCTCGAAGCCGCTTTTGTCGACTTTGGCGCCGAGCGCCACGGCTTCCTCCCGCTGAAGGAAATTTCACGCGAGTATTTCGTCAAGGACGTCAGTGGCCGCCCCAGCATCAAGGAAGTGCTCAAGGAAGGTCAGGAAGTCATCGTCCAGGTCGACAAGGAAGAGCGCGGCAACAAAGGGGCGGCGCTGACGACCTTTATCAGCCTGGCCGGCCGTTTTCTGGTGCTGATGCCCAACAACCCCCGCGCCGGCGGTATTTCACGGCGCATTGAAGGCGAGGAACGCAGCCAGCTCAAGGAAGCCATGGGCCAGCTCACCGTACCCGACCGGATGGGACTGATTGTGCGCACCGCCGGTATCGGCCGTACGCCCGAAGAGCTACAGTGGGATCTGGACTATCTGGCGCAGGTGTGGGACTCGGTCACCGCCGAAGCCGGCAAACGCCCCGCCCCGTTTCTGATCTACCGCGAGTCCAACGTCATCATCCGCGCCATGCGCGACTACCTGCGCCAGGACATCGGCGAAGTATTGATCGACAGCCCCGAGATACACGCCGAAGCACTCAGCTTCATCCGCCAGGTCATGCCTTCGTACCAGCAAAAGATCAAACTTTATGCTGACGAAGTGCCGCTGTTTTCACGCTTCCAGATCGAATCGCAAATCGAGACCGCCTACCAGCGCGAAGTCAAGCTGCCTTCCGGCGGCTCCATCGTGATCGATCATACCGAAGCGCTGGTGTCCATCGACATCAACTCGGCGCGCGCCACGCGCGGCAGCGATATCGAAGAAACCGCCCTGCAAACCAACAGCGAAGCCGCCGACGAAATTGCGCGCCAGCTACGTCTGCGCGATATCGGTGGCCTGGTGGTCATTGACTTTATCGACATGGGCCCTGCGCGCAATCAGCGCGAAGTGGAAAACCGCACTCGGGATGCCCTCAAGCTCGACCGGGCACGGGTACAGATCGGACGCATCTCGCGCTTTGGCCTGATGGAGATGTCCCGCCAGCGCCTGCGCCCTTCTCTCGGCGAAACCAGCGGCGTGGTCTGCCCGCGCTGTAACGGTCAGGGCACCATCCGCGACGTGCGCTCCATGTCGCTTTCCATCATGCGCCTGATCGAAGAAGAGGCCATGAAAGAGCGCAGCGCCCAGATTCGCGCCATCCTGCCCGTGCCGGTCGCCACCTACCTGCTCAACGAAAAGCGCAGCGTGTTGGCCGACATCGAGGCGCGCCAGGACGTGCGCGTAGTGCTGCTGCCAAGTCCGGAAATGGATACGCCGCATTATGACGTACAACGTCTGCGCGACGATCATCTGGAAGACGGTGACACCCAGTCACTCCCAAGCTTTGAGCTGTCGGTTGCCACTGACGTGGGCAAAGAGCCTGCACCCAGCTTTACGCCGCCGGCCCAGCGTGATGAAGCTGCAGTCAAAAGCGTGGCTCACAACGCACCGGCGCCGGCTTCGCTACAAAACGACAGCCATGACGCGCCCAGAGCGCGCGGTGAAACTCCGGACGAATCACCCAGCGTGGTTGGCCGCTTTATACGCGGCTTTGCCAGGTTCCTTGGTGCCGAAGAGACGCCGCAGGAAGCGTCCACCTCGAAGCCGGATGGGCGTCAGTCACGCCCTGCCTCCACCAGGCGCAAGCCGGCAACCGAACGGCGCAGCTCGGAGCGCCCGTCGAACAACCGTTCCAGAAATAACGCTGCCGGCAAGCCGACCGCTGCTGATAATGCCAAATCCGGCAGTGCCAAAACCAGCACAGCCAAAGGCGGCCCGGAAAAAAACCGCCCGACCAAAACGGATGACACCGACAAAAAAGACGCGCTCAAACCCCAGCGCAACGCGTCGCGTTCCGACAACAGTGATGGCAAGCAACCCAACGTTGACGACAAACGCACCGGCCCCAGCCGTAGCCGCAACCGTCGCCGTCATCCCCAGCAGGCCAACAAGGATCAGGGCAACGCAGCGCCTGTTCAGTCAGGCACGGACAATAACGGCCCGGCAAAAAACCAGCCAGCAGACAAGCCGGCCGAAGCGCCTGCGGCACCAAAGAAAAACGCCGTTCCACCAACCGGCAAGCAAGACCGCGACGAGCCAACCGGCCAAAAAGCCAACGACAACCTCGCGGCAGCCATCGACAGCAAGCCCAAGCGCACGCGCAACAACCCGCGTAAACGCAGCCGTAAGCAGGCGCTGAATCCTCAGGCAGAAGCCGAGCAGCTAAAGCTACAGGCCGAAGCAGAAAAAGCGGCTAACGCAACAACGCCCGAGGCCGACAGCATGCCGGAACCCAGGCCCGAGGCAAAGCAGCCGCAAAAGGCTGAGGCGCCCAAAGCG
>NZ_JAKDUR010000109.1 GCF_030457605.1 Halomonas sp.
CGGCTAATGCCGGGCTTTTTTTATCCATCGGTTTCCGGCACTAACACATCAACTTTCATTCATCATGTTTCATGTGAAACATGCGCTAAACTACCGACTGTACTGGCAAGCCCAAACCTGTCGAAGCCGTATGTTTCACGTGAAACACTCTGGATTTTTTCCATGACACAACACCCTCCTGCTGCATTGCCCTTCACTTCTGATCGCCTTGTCATTCTCGACCGCGATGGCGTCATCAACCAGGACTCCGAGGCCTACGTAAAATCATTGGCCGAATTCACCCCCTACCCCCGTGCCATTGATGCTATCGCTCAGCTCTCTCAAGCCGGCTACGCCGTGGCAATAGCCACCAACCAGTCCGGCATTGCCCGGGGTTACTTCGATGCTGACACTCTGGAGCAAATGCACGCGCATTTAACCGCATTAGTCGAACGCGCTGGCGGAAAGCTGAACGACATCGCTTACTGCCCTCACGGCCCTGACGATGGTTGTGACTGCCGAAAACCGCTACCCGGCTTGCTCAACCGGATACAAGACACGCTTGCGCTAACCACTCTTGAAGGCAGCTGGATGATCGGGGACAGCCTGCGCGACCTGCAGGCTGGCGAGGCGGCAGGCTGTCATCAGGCACTGGTGCGCACGGGCAAGGGAAAGCACACCGAAGCCAGGCGCCAGTACGCTGACGGCACCCCGGTATTTGACGACCTGGCTACATTTGTTGACTGGCTGCTGGCCGGTTAACGCTTCCAGCCATGGACAACACATAAAAAAGCGCCGCTCTTCCAAGCGACGCTTTGGCGTATAGCCCTGGCTGCAATCCGGCTGATTGTTTCACGTGAAACAATTACGCCAGCCATCTGCTTCAGCAATTCAGCCGTTATACATCGAGATTCGCCGTCAGTGCGTTGGACTCGATAAAGTCGCGGCGTGGCTCAACTTCATCACCCATCAGGGTATTGAACATCATGTCGGCGGCCATCGCATCTTCAATGGTAACGCGCAGCATGCGCCGGCTGTCCGGGTCCATGGTAGTTTCCCAAAGCTGATCGGGGTTCATTTCACCCAACCCCTTGTAACGCTGCACCGAGAGCCCGCGTTGGCCTTCCTGCATCAACCAGGTCAGCACTTCGGCAAAGCTTCCCACCGGCTTTTTGCGCTCGCCACGGGCGATATACGCGCCCTCTTCCAGCAACCCGTAAAGCGTCTCGCCGAGTGCCGTGATGGCCCGGTAATCAGCGCTTTCAAAGAAATCCAGCCCCCATACATAGCTCGTCGTCACCCCGTGGGCAACCAGCGATACCGCCGGCAGGTTAAGGCCACGCTCGCCGTCTTCCTGCAGATGGAAGTGATAACGCGGGCCACCTTCGTAGGCGATCTTGTCGTCCATGAGCTTTTGCAGTTCATCAATCCAGTTCTGCATGGTCACGCGATCCTTGAGGCACGCCTCACCGCTCAGCGCCGAGGTGAATATCGTTTGCTCCAGCACCTCAAGCGGATAAATCCGCGACAACCGCTCGATACGGCTCATCACGCCACGATATTGCGTGACCAACGCTTCAAGCTGCGAGCCGCCGATCCCTGGCGCCTCAGCGTTAACGTGCAGCTGCGCACCGTCAAGCGCGGTGGTGGTCAGGTAGTCCACCATCGCCTGCTCGTCTTTCAGATACAGCTCCTGCTTGCCACGCTTGACCTTGTAAAGCGGCGGCTGGGCAATAAAGACATGACCACGCTCGATCAATTCAGGCATCTGCCGGAAGAAGAACGTCAGCAACAGCGTACGAATGTGCGAGCCGTCAACGTCGGCATCGGTCATGATGATGATCGAATGGTAACGCAGCTTGTCCGGGTTGAACTCTTCCCGACCAATACCGCAACCCAACGCGGTGATCAGCGTGCCGACTTCGGCCGACGACAGCATTTTGTCAAAGCGGGCTTTTTCGACGTTGAGAATCTTGCCCTTGAGCGGCAAAATCGCCTGAATCCGGCGGTCACGGCCCTGCTTGGCGCTGCCACCAGCCGAGTCACCCTCCACCAGGTACAGCTCGGAAAGGCTGGGGTCCTT
>NZ_JAKDUR010000050.1 GCF_030457605.1 Halomonas sp.
GATGACGGCCTTTATCTACCCGCTTTCAGGTTACTGGACCTGGGGTGGCGGTTGGCTATCGTCGCTGGGATATCATGACTATGCGGGGTCCGGCATCGTGCATCTGGCCGGTGCGGCTGCGGCGTTTGCCGGCGTATTGGTGCTGGGGCCGCGTCGGGGGAAATACGGCAAGCGCGGGGAAGTGTTCGCCATTCCCGGTGCCAATATGCCGCTCGCCACCCTGGGGACGCTGATTTTATGGATGGGCTGGTTCGGCTTTAACGGCGGCTCGGAGCTGAAAATCTCGGATATCGGCTCGGCCAACAATGTGGCGCAGGTGTTGGTGAATACCAACGCTGCGGCAGCCGGCGGCGTGCTGGGTGCGCTGATACTGGCACGGCTGTGGTTTCGCAAGGCGGATCTGACCATGACTCTGAACGGAGCGTTGGCCGGGCTGGTGGCGATTACCGCTGACCCGCTGTCGCCGTCGGCCGCCGGTGCGGCAGCGATCGGCATGGTGGGCGGTTTGATGACGGTGGTGGCGATCGTGATGCTCGACCGCTGCCGGCTGGATGACCCGGTCGGTGCCATGGCCGTGCATGGCGTTGCCGGGCTGTGGGGCGTGTTGGCTGTGCCGCTCTCCAACCCGGATGCCACCTTTGGCATGCAGCTGTTGGGCGGCGGTGCGATTTTTGTCTGGGTGTTCGGTGCCAGCCTGGTCGTGTGGCTGTTGCTCAAGGGTGTGATGGGCATTCGTGTCAGCGAAGCGCATGAGTATGACGGGGTGGATATAGCGGAATGCGGGCTTGAGGCTTACCCCGAGTTTCGTCTTGAGCGCCAATAGGATTTGTCGCTGTTTTTTGCCTTGTCTGACCTACGCTCGACGACTTTTCATACAATCCACAGGCAACGATCAACGGTTTTTTATTATCGGCGGGTGGCGGTGTATCCTTGGGCATCATCAATGGTAACCGCCTTGCCCGTTGCGTTACCCCGACAAGCGTCATCTTATCAACAGCGTTAAAGGATACCGCCATGAAACTGATCTCTGCGATTATCAAGCCGTTCAAGCTTGATGACGTGCGCGAATCGCTCTCCGATATCGGCGTGCAAGGTATCACCGTCACCGAAGTCAAAGGCTTCGGGCGCCAGAAAGGCCACACCGAGCTGTACCGTGGTGCCGAGTACGTGGTGGACTTTTTGCCCAAGGTGAAGCTGGAAGTGGCCGTGGACGACGAGCTGGTCGAACAGGTGATCGAGGCGATTACCCACGTGGCCAACACCGGCAAGATTGGCGACGGCAAGATTTTTGTCATGCCGCTGGAGCAGGTGATCCGTATCCGCACCGGCGAGACCGGCAAGGATGCCGTGTAACGGCGTCACGGCGCCGTCAAAAACCCCGAGGTCAGCATGACCGCCGGGGTTTTTTATTGCCTGACCACTTTGGGACGCTGACTATTTTTCGACAAAGGCGCGTTCGATGACGTAGTCACCGGGGACGCCCATGCGCGGCGAGATCTTGAAGCCGAGTTCATCCAGCAGGGCGCTGGTGTCGTCGAGCATGGCGGGGCTACCGCAGATCATGGCGCGGTCCTTGCTCGGGTCGATGGCCGGCAGGCCGGTATCCGCGGCGAGCTTGCCGCTGCGGATGTGGTCGGTCAGCCGCCCCTGGGTGTGGAACTCATCCCGGGTCACGGTGGGGTAGTAAACCAGCTTTTCGCTGATTTCTTCGCCCAGGTATTCGTGTGCCGGCAGCTCCTTGCTGATGAAATCGGCGTAGGCCAGCTCGGAGACATGGCGCACGCCATGAACCAGCACCACCTTGTCGTACAGGTCGTAGACATCGGGGTCCTGGATCAGGCTCATGAACGGTGCCATGCCGGTACCCGTGGAGAGCAGGTACAGGTTGCGTCCGGGCAGCAGGTCGTCGGTGACCAGCGTGCCGGTGGGCTTGCGGCTGACCAGAATCTCGTCGCCCACTTCAAGGTGCTGCAGACGCGAGGTAAGCGGGCCGTCCTGCACCTTGATACTGAAAAACTCAAGATGCTCTTCGTAGTGGGGGCTGGCGATGGAATAGGCACGTACCAGCGGCTTGCCGTCCACTTCCAGCCCGATCATGACAAACTGGCCGGACTTGAAACGCAGGCTCTGCTCCCGGGTGGTGCGAAAGCTGAACAGCGTATCGTTCCAGTGGTGAACGCTTAGCACTTCGGCCGTGGCGTACTTGCTCATTGCGGCTCCTTCTGACAATTGCGGGACGATGATCAATAGGCTGGCAGCCCGCGAGCGCTTTGGCGTTGGCGGGCTGCCTGATTCTCCCTACTTTATCATTGACGGCGCGGCTGCGGGGCAGAAGCGACAGATTAGCGCGGTGCGTCCAGCGCCGGCGTCTGCCCTGTGCTACCGGGTAGCGCCCCCTGAGCCAGCTTGCTGCCCGAAAGCTTGAAGCGGCCAATCACGCCGGTGAGGTGGTCGGTCTGCTCCTGCAGCTGCTCGGCGGCGGTGCTGGACTCTTCCACCATGGTGGCGTTTTCCTGGGTCATGCGGTCAAGGTCGGCCACGGCCACGTTGACCTGGCCGATGCCGTCGCTCTGTTCGCCGGTGGCGGAGGTGATTTCGCCCAGCACATCGGTGACCCGGGTGATTTGGGCGACGATCTCTTCCATGGTCTCGGCCGCACTTTGCACCAGCGTGGTGCCGTTTTTCACCTTGCCCTGAGACTCTTCGTTGAGTGACTTGATCTCACGTGCGGCATCCGTGCTGCGCTGGGCGAGCTTGCGTACTTCATCGGCCACCACGGCAAAGCCGCGGCCCTGTTCGCCGGCGCGGGCGGCTTCGACCGAGGCGTTCAGTGCCAGCAGGTTGGTCTGAAAGGCGATGCTGTCCATCAGCGTGACAATATCGCCGATCTTGTTCGATGATTCGGCAATTTCCTGCATGGTGCTGGCGACCCGTGCGGCAGACTGGCCACCGCGTTCGGCGACTTCGGTCGCGGCTTTGGACAGCTGGTTGGCTTCGCGGGATGAAGCGGCAGTGTGCTCGACGGTAGAGGTAATTTCCTCCATCGAAGCGGACGTTTGCTGCAGGCTTGACGCGGTGCTTTCGGTGCGCCGCGACAGGTCATGGCCGCCCTTGGCAATTTCCGAGGCGGCGGTGTGCACGGCCTCGCTGCCGCTACGCACTTCAATCAGCACGTCTTCCATGCGCGAGACAAAGCGGTTGAACGCCGCGGCAATCTGGGTGATTTCGTCGTTGCCTTCCTCAGGCAGGCGCTGGGTCAGGTCGCCTTCGCCCGAGGCCACGTTGTGCATGGCGTTGCGCGCCGAATGCAGGCGGCGCAGCAGCAGCTTGAGCAGTAGGCTCAGCGCCACGGCGGTAATGATCGCCACGATGATCAGCGTGATGGTGGTGGTGCTGGCGATGGCGCGCAGCCCCGCAGTGGCTTCGTGTTCATCCAGCGCGACCACCAGTTCCCAGCCGCTCTGGCCGCCCACGTTACGCCCCAGCAGGCGTTTTTCGCTGCCCTGTAGCGTCAGCGCCGTAGGCTGTTGGGCATCGGCCAGCGTGGTCAGCATGTCCGGCGTTAGCCGGGCGTTGAGCTGTGAGGCAGGTTCGAGCGTTAAATCGGCGTCCGGGTGGGCAATCAGGGTGCCGTCAGCGGCGGTCAGAAAGGCAAAGCTTGCGGGCGTCGGAGAAATATCGGCGACGATATCAATCACGGCGGTTACGGTGATATCCGCACCGATCACCCCCACCAGCCGGCTGCCCTGGTAGTAGGGGTGGGCAAAAGTGACCACCAGATCGCCGGTTTGCGCGTCGACGTAGGGCTTGGTGACAATGGTGCCCTTTTCACTGACCGCACGCTTGTACCAGTCGCGCTCGCGCGGGTCGAAGTCACTCGGCGGCGTCCAGTCGTTATAGAAGATGGTCTCGCCGGTGGCCGGGTCGGCGAGATAGGTGGCCATGAAATCGCCCGAGGCTTTGAGCTGGCGCAGTGCGGCGCGGGGCGCGTCGCTTTGTACTGCCTCGTCCATGGCGGTCAGCATGCTGAAGCGGGCGTTGAACCAGGTATCAAGCGCCTGGGCATTGCCGCTGACGACGGCCTCAAGGTTGTCGGAAATCTGCTCGTCGTTGTGGTTTTGCACCGTCAGGTAACTGGCAATACCGTTGGCGATCAGGGCGAGCACCACCGCAGTCAGGGCGGCGGCAAGCAGGCGGACTCGAAGGGACACAAACATGCAGGCGACTCTCTGGATAAGCTGAAAGTAAAAGCGCCGCGCAGGTGCCACGCGGCGCTCAGGGCAACTTTCATTTTATCGGCAGAAGCCGCCGTATCTTGAGTGGCGGCGAGGTTTTATGGCGCTTCTGGACGATCAGCGCATATCGCTGACGGCGTTTTGAATCTCTCCCAGGGTGGCCTTGCTCAGGTCCTTGGGCAGGGTATGAATCACCAGCTTTTGCGTGGGCGCATCAAGCTTGTCGCGCAACAGCCCCAGAAACTTCGGCGGAGCGACGATAATCAGCTTTTCCAGACTGTTTTGCGTTCGCGCCGTATACAGGCGCTGGGCGAGCTGCTTGGCAAACATCTCTTTTTCATGTTGGGAGGCGGAGCCTTCATCCGAGGCGCGGGCCGCGCTCGACGTGGCCTCGTGTACGTCGGCACCGGGGCTGTCGGTAACAAGGTCACCTTCGTGCAGGCGCCCTTCGGCGTGAACCAGATTCTCCTGTTCGATGAGCGTTAGCGCATCGCGGGTAAAAATGCGCGCACGCGCGGCGTCGGCTACCACGATATAGGTTGTCATCGTTGCGCATCCTCCTCGGTCGAGATGGTTTGGGGTGACACGGCCGGCGTGGAAGCGACCGGGGTTGAAACGATAGCTTCACCATGGCAAGCGGGATGGTTAAGGTCAACTGGCGAGCGGCAGGACACGGTTACATGACCCGGCGGCGCAGCAGGCTGGTGATGGCTTCACCGATCAGCACCAGCACGATAATCGCCAGCAGAATAGTGGCCACGGTGGGCCAGGCGAAGGTATCAATCGCACTTTGCAGGATTACGCCGATGCCGCCGGCGCCGACCAGTCCGAGCACGGTCGATTCACGAATATTGATATCCCAGCGCAGAATCACGATGGCAAAAAAGGCCGGCATGACCTGGGGTACGATGGCGTAAGCAATCACCTTGGCTTTGGAGGCACCGGTGGCCTGCATGGCTTCAACCGGACGGCGGTCGATCTCTTCAATGGCTTCGCCCATCAGCTTGCCGATAAAACCGATCGAGCGGAACGCGATGGCCAGAATACCGGCGAGCACGCCGGGGCCGAAGATGGCCACGAACAGCAGCGCCCAGATAATGGTATTGACCGAGCGGCTGGAAACGAGAATAAAGCGCCCCAGCCACAGGCAAGCGCGGTTTGGCGTGGTGTTTTGCGCGGCGATATAGGCCACGGGCAAGGCAATAAAAATGGTCAGGAACGTGGCCAGCGTGGCGATATGCACCGTTTCGATCAGCGCGTTGATGATGGCACCAAGCCCGGCGGCGCTGGGCGGCCACATGCGCCCGCCGAGATTGGCAATTTGTGTTGGCGCGTCCCACACCCAGGGCCAGAAAATATCAATATCGCGAACGGCCCAGACCACCACCAGCAGCGTGACGAAAAACACGCCGTAGCGCGCCAAGCGCTGCTTGCGGCTATGCCTCTGCCAGACGCGGTCGGCCAGCTTTTGCGCGTGATCTACCATATTTTTTTCCTTACCCAGCCGCTGATTCCTTCGCTAACCAGAATCACCGCGATGATGATGAGCAGAATGGCGCACGCAAAGGCGTAGTCGTAACGGCCAAACGCATTCATCAGCGTGCTGCCGATGCCGCCGGCGCCGACAATGCCGACCACCGCCGAGGCGCGCAGGTTGCTGTCCAGCTGATACATGGAAAGCCCCACCTGACGCGGCAGTATTTGTGGAAATACCGCGTAGCAGAGCATGGCCATAAAGCCGCCCCCTGCAGCGCGCACCGCCTCGACCTGCCCCCAGTCGATCTCTTCGATTTCCTCGGCCAGCAGCTTGCCGACAAAGCCGATGGAATACAGCATCAGCGTGATAATGCCGGCCAGCGGGCCAAAGCCGACGGCGGCGACGAACAGAATGGCGACGATCACCGGGTGAAAGCTGCGCGAGACGATAATCACCGCCCGACCGAACAGGTAAACCGGCAGCGGCGAGATATTGCGCGCGGCCATGACCGCGCAGGGGATAGACAGCGCGACGCCCAGCAGCGTGGCCAGAATGGCGATTTGAAAGCTTTCCTTGAAGCCCTGGGTCAGCAGGTCCAGACGCTCGAAGCTGGGCGGGAAGCCGCCGCTGAAAATCCGCGCCGCCCGGGGCAGGCCTTCGGCAATGCGCGCCCAGTCGAACGGCAGCGTCCATAGCGCCATGAGCAGATACAATGTCACACCTGCCCACAGGCCGTAGCGTAGCCAGGGGTTGTGGATAAACGGCGGTTTTTTCCAGTAGCGCTGAGGGGTCATGGCGAAGCCCCCTGTTCCGCTTCGTCATCGCTGCTGGAGTCATCGGGGGATTCGATACCGCCGTAAATGGCGTCCAGTGCGTCCTGGTTGAAGTCATCAGGCACGCCGTCAAAGATCATTTTGCCGTGGCGCAGCCCGACAATGCGCTCGGTATACGCTTTGGCCTGGGTGACGTTATGAATATTGATCAGCACCGGCAGCGACAGCTCGCTGGCCAGGCTTTGCAACAGCACCATGATCTGTTCGGACGTGCGTGGGTCCAGTGAGGCGGTGGGTTCATCGGCCAGCAGGACGTCAGGCTCCTGCATGAGTGCGCGAACCACGCCTACCCGCTGGCGCTCTCCGCCGGAAAGCTCGTCGGCGCGCTTGTTGGCATACTGGGCAATACCCACCCGCTCCATGAGCGTAAAGGCGCGCTCAATATCTGCCTGGGGGTAGCGGCGCATCACCGCCTGATACAGGCTTAAGTAGCCCAGCCGGCCGGCCAGCACGTTTTCCATCACGGTAAGGCGATCCAGCAGGTTAAAGCCCTGGAACACCATGCCGATTTTGCGCCGGGCACGGCGTAAGTCGCCGCCTTTCAGTTTGACCAGTTCGTGGCCGTTGAGCTTGATCGAGCCGGAGCTTGGCTCTACCAGCCGGTTGATGCAGCGCAGCAAGGTGCTTTTACCGGCGCCCGAAGCGCCGACAATCGCGACCACGCTGTTGCCCTCAACGTGCAGGTCGAGCCCTTGAAGGACGGCTTCGTTGCGACCATAGCGTTTGGTCAGGTGCGTAATTTCCAGCATGAAGGCAGCATCCACCCAAAGGATCAAGAAGCCGCAGGCGCTGCCTTGCCGGCAGCGCCGCGAGAAGGCGTGTTACACAGGCGACGATTACAGGTTGTCGCGGGTGTAGCTGACGCCGTTGGCCGACTGGATCTGGCGGATCACGCGCCAGTTGTCCTTGTAGGTGATGGGTACGAATTTTTCGACGCCATCGAACTCTTCGCCCAGCTCGGTGCCGGCAAAATCAAAGGTGAAAAACGCCTCCTTGATTTTCTTGACCAGATCGGGGTGCAGGTCGTGGGCGTAGTTATATGACGTGGTGGGGAAACGGTCGGACTCGAAAATCAGCCGGACGTCGTCTTCGTCATAAAGCCCCCGTGCGGCCATGCGCTCAACCACCTCAGAGGCGACCGGTGCGGCATCGTAATCCTTTGCCACAACGCCCAGCATGGACTGGTCGTGGCTGCCGGAATACACCACTTCGTAGTCTTCTCCGGGCACAATGCCCAGCTCGGGTAGCAGTGCGCGAGGCGCCTGATTGCCCGAATTGGAGGTGGGTGAGGTATGGGCGACGCGCTTGCCTTTCAGATCCTTGACCTCGTGGATATCGGAATCCGCGTGGGTAAACAGCTGGAGCGTATAGCCAAAGCGGCCATCGTCCGACCCCATCAGAGCAAATGGCACCGCGCCTGCCAGGTTCACGGCAAAGGGCGTCGGCCCGGTTGAAAAGCCGGCAATATGCAAACGGCCGCTGCGCATGGCTTCTACCTGGGCGGCGTTGGACTGCACGGCGAAAAAGCGCACGTCGCGGTCGGTCACATCGGCCAGATGCTCGATGAAAGGTGCCCAGATGTCGGAATAAATCGCGGGGTCTTCCACCGGGGTATAAGCAAAGATCAGCGTATCGGGATTGGCCCACTGGTCCTTGTCGTCGGGGCGGTCGGCGACCATATCGCCGTTGTTATCGCAGTAGATTGCGTCCAGATCGCCGTGAGGGCAATCATCCTGCGCCTGTGCCGTCAGCGCGGTAAACGGCAGCACGGAACACGCGGCCAACCAGGCAAGCGGGCGCTTGCGAAGCGGAAAAGTCACCATGATATAAGCCTCGTTATGCGTTGTTGTACTGTGCTTTTGTCATATGAGCCATTCTCATACGAATCGTGGTAATACTGGCTGCTGTATATTGCAATTACGTTGTGCCCGGTCATGGGGGCAGCGGCAGGTTTCGGCTCCGTCGTGTGTGGTTGAACGATGCGACGTTTTTACCGCTTTTCATTCATTTTTGATCATAAAAGGCGGCTGTGTTTTCTATAGCGAACGTGGACACGTCGGTATCAACGGGGCTATTTTCGAAATCACTCAATTCAATCTAGGTGCGACTCGAAGACAATGTCAACTGTGTTATCCAGCGACTTATACCATTGGCGTAACCGCTATTTGTTGATGCGTCACGGCCACAGCGAGGCCAACCGACAGGGGCTCATTGTCAGCGACCCGGCGAATGGCCTGCAGGCCTTCGGCCTTTCACCCACGGGGCAACGCCAGCTTGATGATGTAACAAGCCATTGGCTCCATGCGGTGCCGACCCGCATCGTCCATTCCGATTTTCTGCGCACCACGCAGACTGCACGGTGCGTGGCCGAGCGCTTTGGACTGACGCTTGAACCCGAGCCGCGCCTGCGCGAGCGCTACTTCGGTGCCTTTGAAGGCGAGCCGAGCGAGCATTACGCAAGCGTATGGGAAGGGGACACCGCCGACCCGGACCACAGCCGCCAGGGCGTGGAAGCGGTCAGCCGCGTGGCCGCGCGGATGCAGCAGGTGATTACGGACTGGGAAGCGCGCACCGCCGACGAAACCATTGTGCTGGTCAGCCACGGCGACCCGCTGCAGATTCTACTCACCGAACTGGCTGGCAAGCCACTGACCGGCCACCGCTGCCAGCCAGCGTTGGAGCCGGCGAGTATTACCCGGGTGGGGTTAGGTTAAAGCCTCGTCAGGCAGGTATTTCCACCGGCGTGGCCGGTGGAAACGTGAGATAGCTCGCCGGCTTAAACGCCGCTTTGCTGGGTGGGAATGTCGCGGTGGTACTGCGGGCTAAGTTCGTTCAGCGCATCCATGAACGCGGTGACGTTGTCCGGGTTGGTGAACTGACTGATGCCGTGGCCAAGGTTGAACACGTGGCCGGGGCCTTCGCCGTAGCTTTCCAGTACCCGCGCGACCTCGGCGCGAATGGCGCTGGGGCGGGCGAACAGCACGTTGGGGTCGAGGTTGCCCTGCAGCGCGACGCGGTGGCCCACCCGCTTGCGGGCGTCGGAAAGTTCGGTTGACCAGTCAAGCCCCACGCCGTCGGCACCGGCGGCCGAGATGTGTTCCAGCCACTGGCCGCCGTTCTTGGTGAACATGATCACCGGCACGCGGCGTCCGTCGTGTTCACGGATCAGCCCTGCGGCAATCTGTTCCATGTAGCGCAACGAGAACTCCAGATAGGCCGGCGTGGACAGTGCGCCACCCCAGGTGTCGAAAATCTGCACCGCCTGGGCGCCGGCGCGGATCTGGGCATTGAGGTAGTCGGTGACCGCGTGGGCCAGCTTGTCGAGCAGCTGGTGCATGGCGTCCGGCGTGTCGTAAAGCATCGCCTTGACGTGACGGAAGTCCTTGCTTGAGCTGCCTTCGACCATATAGGTGGCCAGCGTCCAGGGGCTGCCGGAAAAGCCGATCAGTGGTACACGACCGTTGAGTTCGCCGCGAATGGTGGATACCGCGCGCATCACGTAGTCCAGATCGCGCTCGGCGTCGGGCACCTTGAGCGCCTCGACCTCTTCAGGGGTGCGTACGGTTTTTTTAAACTTGGGCCCTTCGCCGGTGACGAAGTAAAGCCCCAGATCCATCGCATCGGGGATGGTGAGGATGTCCGAGAACAAAATCGCGGCGTCCAGCGGGTAGCGTTCCAGCGGCTGCAGCGTGACTTCGCAGGCCAGGTCCTGGTTGCGGCACAGATCCATGAAGCTACCGGCTTCGGCGCGCTTGGCGCGGTATTCCGGCAGATAGCGGCCGGCCTGACGCATCATCCATACCGGAGTGCGGTCCACCGGCTGGCGAGCAAGAGCCCGCAGAAAACGATCGTTGTGTAGCGGTGACGCCGTAGCCACAGATGCTGAAGTCATAGAATACAAGCTCTTGAAAAATTGCCTGCCTGAGAGGCATACCGAGGGTGTAAGATAGATTGTATGGCATGGGAGGTGTTTTGCTAAACTTCGCCCTCTCCAAAAAGCCAGGCCAGGTTTGGAAATCACGCAAAAATGGCGCCAGCAGACGCCAAACCCGTCCGAAAAGCCCACCACGGCGCGTGATTTTGCCGCGGGCCGTTTGATCATCGAGGTAACCTGTGACGATTCGCTTCATTGCCGCATCCCGGCTGCCCACGCCCTGGGCCACCTTCACCCTGCACGGTTTCGAAGACGAAGCCACCGGCAAGGACCACGTCGCCCTGACGCTTGGCGACGTTAGCGACGATGCGCCGGTGCTTGGGCGGGTGCATTCGGAGTGTTTAACCGGGGATGCGCTGTTCTCCATGCGCTGCGATTGCGGCTACCAGCTGCAGGAAGCGCTGAAGCGGATTGCCGAGGAGGGCCGCGGGGTATTGCTGTATCTGCGTCAGGAAGGGCGCGGCATCGGGCTTTTGAACAAGATCCGCGCCTATCACCTGCAGGACGCAGGCGCTGACACCGTCGAGGCCAACGAGCAGCTGGGCTTCGGTGCCGATATGCGCCGCTACGATCTGTGCGTGCCGATGCTTGAGCACCTGGGCGTCAAGGCCCTGCGGCTGATGACCAACAACCCGCGCAAGGTGGATGCGCTCTCCCGGGATGGCGTCAATATCACCGAACGCGTACCGCTGACCACCGGCTTGAACCCCCACAACGAAGGCTACCTGGCCACCAAGGCCGGCAAACTCGGCCACATGATGGCGCTGGGCGACTTCACGCCGGCCAGCGCCGTGGATATCGAGCGCAAGGGTTAGCGCAGGCGCCTTTTAGCCATTGCCCCGGGCTTTTTGAATCTGCTCGTAGGCGTTGCCGATTTCGGCGGTGC
>NZ_JAKDUR010000051.1 GCF_030457605.1 Halomonas sp.
TTGACCTGAGTGACAGCCTGCAAAGCCACCTGAACGATGCCAAACGCTGGCTTGACGACACCGGGTTTACGCTTACCACAGAGCTGACACCGGGGCTGCAAATACGCGGCGATGCCCAGCGTCTGCGCCAGCTATGGCATAATCTGCTGGATAACAGCTGTGCCTACACCAACGAGCCGGGCACACTTAACGTCACGCTCGCTCGCCAGCGTGATGAGGCCGTACTGGTCTGGGAAGACAGCGCACCCGGAGTGCCCGAGCACGAGCTCGCCCGGCTGACCGAGCGCCTTTACCGTGTGGAAGGTTCTCGCAGCCGCTCAAGCGGCGGCAGCGGCCTGGGGCTTTCCATTGTCAGCGCCCTGATGGAAGCCCACGGCGGCCAGCTGGACGCCTCGGCTTCGCCGCTGGGCGGATTGCGCTGGACGCTGCGCTTTCCCCTGTTATCGCCCGTCTGATGTTGTCGCCAACCTGATTTTTCCGTGAGTGCCCCATGACCACTGATGCCTCTTTACTGATTGTTGAAGACGAACCCAAAATTGCCCGCCTGATGTCAGATTACCTGGAGACCCATGGATTTGACGTCACCACCCTTGGCGACGGCAACGCTGTCATGCCATGGCTTGAAGAACAGCAGCCGGCGCTGATGCTTCTGGATCTGATGCTGCCAGGCCAGGATGGTCTGACCCTGTGCCGCAGCATTCGCGAGCGCTACCCGCAAATTGCCATCATCATGGTGACCGCCAAGGTCGAAGAGGTAGATCGCCTGCTGGGCCTTGAACTGGGTGCCGATGACTATATCTGCAAGCCATTCAGCCCCCGCGAAGTAGTGGCACGCGTCAAGGCCGTGCTGCGGCGCAGCCAGGCTGCCGAAAGTGCCTCGCTCGGCACCGACAACCCCGACGCTCCCGTGCATCTTGACGAGGATGGCTGGCAGGCCATGGCCGGTGGCCAGGATCTGGGGCTGACCGCCGTCGAGTTTCAGCTGCTGCGCGTGATGATGCGCGCACCGGGGCGCATTTTCAGCCGTGAACAGCTGATGGACCACATGTACCGCGACAACCGCATTGTCTCGGAGCGTACCGTGGACAGCCACGTCAAGAAATTACGCAAGAAAATCAACGAAATACTGCCAGATCGCGAAATCATTCGCTCGGTTTACGGCGTGGGGTACAAATACCAGCCGGATGAATAGCAGCCGTCAGCTGCTACAAGGTCACGTTTGTTACACACTCACTGCATGGGTTTTGCACCGAGACGCGCAATCCTTGAGGCCACAACCCAGCAGGAGTTCGCTATGAAATCGCTGATGATACCGTTTAAAAAACCATCCATGAACCAGCGCGGCAAAGGCCTCGCCCCCTTGTTGCTCGCCGCCGCACTGATACCGCTGGCCTTCTCCGCCCACGCGGCTCCAGACGCAACACAGGGCGATACCGCCGCTGCCGGGCACACCCAAGGCAAAATGCCCGCAGCGCTCAAGGCACGCATGGAAGAGCGCCGCCAGGCCGTATATGAAGAAGCCGGCATTGACAAGGCGACCCAGAAAGAGCTCAACGCCGCGCAGAAAGAGCACTACGAAGCGATGCACAAACTGCGCCAGGAGCATCGCGAGCGCATGCAGGACATCCTGACCGAAGAGCAGCAGCAGTCGCTCAACCAGGCAATGCGCGACATGCAAAGCCAGCACCACGGCAAGCAGGTCGCTCCCGGAGAAGGTAAAGCTGCCGAATAAGCGCGCTTGCCTTGCTGCTCATGAAAACGCCCGGCCATGGCCGGGCGTTTTTGCGTGGGCCGATGACACTGGCCGCAACTGCTAGAAAAACCCCATCGGGTTGATGTCGTAGCTCACCAACAGATTTTTGGTCTGCTGGTAGTGTTCAAGGGCCATCTTGTGGGTTTCACGGCCTACACCGGATTTCTTGTAGCCGCCAAACGCCGCGTGCGCCGGGTACTGGTGGTAGCAGTTGGTCCACACGCGGCCGGCCTGAATACCGCGCCCCATGCGAAATGCCACGTTGATATCCCGGCTCCACACGCCGGCACCCAGGCCAAACTCCGTGTCGTTGGCAATCGCCAGGGCTTCCGCCTCATCCTTGAACGTGGTCACGGCAACGACCGGGCCGAAGATTTCCTCCTGAAAGACACGCATCCGGTTGGAGCCTTTCAGCAGCGTCGCCTGAATGTAATAGCCCTGATTGAGGCTGTCATCGAGGGATTCCCTGTCACCACCGGTGAGAAACTCGGCCCCTTCATCCCGGGCAACATCCATGTACGACATGATTTTATCGAACTGCTCGCGGGACGCCTGCGCGCCCACCTGTACGTCGGTGTCCAGCGGGTTTCCCCGCTTTATCGACAGCGTGCGCTCGACCACCTTTGCCATGAAGTCGTCGTACATGCTTTCCTGCACCAGCGCGCGGGACGGGCAGGTACAGACTTCGCCCTGGTTCAGAAAGGCCAGCACCAGCCCTTCCACGGCTTTATCAATGAACTCGGGCTCGGCGTTCATGATGTCGGCGAAATACACGTTGGGCGACTTGCCGCCCAGCTCCACAGTGGACGGAATGATGTTTTCCGCCGCACTTTTCAGAATCTGCGACCCTACCGGGGTGGAACCGGTAAAGGCGATTTTGGCAATGCGTGGGCTTGACGCCAGTGCCTGACCCACTTCTTCGCCAAAGCCGTTGACGATATTGATCACGCCGGGCGGCAGCAAGTCGCCGATCAGCTTCATCAGCTCCAGAATCGAGGCCGGCGTTTGTTCAGCAGGCTTGAGCACCACGCAATTGCCGGCGGCCAGCGCCGGGGCCAGCTTCCACGTCGCCATCAATAGCGGGAAGTTCCACGGAATGATCTGCCCCACCACGCCCAGCGGCTCGTGAAAATGGTAGGCCACGGTATTGGCGTCGATATCTGCCGCCGCCCCTTCCTGCGCGCGGATGCAGCCGGCAAAGTAGCGGAAATGATCCACCGCCAGCGGCAAATCGGCGTTGAGGCACTCGCGCACGGCCTTGCCGTTGTCCCAGGTTTCCGCCACAGCGAGCTTTTCAATGTGCTGTTCGATGCGGTCGGCGATTCTCAGCAGCACGTTGCTGCGCTCCTGAGGCGAGGTCTTGCCCCATTCGGGAGCCGCATGGTGAGCGGCGTCCAACGCCTTGTCGATATCTTCCGCCGTCGAGCGCGGAATCTCGCAAAACACCTCGCCGTTGACGGGGCTCACGTTATCGAAATACTCACCTTTGACCGGCGGCACAAATTCGCCGCCGATGTAGTTACCGTAACGCGTGTCGAACGTGATCAGGGAATCGGCGTCGCCGGGGTTGGCATAGATCATGGCGTGGCTCCTGCATATTATTATTGGGTACTGGGAATGATTAGGTGCTTACGGTTGCCGGATGCGCTGGTTAGCTACCCAACCAGTGTTGGCTAAACCGCGCCCGGGTAAAATCATCCAAACGTCGAAGAGCCGGGCCACGCCGCCCGGCTCTTCCACATAACCCCTGATACTCAACAGCTCACGATCATCCTAGCGCACGATCATCACCGACATTTTAGCGTGATGTACCACGTGCTCGGCGTTTGGCCCGAGCACATAATCGACAAACTTGCGCCTGGTGTGCGAAGCCATGACGATCAGCTCGATATCCAGCTGGTTGCCCACCTTGATGATCGCCTCCCACGGCGAGCCGTCAACGATCACGCTCTGGGTCTGTATCTCATCGGGAATGTTATCGCTGATGAAGTCGCGCTGGGCCTCGGCCACCGCGGCGTGGGCTTCCCGTGAGAAGTTTTTGGGAAAGTAGGCCCCCACCATCGGCATTTTGACATCCGGCAGCACTGTTACCACGTGAAGCGAGGCGTCAAAGGTCCGGCACAGCGCTATCGCCGTGGGCAGCGCCTTTTTCCACGACGCCTCCTCGTTGAGATCCACCGGCAGTAGAATTTTACGGTACATAAACCACTCCTCTATGCCGCGGCCGCCACTGTGTCACGCCGCCGACGACGACGCTGCAGCGCCACGACAAGCCCGAAAATACCCAGCGCGGGCAGCCACATCCACTCTTTGGTCCAGCGATCTACCGGTGCCTGCACCTGGATGATTTCCTGATCGAAATCGAAGCCCATCTCGGCGGCCTGACTGCCGTAGGTGACCATGTCCACCACGGCCTTGCCGTCATCCACCAACAGCTCGATACCCAGGTTTTCCAGCCGCTCCTGGCCGGTCTCGCCATCCGGTACCGGCAACGTCATGTAGGTGGTCATGGGCTCGCCGTAGGCATCAAGCCCGCTGATCTGCAAGCGCAGTGTGGTATCAGCATCCACGTTGCCCAGCGCCTCGACAAACTGCGTCGGGGGAATGTCGCGGTAAGGGTCGTGCAGCTGGTCCATCCAGAAGCCGGGACGAAACAGGGTAAAAGCCACCAGCAACAACAGTGCAGATTCATACCAGCGATTACGCGTCAGCATGAAGCCCTGGGTCGCGGCAGCAAAGATCAGCATGGCAATGGTCGCCACGATAAAGATCAGCACGCCTTGCAGCAGGCTGACGTCGATCAGCAGCAGGTCGGTGTTGAAGATGAACAGGAACGGCAGCGCAGCGGTACGCAGGCTGTAGTAAAACGCCTGAAAACCGGTGCGGATGGGGTCGCCGCCGGAAATCGCCGCCGCCGCAAACGAGGCCAGCCCCACGGGCGGGGTCACGTCTGCCATGATGCCGAAGTAGAACACGAACAGGTGCACGGCAATCAGCGGCACCAACAGGCCGTTTTGCTGGCCCAGCTGGATGATCACCGGCGCCAGCAGTGCCGAGACCACGATGTAGTTGGCCGTGGTCGGCAGCCCCATACCCAGAATCAGGCTGAGCACAGCGGTAAAGAACAGGATGAGCAGCAGGTTGCCCATGGCGATGGTTTCCACCACCTCGGCCAGTACCAGCCCGACGCCGGTTTGTGACACGGCCCCCACGATAATCCCCGCAGTGGCGGTGGCAATACCGATGCCGATCATGTTGCGCGCCCCGGTGACAAGCCCGCTCCAGAGATCCATGACGCCCTCTTTCATGTCGACGCGCATGTCGCTTTTGCCGCGGAAAGCGGCAATGATCGGGCGCTGGGTCAGCATGATGAACACCATGAACACCGTCGCCCAGAATGCCGACAGCCCCGGTGAGAGCCGCTCGACCATCAAGCACCAGATCAGCACGATAACCGGCAGAATATACTGCAGCCCGACCATCACCGTGGGACGCGTCTGCGGCAGTTCAAAAATCGGCTTGTCCGGGTCATCCAGCTCAAGCTCGGGGTAGCTTGCCGCCACTTTCAGCAGCGCCACGTAAATCACCACCAGACCGGCCGCTATCACCCAGGGAGCCGAGGCGCCCAACACGGGTTTCAACCAGCCAAGGCCGTAATACACGCCCAACGCGGTGGCCATCATCAGCAGCAGCCCACCCAGAAACCCTGCCACTTTGCGTACCAGCGGCCTGGGCGGATTGGTGCTTTCAAGCCCCTGCATACCGGCTTTAAGCGCTTCAAGGTGAACAATATAAATCAAAGCGATGTAGGAAATAAGCGCCGGCAGAAACGCGTGCTTGATCACTTCCACGTAGGAAATGCCCACGTATTCGACCATCAAAAATGCGGCTGCGCCCATCACCGGCGGCATGATCTGCCCGTTGACCGAGGAGGCCACCTCAACTGCCCCGGCTTTCTCGGCGGGGAAACCGACCCGCTTCATCATCGGGATGGTGAAGGTACCGGTGGTGACGGTATTGGCAATGGACGAGCCCGAGATCAGCCCGGTCATGCCCGAGGCCACTACCGCGGCCTTGGCCGGGCCGCCCTTGTAGTGGCCCAGCATGGAAAACGCGACCTTGATGAAATAGTTGCCCGCGCCGGCTTTGTCCAGCAGCGCACCAAACAGCACAAACAGGAAAACAAAACTGGTCGAAACGCCCAGCGCGATACCAAATACGCCCTGAGTTGTCAGCCACTGGTGATTAATCAGGCCAAACGGGCTGACGCCGCCGTGGGCGAGAATGCCGGGCATCCACGGGCCGGCCAGCGAGTACACCAGAAATACCGTGGCGACGATCATCAGCGGTGGCCCCAGCGCCCGACGTGTGGCTTCCAGCAACAGCAAAATACCCATCACCCCTACCACCACGTCCTGTAACAGCGGTGCGCCGGGGCGCTGGGCAAGGGATTCGTAGAACAAAAACATATAGGCGCCGCAGAATGCCGCCAGCCCGGCAAGAATCCAGTCCTGCAGGGGAATATAGTCCCGCGGCGAGCGCTTCAGCGCCGGATAGGCCATGTAGGCCAGAAACAGGGCAAACGCCAGATGCACGGAGCGCGCTTCCGTGGCATTGAACACCCCGAAGCCGAAAATGAACGGCAAGGGTGAGGCAATCCAAAGCTGAAAAAGCGACCAGACTGCGGCAATGCTCACCAGCAGTTTGCCCGGCACACCCTTGGGTTTACGCGCGCCGGAATCGGTCGATGCGACCATATCGTCAAGATCGGTGTGAGGCGCTGTTGCCTCGTCCGATGGCGTATTCGACTTCGGCGCTTTTTTGCTGTGCTCTGTCATAAGCAAGCCCTGCACAAAAATGGATAACAAAGCGCAATATCAGAAGAAGGCAAACTGCACTCCTGAGCGCGTGGACGGCGACTTTCGTCGCCTTTGGCCGCCTCAGCAATCATTGCTTCACCAACCTTGTTGTATCAATCAGCATAGTCGGCTCACTCTCGCGTAACACAAAACCTTGCTTGGCTCAAAACCAGCTACCCGCTTTTCGGCCATACGTTGCCGGAAACACAGCGCGCGGCGCCGTCGGGAGCCGCGCGCATGAGCAGGACGCAGGTCACAAGACCACGTTACTTCGCGTCTTTGGCGTCCTGGTTCTCGCCATCGCTGCTGGCGCCTTCACCGTCGATCCAGCCCTGCTCGCGGTAGTAGCGCGCAGCGCCTTCGTGCAGCGGTGCCGAAAGGCCAGTGGTGACCATCTCTTCGGGCTCGAGGTTTTCAAACGCCGGGTGCAGGCGCTTGAAACGGTCGAAGTTGTCGAACACCGCCTTGACGGTCTGGTAGACCACGTCATCGTCGGTGTCTGCCGTGGTCACAAAGGTCGCGGCAACGCCGAAGGTTTCCACATCATCCGGGTTGTTCTTGTAAAGCCCGCCCGGGATAACCGACATGGAATAGTAGGGATATTCATCGACGATGCCTTGAATATCTTCATCGTTGAGCGGGATCAGGTGGGCATCAACGGTAGTGGTGGCTTCCTGAATCGCGCCGTTGGGGTGGCCGACTACATAGGTCATGGTGTCAATGTTGTTGTCCGCCAGCGCCGAGGCCATCTCTGCTGCATCAAGCTGGGAGGCCAGCGAGAACGTGTCCTTGTCCCAGCCCTTGGCATCCATGACCACTTCCATGGTGTTGCGCTGGCCGGAACCGGGGTTGCCGATATTGACACGCTTGCCTTCCAGGTCGTCCAGGGTTTCGATACCCGAGTCGGCCCGGGCCAGAAGCGTCAGCGGCTCGCCGTGGATGCGGAATACCGCGCGCAGGTCGTCATAGGCATCGCCTTCGAAGTTGCCCGTGCCGTTGTAGGCCTGGTATTGCACATCGGACTGCACCACACCCATGTCCAGCTCGCCGGACTTGATGCCGTTGATGTTGGCCACCGAGCCGCCGGTAGACGGCGCGTTACAGCGGATGTTCTGCTCTTCGCTGTTCTTGTTGACCAGCCGGCAGACCGACTGCCCTACCACGTAGTAAACACCGGTCTGACCACCGGTACCGATGGTAACGTAGCTTTCTTCCTGAGCCACGGCAGGCGACGCAAACGTAGCGGCAGCCAGCAGTGCGCCGGAGAAAGCGGCAGTCGAAAATATATGACGTTTCATGGACATTCCCCTTTATTCTGGTGTTGTAAATTATTGTCGTGCTGTCGGAGCATCGTAGTCAGCCTGCCTGCTCAGCCTGGGCGGCCAATACAGATCAAGCCCGCCAAGTTGCAAAATAAGGTGCCGAGCGGGCTATTACAAGTTTTAATGCGCCACACCGGCCTTTTCTTAGACTTTTCGCTTAGGCTTTTATCTCAATGACTTGCGCTCACCCGTCGTCTCGCTCGCCGCTTGGCACTGCCCGGCAAGCACCGCTGCCGAGACGCAGTTGCCTTCGCTGATGCCCCGCTCGGCAAAGTAGCCGGCGTTGACCTCAAGCGCAGCATGGTAGCTATGTCCGGCCGCATAGGTGGGGCACTGCGCCGGCTTTCCTGCCTCGCAGGACGGCATGGTTTGCAGGCTGACGATGCGCCCCTCGCTATCAATAAAGGCAATATCCAGCGGGATCAGGGTGCGATACATCCAGAACGCGCTGCGCGCTGACTGGCGCCGTTCGTAGATAAACAGCATGCCATGGTCATCGCCAAGCGTACGACGACCCATCAGCCCCTGGGCACGTTGCTCCGGCGTTTGTGCTACCTCGACGCTGAGCCGATGCGGCCCCCGGGCCGTATGAATCACTGCCGTAATGCGGTCAGCCGTTGCCGGCGTTTGCGCCCACGGCCGCCGGGCAGGCAGTAGAGCGGCAGCCGGCAGCATCAATGCGGCACTCAGCAGTCGGCGGCGGGTAAGCATCATGGCAGTCTCCTTGTGTGAGCCAACGGGCAGAGGATAGCGTACAAAAAAGTGACCGCACAGACACAACAAAGCCGCACGAGGCCCACGCGAAAACGCGTCGGGCCAGTGCGGCCAGGTATCCAGAGCCTGTGCTCAAAGCACCGTTCTCAGAACATGATGATCAAGAAACGGTTATCGGCAAGGCGCTGGATGTTGCAAGCGCTTTAGTCTTTCAGCGTAATGCGCAAGTCCAGCGGGTGTTCATCACAGTTGTTGCCGTCACCACCGCGATCCACCACCAGAAACTCGCCTTCACGCTCAAGCACGGACTGAATCGCGTGCCACACGCCGGCACCGTAGTTGACGCCCTGACGGCCGTCGGTGACAAACGCGCGCACGTCGTCCGGGTTGATCTTCTCGCCGGCCGGGGCGACCACGACGATGAAGCGCTCTTCGTGCAGCGGCATGAACGCCTGGCTGCCCTGGGGGTGGCGCTCGAGGAACGTGAGTTCCAGCGGGGTCTTGATCGGCTGGCTGACGAAGATGCTGATCAGCGTGTGGGCGTTCTCGCCCAGGGTCTCGACCCGGGCCAGGTCGTGATGACGCTGGGTCAGCCCTGAGTTGATCGCAAACGAGTCCGACGTACGGGTATCGATCACGTCGCCAAAGGGCGCGAAAGCTTCAGCCGTAAGCGGCTCTGCAACAAGTTCCAGCATGGTGTCTCCTTGACGTTACGCCTTACAGGGCATTGATCTTGAGCTTGGGATGGCGGTTGACGTCCTTGTACAGCAGGTAGCGGAACGGCTGGTTGCCACCGGCGTAGCAGGCCTGCGGGCAGAAGGCGCGCAGCCACATGAAGTCGCCGGCTTCCACTTCTACCCAGTCCTGGTTGAGGTGATAAACCGCCTTGCCTTCCAGCACGTAAAGGCCGTGTTCCATGATGTGTGTTTCATCAAACGGAATCACGCCGCCCGGCTGGAAAGTGACGATGGTCACGTGCATGTCGTGACGCACATCGGTCGGCTCGACAAAGCGCGTGGTCGCCCAGCGGCCTTCGGTGTCCGGCATCTCGGTGGGGGCGATGTCGTTTTCGTTGACCACGAAGGCTTCGGGCACGTCGATACCTTCGACGAACTCGTAGGCCTTGCGGACCCAGTGGAACCGCACCGGCTCGCCGGATTCGTTGCGCAGTTGCCAGTCGGTGCCCGGCGGAATGAACGCGTAGCCGCCCGGAACCATGGTGTGCTTCTCGCCCGCAAGCGTCAGCACCATCTCGCCTTCGACCACGAACAGTACGCCTTCGGCGTTGGGGTCAAGCTCAGGCTTGTCGCTGCCGCCGCCGGGCTGCACTTCCATGATGTACTGGGAGAACGTCTCGGCGAAGCCGGTCAGCGGACGCGCCAGCACCCACAGGCGAGTATCGTTCCAGAACGGTAGTTGGCTGGTGACGATATCCTGCATCACACCCTTGGGGATCACCGCATACGCCTCGGTGAACACGGCGCGGTCGGCCGTCATCTGTGTCTGGGGCGGATGGCCGCCGTGAGGGGCGTAATAAGTGTTGCTCATGTCAACTCCTTGTTGGTGGTGGGTGATGGCCGTTAACCACGGCTCGGGGCGGGATGCTCCTTGGCCCAGTGGCGCGCGATATCCACGCGGCGTGTAATCCAGACGTCATCGTGAGACTGGATATGATCGAGGAACCGCTGCAGCGCGCGGAAACGGCCGGGACGACCCAGCACTCGGCAGTGCATGCCGATCGTGAGCATCTTGGGCGTTTCTTCGCCTTCGGCGTAAAGTACGTCGAACGCGTCACGCAGATAGGTGAAGAAATGCTCGCCGGTGTTGAAGCCGCCGGGCGAAGCAAAGCGCATGTCGTTGGTGTCCATGGTGTAGGGTATCACCAGCTGGTCACGCTCGTTGCCCTGGCTGTCGGCTTCGCGGGTCCAGAACGGCAGATCGTCGCCGTAGTAGTCGCTGTCGTAGGTAAAGCCGCCCTCGTCCTGCGCCAGACGACGGGTGTTGGGGCTGTCGCGGCCGATATACAGGCCATCGGGCTTGTCGCCGTAAAGCCGCTGGAAGATTTCCATGGCTTTTTTCAGGTGCTCGCGCTCGACGTCCTCGGGCACTTCCTGGTAGTTGATCCAGCGGTAGCCGTGGCACGCCACTTCGTGACCCAGCTCCTTGAACGCCTGGGCAACGTCGGGGTGACGCTCAAGCGCCATGGCTACGCCGAATACGGTCAGCGGCAGATCGCGCTTCTTGAACTCGTTGAGAATGCGCCAGACGCCTGCGCGCGAGCCGTACTCGTAGATGGATTCCATGCTCAGGTGGCGGTCGGGGAACGACGCCGCGCCGACCATCTCGGACAGGAATTGCTCCGAGCCGGCATCACCGTGAAGCACGTTGTTTTCCGCGCCTTCTTCGTAGTTGAGCACGAACTGAACGGCAATTTTAGCGTTACCCGGCCAGTTGGCGTGGGGCGGCTTGTTGCCATAGCCAATCAAGTCACGCGGATAGTCACTCTGCGACATAACTCATACTCATTGTTGGGGGTGGGGAAACAGGCGCGCGGGCGCCCCGCCCCCCCCCCCGGGGGGGGGGGGGGGTAGACAGCGGCCCCCCCCCCCGGGGTGACAGCCGGGGGCGAGCGGCCCCGCAGTTAAA
>NZ_JAKDUR010000110.1 GCF_030457605.1 Halomonas sp.
ATATGCCCCAGGTCTGCCAGCAGGCCGTCGGAAATATCCATGGCGCTGGTGGCCAGCCCGCGCAGCGCCATGCCGGCGTCAAGACGAGGCTCGGGGAGCAGATAACGGCGCAGCAGCGGATGCGACAAATCACGCTCGCCGCGCTGCCAGAGCTCAAGCCCGCCGGCACCACCGCCAAGCGCGCCGGTCACTGCAACAATGTCACCAACCGCCGCGCCGCTGCGCCTGAGCGCCTGCCCTGCAGGCACTTCACCCATGACCGTCACACTGATGGCAAGCGTGCCCGAAGTGACGTCACCGCCCACCAGCGTTGATCGGTAAGCTTCACAGCCGCCCAGAAAACCCCGCGCGTAGCCGCTGAGCCAGGCATCTGCAGCACGTTCATCGACAAAACGCTGCGAATCCAGCGTCAGCGCCATCCAGCACCAGCGCGCGCGCGCGCCCATGGCCGCCAGATCGCTCACGGCGACAGCCAGCGCACGGTGGCCCACGGCACTGGCCGGGGCATCATCGGGAAAATGCACGTTCGTGACCGACGTATCCACACTCACGGCAAGCTCGTGCCCGGCGCGGGGGGCAAGCAACGTGGCATCGTCACCAATACCCAGCGCCACGCAACTGTCCGCCGCTTTTTCAGCAGCGCCGGAGGCGGTGAAGTAATGTCGAATCAGATCAAATTCGGCAAGCACGACGTTCCCTTAAGCACGGTGGCCACTTGAACACGATGGCAGAGGCGTTGGCGCTTAGCGCCGACGCGCGATGACTTCGGCACTGCGCAGACGATTCGCCAGCTTGTCCAGAATGCCGTTGACGTATTTATGCCCATCGGTGGCGCCAAACGATTTGGCCAGTTCAACGCCTTCGTTGATCACCACGCGATACGGCACCTCCATGCGCCGCGACAGCTCGTAGGCGCCAAGGCGCAGGATAGCAAGCTCGACAGCGTCCAGATCTTCCAGCCGGCGGTCAAGCACCGGCACGATTTCGCGATCAAGCTCGCCCTTGAAGCGGGCGGTATTATGCAAAAGCTCGTGAAACAGCGCCTGGTCGGCAATGCCCATGACGGTCGCCCAGTTTTCATGGGGTTCAAGATCGTCATCGGGCGCCTGGCTTTTGAACTCGGCTTCAATGGCGGTCATCGACTTCTGCGTCATGTGCCACTGGTAAAGCCCCTGTACGGCAAGCTCGCGCGCGGCATGACGACTTTGCTGGGCGGCCGATGGCTTGCGTTGCTGGCTCATTGAGCCTCTCCTTCAGTACCTACCGTGCGCAACAGCGAGACCATTTCCATCGCGGCCATGGCCGCTTCGGTGCCTTTATTGCCGGCTTTGGTGCCCGCACGCTCGATAGCCTGCTCGATGGACTCCACGGTGAGTACGCCGTTGGCCACGGGGGTGTCAAACTCCAGCTGGAGCGTATTCATCGCCGAATTGCAGCCACCCGCAACGTACTCAAAGTGCGGGGTGCCGCCACGGATGACCGCCCCCAGGGCGATCACCGCATCGGGTTTGACGACCTTGAGCACGCGCTTGATGGCAAGCGGCAGCTCCCAGGCACCCGGCGTATGAATCAATTGAATGTTCTCGGGGTCCACGCCGTGGCGCACCAGGCTATCGACGGCGCCTTCCACCAGGCTATCAACCACATGGTGGTTAAAACGCCCCACCACGATGGCGTAGCGGCCGTTGACGTCAAAAAAGTTGCCTTCTACTTGAGCGAGCGGTTCCATCATGTCTTCCTGCTGCTGATACAAAGGCGCTTAGGCCTTGTCGTTCGGTCCAAGGCGCTCAACGACTTCAAGGTCGAAGCCGGAAAGCGCGGAAAATTTCCACGGCGAGCTGAGCAGGCGCATCTTGCCCACACCCAGGTGCCGCAGAATCTGCGAGCCGGTGCCAATGGTCAGGTAATTGCCTGCGCCATCGGAGTCGCTGGTACGCGGCCGACGCACGCGATCAAGAAAGACATCGAGCTGGTCTTTCAGATCACGGGGCGGGCACTTTTCGTCGATCAGCACAAACAC
>NZ_JAKDUR010000052.1 GCF_030457605.1 Halomonas sp.
CAAGCGCGGTATACAGCTTGACCCGCCAGGTCCAGCGCACCACTTCCGTCAGCCACCGTTTTCCAGGGCTGTCCTCAGGACTGTCTGCAGAACCGCCACCAGAACCAACTCCCGCACGGCGACCGGCGCCCGGGGATGCAAGCGTAATGCCGACCTGTTTGGCGATGGCTACCTGGACGGGGTGAATCGGCGCGTCGTCTTCGCCGGGCAGGCGGATGGCCAGACTCAAAACGCCTTCATTGCGCCCGCGGAACATGGCCAGTGCGCGGTGCGATGGCGCCCTGGCGAGCTTTTCATCGTGCTCGAAGTAGTCGGCAAACTTGGCGCCTTCCTGCGCCTTGCCGTCGAGCACGCGGGAAGACAGCTCGCCTTCCTGCCACAGCCGTTCGCGCAGCTGGCCGATCAGCTCGGGATCTTCGGCAAACCGCTCCATCAAAATCTGTTTGGCGCCATCGAGCGCAGCCTTGGCGTCGTCAATCGCGGGGGTATCGCCATCGGCGGCACGCAAGTAGTTTTGCGCCTCACCTTCGGGATCAAGGCTCGGGTCGGCCAGCAGCGCATCGGCCAGCGGCTCAAGGCCGGCTTCCCGGGCAATCTGCGCCTTGGTGCGGCGCTTTTTCTTGAACGGGCGGTATAAATCTTCCAGACGCTGCTTGGTGTCTGCAGCGTTGAGGCTGACGTCAAGTTCAGGGCTTAGCTTGCCCTGCTCGTCAATCGCGGCAATCACCGCCTCACGGCGCTCTTCAAGCTCGCGCAGGTAACGCAGCCGCTCGTCCAGCAGTCGCAGCTGGCTGTCATCCAGCGCGCCGGTAACTTCTTTACGATAGCGGGCAATAAAGGGCACGGTGGCGCCCTCATCGAGTAGCGCCACCGTTGCCGCAACCTGTGCCGTACGAACGCTGAGCTCGTCTGCCAGGCGATTCATAATACGCTGATTGACATCCATATATCGCAACTAACTCATGCAGCAGGGAAGGAAAGGCAACAAGGTATCATACTCGCTCACCCATCGCTTCATGCAGGCACAAAACGCAGTGCTACACCGTTGTTGCACCAACGCAGGCCGGTAGGTTCGGGGCCATCTTCAAAAATATGCCCCTGGTGCCCGCCGCAGCGTGCGCAGTGGTATTCGGTGCGCGGCCATATCATGCTGAAGTCCAGCTCGCTTAGCAGATGCCCTTCCACGTGTTTGAAAAAGCTCGGCCAGCCGGTGCCGGAATCGTATTTCATGGCACTGGTAAAGAGCAGAAGATCACACCCGGCACAGCGAAACCCGCCCTCGCGGGTTTCCTTGTCCAGCGGGCTGGAAAACGCTTCTTCCGTGCCGTTTTCGCGCAGCACGTTATAGGCCTTGTCCGACAGCCGCTCGCGCCATTCGGCGTCGGAAAGCGATAACGGCTCAATGTCATCGGCGGCGCTCAAGTCAACGCTCGGATAGCCAAACGATACGCCGGGAAGCGCACCGGCAACGCCGGTCAGACCGGCAAGTCCCAGAAAATGGCGGCGGTTCATGGCAATCCTCCTGTGTGCTTCGTTGGCCCATGGGTCATTATACAGCTCATGAACGACAAGTTATCAATGTACAACCATTGCTATCCTTTCTGACTGCGCTTCGCCCGGCACGTTCACTTTTACTGCACGTTACAATATTTTTTGCGCATCTTGCGGCGGACTCCAGGCCCGCCGTCAGCATCTACAGCAGGCCGAGTATAGACGATGGTGGGTCTTCTCATCCGGCGTTTCATTGGTTGTCATGGAGCTTCGCCCTTGAGGGCTCCATGGCTGAAGAGTCAAAGTCATGAAGGCCGAGGCGGATTTATCACGCCTTGAGCCTCTTGTTTACATCAACGGTTTCTTTTGCAGAACACGTTCTTGCACAGCATTTTCCTGCACGGAAACGTCAACTTCCCACCCACTTTTTCATACACTGCGCTGAAGTGACAGAGCCGCCGTCGATCATGGTTTGATCGGCGGCGGCTTTTGGCATGGCACCAAAGAAACCAAGTGCATCAGGCGCTCAAGCGCCAGTTTCGACATCAGCCTAATGAAGCGTCGGCGAAGGCGCGTCCGGATCACCATCCAGCAATGCCTCCACATCTGCCACGGTATAGCGGTAGCGCGAATGGCAAAAATGGCACTGGGTGTCGATCGCGCCCTGCTCACTGACGATATCCCGCAGCTCACTGGCACCCAGGGTCAATAACCCGTTGGCCATGCGTTCCCGCGAGCAGGTGCAGCCAAAATGCAGCGCCTTGGGCTCAAACACGCGCACGGTTTCTTCGTGGTAAAGCCGGTACAGCACCTCGCGCTGCTCAAGCCCCAAAAGCTCGTCGGGCTTGATGGTATCGGCAAGCTGCACGCTGCGCTCCCAGGCGTCGACGTCCTGATTTTTTGCTTCGCTGGGCAAACGTTGCAGCAGTAGCCCACCGGCGCGCTTGCCGTCGGCCTCCAGCCACAGCCGGGTAGGCAGCTGCTCGGACTGGCTAAAGTACTCTTCCAGACAGCCGGCCAGGGTGGGATGGTCGAGCGCGACCACGCCCTGGTAACGATTGCCTTCACGCGGGTCAAGAGTAATCACGATCTGGCCGTTACCCACCAGTTCGCGAAACCCCACATCGGTATCCGGCAGCGTGGCGTCTTCATCCACCCGGGCAATGGCGCGCAGTTCACCACCGGGGTTGGACTCGGCCATCAGCAGGGAAAGCGCGCCTTCGCCACGCACTTCAATACTCAATACGCCGTCAAGCTTGACGGTATCAGCCAACAGCGCCACTGCCGCCAACAGCTCGCCCAGCAGCACGTTCACCGCGTGGGGGTAGGCATGGCGACTGAGCACGTCGTCGTAGGCTTTTTCCAGCGTGACGATTTCACCGCGCACGTTGGTGTTATCAAACAGGAAGCGTTGTATCTGATCAGACATGAAACTCTATTATCCAATGGGTAAAAGCGCGTGAAAAAATATACACCGCGCAGCGGGCTAGTCGCCCTGATTGCGCTGAAATTGCTTGATCTCGCGGCGCTGCTTTTTATCCGGCCGCTTGAGCGGATGCTGCATGACCTGCTGGCTCAGCCGCCTCGCTTCGATCTCGCGTTCCCGGCGTTCAACGCTTTCCGGCGTTTCAGCATAAAGCTTGCGTGCCTCGGGCGCGCCGCGGCGCTGGCCGGACAGTCCGGTCACGCGAACCTCGTAAACGTCAAAGCCCTGGGGCACACGAATCAGCGCGTCCATTTCCACCAGTTTGCTGGTTTTGGCCCGGGCGCCGTCGTAGTGCACCTTGCCACCCTCAATGGCTTTTTTGGCCAGCTGGCGGGTCTTGAAAAACCGCGCGGCCCATAGCCATTTATCCAGGCGTACGCTGTCACTCATACCACTTGACCTCCTGCCCGATATACTCGGTGCTGCTCACTCATTTTGCTATTTTGCCACCGGCACGCTGACGGGAAATATCTCGGCGAAACGCCCAAGCGTTGTAAACTCCTGCAACTCACGCTCCGGTCTCCGGCTATCGGGCTGCTTGATGCCCAGCAGGTGGCGAATACCGAACGTGCGGGCGCTTTGCAGCACGCGCGGATTGTCGTCAATGAACAGCGTGCGTGCCGGATCAAACGGCTCACGCCCCTGCAGCGCATGCCAGAACGCCTGATCCTCCTTGGCCGCACCCACATCCTGAGACGAAACGATGGCATCCAGATAAGGCTCCAGCCCGGTCAGGGGTAATTTCAACGCCAGACTAGCGCGATCGGCATTGGTGGCCAGCACCACACGGGGGTGCGCGTTTTTCAGCCACTGAAGAAAGTCCAGTGCGTCACCGCGCAGGCCGATCAGGTGCTGCACTTCACGCTTGAGTGCGACCACATCCACGTCAAGCTCGCGGCTCCAGTAAGCCAGGCTGTACCAGTCAAGCGTACCCTGTTCCCCCACGATGCGCGCCTGCAGCTCGCGCTGGGAGGCCTCGTCCAGCTGGTGCAATTCGACGTAACGCCGGGGCAAATGTTCAAGCCAGAAATGGCTGTCAAAGTGCAAGTCCAGCAGCGTACCGTCCATATCCAGCAATACGGTATCGATTGTCTGCCAATCCATCATTGCCGCTCCTGTTTGCCTTCATCTGTGTATATGGGCCTGTTTGCGCCGAGCGATCTGCGTCGGCCGGGTCAGGCGTGCTATTGTAGACCAACGATGATTTAGCCACGACCACTTGACCGCGACCGGCAATCAGCCTCGTTTGTCACGGTTCTGCCCCCTTATGGATGCCAGCCACGGAGATATCATGTCAGCGCACGATTCATCCGCCACGCCCCCGACGCAAAAGCCGCAGGTATTGTCCTGCCAGCGCGTCGCCCAAAGCCGCCTGTTCAACGTCGAAGCGCTGGACCTGCGTTTTTCCAACGGCGAAGAGCGCCAGTTCGAGCGTCTGGGCGGTAAAGGGCGCGGCGCGGTGATGATTGTCGCCATGCCCGATCCGGACAACGTCCTGCTGATCCACGAATACGCCGCGGGCTTTGAAGACTACGTGCTGACGCTGCCCAAGGGGCTGATCGACCCCGGCGAAGATGCCGCCACCGCCGCCAATCGCGAGCTGATGGAAGAGTGCGGTGTGGGCGCCCGGCGCATCGAGCCGTTGTGCGAACTGTCACTGGCGCCCAACTACATGCGCCACCGCATGAACGTGCTGCTGGCCACCGACCTCTACGAAAAGCGCCTGCCCGGCGACGAGCCCGAGCCGCTGGTGGTCGAGTCCCACTCGCTTGAGGACATCGACGCCCTGCTGGCCCGCGAAGACTTCCACGAAGCCCGCGCCATTGCCGCGCTATACATCGCCCGGGACCGGCTACGCGCCGAGCGCGATGTGCAGCATGAATTATGACAGCGCTGAATGACCCTATCATCCAGGTCTTGATGCGCTTGGCTCAGGCTCAGCAAAACATAGCCGCGTTATGGCTATACGGCTCACGAGCACGGGGAGATCATCATGCCCACAGTGATTATGACTTGGCAGTAGCTTACACCGACTGGCTCGACGATCCGCTGGAGCGTCGCCTGCGTCCGGAAATGCTCGCGCTCGATTGGCAACAAGTGCTGAAACTCGACGATGGCATGCTGAGCGTGGCAGATATGGGTAGCGCACCAATTCCGCTATGCGTCAGCGTACTGACGCAGGGGCAACTACTGGTAGACAACAATCCCGGCGAGCGCATGCGCCAGGAAACGCGCATTTTATCTTTCTGGGAAATCGACTATCTGCATCCCAGGGGAATCTATGCCTGATATTAGCCAAGCCTATCTCACTGCACAGCGCCAGCATCTGTCAGATTGCGAACTGGACTTACAGGCTCTCGCCGAGTTGCTCGAACAGCGTGCCTGGACACGGCTCGAGCGCAGCGCCGCTGAGCGCACGTTACATCTGCTCATTGAAAGCTGCATCGGTATCGCCAAGCAACGCGCTCGACAGATCACCGGCCAGCCCTGCGAGAACGTAATGAGCGCTTTTGAACGCCTGCACGATGCAGAACCCGATGCACCGCCAATCCCCTGGCGGCGAGTCGTTGGGCTACGCAACGTACTGGTGCACGATTATCTTGAGGTCGATAACCGCATCGTCAAAAGCGTGATCCAGCAGAACCATTACCACTCACTCCTTGAGTTCGCCCGATCCACACTAGGCAAACTGGCCTCCTGATAAAGCCTCCTGTTCCACCAGCCCGACTGAAAACAGCGTCGAAAGTGACGTCAAGGCCGGGCGCTTGCCAGAGCAGCGCGCCCAGGCTGCCAGGCCCCAGCGCCGAAGCAAAACGATAATAGCGATGCATGGAAAAACCCAGTGAAGTAGCGAACCCGGGCGTTGCACCCGGTTATCCGCCGGCCAGTGTATCCAAATGCCATGCCTCTAAACATCATGTTGCACAAGGTGTGTGTATCCCGACACTCATCCTGCGGGTCAACGTTGTGCCGTGATACCCGCAATATGCTCAATGCTTTCCGGGCGGCTGCCTTCCAGCCGGAACGCGGCCACCACGTTGGCAAGCACCAGGGCCTCTTCGGTCAGCTGGCCGGCAGAGCTGGCAATGGCCTGCACCTGGCCGGCGTTTTGCTGGGTCACCTGATCCATTTCGTTAACGGCGGTGTTGACCTGACCAATGCCGCTGCTTTGCTCTTCCGAGGCCATGCTGATGTCCTGAATCAGCTCGCTGACCTGGCGCACCTGAGTAACCACATCTTCCAGCGCCGCACCGATGATAACCCACTACCTGCTCACCGTCGCGCAGAGGGGCCACGGTGGCGTTCAGTTAGAAAACGTTTAAAAATGCAGCGGCGCGGTACCAGCACATCAATCTGTACCGATACAAAAAAGGAGCTGCCAACAGCGGGCAGCCCCTTTTGCATCCGTCGCGACACGTTAACTCACGGCGTTAAAACACCACGCTGGCAACATCCTGATAGCGGTCAGCAAAGTGCACCGTAAGGCCTTCGCGGAGGAAATCAGGCAGCTCATCGTAGTCACGACGGTTGGCAGCGGGCAGTATCACCTCGAAGATGCTGCTTCGGCGCGCGGCGATAATCTTCTCCCGGATGCCGCCTACCGGCAGTACCTGCCCGGTCAGCGTCAGCTCCCCGGTCATCGCCAGCGGCCGGTTGATCGGCTGATGCCGGGCCAGCGACAGCAGTGCCGTGGTCATCGACACGCCGGCAGACGGGCCGTCCTTGGGCGTAGCACCTTCGGGCACATGCAGGTGAACAAAAGCTGAATCGAAGAAATCGGTATCTGCGCCGTTTTCCTTCAAATGGCCAAGCGTGTAGCTGTAGGCAATATTGGCAGACTCCTTCATCACGTCGCCCAGCTGGCCGGTAAGCTTGAAGCCACGGTCAAGCGCATGCACCTTGGTGGCCTCGATGGGCAACGTTGTCCCCCCCATCGATGTCCAGGCAAGGCCGGTCACCACGCCTTCACCCTTGAGCACCTTTTCCTTGCGGAAAATCGGCGCGCCGAGAAAGTCTTCCAGGTTTTTCACCGATACCTTGACGGCTTCATCCTCGTGCTCCAGAAGCTGCACCGTGGCCTTGCGCACAATCCGGTGGAGCTGTTTTTCCAGCTGGCGCACGCCGGCTTCCCGGGCGTAGCCTTCTATCACCTGCTTGAGCGCGGCATCGGTCAGATTGATATGTTTTTTGCTCAGATTATTGCGCTTGAGCAGCTTCGGCCACAGGTGATGCTTGGCAATCGCCACTTTTTCCTCGGCGATATAGCCGGACAGACGAATCTGCTCCATGCGATCCAATAGCGCCCGTGGAATGGAGTCCACGGTGTTTGCCGTGCACACAAACAGCACTTTGGAAAGATCCATGCGCACGTCGAGATAGTGGTCAAGAAAGTCCACATTCTGCTCGGGATCAAGCACTTCCAGCAGCGCCGAGGCCGGGTCGCCTTGAAACGACTGACCCAGCTTGTCGATCTCGTCGAGCATAATGACCGGATTTTCTACCTTGACCTCCTTGAACGCCTGCACAAACTTGCCCGGTATGGCGCCAACATAGGTGCGGCGATGGCCTTTTATTTCGGCCTCGTCGCGCATCCCGCCGACCGAGAAGCGATAGAACTCGCGCCCCAGTGCGTCGGCGATGGAGCGCCCCACCGAGGTTTTACCCACGCCCGGCGGGCCTACCAGCAATACGATCGAGCCGCCCACGTCGCCCTTGAACGTGCCTTCGGCAAGAAACTCGACGATACGCTCCTTGACCTCTTCAAGCCCGTCGTGATCGCGGTTGAGGACTTCCCGGGCATGGCTTAAATCCAGCTTGTCGTCGCTGGTCAGCCCCCAGGGCAGGCAGGTGAGCCAGTCCAGGTAGTTGCGCGTGGTGCCATACTCCGGCGAGCCGGTTTCCAGCACGCTGAGCTTGTTCAACTCTTCGTCGATGCGCTCCTGAACGCGCTCAGGCACGGTCAGATGAGCCAACCGCGCACGGAACGTATCCACGTCATTTTCACGATCGTCCTTGGAGATACCCAGCTCTCGCTGGATGACCTTGAGCTGTTCGCGCAGGAAAAATTCGCGCTGGCGATCCTGCATCTGCGCATTGACCTGCTCGCTGATTTCGCTTTGCAGTTGGGCAACGTCAATTTCCTTGCGCAGCAGCGGCAGTACCTTTTGCATCCGGTCAATCACCGGCAGCGTCGCCAGCACGTCCTGCAACTCACGCCCCTTGGCCGACGTAATCGCTGCCGCAAAGTCGGTAAGCGGCCCCGGCTGGTTGGGGCTGAAACGGTTGAGGTAATGCTTGAGCTCTTCGCCATACAGCGGGTTAAGCGGCAAAAGCTCCTTGATGCCGTTGATGATCGCCATGGCGTAGGCGCGGTTTTCTTCGTTTTCCGCGTCTACCGGCTCCTTCGGGTAGGTGACTTCCACCAGATACGGCGGCTTTTTGGACAACCAGCGTGTGATCCTGAAGCGTTGCAGCCCCTGGGCAATGAACTGGATTTGCTGATCTTCGGCCTTGAGCTTGTGCACCTTGACGGCGGTGCCAATCTCGGGGAAGTCGTTTTCGCCGGGCGCGTCGCCACCGGAATCACCGACAAACGCAACGCCGATCGTATGGTGAGGCGTGTTGCCCACCCGGCTCATGGTTTCTTCCCAGCGTTCACGGTTAATCAGCAGCGGCTGTACCTGGGCCGGAAAAAACGGCCGGTTGTTGATGGGCAGCAGGTAAATACGCTCGGGCAGCATATCGCTTGCCGGCACAAGATCACGCACCCGTTCACCGTCCGAGCGATATTCCTGCGCCTGGCCACCATCTTCGTCCTGTGTTTCGTCGGCCTGGTCATAAGCCTTGTCGTAGGCCGAGGTTTCTTCTTGCGCTACCCACTGGGGAGCCTGGTCGTCGCGGTCAAAATCCTGGTCGCTCATGCGCCCTCCGTTAACAAAGGCTGGCGGTCTGGCCGCCAGGCAGTGCTAAGGGAATGCGGGCACGGGGGGAAAACTTCAAGTGGCGGCACGGGCTCAGGGCCCGGAACACACCTACCAGTCCGGCAATGCACGACCGTTGACCCGCCAGGTGCCTTTGATCAGATCAAAGGTAAGCTCCCGGGTGCTCAACGGCAGGCCAAGCCACAGTGCCGCGACCGTGGGAGCATCGTGCCAGGTAATATCGCCATCCAGCCGGGCAAGAAAACGCGCTTGCATTTCAGGCTGGTCAAGCCGGCTAATACTCAACTCATCAAGCTTGCGGGCATCAAAAAACAGCGCGCCATCCGCCTTCACGGGAATGCCCAGCAGCGGGCTTTCAAGGGCAATCTGGCGGATATCCAGACGCGGCGAGTCGGACAGCACGTCCAATAATGCCGGCTCCAGACGCTTTAACACTCCGTCGGCCACGGGCATGTCGCTATCGCCCCAGGCGGTTTCCTGACGCAGCCGGGCGAACACCCGGCGCACCGCATCCGCATTCAGGCGTGAAAGCGTCACCTCCACGCGTCCATTAAGCGCCGAGGTCTCCGGCGCTTCTTCGGTCAGCATTACATCGTCCAGTATCAGCTCGCCGTCAATACGCAGCTCGCGCTCATCCAGCGCCATGTCGGTATGTATCACCAGCGGGGCAAAGGCCAGATCAAGGCTGGGGTGGCTGAACGTCAACTGTTCAATGCGCAGTTTATCGTGCTGATTGAAATGGTACGCGCCGTCAATATAGGTATAGCGGCTTTCCAGTGCCACCGGCCCAAGAGACAGGCTGGCGTCATGGTCGGTCAGGGTTAGCTGCTCCAGGCCGGCGTTCAGCCGCCAGTCGCCGTAAACCCCGCGCAGCTGCAGCCGGGCACCACGTATGGCAAGTTCGCGGCCATGCTGAGTAATGACCAACGGCGCCAGCGCCACGTGCATCTCGGAACGTCCGGTATAGGTGTGATAGCGCCCTTCCCAGCGTGGCACGGAGGACGCTGACACATTGCCCATCGCCTGTTGCAATGCGCCATCCAGGCGCGGGCGCAGCGTGCCGGTGATATCACTGGCCAGCACGCCATGGCGGGCTTCGTAGTTGAGCTCCAGCCGCCAGGGGCGGCCCAGCAGTGGCGAGAGCAGAACCGTGCCCCGGGAGCTGAGCCAGCCGGCATCGTTATTGATGCGCTTGACCCGCCATTCGCCCCGCGCCTCCAGGTCGGCAAGCGCCTGGCTCAGGCTGCGTTCAAACAGCACGCTGGAAACCAGCTGCGCCACCAGCCAGGCGACGGCCAGCGCCATCAGCACGGGAACAATCAGCCGCTCCTTACGCATAGTGCCCCCCCAGTAGTGCGTCTAGTGCAGCCAGAACCACAGGTGCATCGTACTCCAGGCATAAAGCCCGGCCATGACGTCATCGATCATGATGCCAAAACCGCCGGCCACGCGGCGGTCTGCCCAACGAATGGGCCAGGGCTTGAACACGTCAAAAATACGGAAGATGACAAACCCCCAGAGCGCCGCTTCCCAGGAAAACGGCACGGCGGCCATGGTAATCCAGTAGCCGACAAACTCATCCCAGACAATGCCCGAATGGTCGTGCACGCCCAAGTCGCGAGAGGTCTTGTCACACAGCCACACGCCAATGACAAACGCCGCAAACACAATCCCGAGATACCAGCTTAGCGTCAGATCGGCCATCAGCCAGTAAAACGGGATGGCCGCCAGGGTGCCGAATGTACCCGGCGCCCAGGGTACCGCACCGCTGCCCAAACCAAAGGCAAAGAAGTGCGTGGGGCGCCGCCAGACGCTGGCCGGTGCGCGGTTCATGGACGTTCCCCCGAGCCGGTGGCCACAGGAGAAAAATGCTGCCAGCCATGATAAGCGCCTGCCGCAGCGTCAAGACCGCCATCATCAGGGGCCGGCACATCCGGCGCCACACAGCGCCCTACGGCGCTGAGCCCAAGCCCCTGCGCGCTCAGCACGGCCTGTGCCCGGGCAAAATCATCCGGTGCAATGGTCACCAGCAGTTCGTAGTCGTCACCCCCGGAAAGCGCTGCGCGGCGAGCGGCGTCTGTGCCCAGTGCTGCCGTCAGTCCTTCTGCCAGCGGCACGGCGTCGACGTCAAGATGTACCCCCACATGCGAAGCGCGACGGATATGCCCCAGGTCTGCCAGCAGGCCGTCGGAAATATCCATGGCGCTGGTGGCCA
>NZ_JAKDUR010000013.1 GCF_030457605.1 Halomonas sp.
GTAGGCGCGGGCCTCGGCCCTGGTGGCAAAATGGCGGATCTCGGTCAGGCGGTGGGCGGGCAGCGCGTAAACCGGGATCAGCCCGGCGTAGAACAGCCCGCAGACCACGGGGATAAACGCCGCCTCGTTGCCCAGCTGGACGATCACCCGGTCGCCGGGCACAAGCCCTTGGGCCAAAAGCCCTGCGCCAATGCGTTCGGCCTCGTGACCCAGTTCGGCGTAGGTGTAGCGGGTATCGCCTGCGACTACCGCGACGTCGTCGGCACAGCGCGCGACACGCTCCCGCAAAAAGGCCGGGAAGGTCTCGCCGCGCCAGTGGCCGGCGGCGCGGTAGCGACTGGCAAGCGCCTCTGGCCAGCGCTGCTGCAAGGGGTGCTGCGGTGATCGGGCATCCGTGGCGGTCGAAGTCATGAGTCGTCTCGCGTTGATTGACTGCCTGGAGCACGGTCAACGCCGAGCGCGTCCAGCAGCGCGGTGAATTTGGCGGCGGTTTCCTCAACCTCAAGGGCGGGCAGCGAGCCTGCGACGATGCCCGCGCCGGCGAACAGCCTAAGGCTGGCACCCTGCACTCGGGCGCAGCGGATGGCCACGTACCAGTCGCCGTCGCCGTGGGTATCGACCCAGCCCACCGCGCCGGCGTAAAAGCCGCGTTCCACCGGTTCCAGCGACTTGATTGCGGCAAGCGCGGGTTCGCGCGGCGTGCCGCATACCGCAGGCGTGGGGTGCAAAAGCCCGGCCAGCTCGGCGGCCGACGGGATGCCATTCAAAGAGGCGTCGTCTTTCAGCGTGCCAACAATCCGCGTGCCCAGGTGCCACATGCTTTCGGTGGCGGTCAGTTCGGGCGTGGTCGGCGCGTCAAGCTCGCTGCACAGCGGGCCCAGCGCCGCCACAATGGCGTCCACCACGTAGCGGTGCTCGGCCAGGTCCTTGGCTGATGCCTGAAGCGACGCCGCCGCCTGGCGGTCCGTCTCGGGGTCGGCGCGACGACGAATAGAGCCCGCCAGCGGGTGGGATGTCACCGTGCGCCCGCGCCGCGAGATCAACAGCTCCGGGGTCGCGCCCACCAGCCAGGCCGGTGCCTCGGCATCCCCCACGGGCAGCGGTGCCACATAGGTGGTAACGCTTGGGTCGCGTTCCAGCCGTGCGGCCAGCGCCAGCGGGTCAATCGGCGCCTCTGCCTGCAGGTTCAGGCTGCGCGCCAGCACGGCTTTTTCAAGCCCGCGCTTCTCAAGCACGCCCTTGTCAGGCGGCCTATCAGCCAACCAATCAGCGGACAGCTGCGCCACGCAGCGCTCGACCATATCGGCGTAGGTAGCAGGCGCGGGCTCGGCCGTCGCCGGGCCGGTGAGCACCGGCGGCGCGGCGGGTGTCGAGTGGCGTTCGCTTACCTGCCGCTCGGGCTGAAACAGCGCATCCGGCGCGTGGGGGTCAAACGGCAGTGCGCCGACCAGCAGGCCCGGGCCCTCGCGCTCGGCGGCAAAAAACTCGCGCACTCGCTGGCCCAGGGTGTCCGTCGCGCCGCTGGGCAGGCGCGCCCGGCAGCCGCTGACGTTCAGGGCTCGCTGCGGCGTGCGCAGTACAAAGCATTCCGTACTGGCTACCGTCAGCATGGGGGCCCGTGCCGGGCAGAGGGCAGTTGACGTCGTCACAAGGCGGCTCCTGACGGCTGCGTCGTGGTTGAAGAAACGTGGTGACGCCACAGGAGCAGCGCCAATAACAGCAATAAACCACCCACCAGCAGGTACGGCACGGCGGGCGACAGGCCGTAAAGCAACGTGCCCACCAGCGGCCCCAGCGTCATCGCCAGTCCCTGCATGGAGGCGACGGTACCGGCGGCAGCACCCTGCTCGTGGGCCTCGACGCAGTCGGCGGTCAGCGCCTGAATGGAAGGCCGCACCAGCCCCATGCCCAGCCCCGCCAGGCCAAAGGCCAGAAAGATCAGCCAGCCGGTACCCAGCACGGCCACCGAGCCAAAGCCCGCGCCCGCAAACACCGCGCCGATCAGCAGCCAGCGCAGCGGCGGCCACTCCAGGCGCATCATGCTGCTCTGGGCGAGAATCAGCCCGGCACCCAGCGCGGTGAGCGCGTAGCCCGCCGCGGCGGCGCCTTCGGCCGGCGACAGCGCCAGTCGGTCGAGCATCAAAAAGCCCACGGTAGACTGGGTGGTGGCCACCGCCATGATGGCGACGAACATGGCCGTCAGCGGCAGGCGCAGGCGCGGGTCGAAAAAGCCCGCGCTCGGCGTTTGCCGGGGGGCAGGGTCTGACGCCTGCTCCGGCTGACGATTGGCTTGTTCGGATACGGCTTCGGGCGTGGCTTCGGGTGCGGCGGCGGGACGGGTTTCCGGCAGCTTCCAGAGAATCATGCCAAGGGCTGCCAGCGGCATCAGCGCAGCGGCGTAAAGCGCCAGGGCAATATCGTAGGTGGCGATCCAGCCGGCGACCACCGGCCCTGCGACCAACCCCACGGCGTTGGCCGCGCCCAATCGGGCCATGCTGGATGCGCGTTTGCCCGGCGGCGCCTGGTCGGCCACCGCAGCAGCGGCCACCGTGGGCACGGCGGCGTAGAAAAGCCCCACCAGCGCGCGTGCGCCCACCAGTACGGCAAGCGATACGGCAAGCGCCGGCGGGTGGCCCAGTGCGGCATCGACCATGACCGCGAGCAGCAGGTAGGTTACCGCGTAGGCGGCCAGCGACACCACCAGTACTTGCTTGCGGCCTACCCGGTCGCTGAGCTTGCCCCAGCGGCGGGCCGTGAGCGTCCACAGCACCCCGCCGGCAGTAAGCGCCAGCCCCGCGTGCCAGTCAGCCAGCCCAAAAAGGCGGGTAATCGGCCCGACCACGGCCACAAACGACATGATCGCCATGGTGCCGACCAGAGCGACAAAGCTGAGCACCCAGAGGCGGGGTGCCGATTGTTGTAAATCCATGCAGTGATTAACCCGGCATTGTTCCATTTTACCCTGCGCCATCGGCGCGGGAGATTAGCAGGTTAAGATACTTGCAATCTAAAAACAAATGATTTTTATTTGTATAGTGATCAAAAAGCTTGCAAGATCATCCTCTACCACCGGACGCATCAGTCACCCGGTTATTTTTCACGGCTTGCACTCGCTGCTTTTTACCGCCTTGTTTTGATCCGTGTTTTTTTCAACCAACGAGAAAATTGCCATGTCCCTGACACACGCTTTACGCTTCAACACGTTACCCACTCAGCGCCCTGTCCTGACGCGCCGGCTGTTTAGCGTCTCACTCCTTGCCGCATCCATCGGGGTCGTCTCCCAGGCATCGGCCGCGCCCGGCGTTGATCACTCGGTCAAGGTCGATGAGTCGGTGTACGAAATTGCCTTCAACGGCGACAACGACACGCTTTACGCCGCGGTCACCGGCAGCCGCAAGGCCGCCGACAAGGACAGCGGCGAAAAAGCCGTCAAGCCGGGCATCGTCGCGCTCGACGCCGAGACGCTCGACGAAGTCGATAAAATCCTCACCGGCGACGTGATTCCCTTCGGCATTGCCATCAATCACGCCACGCAAACGCTTTACGCCGCCGATACCAAAAACGGCCAGGTGGGCGTGTATGACATCGACAGCGGTGAGGAACTTGCGCTGATCGAAAATCCCGGCGAAGCTTCCGGACACCTGCGCCAAATCGTGATCGATGAAGACAGCAACACCATTTATGTGAGCGCCTTTGGCGGTGTTTCCCGCGGTGACGAGCCGGCCCCCAAAAGTGCTGTCTGGGTCATCGACGGCGACACCAACACCCTGAAAGACACCATTATGAATCCAGTCCAAAGCGCCGCCGGATTGGCGCTGGACGCCGCCAATCAGCGCCTTTACGTCGCGGACCTGGCCGCGAGCGAAATCGCCGAAATCGACCTGAAGAGCAAAAACCACGAAGTGTTGCGCACCTTCAGCGCCGTTGAGCTCAACGAAAACGACCCCGATGCCAAGCCTGAAAAGTTCGACACGATCAACCTGGAGCTCGACGTCGATAACGGCATTCTGTACGCAATCAATCAAAAAACCGGCGGCGTCTCGATCATCAACGTGGAAAGCGGCGAGATTGAAACCACCGTCAGCACCGGCGACGGCGCGCTGAGCGCCCGGCTGCACCCGCAAAGCGGCGATCTGTACGTGGCCAACCGCGGCGACGGCACGGTGTCCATCATTGATGCCGACAGCCGCTACGTGACCGCCCACCTGGGTACCGGCACCCACCCGCAAACCATTGCCATTGACCCCAAAACCGGCAACGTCTACGTCAGTAACAAGGCCAAGGGCAAAGACCGCCACGGCCCGGAAGACGCGCCCACCCCGGTAGAGCCCGGCGGCAACACCGTGACGCTGATCGCGCCGTAAAGCGGTACCCCGTCCCTTCTCAGTCAGCCGCGCGCAGGAACTCGAGCGTCTTGCGCGCGGCCGGCCACAGCACGCTGCCGTGGTTTTCACCGTCAAACAGCGTAAAGCTCACATCCCACTGGGGCCGGCATGTATCAAGCCGGCTGGCCAGACGATCGGCCTTGTCAGCACGCGGGCTCTCTTGTTCGTGCACGTCAGCGGCAATGCCTTCGGGCAAGCCGTCAGGCACCCGCGTGCCCTCTTCACTGCCGCGCATCACCAACACTCCAGGCGCAGCTATAGGCGCCGCCTGCCGCTCACCGCAGTAAGCGTTAAACAAATCGCCAAAGTTCCACCACAGCGACGGGCTGACGGCAACATAGTCGCTGAAGCTCTCCGGGCGCTGGTGCAGCGCATACAGCGTGAAAAGCCCGCCGAACGAATGCCCCATCAGCGCCTCGCGTGATGCGTTCACGGCAAAGCGCGCGTTCACCGCAGGTTTCAGCTCGTTCTCGATAAACGCAAGAAACGCATCGGCCCCGCCGGCCGAGCGCGGGTTCTGCTGGCCAGCGTAGCGCTGATCCAACAGCGGCGGCGTGTAGTCCAGCGTGCGTGCGTCGCGGGCAAGCCCCTGGGTATCGGCATAGCCCACGCCTACCATCAGCCAGGGCGTTTCGGCCCGGCGCATGAACACATCCCGAGCGGCCATCATCAGTGGAAGACGCGCGTTACCGTCCAGCACGTAGAGCACCGGATAGCCGTCTTGCGGTGGCGATGCGTCGGGCACGGCCACTTCAATGCGGTAATCATGCCCGGTGGCCTGTGATGCTAGCGCGAAGGCCTGCGTACCGGGCAGCAACACAGGCTCCCCTGCCGCAAAGACCGTACCCGCACATACAAGCAGTGCCGCCCCCAGGCCACACCGCCCCTTGAAGGGGCGATGGATGGCGCGTGATAGACATCGCACCATGCCGAGGTTAGAACTCATAGCGTACGGAGGCCATGACGTTGGACGGCGCACCAACCATGTTGAAAGTGTTAGTGCCGCCGACGCGGTTGTAGTAGTGGCGGTCGAGAATGTTGTTGAAGTTGAGCTGGCCCGAGAACTGCGGGCTAAAGTCGTAGCCCAGCATGGCGTCGACCACCGCATAGCCCGGCGCTTCCACACCTTGGGAGGACTCAAAGCCACTTATGGCGGTGACGCCGCCGCCAAGCGTCAGGCCGTCGAGACTGCCGCCTTCGAAGTCGTACTGGGTCCAGAGGTTGACCATGTTGTTGGGCATCAGCATGAAAATGCCGTCGTCGCGGCTGGTCGAGGCCTGCTTTACCTCGGTATCCATGTAGGTGTAGCCAGCGCTTACGCCCCACTGCGGGGTCAAATCGCCCGCCACTTCCACTTCGGCGCCCTGGATGCGCATTTTGCCAACCGCGGCCGAATAGTTCTCATCGAGCACCGAGGCCGCGCGATTTTCATCGTAGAGGCGGAAGGCGCTGACGCGGGTGTTCAAGTCGCCGCCGAAGTAGCTGCCCTTCACGCCCACCTCGTACTGCTCGCCTTCGCGCGGCTTGAGCATGTCACCGCTGGCGTCGGTTTCTACCTGGGGCTTGAACACCTGGGAATAGCTGGCGTAGAGCGAGTGGTTGAAGTCCAGATCGTATACCGCCCCGGCGTAGGGGGTGAACTCGGTGCCGCTGCGGCGCTCGGTCCGGTCGCTGATTTTATCGTTGATGCGGGTCTCGTAGTGGCTGATCCGGCCGCCGGCAATCAGCGCAAGCGACTGTATCGGGCGCAGAGTCAGCTTGGAGTAAACACCGGTTTCTTCCTGACGGGTATCGTCGTGGCCGTAGCGAAAGCCTTTCGCACCCTGACGACCCTGAGCCAGAATATCGGTATAGGCCAGGTCATTAAGCTCTTGGCGGGTCACCGGGTTTGCCGCCAGGCTCTTGGTACGGCTGGACTCGACGTCGGTGTCATAGCGCTTGTAGTCGGTACCGACGACGAACTCGCTGACGTTGCCGAAGGCGGAGAACGGCTGGCTGTAGCTGGCGTCCAGCGAAAATGCCTCCTGGCTGGCATCGGCGCCAACGCCGGCCACGCCCAGGGTGCCGTCGTCATTCAGCGCGCTGCCGCCAAAGGCGTAGTTATAGTCGGCGTTGCGGTCGGAGTAGCGCATGCCGATGCGCCCGTAGCCGCCGTTATCAAAGCTGTGGGTCAGATCCACCAGCACGTCGTTGGACTGGCTTGAAAAGTCGTTCCAGTCAGCGCCGTAAAACGCCGAGCGGCGCCCGTAGGTCAGGTTGCCGTTGGCGTCCACCGGCTGGCCGTTGTTGACCACGATGTCTTTTTTATTGCGGATAAACGCCAGGCCAAGCGTGGTGTCGTCGGTGACGTCCACATCCAGCGCGGCATAAATATCGTACTGCTCGTTTTCGGTGTGGTCGGCAATTTCCGGGTGGTCGGTACGGTCGAGCACCAGCCGCCCGCGCACCCGGCCGGCCTCGTCCAGCGGGCCGGAAAGATCGGTCTGTACGTTACGCTGGCCCTGGGTGCCCGCGCCGGCACCCAAGCTGCCCTGAAACTCATCCGTGGGGCGCTTGCGCACCAGGTTGACAATGCCGCCCATTTCGCTGGTGCTGTTAAACAGCCCCGACGGCCCGCGCATGATTTCCACCCGGTCAAAGGCGGCAAGCGAGGGCACCGAGCCGTTGATGCTGGTCATGGGTGCGGGCAGGCCGTCGATATTGGCCTCGTCGTACTCGTAGCCCCGGGCGTAGATCGATGAGCGGCCGTTGTCGTTGGACAGCACGCGCATGCCGGTGGTGCGCCGGCCCAGCTCGTCCAGGGTGGTGAAGTTCTGGTCGTCGATGGCGTCTCGGGTCACCACGCTGATCGACTGAGGAATATCGCGCAGCGCCGCCGGCGTTTTCGTGCCGACGGTAGCCGCATCCACGGTATACCCTCCGGTGACTTCCGAGGGCAGCATGTGATAAAGCCGGTTGCCTTCGACCGTGACGGTATCAAGACGCGAGGCTTCAGCTTCATTGCCGCTGTCAGGTGCCGACTGCGCCAACACGCTCTGGCTCGCCCCCAACAGTGCCACCACGCTGCTGAACGTGACAAACGCACGATACGCGCCGATTCTCTGCATTCCCATGCCTGATCCTGCCTTTTCTTTTCTTAATGAAATTGGATAATAAATACAACACAAGTACAAAGACGAATGAGAACACAATGCATTAATAGCAGGCAAGTTAATGAGCCTTCCAATTTTCTACGCGGCGGATAAGCACGCACAAAAAAGCCGGCACCCGTCGGCGCCGGCCATTCAGAAGACACGACAGGTTCAGGCCAGCGTTTCCGAAGTCACATTGGCCGCCGGTGCCTGGGTGGAATGGTGGCGATTAATCGCGCTGAGTACACCTTTCATCGAGGCACTGGTGATGCTTTCATCAATGCCGACGCCAAACACGGCGCTTTCGCCTACGCGCACTTCCACATAGGCCACCGCTTCGGCATCGGCGCCCTGTCCGCGAGAGTGCTCGTGGTAGTCGATGATCTCCACTTCATGGCCCGCGCCGGCAAGCGCCTGCACAAAGGCAGCCAGCGGGCCGTTGCCTTCACCGCTGAGCGTTTTGCGCTCGCCGCTGATGTCCACCGTGGCCTCCAGATTGACCCTGGGGCTGTCCGGCTCGGACGACATGCGATGGCTGGCCAGCGAGAAGGGCTCGCTGCGTTCCAGGTATTCGTCGCTGAAGGCCTGATAAATCATCTGCGAGGTAATTTCGCGGCCGGTGCGCTCGGCCACTTCCTGCACCACCTGGCTGAATTCGATGGACAGCCGGCGCGGCAATTCCACGCCGTGCTCCTGCTCCAGCAGGTAGGATACGCCGCCCTTTCCCGACTGGCTGTTGACACGGATGACCGCTTCATAGCTGCGGCCGACGTCGAGCGGATCAATGGGCAGATACGGCACATGCCAGATGGCGTCGGGATGCTCCTGGCGGTCGGCCATGCCTTTCTTGATGGCATCCTGATGCGAGCCCGAGAAGGCGGTAAACACCAGGTCGCCGACGTAGGGGTGGCGCGGGTGAACCGGCAGCTGGTTGCAGTGCTCCACTTCGCGCATGATCGGCGTGATGTTGGAAAAATCCAGTGCAGGATGCACGCCCTGTGTGTACATGTTCATCGCCACGGTGACGATATCAACATTGCCGGTACGCTCGCCGTTGCCAAACAGCGTGCCTTCGACGCGGTCCGCGCCGGCCATCAGGCCCAGTTCGGCAGCCGCCACGCCGGTGCCGCGGTCATTGTGCGGGTGCAGACTGACAATCAGCGACTCGCGGTTTTTTACCTCGCGGCAGAACCACTCGATCTGGTCGGCGTAGTTGTTGGGCGTGGCGCACTCCACGGTGGCCGGCAGGTTGACGATCATGCGGTGCTCGGCGGTGGGCTGATAAACGTCCATGACCGCCTCGACGATCTCGACGGCAAAGTCCATCTCGGTGGTGGTGAAAAGCTCCGGCGAGTACTGAAACGTCCAGTGAGTTTCCGGGGCGGCGTTCATGGCATCGCGGATCTGGCGGGTAGCATCCTGGGCAATCTGGATGCAGTCCTTCTTGTCGACCTTGAACACCACGCGGCGAAACATCGGGTCCGTGGCGTTATACACGTGAACAATGGCGTTTTTGGCCCCCTTGAGCGCCTCGAAGGTGCGCTCGATCAGGTGCGGGCGCGCCTGTGTAAGCACCTGAATCGTCACGTCGTCGGGAATTCGGTTCTGCTCGATCAGCGTGCGCACGAAGTCAAAGTCGGTTTGCGAGGCCGACGGAAAGCCCACTTCGATTTCCTTGAAGCCGATATCCAGCAGCATGTCGAAGAGCCGCTGCTTGCGCTCCTGATCCATCGGGTCGATCAGCGACTGGTTGCCATCGCGCAGATCGACGCTGGTCCAGATGGGCGGCTGCTGGATGCGCCGGGCCGGCCACTGGCGATCGGGCAGGTCAACAGCGACGAAGGGGCGGTATTTTTGCGCGGGATCAGACAACATCATGGCGGCTCTCCTGGAGGGAAAAGAAAAGGTGGAAGGCAGAACAAGTATAGTCGGCACGCTTGGGTACCAACACAAAACGCCCCTTCACCACGGAGGATGAAGGGGCGTCAAGAGAAGAAGCGCGACGCACGGCAACGGCCGAAACATCGTTCTGTACAGTGCCTGTTACGCCACGTACGGCATCAACGGCCGCCGGACAGCGCTGGAAAAAACAATGTAAATCTTTGATACCCATGACAACCTCGCAACTTGTAACACCAGACGACGACGCTTTTGACCCTCGGGGTCAAAGACATTGCCTGCCCCTGAACCTTCAGAGGCAGGCGCGTAGTAGTCGTAGGTCTGGTACAAGATGCATCATGGGAATATTCATGTCTCTAGAAAATCAGCCCTGGCAGTTTTTGTCAACGCTGTTTTACGTCTGACGCTCATCGTACAGCGCCAATTCACCATGCCAGGGCGGGTCAAGTGGTGCATTTAGTGCCTCGCATGCACTAAAATTTCACAACGGCGGCTCAGCTGATAGTCTTGACGGTTTGCGCTGTATCGCCTTGTGCGATGCCTCAGGATACGCTGTCGCGCCATAATGCGGCAACCAAGGACTTTACCGACCGCTGGATTAACGCCAATGACACTGCTGTGGATAGCCCTACTGCCGCTTTTAGGCGTGTTGGTGCCCATCTTGACCGTGCGCTACGGACGCACCGCCTGCACCCTTGCTACCGCCCTGTTGCCGGGTGCTGCACTGGCATTGACGCTGTTTCAGATTCCCGCCCTCACCGAGGGACAGGCGCTGCGCTTCAGCGTGGGCTGGCTACCGGAGCTGGGGCTTGATTTGGCACTGCGGCTGGATGGCCTGACGCTGCTGTTCAGCCTGTTGATTCTGGGCATCGGCCTGCTGATTCTGCTTTATGCTCACTTTTACCTCCATGAAGACGAGCCGGTCGGACGCTTTTACGCCTTCATGGTGTTGTTCATGGCGTCGATGGTGGGCATCGTCATGGCCAACAACCTGATTCTTTTGTGGCTGTACTGGGAGCTCACCAGCCTGGCTTCGTTTTTGCTGATCGGCTTCTGGACGACACAGAGTGCCGCACGCAAAGGCGCGCGCATGGCACTTACCGTGACCGGCGCCGGCGGGCTTGCCCTGTTGGCCGGCGTATTGCTGCTCGGCCACATCGCCGGCAGCTTCGACATGGATGTGGTGCTTGCAAGCGGCAAGGCCATCGCCGCCGATCCGCGCTATCCGGCCATGCTGGTGCTGATTCTGCTCGGTGCCTTTACCAAATCGGCCCAGTTTCCGTTCCAGTTCTGGCTGCCCCATGCCATGGCCGCGCCCACGCCGGTATCCGCTTACCTGCACTCGGCCACCATGGTCAAGGCCGGCATTTTCCTCATGGCTCGGCTGCATCCCGCCATTGGCGAACATGCGTTGTGGACCGTACTGGTATCGCTCACCGGCACCGTTACGCTGCTATACGGCGCCTGGTTTGCGCTGTTCAAGACCGATCTCAAGAGCATTCTGGCATTTTCCACCGTCAGCCACCTGGGGCTGATTACCATGCTGCTGGGCATCGGCAGCCCCATGGCGATACTCGCCGCCCTGTTTCATATCCTGAATCACGCCACCTTCAAGGCGGCGCTGTTCATGAGCGCAGGGATCATTGATCACGAGGCCGGCACGCGTGAACTCAAGTGCCTTGGCGGGCTGCGCGCCACCATGCCGGTCATGGCGCTGCTGACCTCACTGGCCGCCGCGGCCATGGCCGGCGTACCGCTGTTCAACGGCTTTCTTTCCAAGGAAATGCTGTTTACCGAGACGCTCAACACGCCGATTCTTGCGGGGCTGAGCTGGGTCATACCGGTACTCGCCACGCTGGGCGGCGTGCTCTCCGTGGCCTACTCGCTGCGCCTTGCTCACGCGGTATTTTTCAAGCCCGGCCGCAAGCTGCCACCTAAACACCCGCACGAACCGCCACGCCTGATGCGCGCGCCGGTCGAACTGCTGGTCTTGATGTGCGTGCTGGTGGGGATTTTCCCGGCTTTTTTCGCCGGCGGCCTGCTTGACCTTGCTACGCGTGCCGTACTTGGCGAACCGCTGGATTTCCATCTGGCCGTCTGGCACGGCTTCAACCTGCCGCTGGCCATGAGCGCCATTGCGCTGGCCGGCGGTGCGCTGATGTATTGGCGTCACTCGGATATGCGCCAGTTTCTCCAGCAGTTCAACGGCATGGACGCACGCTTTGTGTTCGAGCGTGGAATACTGGCCTGCAAATACGGTTCGGAACGCACTGTCACCTGGCTTGAAGGCAACTCCCTGCAGCGCTACATGGCGTTTCTGCTGATAGCCACTTTGGTGAGCGGCGTTATCGGGCTCGTTCGGATAAGCGAGCTGACCGGCGCGCTGGGTAATCAGCCCATCGATGGCGTGGTGCTGTTCGGTGCATTGATGCTGATCTTTGGCGGCATCGCTACTGCAGCCACCCACCGTTTCCGTCTGATTTCCCTGCTGATGCTTTCCATCGTTGGCCTGTTTGTGGCACTGACTTTTGCCCGTTACTCGGCACCCGATCTCGCGCTGACCCAACTGTCGGTGGAAGTGGTGACCATGATTCTGTTGATGCTGGCGCTGTTTTTCCTGCCCCAGCGCACGCCCCGGGACTCCAGCCCCATGCGCAACGTCCGCGATATCCTGCTGGCAAGCGCTCTGGGGCTGGTGATCGCCAGCCTCAACTACGCGGTAATGACCCGTGGCTCGGTTTCCATTTCGGACTTCTTCATCAATCAAAGCGTGCCGGGCGGCGGCGGGCACAATGCCGTCAACGTGATTCTTGTCGACTTCCGCGGCTTTGATACGCTCGGGGAGATTACCGTACTGGCCCTTGCCGGCCTGGCGATCTTCAAACTGCTCAACCGTCTGCGCCTGTTCATGCCCCACAGCGATGTTGAGGGGCGCCTGTGGTCGCCGGATCGCTACCCGGCCATCCTCACGTCCATCTCCATGGCACTGTTACCACTGGCACTGCTGGTCTCGGCGTTTATTTTTCTGCGCGGCCACAACCAGCCGGGCGGCGGCTTCATCGCCGGGCTGATTACCGCCGTGGCGCTGATTCTACTGTACATGGCGCGAGGCGTGGAGTGGGCCCAGCACCGGCTCGACTTTCCCTTCCAGCCGGTGGCTGTTGCCGGCGTTGCCACAGCCACGCTGACCGGCCTTGGCAGCTGGCTGTTCGGGCAGCCGTTTTTAACCTCGGCTTTCGGGCATTTTTCGCTGCCGTTGATCGGCGAGTTCGAGCTGGCCACCGCCCTGCTGTTTGATCTGGGGGTGTACCTGGCGGTTGTCGGCGCCACGCTGATGATCCTCGCCAACCTGGGCAAGGTCACCACGCCCCACCGCCCCGTGACGGAATCACAGGAACACCAGGCAGAGAGTACGGCGTCTACCACTGGCAAGGAGAGCGGCTAATGGAAGCGCTTTATGCAATCACGACCGGTATTCTGACCGCTTGCGGCCTGTACCTGACACTGCGCGGGCGTACTTTCCCCGTCGTAGTGGGGCTTACGCTACTATCCTATGCGGTCAATTTATTCCTGTTCTCCATGGGCGGGCTGACCACCCATGGTGCCGTGATTATCGACGGGGCCAGGGACTACGCCGATCCGCTGCCCCAGGCGCTGGTGCTTACCGCCATCGTGATCGGCTTTGCGATGACCGCGTTCGTGGTGATTCTGGCCATGCGCGCGCGAAGCGAGATGGGCAACGATCACGTGGACGGCAAAAAGGATGACCACGAATGACACAGCACCTGATTATTCTGCCCATTGTCCTGCCGCTGATCGCCGGGATTCTGCTGCTTTACAAGCGCCTTGGACGGCTCAGCCAGACAAAGCGCCTGATCAGCGTGGTGGCTACCGTGCTACTTATGCTGGTATCCGTTGCGCTGGTAAAGCAAGCCGCCAGCGGCGAGGTCACCTACTACGCGCTGGGCAGCTGGCAACCGCCGTTCGGCATTGTGCTGGTGCTTGACCGCCTCTCGGCCCTGATGGTGGCAGTGACCTCTTTTCTGGCCGTTGGTGCAGTGGTGTATTCGTGTGCCGGCGATGACGAGCAGGGCAGCAACTTTCACGGCCTTTTCCAGTGGCAACTGATGGGCATCAACGGCGCCTTTCTGACCGGCGATCTGTTCAACCTGTTCGTCTTTTTTGAAGTGCTGCTGCTGGCGTCATACGCGCTGCTGCTCCACGGCGGTGGCAAGGCCAAGATTCAGGCAAGCGTGCACTACGTGGTGCTCAACATTGCCGGCTCGTCGCTGTTCCTGATTGCCGCAGGCGTGCTGTACGGCGCTACCGGCACGCTCAACATGGCCGACATGGCCGACCGCATTGCCAACCTGCCGGCCGAGCGTGAAGGGCTGGTGACCGCCGGGGCGCTGATGCTGCTGGTAGTATTCGGCCTGAAAGCCGCCATGCTGCCGCTGTATTTCTGGCTGCCGCGCACCTACGGCTACGCGCCGGCGCCGGTGGCTGCCCTGTTCGCCATCATGACCAAGATCGGCATTTACGCCATCCTGCGGGTCTATATGCTCCTCTTCAGCGAACAGGCCGGCGCCCTTGCCGCTCTGGAGCAGCCCTGGGTGTGGTGGCTGGCGTTGGCTACGCTGGTGGTGGCCGGCATGGGTGTATTGGCCGCACGGGACCTGCGTTTGCTGGTGGCTTACCTGATCCTGATTTCGGTAGGGACCCTGCTTGCCGGCGTCGGCATGCGCACGCCCGAGGCCGTCTCGGCGCTGCTTTACTACCTGATTCATACAACGCTGGTGACCGGCGGACTGTTCTTGCTTGCCGCCATGATCGGGACCCAGCGCGGCAAGGCCGGTACGCGACTGGTCAAAGGCCGGCCCATGGCCGAAGGCGGTGGCCTGGCGCTGCTGTTTTTTGTCGGCGCAGTGGCCGTGGCAGGACTGCCGCCGCTATCCGGTGCGCTGGGCAAAGCTTTGCTACTCAACGCGGCCGACGGCAGCGAACGCCTGTGGCTATGGCCACTGTTGCTGCTTGCCGGACTGACTTCTCTGGTAGCGCTCTCCCGTGCGGGCTCCACCATGTTCTGGGCCAGCCACCGCGGTTCACCCATTGGCGAAGTTCTGCCACGGGCACAGTGGTTCGGCGTCACCTGGCTGGTGGCCCTTGCGCCGATCTTGCTGGTGGTGTTTGCCGGGCCGGTCGGTGATTACACCCAGGCCACCGCCGAACAGCTGGCCAACCCCGAGGCGCTCATCCGGACGCTGCTGCCCGCTACAGGAGATGCCCCATGATCAAATCGCGCCCCTGGTTGCCTACGCCCGTGTTATCCCTGCTGCTGCTGGTCGTCTGGTTATTGCTGACGCGCAGCATCGCTCCGGGACAAATTCTGCTGGGCAGCTTTCTGGCGATCATGATTCCGCTACTGACCCACCGCTTCTGGGACTCCCGCCCACGTATCAATAAACCCGGGTTATTGCTGCGTTTTATTTTGCGGTTGCTCGGCGACATCATTATCGCCAACTTTGAAGTGGCGTACCTGATCATCAACCCGTTTCGCAAAATGCGGCCACATTTCATCGAGTATCCGCTGATGCTTGAAGACCGTTTCACCATTACGCTACTGGCCAGCACCATCAGCCTTACGCCGGGGACGGTATCGGCCAACCTGCGTCTTGATGGCAAATCGCTGTTGATTCATGCACTGGACGTTGGCGATCCCGATGCGCTGGTCGCCCAGATCCGCCAGCGCTATGAGCAGCCGCTCAAGGAGATTTACGAATGCTGAGTGTTGCGCTCCCCATTACGCTGGCGTTTGTGATTCTGGCGCTGTTGATGAACCTTTACCGGCTGGCGGCAGGCCCGCGGCTTCCCGACCGCGTGCTGGCGCTGGACACCATGTACGTCAATTCCATTGCCCTGATCGTGATACTCGGGCTCTGGCTTGACAGCAAGACCTATTTTGAATCAGCGCTACTGATTGCCATGCTCGGCTTTATCAGCACCGTGGCGGTCTGCAAATACATCCTGCGCGGAGACATCATCGAATGAACATGCTCGTGGAAATCGTGGCGTCGCTATTGCTGGTTGCCGGCGGCATTTTTGCTTTCATCGGCTCGCTGGGCATGGCGCACCTGAAGGACTTTTATATGCGCCTGCACGGCCCAACCAAGGCCACGACGCTGGGTATCGGCTGCATGCTGATGGCCTCCATGCTGTATTTCTGGCACCGCCACGGCGTACCTGATATTCAGGAAATGCTGATTACGCTGTTTTTATTTATCACCGCACCGGTCAGCGCCCACCTGCTGGCCAAGACCGGCCTGCACATGCAGTTGCAGCGGGCTGACAAAACCCGGGGCGAACCGCTGGAACTACGCCAGGAAGAGGTGGGTGATAAACCCGTCCCCCATCCGGAGAAAGGGCACGGTTAAGCACGGCGCGCCAGATGTTGTGACGGCTTCTACCCGCCTGTACATGGCGGATTTTCGCCAAAGTCGGATAACTCTCTGCGACCAAAACACTTATCGTGCAGAACTAGCGCCTGAGCATACGGCAGGCTTTTGAAACCGTCGGGTCAGCGAGAGTCAGCCCATGATTAACCGCGCAGAACTACCGGCCCTGTTCACCGGCATGATGGCCACGCTTGCCGGCATTGGCGTGGCCCGCTTTGCCTATACGCCGCTATTGCCGGCGATTATTCAGGCCGAATGGTTCAGCGCCAGCCAGGCGGCCTACCTGGGCGCAGCCAATTTGCTGGGCTATCTGATTGGCGCACTCGCCGGCCATCCGCTGTCGGAACGCTACAACACCCGCGGTCTGTTCGGGCTGTGCTTTGCCGGCATTGCCCTGAGTTTTCTGTTGTGCGCAGGCCCCGGAAGCTTCGGCTGGTTTTTTCTCTGGCGGCTGGTCTCGGGCGTGGCCGGGGCGATTCTTGTGGTCGTGGGGCCGTCGCTTGCCCTGACCGCGACGCCGCCGGCCCGGCGTGCCGGAGTCGGCACACTGGTGTTCACCGGCATCGGGCTGGGCACGCTGGTTTCGGCGCTGGTGGTGCCGACGCTGCTGGCCGTCAGCCTTACCGCCACCTGGCTGGCACTGGGCCTGCTGGTCGTGCTCGCCGGCTTCTGCTGCGACCGTCACCTCGTGCGGCTGCACCCTTTGCGCACAACCCCGCCGCCTGCTGCCCGGCAAGCGCACACCGACAAGAAACCGGCCCCCGCGACGAGGCCCACCGCGCTGGCGCTTGTGGTAGCGCTGGTGATGGTTGCCTACGGGCTGGATGCCATCGGCTTTGTGCCGCACACCGTCTTCTGGGTCGATTATCTCGCCCGGGAACAGGCGCTGGGCGCTCACGCCGCCTCGCTGCAATGGGCCATCTTTGGCCTTGGCGCGCTGTGCGGGCCGTTTATTGTCAGCGGCGTGACTCGGCTGCTGGGCTGGCACCAGGGGCTGGTGCTCGCCTTTGCGACCAAGGCTGCGGCCGTGGCACTGCCCCTGGTTTCCATTGCGCTTATCAGCCGGTCAGCATCGTCCTTTCTGGTCGGCGCGATGGTGCCCGGCATTGTCGCCCTCACCTCAGGAAGGCTGGCCGAGCTTGCCGGCCCGGCTCGGCACAAACGCCTGTGGGGGCAGGCAACGGCAACCTTTGCCGCCGCACAGGCGTTTTCCGGCTACGGCATGTCAGCCCTTTATGACGCCTGGCATACCTATACGCCGCTATATGCCATCGGTAGCGCAGTGCTGGCAGGCGGCCTGGTGCTGGTACTGCTCAGCCAGGCAGTTTATACCCGCAGGGTGTCTGCCGCCGCGCCCTGACGGGCCGGCGGGTCAGCTACGCCTCTCGGCCGTGGCCCATCAGGTAAAGCACCGCATCAAGCCCGAGCGTCGAGACCGACTGCCGCGCTTGTTCACGCACCAGCGGCTTGGCACGAAAGGCAATGCCCAGCCCCGCCCGGGCGAGCATTTCCAGATCGTTGGCGCCATCCCCCACGGCGACGACCTGGCTCAGGCTGAGCCCCTGACGCCTGGCTATTTGGGCCAATAGCTCGGCCTTGCGCACGGCATCCACGATCGGTTCGCGCACCTCGCCGGTCACCCGGCCGTTTTCCATCACCAACTCGTTGGCATGGATCTCGTCAAACCCCAGCTGCTGCTGAAGATAGCGGGCAAAATAGGTGAAGCCGCCGGAAATAATCGCCGTGCGATAGCCGTGTCGTTTCAAGCCCGCCATCAGCGTCTCCAGGCCGTCCATCCATGGCAGGTTGGCGGCAATATCCGCGAGGACCGCCTCATCCAGCCCTTCAAGCCTTGCCATGCGCTCACGGAAACTCTGCTTGAAATCCAGCTCGCCGCGCATGGCGCGTTCGGTCACCGCTGCCACTTCATCACCCACGCCGTGGCGGCGCGCCAGCTCGTCGATGACCTCAGCCTTGATCAGTGTGGAGTCCATGTCGAAGCACACCAGCCGCCGGTGCCCGCGCCACTCGTTTGCCGTCTGAATGGCGACATCCACGCCGTAGCCAGCTCCCAGCGCCAGCGCCTGCTCGCGTAGTGCTTCAAGGTCAAAACGCCCCGCCTCAAGCGTGTCGTCGCAAAGTTCAAACGCCACACAGGCGGCGCGGCCCGGCTCTGCCGTGGCAGCTTCATCGCTCAGCCAGTGGCAGCATGCAACGTCAAGCTCGTTTCGGGCAGCCAGCGTATCCACCTCGGCAAGCAGCGACTTCGGCAGTGCTTCGCCCAACAGCGTTAACATCAGCGTGTTCTGGCTCATTCATTGGTTCCTTTTTGGCCTTCATTTTGCTGCCGTTCGAGGCGGTCCACTTTCTGAAACCCGCGGGGCAACTTGCTGCCGCGCCGCCCGCGTTCACCGCGGTAATAGCTCAAATCATTGGGCTTGATGGTCAGTTTGCGCTTGCCGGCGTGTACCACCAGCGCGTCGCTTTCAGCCAACACGGCCATATCACGCACAAACTCTTCCCGGCTGGCCGCCCGGGCACCGGGGATATCCAGCATCTTGATGCCTTTACCCTTGGCCATCTCCGGCAGTTGCGACAGCAAAAACAGCAGCAACCGCCCTTCGTTGGAGATCGCTGCGACCCACAGGGCTTCTTTGCTTTCAGGCAAGGCAACAGGCGGCAACACGCTACAGCCTTTGGGCAGAGTCAGCGCCGCCTTGCCGGCCTTGTTCTTGCCGGTTAGCGCATCCAGCCGGGTGACAAAACCGTAACCGCCGTCGGAGGCCAGCACAAAGCGTTGCTCGGGCGGGGCCAGCAGCACACCGGCCATTTGCGCGCCGGCCGCCACGTTCACACGGCCGGTCACCGGCTCACCCTGCCCCCGGGCGCTGGGCAAATTGTGCGCGGCCAGCGTATAGGCACGACCGGTATCGTCGAGCAGCACCAGCGGCTGATTGGTCTTGCCCTGTGCGGCCAGATGGAAACAGTCGCCGGCCTTGTACGAGAGCCCTGCCGGATCAATATCGTGGCCTTTTGCGGCACGTACCCAGCCTTTTTCGGACAGCACCACGGTAATCGGGTCGGCCCCCAGCAGCTCTACCTCGGACAGCGCTTTGGCGTCCTCGCGTTCGACCAGCGGCGAGCGGCGCGCATCGCCATGAGCCTTGCCCGCCGCGCGGATTTCCTTCTCGATCAGCGTGGTCAGCCGGGCTTCGCTGCCCAGCAGCCCCTGCAGGTGCTTGCGTTCTTTTTCCAGCGCGTCCTGCTCGCCGCGGATTTTCATTTCTTCGAGCCTGGCCAGATGGCGCAGCCGCAGCTCCAGCACCGCTTCGGCCTGGCGCTCGGAAAGCCCGAACGCGGCGATCAGTTCGGCCTTGGGTTCGTCCTCTTCGCGGATGATGCGGATCACCTCATCCAGATTGAGGTAGGCGGCCAGCAGCCCTTCCAGCAGGTGCAGACGGTCCTCAACCTTGCCCAAGCGATGTTCCAGACGGCGACGCACCGTGGTACGACGAAAGCTCAGCCACTGACCCAAAAGCTCCGGCAGCGACATGACCTGGGGGCGGCCATCCAGACCAATCACGTTGAAGTTGACGCGAATGTTCTTTTCCAGGTCAGTGGTGGCAAACAGGTGCGCCATCAGTGGTTCTACCTCGACCCGGCTCGAGCGCGGTTCGATCACCAGACGCGTGGGCTCTTCGTGGGTCGATTCATCGCGCAGATCGGCGACCATGGGCAGCTTTTTGGCCTGCATTTGCGCGGCAATCTGTTCGAGCACCTTGGCTCCACTGACCTGATACGGCAGCGCGGTAATCACGATATTGGCGTCTTCACGCTCGAAGCGGGCGCGCATTTTGACCGAGCCGCGCCCGGCTTCGTAGAGCTTTTTCAGGTCCGCTCGGGGCGTAATGATCTCTGCCGCCGTCGGGAAATCCGGTGCCGGCAGATAGTCCATCAGATCGGTCGTGGTGGCGTCGGGGTGGCGCAGCAGATGGCAAGTGGCATCGACCACCTCGCTTACGTTGTGCGGCACAATATCGGTGGCCATGCCCACGGCAATCCCGGTCCCGCCGTTAAGCAGAATATGGGGAAGTTGCGCGGGCAACACCGTGGGTTCCTGCATGGTGCCGTCAAAGTTGGGCGTCCAATCCACCGTGCCCTGGCCCAGCTCGGCGAGCAGCACTTCGGCAAACTTCGAGAGTTTGGCCTCGGTGTAGCGCATGGCGGCGAACGACTTGGGATCGTCAGGGCTGCCCCAGTTGCCCTGCCCATCCACCAGCGGATAGCGGTAGCTGAAAGGTTGCGCCATCAGCACCATGGCTTCGTAGCAGGCGCTGTCGCCGTGGGGATGAAACTTGCCCAGCACGTCGCCTACCGTACGCGCGGACTTCTTGTACTTGGCGCTGGCCGAGAGTGAAAGTTCGCGCATGGCGTAGATAATGCGCCGCTGTACGGGCTTCAAGCCGTCGCCGATGTTGGGCAACGCACGATCGAGAATCACGTACATCGAGTAGTCGAGGTAGGCTTTTTCGGTGTAGTCGCGCAGGGAAAGGCGCTCAACGTCGCCTTCCGCCACGGAAATGTCCATGGTCATCGATTGGTCTCTTTACTCAAAAACACGTGGCTCAACATCATGTTCAGCCGGAATGCTGTCAAAGCGCGTTTATACGTCGATATCGGCGAGGTTACCGTAATCTTCCAGCCATTTTTTGCGATCCGATGCACGTTTTTTGGCCAGCAGCATGTCGAGCATCTGCTCGCTGCCATCGCCGTCGCTGCGGGTCAGCTGCACCAGCCGGCGCGTATCCACGGCCATGGTGGTTTCACGCAGCTGCAGCGGGCTCATTTCGCCCAGCCCCTTGAAGCGCTGAACGTTGGGCGTGCCACGTTTTTTGGCCAGCCGTTTGAGGATCGAGGCTTTTTCGCTTTCATCCAGCGCGTAGTGAACTTCCTTGCCCAGATCAATGCGGTACAGCGGCGGCATGGCAACGTAAACGTGGCCGGCATCCACCAGGCTGGGAAAATGGCGCACAAACAGGGCGCACAGAAGCGTGGCGATGTGCAGGCCATCGGAGTCGGCATCGGCGAGAATACACACCTTGTGATAGCGCAGCTTGGCCAGATCCGCGCTGCCGGGATCGGCACCGATGGCTACGGCAATATCGTGAACTTCCTGGGAGCCGTAAATATCGTGGGTTTCCACTTCCCAGGTGTTCAGGATCTTGCCACGTAGCGGCATGATGGCCTGGGTTTCGCGGTTGCGCGCCTGCTTGGCGCTCCCCCCGGCGCTGTCGCCCTCGACCAGAAACAGCTCGCTTTGCGCCGGATCCTGCCCCGAGCAGTCGGCCAGCTTGCCCGGCAACGCCGGGCCCGACGTCACCTTTTTACGCGCGACTTTTTTGGCTTTTTTCTGCCGCCGCTGGGCAGCACTGATTACCAGCTCGGCCAGCGCCTCGCCCTCGGCCACGTGGCGGTTGAGCCACAGCGAGAAGGCATCCTTGACCACACCCGAGACAAACCCCGATACCGTGCGGGACGACAAACGCTCCTTGGTTTGCCCGGCAAACTGCGGATCGAGCATCTTCACCGAGAGCACAAACGCCGCCCGCTCCCAGAGGTCTTCGGCGGTGAGCTTGATGCCTCGCGGCAGGAGGCTCCTGAACTCGCAAAACTCGCGCAGCGCGTCCAACAGCCCGGAGCGAAAGCCGTTGACATGGGTGCCGCCCAGGGGCGTGGGGATCAGGTTGACGTAGGATTCCACCAGCGTATCGCCGCCTTCAGGCAGCCACTGGATGGCCCAGTCCACGCCGTTCTCGTCGTCGCTGAAGTGGCCCAGAAACGGCTCGGCAGGCAGCACATCAAAGCCGTCAGTGGCTTCGACAAGATAGTCGCGCAGCCCGTCGGCGTACTGCCATTCGCTTGTGGTGCCGTCGGGCTCTACCAGTATAACCTCAAGCCCCGGGCACAATACCGCCTTGGCGCGTAGCAGGTGCTTTAACCGCCCTACCGCCAGTTTGGGGCTGTCAAAATACTCATCTTCCGGCCAGAAACGCAGCAGCGTGCCGCTGGCGCGTTTGGGCGCCTTGCCGATGTGCGTCAATTCTTCGACTTTATCACCGTGGGCAAAGGCCATCGCATGGCGCGCGCCATCCCGGGTGACCTCCACCTCAAGCCGGCGCGACAGCGCGTTGACCACCGATACCCCAACCCCGTGCAGGCCACCGGAAAAACGGTAGCTGGAGGCGGAAAACTTGCCCCCCGAATGCAGCTTGGTAAGGATCAGCTCGACACCGGAAACGCCGTGCTCGGGGTGCGTATCGATGGGCATTCCGCGGCCGTCGTCGGCCACCTCGATGCCGCCGTCCGGTAACAACACCACCTTGACCCGGTCTGCATAACCGGCCAGCGCCTCATCAATGCTGTTATCGATCACCTCCTGAGCCAGGTGATTGGGCCGTGAGGTATCGGTATACATGCCGGGGCGCTTACGCACCGGCTCAAGCCCTGACAGGACTTCAATCGAGCTGGCACCGTACTGGGAGGCATCAAACTGAGACATGTCGCACTGGTTTCCTGAAGGGAGCCAAAAGTCCGCATGGTAACGTAAAACCCCAAAGCTGTATATTCGAACAGATACAGGCATACGACCAAGGACCAGGAGCAAATCGGTTGCGTCAGCGAAGCACCGCTGTCACTGTTCTTTTTGTATACAAAAGCCCGGAGGCACACTGAGTGGCCGCTCTACCATCACGGACGACAACCCTAAAATAAAATCAAACCCTGACAACAAGGTACCCTTTTCCCAATGTCCGACATTTCCGACAAAGAGCTTGAAATAACCCATGGCTCCCGGCGTCTGTACAACGAAGATCTGGCTCCGGTCAAAAAGGCGTCCCGAACATGGGGCTGGTTTGAAATCTTCAACGTCTGGTCCAACGACATTCAAAGCCTGTTTGGCTATACCCTGGCGGCGTCCCTGTTCATTTCCTACGGGTTGAACGGTTGGCTGGTCATGGCGGCCATTATTCTGGCCGGCTGTGTGGTGATGGTACTGGTCAACCTTTCCGGTAAACCCAGCGTTAAATACGGTGTCCCCTTTCCCGTTCTCATTCGCGCCAGCATGGGGGTCTTTGGGGCCAACTTTCCTGCCATGCTGCGCGCCATTACCGGTATTTTCTGGTACGGCGTGCAAACCTACTTTGCTTCAACGGCGCTAGCTTTGCTGATGACTGCCCTGGTGGGAGATCCCGGCGGCCAGTGGCTGGGCATGTCCGCCGTCGACTGGCTGTCCTTTGCGCTGGTCTGGGTGTTTCAGGTGATGATGTTCTGGCAGGGCATCGAGCGCATCAAGCACTTCCTGAACTGGGCCGGTCCGCTGGTTTACGTGGTCATGGTGACGTTGATGATCATCATCTGGTACCAGGCGGGCAGCGATTTGATTCCAGCTATCGGGACCATTTTCAGCGGTTCGAGCGATTTTGAAGGCAGCTCCCTCAGCGCTTTCCTCGCCATTACCGGTACCATGATCGCGTATTTTGCCGCTGTGGTGATCAACTTTGGTGACTTCACCCGCTTTGTCAAAAGTGAACGGCAAATGAAAATCGGCAACCTGATCGGGCTTCCGCTCAACGTTGCCTTCTTTTCGTTCATCGCCCTTATCATCACCGCGGGAACGCTGGCCCTGTTCGGCGAAACCATGACCAATCCATCGGATATTATCGCCCATGTGGACTCACTTCCGCTAACCATTATCGCGGCTATCACCTTCTTTGCCGCCACCGTCGGGATCAACCTGGTCGCCAACTTCATCCCGCCGGCCTATGATCTGGCCAACCTCTTCCCCAGCAAGATCAGCTTTCGCACCGGTGGGCTGATTACCGCCACCATTGCCTTTTTCGTTGGCGGCCTGTGGGTGGCTGTCATCAGCAATATCGGTATTGCCGGCTTCGTCAACGCCATCGGCGCTATCGTGGCGCCTTTCTACGGTATTATCGTGGTGGATTATTACCTGATCCGTCGGCAGAAACTCAATATTCAGGACATGTTCTCCAGGGATCCGGACGGGGCCTACTACTATGTAAGAGGCTGGAACAAGCGTGCCATCATGGCCTTTGCGCTTGCCGCCATTTTCTCCATTTCATCCGTCTGGGTACCGGCGCTTGAATCACTCGGCGGCTACGCCTGGCTGCTCGGCGCAGCCCTTGGCGGCATTTTCTACCGCCTGCTGATGATAGGGAAATGCCCGTCAGCCGAGCAGCAGGCACGCGCCCACTGATACTTGCCTGGCGCGCAACCTGTCATATCGACCCCGCTTTAATCGGCGGGGTTTTTTCTGCCCACCGCCCAGAAGGCTTCCATCAGCCCGCGGGTGGAGGCGTCCATACCGTCGGGGGCGGCTTCGCCTTCGAGGATCCTGCCGGTTTGTCCGGCAATCTGTTTGCCCAGCTCTACTCCCCACTGGTCAAACGGGTTGATGTCCCAAATCACCGCCTGAACAAATACCTTGTGTTCATATAACGCGATGAGTGAGCCCAGCGTTTCGGGCGTCAACCGGTCAAGCAGCACCGTGGTGGAGGGCTGATTGCCGCGATAGCGTTTGTGTGCAGGGCGCGGAGCGTCGTCGTCGATAGCGTCGTCGCCCAGCATCAAGAGCCGCGACTGGGCAAAGCAGTTGGCCAGCGTCAGCCGGTGCTGGGACTGCAGCAGCCGGCGGGTGTCGGCATCCTGTACGTCGTCGTAACGCGTCAACGGGGCGATAAAGTCGCACACTACCGGCTGGGTGCCCTGGTGCAGCAACTGATAAAACGCGTGCTGGGCATTGGGCCCAAGCTGGCCCCAGAGCACCGGGCAGGTGGAGTAGCCGGTCGGCTCGCCATCGCGGGTGACAGATTTGCCGTTGGACTCCATTTCCAGCTGTTCCAGGTAGGCAGAAAAATATTCCAGCCGACCGTCGTAGGGCAAAATGGAATGCGCACGGATATCCAGAAAGTTGACGTTCCAGATGCCGGCCAGCGCCAGCATTACCGGCGCATTGCCTTCAAGCGGGGCGCTGGCGAAATGCTCGTCCATGGCGTGGGCGCCGGCGAGCAGACGGCGGAAGTTATCCATGCCGATGACCAGCGCAATGGGCAACCCAATGGTGCCCCACAGTGAGTAGCGCCCGCCGACCCACTCCCAGAACTTCAACTGATGTTCCGGCGTAATGCCCCACTGGGTCATTTTTTCCGGGCAGGCAGAGACCCCGATAAAGTGCTGGCGAATAACCAGCTCGGGGCTGATCGGCGTTGCCCCCTGGCGCGTCAGGCGCGACAGCAGCCAGTCCCGTGCGGTGTTGGCATTGGATAGCGTATCCACGGTGGTAAACGACTTGGACGAGAGCACAAACAGCGTGGTTTCAGGATCAAGCCGACTTAAATAGTCGACCAGCTGCGAGCCGTCCATGGTCGAAGCAAAATGCACCTTCAGCCGGTGAATATCGTCCGGGCGGAAATCGGCCAGCGCGTGAGTCACCATCTGCGGGCCAAGGTCAGAGCCGCCCACGCCCAGGTTCACCACCCGCTGGATGGGCTTGCCTGTCGCCCCCCGCCACTGGCCGGCGTGCAGCCTGGCGACCAGCGCTTCCATTTGCGCCAGACTTTCATGCACCGCCGCTGCCACGTCTTCGCCATCAACATTGAGCGAAGCCCCCTCCGGCAGGCGCAGCGCGGTGTGTAGCGCCGGACGATTTTCACTTTTGTTGACCCGCCGGCCGCTCAAAAGTCCGTCGATGGCTTCGGGCACGCCGGCCTCCCGGGCCAGCGCCAGCAGATGCTCAAGGGTTTCACCGCTCCAGCGCTGTTTGGACAGATCCAGCGTCAGTCCGGCCACACGACGGCTAAACGTGGCAAAACGTTCGCCCTCTGCATCGCGCTCGAATAGCGCCTTGAGCGGCAGTTTTTTTTGCGTCTCGGCGTGGCGCAACAGTGCCTGCCAGGCCGGCAGTGTATCGGGCGTTGCGGGTGCGGCGTTGGCCATGAAAGCTCTCTCTTGTCGCGTGATGATGTGGTCATGCCTGAGCAGCGCGTACCGGGTCTGGCCGCGTCATGGTGGGGCGCGTAAACTATGGCTCTGTTTTTGAACGATCGTCTTTGACTGATCGTTTTCACGGATCGTTTTTTACGGATCGGGCTGCCCCATGAGTGATGCATCTTACCGTGACGCCATCTTTTCGACACCCCTTGACCGGGTGGCGCGGTTTTCGTTTGACGAGAAAGTGGTGGCGTGCTTTCCCGATATGATTCGCCGTTCGGTGCCCGGCTATGGCCAGGTACTGGGCATGCTGGGGCTGATTGCCCAACGCCATCTGCGTCACGGCGCCCGGGTGTATGATCTCGGCTGCTCGCTGGGCGCTGGAGGACTGGCGCTGGCCGGGGCGCTACCCGCCGATGCGTTTACCTACGAAGGTATCGACGTTTCGCCGGCCATGGCCGAACGTGCCCGGCACACTTTTGCCGACGAGTGCCCGGAGTATGCCATGCAGGTGGAGCTGGCCGATATTCGCCGGTTCGAGTACGCACCGGCGGGCATGATCATGCTCAACTTCACCCTGCAGTTTTTGCCGCCCGACGACCGTGACGCCCTGCTGGCAAGGCTTTATCAGGCGCTGGAGCCCGGCGGCGTGCTGATTCTCTCGGAAAAAACCGTGGACGCCGACGAGTACGATAACGCCTGGCGGGTCGAGCGTTACCACGATTTCAAGCGCGCCAACGGCTACAGCGACATGGAAATCAGCCAGAAGCGCAACGCGCTGGAAAACGTACTGGTGCCGGATACGCTGGAAGCCCATCACGCCCGGCTTGAACGCAGCGGTTTTGCCCGCTCGATGACGTGGTTTCAGTACCTGAACTTTGCTTCCATGGTCGCTTTCAAGGAGGGGTAAATGGCCCGCCCGACGACACCCACCGACGACCAGCGCGCGCTGTATCAGGCGTTTCTGGATCAGGGGCTGACAGAATGGCTTGCCCTGCTGCCCGAGCAGCTGGCTACGGGCCTTGACCGCTGCCGCCACGGCGATCTGCCGATGTGGGAAAAAGCCGTGGCCAAGCTGCCCGAGCTACCCGATGAGCGCCGCGTGACCCTGGATGCCGACACCGTGTGCGTGGACGTGACGCTTGACGAGAGCCGCCGGCGCCAGTGCGATAATCTTTTGCGCAAGCTCACACCGTGGCGCAAGGGGCCGTATTCACTGGGCGGGATCGAGATTGATACCGAGTGGCGCTCGGACTGGAAATGGCAGCGCGTGGCCCCGCACCTGGCGCCGCTTGCCGGGCGCAAGGTGCTCGACGTGGGCGGCGGCAGCGGCTACCACGCCTGGCGCATGGCAGGCGCCGGCGCCTGCTTTGCACTGGTGATTGACCCCTCGCCGCGCTTTTACTGGCAGTTTCAGGCGGTGCGCCACTTTGTCGGCGACGCCGACGGCGGTTGCACACATTTTTTGCCCGTGGGCATTGAAGATGTGCCCGATAACCTGGGCTTTTTTAACACCGTATTTTCCATGGGCGTGCTCTACCACCGCTCCTCACCGCTTGAACACATTCAGCAGCTCAAGGACGCGCTCGCCCCCGGCGGTGAGCTGGTGCTGGAAACCCTGGTGGTGGAAGGCGACGAGCAGACCGTGCTGTTGCCCGGCAGCCGCTACGCGGCCATGCCCAACGTCTATTTTCTCCCGTCGTCCCGGGCGCTGTGCCACTGGCTTGAACGCTGTGGTTTCCACAATGTTCGAGTGGTGGACGAAGCCATTACGTCGCTCTGTGAGCAGCGCTCAACCGAGTGGATGACGTATCAATCACTGGCCGACTTTCTCGACCCCGACGACCGCACCAAAACGATCGAAGGCTATCCCGCGCCGCGCCGGGCAGTGATTATCGCCAACAAACCGGCATAACGCCCAGGGGCGGCCCGGCTAGCCCTCCGAGCTTTCCGCCTGTCGCTGCACATCACGCTGCACCGCCTGCTGGCCATGGGTGGAAATGAGGCCGCGTTCAAACGCGTGCTGCGCCATTTTCAGGCTGTCCTCGGCCAGAATCAGCTCACAGGCGCTGCCTGCCATTTTTTCACGCAATCGGTTGATGGCCGCCTCCCGAGCGGGGTCCTTGTCGACCCGGCGGATATACACCGCGACAATGCGCTCGGGATACGCGCTGACAATGTCCGCATACACTTCCGGGTCGTGCTGGCCGCTGTCGCCCACCAGCACACAGGGCATGTCCTCGAACAGTCTGAGCATCCGCTCGATCAGCTCGCGTTTGTGATCTTCCGCCCGGCGCGGCCAGGGATGCCGCCAGGACAACCCCCACTCGCGCAGAAACAGAATCGGCCCGACCGGGATGCGATTAAGCTGAAAAAACGCTTCGAGCATTTCATAAATCGCCCAGGGGCCGCGTGAAACGTAGAGGACCGGACGCTCCTGCTTGCCGCTTTTCCCCCGGTGCAGCGCCTGATACAGCGCGGCCACGCCGGGAAACGCCGTGCGCCGCTCGGCTTTTTTCACAAACAGGCGGTAAAGCATCTTGAGCTTTTCGGCAACGCCGGTGAACATCACCGTATCGTCGATATCGCTGATCACCAGCAGGTCGGTTTCCTGTGGCGGAATATAGACTTCGGAATGAGTACGCACCAGCGGATGCCCTTCAGCGCGGACTTCGATATCGGCCCGATGCCAGGATACGTCAATGGGCAGCGGTGACTCCAGCGTCAAACGCACGTTGAAATATCCGTCGCGGTCGGTCACCACCTGACGATGATTCTTGCCCAGATTCACATCCACCCGGGCCCGTACCACACCACGGCGTAGCACACGTCGGGCCACATCCGCCGTATCACGCAGCGCGCCCCGGCGCGGAATGACCCGGCCCAGCGCCACCTGCTGATATACCCGCCCCATGACAAACGCCTCGTGCTGGGAGCCATAACCACGGTACGGATGCACCACCATACCGCCGCGGCCGTGGTCCCGGCGCATGGGCGAGGCGGCCACGTGTAACAGGCGTTTGGTAAAGTGCGATATCTGCCGCAATCCGTTTTTCATGCTGAGGCTCCTTGCTCAGAGACGCCCGATAAAAAGTCGGCTTTTTTATCGCACAACGCTTACATGGGGTAACAGCCAGACAGGCTACGCCCTGCCGCGATACACGGCAAACGGCAACCAAAAAGCGACGCCCCGCACTGGGCGAGGCGTCGCTTGGCAGGCCTGATGCACAAGCCCTGTGATACGTGCCAACGGCTACAAAAGCGAGGAGATGTCCCTGGCTTCCCAGTGCGGGAAGTGCTTGCGCACCAGCGCGTTAAGGTCGCGCTCGAAGGCGGCCCAGTCGGTCGTCTGCTCCGCTGCGTTGGCATCGCCTGCCGCCAGTACGCCGCGGATCATGCCCGCACCGACGGTCACGTTGGACAATCGGTCGACCACGATAAAGCTGCCGGTACCGGGGCTCTGGCGGTAATCATCCACCGGAATCTCGGCGGTCAGTTCGATCTCGCAGCGGGCAATGGCATTGAGTGCAAGCGAATCCGTCGCGTGGTGTTCCAGCGTATTCACGTCCACCTGATAGTCGATACGGCATACCTGACCTGACAAGTCCCGCGTAGCCAGTTTGAAATCGTAAAGCCGGCCGGGAGTCAGCGCATCTTCGTGCATCCATACCACATCGGCACTGAAGGCGTTTGACAGCGGTACTTCTTCACTGGCCGCTACCAACCAGTCGCCCCGGGAAATATCAATTTCGTCGTCCAGCGTCAGCGTGATGGCCTGGCCGGGATAGGCCGCTTCCAGATCACCGTCATAGGTGACCACCCGCTCGACGGTGGCCGTCTTGCCCGAAGGCAGCGCCTTGACCTGTTGGCCCGGACGTACAATGCCGGCGGCAAGGGTGCCGCAGTAGCCGCGGAAATCCAGGTTCGGGCGGTTGACGTACTGCACCGGCAAGCGCAGCTGAGTCAGGTTCCGGTCACGGCTGAGCTCAACGCTTTCCAGAATCGAGAGCAGCGTTTCGCCGCTGTGACCGTGCGACGGGGCAAAGTACCAGGGCGTATGCTCGCTTTGGTTGACGACGTTGTCGCCCTCAAGCGCCGACAGCGGCACAAAGCGAATGTCGGGCGCATTCAGGTTTTCCGCAAAAGCCTGATATTCGGCGACAATTTCGTTAAAGCGCGCCTCGGAATAACCCGCCAGATCCATCTTGTTGACCGCAATGACCAGATGCTCGATACCCAGCAGGTCGGCAATGAAACTGTGGCGGCGGGTCTGGGTCTGCACGCCGTAACGCGCATCGATCAAAATGATCGCCAGGCTCGCGGTCGAGGCGCCGGTCGCCATGTTGCGGGTGTACTGCTCGTGGCCCGGGGTATCAGCGATGATGAACTTGCGCTTGTCGGTGGAGAAAAACCGATAGGCCACATCAATGGTAATGCCCTGCTCGCGCTCGGACTGCAGGCCATCGACCAGCAGCGCCAGGTCCACACTGTCGCCGGTGGTGCCGCTGGTTTTGGAGGCCTGGGTGATCGCGGCGAGCTGATCTTCAAAGATCATTTTGGAATCATGCAGCAGCCGCCCGATTAGCGTCGATTTACCGTCATCCACACTGCCGCAGGTAATAAAACGCAGCAGGTCCTTGTTTTCGTGCTCGTGCAAATACTGCTCGATGTTATCTTCAATCAGTGCCGACTGGTGTGCCATTGGACCTCCCCCTTAAAAGTAGCCTTCGCGCTTTTTCTTCTCCATCGAGCCGGCCTGATCACGATCAATCGCCCGCCCGCTGCGTTCCGACGTTTTGGTCAGCAGCATTTCCTGGATAATCTCGGGCAGCGTGGCCGCTTTCGATTCCACCGCGCCGGTCAGCGGGTAGCAACCCAGGGTTCTGAAGCGTACCCATTTTTCCTGCGGCGTTTCATCCGGCGCCAGCGGCAGGCGCTCGTCATCCACCATGACCTGCATGCCGTCGCGTTCGACCACCGGACGCGGCGCGGCGTAGTAAAGCGGCACAATGGGAATATGCTCAAGGTAGATGTACTGCCAGATATCCAGCTCGGTCCAGTTGGAGAGCGGAAACACGCGGATCGATTCGCCCTGGTTGACCTTGGCGTTGTAAATGTTCCAAAGCTCGGGGCGCTGGTTTTTCGGGTCCCAGCGATGGTATTTGTCGCGAAAGGAGTACACCCGTTCCTTGGCCCGGGTGGCCTCTTCATCCCGACGCGCACCGCCAAAGGCGGCATCAAACCCGTGCTTCGACAGTGCCTGCTTGAGCGCCTGGGTTTTCATGATGTCGGTGTATTTGGCACTACCGTGGTCGAACGGATTGATATTGGCCGCGCGCCCTTCCTCGTTGGTATGGACGATAAGATCCATGCCGGCTTCGGCCGCCATGCGGTCACGAAACGCGATCATCTCGCGGAACTTCCAGGTAGTATCCACGTGCATCAGCGGAAACGGCGGCGTGCCCGGATAAAACGCCTTGCGCGCCAGATGCAGCATCACCGACGAATCCTTACCGATGGAATACATCATTACCGGGTTGGCAAATTCGGCCGCCACTTCGCGGATGATATGAATCGACTCGGCCTCCAGCTGCTTCAGGTGCGTCAGCCGGGCGGCGTCAACGGTACTCTCGGCAGTCGACTCCGTGGCCTCGGAAAGAGCGGATATCTGGGTCATGTCCCACTTCCTCACAAAACAAAACGACGCGCTCACAAAACGAAAACGACGCGCAGGGCGTGTCATGGCGAGCGTGTTAGTGAGTAGCAGGTTAACGCTGAACTAATAATAACCCAAAAGAATTAATAACTATTCTTTTATAACCTTCTTCCTTTTCAATGAAAGACTCAACCGCTGTGTTGCGCCATCCTGACGCGCTCCACGCGCGTACTCGCCCCCCGGGCATCAAGCGTCAGCACGCGATAGCCGGGGCTTGCATCGGCATCCACGGCGAAACTTCCGGCATCAGGCAGAAACTGATCCGCCGCTGCCGGGCAACCGTAAACGCCTACCGTCTGGCCGGCGCAGGTCACGGCGCTGGCAAACGCCTGGTGCGCGTGGCCGAACACTACCGTTTGCACCTGGGGGTAAAGCGCCAGGGCCTGCCAAAAGACGTCATCGTCCTCAAGGCCAATGGCATCCATCCAGTCCGCGCCTACTGCTACAGGCGGATGGTGCATGGCGATCAGCGTCGGGCGGTCGTTGTCTTCAAGCTGGCGTTCGAGGGCGGAAAGCCTTTCCGCACCCAGCCTGCCGTGGGGCTTGCCGGGTACCTGGGTATTGAGCAGCAGCATGCGCCAATCGCCCAGCTCAACGGCATCAACCAACGGACGCTCGGCGGCCATGATGTCCAGCTGGTCGTGGTTGCCGGGCAGCCAATACCAGGGGCATGGCAGCGTATCAAACAGGCGCGCGGCAGCAGCGTAGGACGCCGCTGATTCATCCTGACTGATATCACCAGTAACCACGACGACATCCGGACATTCGGCAATGACGGCTGCCACCACGGCTTCAAGCCGGGCAAAGGGCACGCCCGTGCGCGAACGCGCGGCCGGGTCGGCGTGAAGATGGGGGTCGGTAATCTGGATCAGTTTCATGGGCAGGCCCCATATCATGGCAGGAACAAAGTTATCGCCGTTAGCCCCACCATTCGAGTTGAGCCGGGGGGCAGGTCGAAGAGAGGGTTCTACGCCATGGATGGCGTAGGTAGCGTCCAGGGAAGGATTTATAGCGCCCTATCGGAGGCCTGCCCCGGCTCTTTTATAGGCGGTGAGCTACGGGGTTTCGGCAACAAAAGTGCTGTGCCCGTGAGCCAGGCCGTGGGCCAGCCATTCGCCCAGAAAACGGTTGAGTTGAAGCTTCTCGTCGGGCTGGTGCATACGCGCATTGGGATAGCGGTAGCGCCCGTGAAAATGACGCTCGCGCTGAAAGTCGATCACCTCGGCCATGCGCACGTCGTGATACAGGTGCACGCGCATTCGGGGGCTTTCAATCACTCTGTCCAGCGGGCCGGTCTGGGTCACTTCCACCAGCGTGGTGTAAGGCGCGTTTTGCTGTATGTGCAGGTGCAGCGCAAAGGCATGAGGTGTCCGGTTTTCATCAGCTCTATCATCAGCTCTGTCGCCCAGACCGATTTCGCGCCGCTGCCCCTGCTCCATGTCACCCACCAGGCGCAGCAGCCGCAGGTAGTTGGCGCTACATTCACCCTGCAGTGTTTTCAAATCGGTCACGTAGGCGTTTCGAGCCATGCTTGCTCCTGCTTGCGTTCGTTCTGCTTGTGTTCATCCTGCTCGCGCTACACCGCTTGAGGATCAGGCCGGCGGCGCGGCAGTAAAACGGCGTGCCTGTGCCGGGAGTGCGCGCAACGAGGCACGCCTGCCGGCCAGCCAGTGCATACCGATCAGCGTCATGGCGTTATCGAGTCGTCCGGCTTCCATGAGTTCCCAGGCATCGGCGAAGCTTACCACGTGAACGCGGATGTCCTCGTGCTCCTCCGCCACGCCGTGCACGCCGCCCAGGGCGCTTGCATCGACCAGCGCGCAGAACAGCGTCACCCGCTCGTTGCAGGCGCCGGGGCTTGGGTAATAGGTATGCAACTTGACCAGCTCCTGCACTGTGCAGCCGGCTTCTTCCCGGGCTTCCCGGCGGGCAACGCTTTCCAGGGTTTCGTCCTTGTCAATCAGCCCGGCCACCAGCTCAAGCTTCCACGGCGAATCAGGGTCATCCACCGCGCCCACGCGAAACTGTTCGACAAACACCAGCGAATCCAGTGCCACATCATAAAGCAGCACGCCCACTGCCCCGTGCCGGCAGTGTAATTCACGGCGCATGGGCTCGCTCCAGCCGCCTTCAAACAGGCGATGGCGAAGGCTCAGCGCTTCAACGTGAAAAAAGCCCTGCTGTAATACCTCGCGCGAGGCAAGTTCAACGTCGGCGCGGGTAAACGGCGGCGTTAACAGCGATGCAGACGATACGAACGCCATGCGGCACTCCCGGTCAGCCCAATGGAAATTGGCCTTATTATCGGTGCTTAACGCCGGGAATGCCAACCGCTGTGCGGTGTTAGAGGGTATCGAAGAGGGTTTTGGCCTTGCGCCGCAACGCCTCGTCCGAGACCTGGCGTGTGTCTCGTGCGGTGCCGCTCACCGCGCGGCGGGCGTGCTCTTGGGCGGCCTGGGTGTCGCCCTCTTCAGCGAGAAACGTGGCGTAATAATAGTTAACGTCGATACCGTCAGGGCGGATCTCCAACGCGCGCTGAAACATGCGCTCGGCGGTGTCGCTATCGCCAAAGCCGATCAGCCCGCCGGGCACCCGGTCGTAAAGCGCGCCAAGGGTCACGTAGGCCGAGCCGGCGTTGCCGTTCGGGTCTATTTTGATCGCGCGCTCAAGTGCCTTGCGCGCGTTTTTGGCATCGCCCAGCGCTCCGAGGCCGCCGCGCTCGCGAGCGTAGGACGCCAATACAATGCCCTGCCAGATCAGGGCATCGGCGCTATCCGGGTGCGCTTCGGCCAGCGCCGTGGCATCTTCTGCCAACGCCTCGAGCGTGGCTTCGCGCTCGCTTGCCGGCACTTCGGTCAGCGTGTGCTCAAAGCGGTTTTTCAGCGCAAACACGTCGCTTGCCTCATCGCCAAAAGCACTGGCGCAAAAGGCCAGTGATGACAACGCCACGGCGCCTGCCAGAGCGGTGGCCATGGCGGTTTTCCGAGCCGACATCCGAGGCATACGCGGCTCTTGTACACAGACTTTTTTCATAAGGGATCGCTCACTTGTTGTTGTCATCGTGTGGGGATCACGGTTTGCTGCCTTACCCATAATGTAACGAACGTTTGAATGATTCGCCAGCCATGAGCCCGGTCAGTGTTAAGGGCTCTTTAAGCCAACTGCGGAATGCTGCGTCAATCACTCACAAGCAGGAGCTGCTGGTGCTGGCCCGACTGGACCGCACCACGCAGCAACACGCCGATGTGCTCGATATTTACCCGACCGTCTCCGACATCATGGCCGACCTGTGGCCACAGGCCAACGCGCGCCAGCAACAACCTTGAGTTAACCGGGCAAACGCGCCTGCAGGTGGCGGCAGACGACGTACAGGTCGGTATACTGGTGCGCAATCTGATTGATAACGCCCTGCACTACACGCCGGAAGACGGCAACGTGACGGTGAAACTCGGCACAGCAGAAGGCAAGCCCTACCTCGCCGTGTACGATACCGGGCCGGGTATTCCACCAGAGCTGTTGCACGCGGTAACAAAGCATTTTCGCCGCGCCGCGGAGCAGCTCACCACGGGCAGCGGGCTTGGGCTATCCATTGTGCTTGAACTTGCCGAGCGCCAGCATGCACGCTTGACGTTACACCACCGCCAACCGCATGGGCTGGAAGCCCGGATCACGTGGCCTGCCCGCGGAATCCCGCAGCCCGTAAACAACACGCTACGAGAATACGACGCAACGAGACGACAATGAAAGGCAGAAACATGACGCGTTGGCGCGATCCGGCCAGGGATCCGCGCCAGGAACCCAAAAGCAACGTGATTACCGCCGAAGGTGCTGCGCGCATGCGCGGCATTCTGGATCACTTATCCCGGGTAAAGCGCCCGGCACTCTCTACCAAAGTGGGCGAAGCCGCCGCGCTGGGCGATCGCTCGGAGAACGCCGACTATACGTATAACAAGAAAGAGCTGAACCGCGTCATCGCACGGATTCGCTACCTGACCAAACGCCTTGACGAGCTGCAGGTGATTGACCGTTTGCCTGAGGAGACCGGCAAAATCTTTTTTGGTGCGTTTATCGAGCTTGAAGACGCACACGGCGACACGCTTTCCCTGCGCATTGTCGGCCACGATGAAACAGATACCCGCAAGCACTGGATCAGCGTGGATGCGCCGCTGGCCAAAGCACTTTTGGGCAAGGCCGTGAATGATGAAGTCACAGTCGCAGCGCCCGGCGGCGACAGCTTGTATATTGTCAACGCCATCCGCTACGCGCCTTCGGCGTGACACGCCTGCCACATGCCACACACGCATCATGAGCTGCCACCTTGATCCATATCAATATCAGGCGTGGCACAGGTGTGGCAAAACGTCGCTTCACAACATCCTGTCGCATCCCTGATAATGCCGAGCCTCGCGATTAAAGCCGCTGCGTTTGGCTTCCTGGTTTTCTTTCCCTTTCCGGGCAGACGCTCTGGCTTTAACTGCGAGCGTACGCCGGGCGTAATGTCCACGCTGCCAGATACCAGCCTTGTCAGTCATCATGTGTCAGCCAACATCGCAAGTCATCCTGATGGCGTGCTTTGCGGCTAAAGTTAGCTTGCTAATAATTAGCTTGAAAATGCTGGCCTGACGGTTTCGGGCCGTCTGGAAATTCCGTCCCTTCCACTCTCATGAGGTCGCAAGATGAGAAGAAAGAGCTTTACGCGCGCCATCGGCACCTTGTTGCTGATCGCGCTACCGTTGCTGCTGGCCGGGTGCGGGTCTGCCCTGATGGACTCCAAGGGGCAGGTCGGCCACGAGCAGACGCGGCTGATCCTTATAGCCTTTGGTCTGATGCTGCTGGTGGTAATTCCGGTGATCGGCATGACGCTATGGTTTGCCGTGCGCTACCGCCGCAGCAGCAAGCACGCGACTTATTACCCCGATTGGTCTCACTCCAACGCCATTGAGGTAGTGGTCTGGCTAATTCCCTGTGTCATCATCGCGATTCTCGCGACGCTAACCTGGAAAACGTCCCATAGCCTGGATCCCCACAAGCCGCTGGAAAGCGACGTCGCCCCCATGGAAATCCAGGTGGTCTCGCTGGATTGGAAATGGCTGTTTATCTATCCGGAACAGGGCATCGCCACGGTCAACGAAGTCGCCTTCCCCAAGGACGTACCGGTGCGCTTCCGGGTAACCTCCGGCTCAGTGATGAACTCGTTTTTCATTCCGCGCCTGGGCAGCCAGATCTACGCCATGGCCGGTATGGACAACGACCTTCATCTGATCGCCAATGAAGAAGGTATCTATCCCGGACGCTCCACCAACTACAGCGGCGCAGGCTTTGCCGGCATGACGTTCAAGGCCCACGCCACCTCCGAGGACGGCTTTGACGACTGGGTCGCCCAGGTGCGCGAATCCCAAAAGACCCTGACCTTCCCCGAGCAATACAATGCGCTGGCACGCCCGACTCAGGACGTTCCGGTTGAGTATTTCTCCGAGATATCGCCCAATCTTTATGAAGATATTATTCGGAGCTTCAGAACCGGCCGCGAGGCGGATAATGCGCCTGACCGGCAGGCCCATGCACCGATGAACGCGGAGGCAGCGGAGTAAACCATGTTCGGAAAACTCAGTCTGGAATCGATCCCCTACCACGAGCCCATTATCATGGGTACCGTCGCGGCCATCGTGCTCGGCGCGGTGCTGCTGATCGGCGGGATCACCTATTTCAAGAAGTGGCAGTACCTGTGGTCAGAGTGGATTACCTCTGTTGACCACAAGAAACTCGGCATCATGTATTTCCTCGTGGCGCTGGTGATGCTGGTGCGCGGCTTTGCGGATGCCATCATGATGCGCTCCCAGCAGGCATTGGCCGCCGGCGGCGCCGAGGGCTTTTTGCCGCCCCACCACTATGATCAGATCTTTACCGCCCACGGCGTGATCATGATCTTCTTTGTCGCCATGCCCATGGTCATCGGCCTGATGAACCTGGTGGTGCCGTTGCAGATCGGCGCGCGCGACGTGGCTTTCCCGTTTCTCAACAACCTGAGCTTCTGGCTGTTTGCCGCCGGCGTGGTGCTGGTCAACCTGTCGCTGTTTATCGGCGAATTCGCCAAGACCGGCTGGCTGGCCTACGCGCCACTATCGGGGATCAACTACAGCCCTGACGTGGGGGTAGACTACTGGATATGGGCGTTACAGATATCGGGGATAGGCACCACCCTTACCGGTATCAACTTCTTCGTCACCATTCTGAAGATGCGCACCAGGGGCATGACCATGTTCCGCATGCCGATCTTCACCTGGACGTCGCTGTGCGCCAACGTGCTGATCATCGCATCTTTCCCGATCCTCACGGCAACCATCGCGATGCTGACGCTGGATCGCTACTTCGGCATGCACTTCTTCACCAATGATTTTGGCGGCAACATGATGATGTACGTCAACCTCATCTGGGCCTGGGGCCACCCCGAGGTGTACATCCTGATTCTGCCGGCATTTGGCGTATTTTCCGAAGTTGTCGCGACCTTCTCGCGCAAGCGGCTGTTTGGCTACACCACCATGGTCTGGGCGACGGTGTGTATCACGGTACTCTCGTTCATCGTCTGGCTGCACCACTTCTTTACCATGGGCGCGGGGGCCAACGTCAACGCCTTCTTCGGCATTGCCACGATGATTATCGCCATCCCCACCGGGGTGAAGATCTTCAACTGGCTGTTCACCATGTACCGCGGCAGCATTCAATTTACCTCGCCGGTACTGTGGACGCTGGGCTTCATCGTGACCTTTACGCTTGGTGGCATGACCGGCGTGATGCTGGCCGTGCCTGGCGCCAACTTCGTCCTGCACAACACCCTGTTCGTTATTGCCCACTTCCATAACGTCATCATCGGCGGTGTGGTGTTTGGCATGATGGCCGGCCTGACCTACTGGTTCCCCAAGGCATTCGGCTTCACGCTTGACGAAAAATGGGGCAAGCGCTCGTTCTGGTGCTGGATTATCGGTTTCTACATGGCCTTCATGCCGCTTTACGTGCTGAGCTTCTTCGGTGCGTCACGCCGTATGCAGTCCTATGCCAACGCCGACTGGCAGCCGATGATGATCGTTGCCTGGGTGGGTGCCGTTATCATCATGGCGGGCATTGCCTGCACCGTGATTCAGCTCTACATCAGCGTGCGTGATCGCAAGAAGCACGTTGACGTTACCGGTGATCCGTGGGATGCGCGTACGTTCGAATGGGCCACTTCATCTCCGGCACCGTTCTACAACTTCGCCCATCTGCCTACCGTCAACAGCATCGACGGTTTCTGGGAAGACAAGCAGAAAAACGGCGCCGAAGCCTTGTTGAGCCATGGGCCCTACGAGGACATCCACATGCCCAAAAACACCGTGGCAGGCCCGGTCATGGGGATTCTGAGCATTGCGCTGGGCTTTGCCCTGGTGTGGCACATCTGGTGGCTTGCGGCCGTCAGCGGTGCAGGTATTTTCATCGCCTTTTTGATGCGCGTGTTCAACGACGACATCGACTATTACGTCCCCGCTGCCGAGGTTGAGCGCATCGAGCGCGAGCACCGCGAGCGCTGGGTACGGCGCGATGAACTCGAGCACACCAACCGGGTAGAGGTGCGGGCATAACATGACAACCCAAACGATGAGTAACCAAAACGACCATACAGCCGGGCACGCCGACGGCCACCACGAGGATCATCACGACGCCGGTGGCACCAAGGTCTTCGGCTTCTGGGTCTACCTGATGAGCGATCTCGTGATCTTCGGGACGCTGTTTGCCACCTACGCCGTGCTCTCCGGGGGCACGGCCGGCGGCCCCTCGGGCCAGGACATCTTCGAGCTGCCCTTTGTGCTGGTCGAAACCTTCCTGTTGCTATTTTCAAGCTTCACCTTCGGCATGGGCGTGCTTTCGATGAACGCCGACAACGTCGGCCGGGTAAAAGCCTGGCTGGGCGTTACCTTTCTGCTCGGCGCTGCTTTTGTGGGCATGGAGCTTTACGAGTTCCATCACCTGATTGCAGAAGGCTTCGGCCCGGATCGCAGCGCGTTTCTCACCGCGTTCTTTACGCTGGTGGGCACCCACGGGCTGCACGTCACCTTCGGCCTGATCTGGATTCTGGTCATGCTGATTCAGGTATCCACCAAGGGGCTTAACGACATGACCCGGTCGCGGATCATGTGCCTGAGCCTGTTCTGGCACTTTCTGGACATTGTCTGGATCTGCGTCTTCTCCTTCGTCTACCTGATGGGAGTGCTGTGATATGAGCGATTCACATACGGCGCCGGGCGGCGCCAGCCACGGCAGCGTCAAGACCTACGTAGTGGGGCTTGTGCTCTCCATCGTGCTGACGGTGATTCCGTTTACCGCGGTCATGAGCGGCGCGTTCAGCACCGGCGCTACCGTGCTTATCGTCGTCGCCATGGCAGTCGCCCAGATTCTGGTTCAGCTGATCATGTTCATGCACATGAACACCAAGTCTGACGAAGGCTGGAATCTGACATCTTTCGTGTTCACGATATCCATCCTGGCTCTGGTTGTGGGAGGTTCGCTATGGATCATGCACCACTTGCATCTCAATATGATGATCGGCTAGTGGAAAAGCCAAGCCGATTCCAGGACTTTGTCACCCTGACCAAGCCGGGCATCATTGGTGGTAACGTGATTTCGGTCATGGGCGGCTTTTTTCTCGCCGCCCAGGGTGAGTTTGACGGGTGGCTGTTTGTGGCCACCCTGCTGGGGCTCGCTCTGGTGATTGCATCAGGCTGCGCGTTCAACAACGTGATTGACCGCGATATCGACGCCATCATGAGCCGCACCCGTAATCGCCCGCTGGTACAGGGGCGGATTACGCCGACAGCCACGCTGGCATTCGCGACCCTACTCGGACTTGGCGGCTTTGGCCTTTTGGCCTTGGGCACCAACGCGCTGACCGTCGGCCTTGCCGCCTTCGGCTTTGCGATTTATGTGGGGGCTTACAGCCTTTATATGAAACGCCATTCGGAGTTCGGCACGCTGGTGGGCAGCCTCTCCGGTGCGGTGCCGCCCGTGGTGGGCTACTGTGCGGTAACCGGGCAGTTTGATACCGGCGCGCTGACGCTGCTGGTCATCTTCTGCCTGTGGCAGATGCCGCACTCCTATGCGATTGCGATCTTTCGTCGGGAAGACTACCGCGCCGCGTCGATTCCGGTGCTGCCGGTGGTGCGCGGGATTGAAACCGCCAAGCACTACATATTGGGCTACATCCTGGCCTTTGTGGTCGCCACGCTAACGCTGAGCCTTGCCGGCTATGCCGGGGTTGGCTACTTTGCCGTCGCGCTGGTGATGGGGGTCTATTGGCTGTATCTGGGTCTTGAGGGCTACCGCGCCCGGGACGACGAAAAATGGGCCAAACAGGTATTCGGGTTTTCCATTCTCACCATTACCGCGCTTAGCGTGATGATGTCGGTGGACTCAAGCCTGGCTCCCAACGTCGCACTCTGGACGTCGCTGTAAAGCCTGCCTGACAGCAGGCCAGTAACCAAAACCGCGTGGCCCTTTCGGGTCGCGCGGTTTTTTTGGTAGGCGCGGCATTTATGCCCAGAATATTTTTGTAGGAAACCGGCTGTCCCCACACCCCGGACACAAGTGCCGGGCGATGCAGGCCTGTGGCCCGCCGTGGATCAATCCATCTGAGCCTGATACACCCGGAACCGGCGGTTGTCGGCAAGTACCTCGAAAGTGCCAAACGCACGCTCCAGCCGCTCGGCATACGGCAGAAACGCGTTGGCCACCAACACCAGCTTGCCGCCTTTATTCAAGTGTTCTGCCGCTTCGGCAATCAGCCGCCCTGCCGCGCCGTAATCGATCTCGCGCTCCTGATGAAACGGCGGGTTGCTGATGATCAGGTCAAAACGCTCGTCGCCCAGCGCCGAATACACGTCGCTGGCCAGCACATGGCCATCTACGCCATTTTCAGCCAGTGTCCTGCGGCAGGCCTCAACGGCAAAATGATTGACGTCTACCGCGCTGACGCGATGCCCGCGGCGCGCAAGCCAGGCGCTAATGATGCCATCCCCGCAGCCCACGTCGAGCACCTTGAGTGACTCGCCATCCAGCTGGCTCTCCAGCCCATCCAGCAACAGCCTAGTGCCCTCGTCTACCTTGCCGTGGCCAAAAACTCCCGGATGGCTGACCAGCGTCATATCGCCTGCGTTAAAGCATTCCCATGCCTGTGCGGCTACATGTTCGGCCGATGCTCGGGTCTGGGTAACAAACACCGAGCAGCGCCGGGCGCTATCGCGCTTGACACCCTCAAGCTCGCGTTCGGCGAGCATTTTCGGCACACGGCGCACACCGCCGCCGTGCTCGCCTACCACGGCAAGCGGCGTACCTTCGGGTAGAGTCTGATTGAGCCAGTCCAGCCACCAGCCACCGAGTTTTAGCGCCTTGGGCCAGAACAGCACCACCGCCCTGGCCTGACCACCACGCAGGGTGTTTTCTGTCGTCTCGTCCAGCGGCGACACCATCGGCTTTTGCTGCGTCTTCCAGCGCTCAAACAACGTCTGATCCGCACTGACAACACCTTCGGCGGCGTGCAAAAGCCAGGCGTCCTCCGGTGGAGCGACTGCCCAGAAAGAAGCAAAATCGGGATCTGTGCTAAACGCATCGCGTTCCAGCAGCTGGCAGCTCGGTGTTTGAGCACTCATCAGGCTTTCTCCGAGAGATTCAAGAGCAGGCTCCGGTTGATTCAGAAACGGGGGTTATACGCAGAAGGGTTTACGTAAGGTATAAAGCAGATAACGCCCGAGGCGCCAGTGCGGTTCACTGCGGCAATATTGCCGTTCAAGAGCGAAAAGCGTGGCTTGATCAGCCTCATCCGCTATTGGCTCGCGCAGGTAGTCCTGAAAAATACGGATGCCCGCCACGTCATCAAGACACAGGCCAGCAGCGCCTGCGAAATGTTCAACCTGCGCGTGAGTCAGCGGCGATACCGGCGTCAGACGCGTACGCTTGCCCAAACCCTCCAGCCGGTCATCCAACGCCTTCTGTCGATTGCCCTTGATCACATTGGCAAAGCGCAGCGCATCGCGGTTGAACACCATCAGGCTCAGCTGCCCGCCCGGCGCTACCAACCGGCCAAGGGCTGCCAGCGCCGCGCCCGGATCACCCATCCACTCAAGCACCGCATGGCATATCACCAACGGCCAGGGGCCAGGCGCTTGTGTCTCCAGCGCCTGAAGCGGTGCCTGCAGGTAACTTACACACTCAGATAAGGCTTCATTGTCGATCGTCTGGCGCGCCAGTGCCAGCATGTCCACAGACGGCTCGGCAAGCGTAACGCGGTGGCCACGTCGGGCAAGCCAGGCCGACTGCTGGCCAAGCCCGCCGCCTACGTCCAGCGCCGGCTGGCCGTTAAGCTCCAGCATCTCGGGCAATAGCGCATCCAACAGAGCCAGACGCAGCTCGCCCCGCGGGGCGTTATACAACGACCGGGCAAACTTTTCGGCCATGCCATCAAAATAACGGTCGCCTGCGGATGTCAGCTCAGGCACTTTTACGGGAGGCTTCACGTTGGGCGGCTCGGCTACAGGTAGGAAAACACTGAAAAATCGTGTCGCTTACCAATAGTGTGGGTAGCGACGATGACGCGCCAGATTATTCACTAAAATAGCAACAATCAACATGATCACGCAGCCGGCACCAATCGGCAGAAGCGGATACCACCAGCCAAGCGCATGCACACCTTCACCGCCGGCAACAGCAATCAATGCCGCCGCAGCACCCGGCGGGTGTACGGTGTGGGTCAGTTGCATCATCAGGATGGAAAGCGATACCGCCAGCGCCATGGCAACAGGCGTAGCACCCAGCCATTGATAGCAGACAACGCCCACGGCCGCGGACAGCATGCTGCCAAAGAGCACATGGCTTGGCTGGGCAAAGGGGCTTTCGGGCGCAGCGTAAATGAGTACCGAAGTGGCGCCGAAGGAGCCGACAATCAGCAGCTGCTGAGATAGCCAGCCAGCGCTTAACAGACAAATTGTCGCCATACCGCTGAACGTGCCTATCCATGACCACAGCGCATCCTTCCAGCCCACAAACGAACGCTCGATCGATACTCCCCGCATCTTCCCGAAATATGTCTTCATTTCACCTCTTCGCCATCAAAATGAGCGCAGATGATGGCAAAAACCACGAAATTGGCAAGGTTTTTATGGATATGGACATATAATTTTTCACCATGTCCAGCCCCGGGCCAACCACCACAGAGCGGCAACCGGTAAAATGCCGGTCAGGGTTTTGCTAAACTGTATTGGCACTGACCTGAGCATCAACCGACCTGATCATTAACCGAAAAGGAGTAAAGGTGAGCTATCAGATTGCGTTAAAGCGCGTTTACGCTCCCATTGAGCCACACGACGGTGCCCGGGTATTGGCCGACCGCCTGTGGCCCAGAGGCAAGGCCCGGGAAGCGCTACAGTTAAGCGCCTGGCACCCTGAAACGGCTCCTTCGACCACGTTGCGCCGCAAGTATCAGCGCGACCAGCGCAGCGAGGCATCCTTTGATACCCGCTATCGTCTGGAACTGACCGAAAGCGATACGTTGTTGCTGCCCCTGATGCGCTATGCACGCGCCGGCCCACTGACGTTATTGACGGCCAGCCGACGCATCGAGGACTCTCATCTTCCCGCGCTGCGTGATAGCCTGATAAAAGCACTCGAGCAGGAAGACGCGGCCGACCGCGACCCGGTCGCATCACCGCCCTGCTATGCCCATGAGACAAACACCGAAACCGGGCAACTCTAACCGGTGTCTGACAGCGCGCTGCATGCCGGCTGACAACTTCACGGGGACAAGGATGGCAACCACGCACAATGCCCATGACGGCGCCATGCCGCCGCTGAAAAACGAGCACGGCACCGAGGAAGTGATCCAGCGTATTGGCCAGCTGACGCGCACGCTGCGCGACAGCATGAAGGAACTGGGGCTTGATCAGCACATAGAGCAGGCGGCTCAGGCCATTCCCGACGCCAGCGAACGGCTGCGCTACGTGGCGACCATGACCGAACAGGCCGCTGAGCGTTCGCTCAACGCGGTAGAGCGTGCCCAGCCCGCCCAGAACATCATGGAGCGCGAAAGCCAGACGCTTCTCGCCCGCTGGGAAACCCTGGCCCCGGACAGCACGCCTGCTGCCAACAGTGAACTGATGGCCGACACCCGACAGTTTCTATCCGAGCAGGTGCCCGCCCATACCGGCACCACGCAAAAAGAGCTGCTCGAAGTCATGATGGCGCAGGATTTCCAGGATCTGACCGGTCAGGTCATCAAAAAGATGATGGATGTCATCCGCCAGATAGAACAGGATCTGGTGCAGGTACTGATGGATAACGCACCTCACACAACCGATGGTGCCAGCCGCGAAGATCCGCGCGACGAACATGCCCGATTGCGCAACGGCCCCCAGCTGGACACGCGCAAGACCGACGTGGTCAGCGACCAGGACCAGGTTGATGATCTGCTTGACGAGCTGGGTTTTTAAACGCCTTTTTCAAACCTCGCTGTCAAGTACCGGCATTCAAGGCAGCCGGCCTTCACTTTCAAGCCGCCGGCGTACCCAGCGCCGGTAGAACGCTTTCAGCACGCCCTTGACGCCGGGAAGCGCCATGCAAAAAGCTGCGGGGCGTAATCTCGGCACGCGTTTCATCAACAGCACGTAGGCATCAATGCCTTCATAGAGCTGCCCATTGGCGTCTTCAACGTGCAGCGACATCAGTGCCACGTCCGGCTCAACGCCAATCAAGCGCAAATGCTCGCCATACCGGTTAAGGTCACACCACACCACCGACTTGCCGGTTTCCCCCGCCCAGCGTTCATAGCGCGCGCGATCACGCCGGCATATCGGACAGGCGCCATCATAGTAGACATACAGCAACGTCGCTTGTTGCCCAGCCTTCTCTTTCATATCACCCATATCAACGTGCCCTCCTTGAGTATCAGGATGCCAGCTGATCCACCGATAGGGAAACCTCCCGGACACCGGCCAGAATTTCGTGGACGATGCTTTCCATATCGCTGACATGCGCCTGGCCATGGCGGCCAACCTCGACAACCTCGTTCATTTTGGCGGCGGCAGCTACGCTCAAGGCCTGGTTGGCTATACGAGGTAATGCCTGAGCCAGGGGTGGCTCGCCGCCGGTGATTTTCCCACCGCGAGCGGTGCCTTCATGAATGATGGAAAGGTTTTTCGAGAGATGATGCCTCCAGGGATCCTGGCGTCAGGCTTTCTTCGTCCGCTTCGAACAGTTCCTGTAGCTCCTGATTGGCCTCCGCGTGACTCTGTGCCAACTGCTGTTGCTCCCGGGAAGTTTCCATCTGCCGGGCAAGCGTGTGCTCGTCGTGTTGTCGGAAGGTATCGATGGTATGCAGGGCAACCTCATCCTTGACGCCAAGCTCCATCAGCACCCGGCGCGACATTTCCAGGCTCGACAGCAACAGCTCGCGAATCACCACGGAGGCGCCCAGACGCATCAGCTGCTGGGCATGGTAGCGATCTCTCGCCCGCGCCAGCAGTTTGGCCCGGGGAAAGCGCCGCCGAATCAGCTGCGCTACCCGCATGGACACATCCACATCGCTAACGGCAAGCACCAGCAGGTGCGCACGGCCGGCGCCGGCGGCTTCCAGCAGGTCAAGCCGCGAAGCATCGCCAAAATAGACCTGATGGCCGTAACGCCGCACGAAATCCACCCGTTCCGGATCGCTGTCCAGCACCGTAAAAGGAATCTGCAAATTCTGCAGCACGCGCCCGACGACCTGGCCAAAACGGCTGAAACCGATGATCAGCACCTCGGTTTCAAAAGCGTGGGGCTGATCGTAATCCCGGGACGGCTTCTTCCTTGGCGTCAGCAGCCCCGTGCGCCGCGCCAGTACGTTGATCAGCGGCGCAAGTGCGATGGACAGCGATACCACCAGAATCAGCCTATTGACCAGCGGCGTCTCGAGTACTCCGGCAGCCAGGGCCGCAGAAAACAGCACAAAGCCGAACTCGCCGCCGTGCCCCATCAGTATCCCCAGCCGCAAGGCAACGGGCCAGGGCCTGCGAAACAACCGCGTAGCCAGCAGCAACATCAGGAATTTGACGACGAACAACCCCAGCACGAGAAGCAGGATGCGCACTGGTTCCTCCAGCAACAGCCCGATCTGGGCGGTCATCCCCACCGCCATGAAGAAAAGCCCCAGCAACAGCCCCTTGAACGGCTGAATATCCGCCTCGATGGCCGGGCGATACTCCGAATCCGCCAGCAGCACGCCGGCCACAAAAGCACCCAGCGCCATGGACAGCCCGGCTTCTTCCATCAGCAGGGCAGCCCCCAGTACCACCATCAACGCTACGGCAAGAAACATCTCGCGGCTCTGCATCCGGGCCACCTGATGAAACAGCGGACGCAGCAGATAACGTCCGCAGAGAATCAGCAGCACAAAAGCCCCCAGGCCCAGCCCGATATCCTTGAGAATAGCGGACGAACTGCCGTCAAGGTCCGTGCCGGCGCCGAGGAAAGGAATCAAGGCAAGCACCGGGATGGTAGCCATATCCTGAAACAACAGAATGGAAAAGGCGTAACGGCCATGACGGCTCTGCAGCTCCCCCCCTTCTCCAAGCAGCTGCAGCACCAGCGGCGTCGAACTCAGCCCCAGACCAAAGCCCACAATCATCGCCGCCGTGGGCGCAAGCCCCAGCCACCAGGCAAGCAATGCGATGGCGAGGCTCGCCGTGATCAGCTGCAGGCCACCGAACACAAACACCGCCTGGCGCATCAATTTCAAGCGTGACAGCTTGAGCTCCAGACCAATGATGAACAACAGAAAAACAATGCCAATCTGGGAAAACCCCAGCACCTGCTCCGGCTCACTCACCAGCCCCAACGCTGCGGGACCGATGGCCACTCCGGCCAGCAGATACCCTAGTACTTCCCCCAGCCCCAGCCATTTGCACAACGGCACCACCGCCACTGCAGCAACCAGAAACACCAGGGCGGAATACATCAGTCCAGTTTCCAAGGGCGCACGCTCCAGAATGAAAGTTATCGGGGGATGAGCAGGTTGTTAGCGGCACACATTGAATCCACCCACCGCCACATGAAAATGATTGGCGTGGGCGGCATTGTAGTCGGGCCCAAGCACCGTGGAAAAAGAACGGCACGCTCCTAATGCCAGTCAGTTAAGCCTATTCTCTATAAGCTGATCATGAGACCTTCCCG
>NZ_JAKDUR010000053.1 GCF_030457605.1 Halomonas sp.
AAGTACTGCCCAAAGTACTGTTGAAAGTACCGTCCAACGTACTGGCTCCTGCCAGGCACTCGCTGGCCACCCTGATGCCGGCTGCCGCGCTTGCCCTGGCTATGCCTGCCATGGCCGCTCCCGGCAGTGCCCAGCCCGGTGCCGATGAGCTGCCCCTGAAAGACATCCAGACCTTTGCCGAAGTGTTTGAACACATCAAGCGCGCTTACGTGGAAGAAGTCGACGACCGCACCCTGCTGCGCAATGCCATGCGCGGGATGCTCAACGAGCTGGACCCACACTCCGCCTACCTCGACGAAGAGCAATACCAGAGTCTGCGCGAATCCACCGAAGGCGAATTTGGCGGCATCGGCATCGAAGTCGGCATGGAAAACAACCAGCTGACGGTCATTACCCCCATCGACGACACGCCTGCCTCCCGGGCGGGCCTGATGTCCCGCGACATCATTATCCGCATCGGCGATACCTCAACCGACGGCCTTTCCCTGCATGAAGCTGTCAACCTGATGCGCGGCGAACCCGGCTCCGAGATTGAAATCGCGATTTTGCGTGCCGGCGAAGACAGCCCCCGCGAACTGACCCTGAGCCGTGAGATTATTCGCAGCGAAAGTGTCAAACACGAGCTTCTCGCGCCGGGCTATGGCTACCTGCGCATCAGCCAGTTCCAGACGCGCACCGCCGAACAAGCCCAAGAGGCCATCGAAGACATGATGGACAACGCCGAAGGCGGCATGCTCGACGGGCTGGTGCTCGATCTGCGCAATAACCCCGGCGGCGTCCTGCAGTCTGCCGTGGATATCGCCGACCTGTTTCTGGATCACGGGCGTGTGGTGTATACCGAAGGACGCCTCAACGACAGCCAGATGTCGTTTTCCGCCACGCCATCAACGCCTGCCGGTGATGTATCGCTGGTGGTGCTGGTCAACGGTGGCAGCGCCTCGGCCGCCGAAATTGTTGCCGGCGCCCTGCAGGATCAGCGCCGCGGCGTGATCATGGGCACCGAGAGTTTTGGCAAGGGCTCGGTACAGCAGGTCATGCCGCTGGGCGAAAACGAAGGCCTCAAGCTCACCACCGCGCTGTACTACACCCCCAACGGCCGCTCGATTCAGGCGCAGGGCATCAAGCCCGACGTCAAGGTCGTGCGCGGGCGGCTTGAAATCGCCGACAGCCGTTTTGAACTGCGCGAAGCCGATCTGGAAGGCCACCTGAGCTCGGCGGGCCAGACGGCAGAAAGCGATGCGGCAACCTCCGAGCGTCTGCGCGACGACTACCAGCTGGGCGAAGCGCTGAACCTGCTCAAGGCACTCAACGTGGTGGATCGTCGCCACCGCTAGCGGCAGCTTTGCGGCAGGCGGCCGCGTTCTCCGGTCGCCTGCCGCATCATCGCACGCTTGATCGGCACCAACCGGTGCAAGCCGCTCATGCCGACATTACGCGCCAGCAGTACGCCCGGATGACGCACGTCGAACAGCGTCCTGAAGCCTTTCATCAGCCCAAGCATCGCGGCGTTATCCATTCGCCGCCGGCGCTCATAGCGGCGTAGCAGCCGCACATCACCCCAGGCAGCACCGCGCTGAAACGCGCCACTCACCTCTTCGGCCAGCACCGCGGCATCCATCAGCCCCAGATTGACACCCTGCCCGGCCAGCGGGTGGATGCTGTGAGCGGCATCACCTATCAGGGCAAAATGCGGCGCCACATAGCGACGAGCGTGGCGCTGCACCAGCGGAAACGCATACGTCTTGTCACGCACTTCAACCGCACCCAGACGATAATCCAGCGCCTCGCCCAACGCTTCACCCAGTGCCTCGGGGGGCATCGCCTCCAGTATTTTTGCCCGCGCCGGCGTCACCGACCAGACAATCGAGCAATAGCGCGTATCGCCGCTCACCGTCAGCGGCAAAAACGCCAGCGGCTGGCCGTCAACAAATGCCTGGCGCGCGGTCGCCCCGTGGGGACGGGCGCAGCGCACCGTGGTGACGACCGCGTGCTGGTGCATGTCGTCTTCGGTTACGCCAATGTCCGCCATGTCGCGCAATGTACTGCGCGCGCCGTCAGCGGCCACCACCAATGGCGCGCCCAGCTGGCGGCCATCGTCAAGCGTCAACCAGCGACCGGTGGCTGACGTTTGCAGCGCTTCAACGCGAGCGCCATAGCACGTCGTCACGTTCGGGTGGTTCAGAATTCGCGCGTTCAGGGCAGCGAGCGTGACGTTGTTTTCCACGATATGCCCCAGGTTGGCCACGCCAGCTTCATCGGCACTAAAAGCGATATCGCCGCTGCCTTCGGCGTCCCACACGCGCATGAAGCGGTATGGCGTCACCCGCGCATGCTCCATGGCGGGCCAGACATTCAGCCGGGTCAGCAACCGGACAGATACCGGCGACAGCGCGCTGACACGAGGGGCTATCCGCGCGCCGTCCCACCCGTCGAGGGTGAGCGGCCGCGGCTGCGCTTCGATGAGCGCCACACGCATTCCGGCGTCAGCCAGCAGCGCACAAAGCGCCGCCCCGACCATGCCACCACCCACAATCAGCGCATCAAAGTCAGCCTGCTGCTGTCCGGTTGCAGTGGTTGTTTTCGTCATCGTCACTCGCCTTGCCTCATCATCAAAAAAGCGCCCGCCTGCGGGGCGCAAGGTGGAAATTAACGCTCCAGCCCCATGGCCCGACGGATAATATCCCGGCGCAGCGGCCCGGCCAGATTCAACCCCACCAGCCCTGCCGCGCGGGCCTGGGACAGTAGCGGTAGCCGGCTACCAAACAGGCGGATCAGCCCGTCGCTGAAACGCACCACACCACGTCGATCACGGGCACGACACTGGTCAAACGCACCCAGCGTTGCCATATCACCGAGCGCCCCCCCTGTGGCCAGGCGGTCTTCAAGTGTTTCGACCAGATCCATGACGCCGCGCAGCGCCAGATTAAATCCCTGCCCCGCCACCGGATGCAGCGCGTGGGCGGCATTGCCCAGCACCGCCAGCCCCGGGCGCACTGTCTCCTGCGCCGTTACCAGTGATAACGGATAGGAGTAGCGCTTGCCCGCCCGGGTAAAACGCCCCGCACGATCACCAAAGGCGTGCTGCAACGCGCCAAGAAAGTCGTTGTCGCTCATCGCCATGCGCCTCTTTTCTTCACCCGCCGAATGCGTCCAGATAAGCTCCATGGCATTACCCGCAAGCGGCAGCAACGCCATCGGGCCATCAGCGGTAAAACGCTCGTAGGCAACCCCGTGGTGGGGCTCGCTCACCCCCACGTTGGCAATCAGGGCGGTTTGCTCGTAGGCCGCCTGACGACTTTCGATGCCGAGCTGCTCTTTCAGGCCTGAACGCCCGCCGTCTGCCAGCACCGTAAGCGCCGCGTCCAGCGTGCTGCCATCCGACAACACCAGCCGGTGCCCGCCGGCTACCGGCGCAATGCGCTCTACCCGGGCAGGGCAGTGCCACTCAAGATCAAGCTCCGCCAAGCGCCGGTGCAGTACTTGCCCCATCCAGGCATTGGGAATCACATGCCCCAGCGCGGCCACGTTGACCTCCTCTGCCGTCAGCCGGGTGGCACCAAAGCGGCCCCGCTCACTGATATGAATCCGTTTGATCGGCGCTGCCTCGCGTTGCATGGCCGCCCAGACGCCCAACCGGCGAAAGCGTTCCGCCGAGCCTTCGGCAATCGCGCTGGCACGGGCGTCGAAGCTGGGCTGCCAGTCACTCTGCTGCGGGGCTGCCGGCAACGGCGCGGCTTCGATAATGGCCACCCTTAACGCGTAGCGCTCAATCAGCGGGGCAAGCGCGCAGCCAAGGCTGGCGCCAACCAGACCACCGCCCACAATCACGATGTCGTGGGTGGCCGCATGTGCGGGTGTATCCATAGCTGACTCCCTGGCGACTGTTTTATATGAATATTTTTCCAAACAACATCAAATCAGCGTCAAAAACATATGTAACGTAAATTACGTAATTAATATTCCACGCTTTCATGGTGGTTCATTTATTGACCATCAAAGCCTCAATATCAGCTACCTGCTTGGGCACACCGGACGTCAGCACCTCATGGCCGCCAGCGGTCACGACCACGTCGTCTTCAATACGGATGCCCATGCCGCGATAAGCTTCGGGAATGTCCTCGGCGTCGGGAAGATATAGCCCCGGCTCCACGGTAAGCACCATGCCGGCTTCCAGCGGGCGCGGCGTGTCAGCGTCAAGGCGATAGTCGCCCACGTCGTGAACGTCCAGCCCCAGCCAGTGCGAGGTGGAGTGCAGATAAAAGCGCCGATAGCTGTTGTCGGCGATCCGTTCTTCCACCTCGCCGGAGAGCAGCCCCAGCGCAATCAGTCCAGCTGTCAGGTCATGCACCACGCCCTGGTGAATGCCGTTCAGCGTAGCACCGGGCTTGATGGCCGCCACGGCGTTTTCCTGAGCGATGAGCACGATTTCATACACCTGGCGTTGGGCCGGACTGAACGTGCCGGAGACGGGGAAGGTGCGGGTAATATCGCCGGCGTAAAGATCAAACTCGGCGCCGGCATCAATCAGCACCAGTTCGCCGCTGTGCAGCGGTGCGCTATTCTCGACGTAATGCAGCACGCAGGCGTTGCTGCCCCCGCCGACAATGGTGCTATAGGCCGGGCCGCTGCCGCCCTGCCAGACAAACTCGTGTTCCAGTTCGGCCTGCAGGTGGTACTCGCCAAGCCCGGGCGCGCTTGCTCGCATGGCGCGACAGTGGGCGCGGGCGGAAATCTCGGCGGCGTGGCGCATCAGCGCAATTTCAGCGTCCGTCTTGATCAGGCGCATGGCGTGAATCAACGGGCTGACGTCATGAAAGCCGCTGACCGACGCGGTGCCCCGGCGGCGACCCGCCTGAGCGCCGGCATATACCTGCTCGGCTAGCGCCAGCGACTCAGGGTCGTCAAACGGCACGTACAGTTGCTCGCGACCGGCGAGCAGCGCGCTTAGCTGGTCGTCGCGTTCGGCATTTTCAAACGCTTCGTCCAGGCCATGTTCGCGCACCACGCCTTCAGCCCCCAGGCGGCGGCCGGTCCAGGCTTCAAGCGTCGGGTCGCGGTCCTGACAGAAGACCACGGATTGCCCCTGCGCCCGGCCAGGCAACAACACCAGCAGCGCATCGGGCTCAACGATGCCGGTCAGATAATAAAAATCACTGTTTTGCCGGAACGGGTATTCGCTGTCCCGGGAGCGGGTCGCAAGCGATGCGCCGGGTATCAGCACGGCGGCATTGGCCGGCAGCTTGCCCATCAGGGCAGCACGGCGTTGGGCGTAGGTGTCGGGAGTTATCGCCGCCGGGCGCGGCATCAGGTCGGGTAGCATCAAGGCTCCTGATTGCAGAGAAGTGGGTAGGGCACGAAAGCCCAGGGGTTCAGTGTACCGGCGCGTCGCTCTGTTCCACCTGGGGCTGGCCGGGATGCTGCTCGGTATAAAGCATCATGGCGGTCATTCGCGCGTGCTCGGTCAGCGCGAAAAGGTCGTTTTCGTTCTCGGCACTATTGTCGATGTCGGTATCAATCCGGGCCAGCGCCGGCAGGTCATCCATGGCTTCGCAAAGGGTTTGCGACCATGTGGCACGCTGCTCCTTGTCAATCGTTTCTTCACAGACTTCCAGAAAGCCCAGCGACCACTCCTTAAGCCCCTGAGCCTGTTCGGCCAGCGAGAACAGCTCATCCGGCAACAGCGGCTCATAGTTCATTTCGCTGGCGCTCAGTGCTTCCACCGTTTGCCGACGCCAGCCCAGCAGCCGCTCCGCGCTTGCCTGATCCCTGGGCTGCTCAACGCCCAGACTCAGACACACTTCTTCAAGCCAGGCTTCCGCGCTGACGTCTTTCAGAGCCAGCAGTGCACACAGCCTGCCGTCCAGAAAGGCCGGCGACTGCATGCTGCCATGCAGTAAAAAGGCATCGGCGATATTGGAAAAATCCTGGCGCTCGTCAATCAAGGACATAAAAGGCGCTCCATTTCAGCGGGTGAACAAAAAATACGGGGCCGGCTCACCGGCATGCTGCCGCCGTGCGTTGACCCTGACACAGCGGCTCTCTTATAGTTAAACGGCTTGTATTGCCCGGGCTGCCTGGCCAGGCGCCCCGGACAACCCGTCTTGTACTGTTTTGCCGCAACATGCGTGTACAAGACACTCATGTGCAAGACGGATCCTGTGCGAGAATGTTAACGCATAGATTCTTTGATGGCCTGCGCTGGAGCAACCGATGAGTGACGCCAAGCGTCCGACGACCGAAATCGCCCTGCTGGGCAGGCACTACACGATTGCCTGCGACCCCGGGGCGGAAGACAAGCTGGAGCGCGCTGCGCGCTATCTGGATCGCGCCATGCACGGCATACAGTCCCAGAGCAACGCGCTCAGCAATGATCGCGTGACCGTTATGGCCGCGCTTAACATCGCCCACGAGCTACTCGAAGTGATGGATGAAAAGCGCGACTATGAAGCCGAACTTACACGCCTCGGCGAGCGTCTTGACGGCGCGCTGAAAAACCGCTCGACGTGATAGCCGCCGGCAGCTGTTTCGGGCTTTGGCCTGGGCGCGCGCTCTGGTAAGATGGCGCTGTTCTCTGGGGTGCGCGCCAGTCGTTATCGTCCCTCGAGCCTATGCGCAGTACCCAGGGCGGCCATTGCTAGCCAGACCCGTGTGCATGTCCGCGCGACGGAAAGCCTGACGGTCTGGCTGCGGCCACCCGACCTGAACCTTTAGGTTCAGGGCAAAAACGACAGCGGCACTCTGGAGAACCCTTGCCTGTCAACGGCTCTTGTATATAAACGTCCTCGCCTGTTTACCCCGGGTCATACCAAACATCGTGCCTTCTTCCTGCGCCCCGCATTCTTCGCCTGCACAGGCCAAAAATACCCTTCGCCGCGCCCTCAAACGTCGTCGCCGCGCACTCTCACCACGTGAACAGCGTACTGCCGCCGTACAGCTTTGTCGCCGGCTGAAAACCCTGCCCGAACTACGGCGCGCGCGCCGTATCAGCCTGTATTTGCCCGTGGGGGGCGAAATCGACCCACAGCCGTTACTGCATTGGCTTTATCGTCGCGGTGTAAGCGTTTACTTACCTGTTTTGCGCCCGCTGGCGGAAAATTCCCTGTGGTTTGTCGCGTATCATCCGCACACCCCCATGGTCACCAACCGCTTTGGTATCGCCGAGCCGTCGCTGCGCTTTGGTGCACGCCGGCCCAACCGACTGCCGGCATGGGCACTGGATACCTTGATAGTCCCGCTGGTGGGTTTTGACCAGGAGGCCAACCGCATGGGCATGGGGGGCGGTTTTTACGACCGCACGCTGTCATTCATGCGCTACCGGCGCCCAGCACCGGCACTGATCGGCGTGGCGCACGCGTGCCAGCAGGTAGCGCACCTGCCCGTGGAACCCTGGGACATTCCATTAACGACGATTGCCACCGACACCAGCATTGTGCGCCCGCCAAAACGCTGAACGCAGCGCAACAAAAACGGGCTGTACCGCGATGGCGGTACAGCCCGTTTTTTGATCCCGCAGCACGAATCAAGCGATGCTCAGCCGCCCGACAAGGCCTGCGCATACCCCGTGGCCAGAACTCCCAATGCAAAAACGAGGGTAAGAGCCATGATCATGTCCGGCTTTTTTCGACGCATACCGCTTCTCCAGAATGGCAAGCTCGGGATTTTTGCCCGAGTGTTACAGCGCCAGGCACTGAAAACGCCGTCTCAGCATTGTTAGTGACGCTTCTCATTATTAGCCTGTGACTATAAGACGACAGGCTGATCCATGACAATGGGAAAAGCCGCCTTTTAACTGCCCTTTTCTCGCGAATAGCGTCAAATCGCTCAGGCCATGAACAATCGGTAGGCCGGATTCTCGCTTTCCCGCCAGTAGCGGTAACCGATGGTATCCAGACGTTCTTCAATGTGAGCACTGTCGCCGTTGGGCACCTGCATACCCACCAGCACGCGACCATAGGCGGCGCCGTGATTGCGATAATGGAATAGCGAAATGTTCCAGTCGTGGGGTAGCTGGGTCAGAAAGTGCATCAAGGCGCCGGGGCGCTCGGGAAACTCGAAGCGGTAAAGCTCTTCGGCCACATTGGCACTGGGGCGCCCGCCGCTCAGATGGCGGATATGTACCTTGGCCAGCTCGTTATCGGTCAGGTCTTCTACCGCATAGCCCGCTTCAAGCAGCTTTTCGATCACCGCCTGACGGTCATCGCCGCCGGGTTTGACCTGCACACCGACAAAGATATGCGCGTCGCTGTCATCGGCATAGCGGTAGCTGAATTCGGTCACCATACGCTTGCCCAACGTGCGGCAGAATTTTTTGAAGCTGCCGGGTTTTTCCGCAATGGTCACAGCCAGAATCGCTTCGCGCTGTTCGCCAAGCGAGGTACGCTCGGCAATATGCTGCAAGCGATCAAAGTTGGTGTTGGCACCGGAGTTCACGCACATCAGCGTTTCGCCCTCGGCACCGGTCTGCTGAATGTATTTCTTGAGTCCGGCAAGAGACAGCGCGCCGGAGGTCTCGGACACCGCGCGGGTATCCTCGAAGATATCCTTCACCGCGGCACACATTTCATCGGCGGTAACGGTAATCACACCGTCGACCAGATGCTGCATGACCGCAAACGGCACTTCGCCCACCTGTGCCACGGCCACGCCTTCGGCAAATACCCCAACCTGATCCAGCACCACACGCTCGCCTGCCGCAAGCGCAGCCTTGAGGCTGGCGCTGTCTTCGGACTCCACGCCGATGACCTTGATGTCCGGACGCAGATATTTGACATAGGCCGCTACCCCGGCGATCAAGCCGCCGCCGCCCACGGGCACAAAGATCGCATCCAGCCGGCCGCTGTGCTGACGCAGCATTTCCACCGCCACGGTGCCCTGCCCGGCAATCACGTCGATATCGTCAAACGGCGGAATATAGGTATAGCCGTGCTCTTCGACCAGCGCCTTGGCGTGCTCGGCGGCGGCGCTGAAGGCATCGCCCTTGAGCACCACCCTGGCGCCTCGCGCACGCACCGCAGATACCTTGATCTCTGGTGTGATGCGCGGCATCACGATGGTCGCCTTGACCCCCATTTGCGTGGCCGCCATGGCCAGCCCCTGGGCATGGTTGCCGGCCGAAGCCGCAATCACCCCTTTGGCTTTTTGCTCATCGCTCAGCTGCGCCATCTTGTTGTAAGCGCCGCGAATCTTGAAGGAATACACCGGCTGCAGGTCTTCACGCTTGATCAGAATCGTGTTGTTGAAGCGACGCGAAAGAAAAGGGGCGGGGGAAATCGGCGTCTCGCAGGCCGCCTCATAAACACGGGCCTGGAGTATTTTCTTTACGGTAGCTTCGAGCATGCTGGGATCCCACAGGAAAGGGCCGCGCGCGGCGGATAAAAAGATGATGACTCACGTTGCGTACACAGTCAGGGCAACCCGCTATTGTTAGCAGATGGCGACGGGGCGCGTCCAGAAGCCGGTACACGCGGCGCTGACCTGCTATCGGCAGCCCAGCGCCAAGCCGTTATACTATACGCCTGCGCAACGCTTTTTTCCGCTTCAGAGGCTGTTATGAACCAGGACGAACTCAAGGCCGCCGTGGCCGATGCCGCCATCAGGGAAATCGAACCCTGGCTGGACAAGGGCACAGTACTCGGCATTGGTACCGGCTCCACCGCCAACCTGTTTATCGACCGGCTAAAGCCGCTGCGCGATAGCTTCAAGGGTGCGGTGGCAAGCTCGCAGGCGAGCGCCGAGCGCTTGAAGGCTCTGGGAATCGACGTGCTGGAACTGAATAGCGTCGGCACGCTGCCCTTTTACATCGACGGCGCAGACGAAGTGAACGCTGACTTACAGATGATCAAGGGCGGCGGTGCAGCGCTGACCCGGGAAAAAATCGTCGCTGCCTGCGCCCAGCGCTTTATCTGCATTGCCGACGGTTCCAAATACGTCACCCAGCTAGGCGAGTTCCCGCTGCCCATCGAAGTGATTCCCATGGCGCGCTCCTACGTCGGCCGCGAACTGGTCAAGCTCGGCGCCGAGCCGGTCTACCGCCAGGGCGTGATGACCGATAATGGCAACCAGATCATCGACTGCTTTGATTTCAACATCAAGGATCCGCTGGAACTGGAAGCGCGGCTCAACGCCATTACCGGCGTGGTCACCAACGGGCTGTTCGCCGCCCGCGGCGCCGACATCCTGCTGCTGGGTAAAGGCGACGGCGTAGAACGCACCGCGCGGCGTTAGGGCTCGGTCAACCGCCCAAGCCCGGCAAGCGTACGCTCGAGCGCGCCACGCTGTTCGGCGACGACCGCTTGTCCGGCACTGCCCCGCTGGCGCGTGTTGGCGGGGTTATTGAAGGCCTGAACCAGCGCCTCCGCCAGCGTGCCGGCGTCAGTCACCTGTTCGAGCGCCCCGGCGGCCTTGAGCGGCTCGGCCACATCACTGAAGTTCTCAAGCGATGGGCCGGTCAACACCAGTCGCCCAAGGCTTGCCGGCTCGACCACGTTTTGCCCGCCCAGCGGCACCAGGCTGCCGCCGACAAAGGCCACATCGCCGGCGGCATAAAGCGCGCCAAGCTCGCCCAGCGTATCACCCAGATATACCCCCGTTTCCGCTTCCACCGGCTCTTGCCGGCTGCGCCGGGCGACGTTGAATCCAGCGGCGGCGCACTCCTCGGCTACCACATCAAAGCGTTGGGGATGGCGCGGCACCAGCACCAGCAGTGCCGTGGGGTAGCGCTGGCGGAGCGTGGCGTGTGCTTCAAACAGCGCGGCTTCTTCGCCGTCCCGGGTGGAGCCTGCTACCCACACGGGCCGCTCTCCAAACACTTCTTCAAACGCTGAACGTAAGTGCTTACCCACCTCAATCGCTGCGGCATCCGGGCGACCCTCGAACTTGAGCGACCCAACAACGGCTGTGTGCTCGGCGGCCATACCCAGCGCGGCAAAGCGTTCGGCGTCGGCGGAAGATTTTGCCGCCAGCCAGCTGACGTTAGCCAGTACCTCCCGCATCAGCGGCTTGATGCGCTGGTAGCGCTCGAAAGCGCGGGGCGA
>NZ_JAKDUR010000014.1 GCF_030457605.1 Halomonas sp.
CTAATGATAGACGATTTAGTGTCCGATAGGTGTGCTGTTCGTCGTTCGCCTCCCTTGCTAGAGTAGCTAAACGACATCAAAGGAGCGCGACATGCCCACAAGCCTGCTATCTCAACTCAAACAAATGACCACCGTCGTGGCGGATACGGGCGACCTTGACGCGATTCGCCGTTTTCGGCCCGAGGACGCCACCACCAATCCGTCGCTGATTCTTCAGGCCGCACAACAGGAGGACCGGCGTGAACGGTTGGCAAGAATCGCCCGGGACAGCCGCGACATCAATGCCGCCGTGGATCGCGTCGCGGTGGATATCGGTAGCGAAATCAGTGCGCTGGTGCCGGGCTACGTCTCCACGGAAGTCAGCGCGCGCCTGTCATTTGACAGCGACGCCACTGTAGCCCGTGCCCACTCGCTGATTGAACGTTATCAGCAGGCCGGTGTGGGCGCCGAACGCATTCTGATCAAGATAGCCGCCACCTGGGAAGGCATCCAGGCGGCGACCCGGCTGGAACGCGAAGGCATTCATACCAACCTGACGCTACTGTTCGGCTTCACCCAGGCCAGGGCCTGTGCGGATGCCGGCACAACGCTGATTTCCCCGTTTGTAGGACGTATTCTTGACTGGCACAAAGCACAGGATCCCCAGGCTGATTTCAGTGGACATCACGATCCCGGGGTCATATCGGTCAAGGGTATCTATAACTACTTCAAGGCACACAATTACCCGACCATCGTGATGGGCGCCAGCTTTCGCAACAGCGACGAAATCAAGTCACTTGCCGGCTGCGACCGACTGACCATTTCACCCAAGCTGCTCGATGAACTGGAAAATGAACACGGCACGCTCACCCGCCAGCTCGACGGTGCGCCTGCTACCGCCGAGAAAGCTGCCGAAGCACCGCTGGATCAGTCAACCTTTCGCTGGCAGATGAACGAAGATGCGATGGCAGGCGAAAAGCTCGGAGAAGGGATCCGCAAGTTCATGGCAGATCAGCGCCAGCTCGAAGCACTGCTGGAGAAACTTTCTCGCCAACGCTGAATACCGAGCAATTGATACCGGTTAGTGACGCGCCGTAGTTTCCTGGGCCTCAAGCATTTCCACCAGCGGCTGGAACTGCTCACGATTGTGCTCGTTCATGTGCATTAAAATACGATGGGCTTCAAGAATACGCTCGCGCAGGCCGTTTTCATCGGCCTGCACTTCGGGAAGGTCTTCCACGGCATCAGCAAGCCCGGAGGAAAGCGGCGCTGCGAGCAGCGTGAAAAAACGGCCAAACCCCATCACGTCAAGCATCTGGCGCACATCGGGGTTATCCACAATGATGGTCGGTGGCTGTTCCAGGCGGTTTTTCACTGCCATGGCCACCTTGGCCAGAAACCCGAGTGCGGTTGAGTCGACGTTGGTGGCTTCGCGCAGATCTATCATGACCGCGCAGAGCCCCGGCGTTTGTGCCAGCCGCTGCGCCTGAGTATCCAGCGTTGCACACAGGGTCAGGCGCACATCGCCAATCAGCTTGAGCACAAACACCCCGGAATCGAACGCCGCCTTGATGCGACCTTCTTCAATCAGCATGGCCAAATCCGCTCACCATCATGATGGTTAAATCGTCGGGCAGCGCTTGTCGATCGCCATGTGCCGTGTCCGTCTCCTGCACCCGGGTAAGGGCCACAGACGTACTGACGCAGGCGAGCCGATCGCGCAGCTGCTCAAGTGTGGTACTTTCACGCAGTAATTGCTCAAGCTCCCTGAGTCGCCCCTCGAGGTTTCCCCCCGGAAGGCATTCCAGCACGCCATCCGAACACAGCCACAGGACAAAGTCAGGTGGCAGCGCCCGGCTCAGAACAGGGTAGGTCGCGTCCGGAAACAGCCCTACCGGCATCCCCTCTCCCGCCAGGCGCTCAAGCGTCGTGCCGGTCTTCAACATTGGCATGGGCAACTGCGCGCCCAGCGAATAGTGCAGCGTTCGCGTGTCATGGTCAATCACACCCACAAACAACGTTGCGTGCTTGCCAATATCGGTATCCTGCAGCTCGCGGTTCAGCGCCGCAAGCCAGTCAGCCGGAAAAAGATCGGGATTCTCGCCGTCCCAGGTCAACAGCCAGCGCGAAAACAGGTACTTCAACAGCACCGTGACAAAGGCGGAAGAAGCACCGTGGCCGGAGACATCCGCAAAATAAAAAGCGCTGTAGCGTGCACTGTAGCGTTGATACCCGAGAAAGTCTCCGGACAAATACAGCGACGGCTCCAGCCAGTAATCAAACCGGATGCCGTTGATCGTACGCGGGTGAACCGGCAGCAGCCGGCGCTGGATATGCCCGCCGCTTTGCTGGTCCATACGCAGCAGGGCCAGCTGGGTTTCCAGGCTTTCATTCTGCTCGGCCAGGCGCGCGCAGCTTTGCCGGCAATCCTGCAGCCGGGCAAGCGCTTGTGCATCCCGATGTTTGTCGTGCCTCATCACCAGCCTCAATCAGCGGCGTTGTCGTCGCTGAAGTCCGCGTCATCGAATTCAAAGTCATCGCTGGCAAACGGATCATTGCCCAGCTCGCCGTCATTGATTTTAAATGCACGATTTTGCAAATAGGCATCACGCAGGAAGCGATAACGATCGCCCCGAATGAGGTCTTCCTGCTCGAGAAATCCTGCCCGCTCATCAATCAGCTGCAGCACACGCAGGGAAATCCGAGTGGTGTCATCGTCAACATAGGTGACCGGGTAAGTGGCCATATTAACCGGCAGGCCGGTGGTATCGCGCAACGTGCTGGGGCCAAGGAACGGCAGCACCAGATAGCGCGAATCCGTCCATCCCCAGGCCGCCAGCGTCTGGCCGAAATCTTCTTCCTGTTTCTGAATATCCATCTTCGTGGCAACGTCAAACAGTCCGCCCACGCCCGCCGTCGTATTGATCAGCAAACGCGACGTGGCACGGCTGGCGTTCTCGACCTTGCCCTGCAGCAGGCTATTAAGCACCGTACGCACTTCGCCGAGGTTGGAGAAAAAGTTGCCCACGCTGTCTTCTACCGGATCAGGCGTGATGGTGTGATAGCCGCTGGCAACCGGGCGCAGCGCATAGCGATCAAGCACGTCGTTAAAGGCAAAGACGTTACGGTTAAAGCCTTCCCAGGGATCTTCCGGTGACGGTGCTGTAGTTGCCGTGCTGGCACAACCGCCAAGCGCGGCGGCAAATGTCAGCGCCAGCGGTAGTGATGTGGCACGTTTCAGGTCGGGCGCAAGGCGCAGTCGAACATCGTTTAACATAACGGTCTCTTTCAGCTTAACAAGGTATTCAGGACATTCGCGCTACGCTGTTGCCCCGGAGGATTTCTGCAGCACAATGCTGCCGGCGCTGTAGCCGGCGCCAAACGAGCAGATCACACCGATATCACCGCGGCTCAAGGCCTCGCGATGCAGGTGAAAGGCAATAATCGAGCCCGCCGAGCTGGTATTGGCATAACGGTCAAGAATAATGGGTGCCTGCTCAAGCGTCGGCGTTGCCCCCAGCACCTTGCGTGCAATCAAATCGTTCATGTGTTGGTTGGCCTGATGCAGCCACAGCCGGCTGACATCACTGCCGTCAAGCTCCAGAGAGGCCAGGTGATCGCCGATCAGCTTCGCCACCAGCGGGCATACTTCCTTGAAAACGCGCCGCCCTTCCTGCACAAAAAGCTTGTCGAGCGCCTCGGGGTCGCTGTCGGTCACGCGATTCAGAAAACCGGCGTTGTTGCGTATGGCGTTGGAAAACTGCGTGACCAGCCGGGTACCGAGAATCGCATAACGTTCTTGCGCCCGGGCAACCACGTCATTTTCCAGCACAATGGCCGTACAGGCATCGCCGAAAATGAAGTGGCTGTCACGGTCGCGGAAATTCAGGTGTGCCGAGCAGATTTCCGGGTTGACGATCAGCGCACGCTTGACGCTGCCCGAGGCAATGGCGTTGGCCGCGGTTTCCAGCGCGAAGGTGGCCGAGCTGCACGCCACGTTCATGTCAAACCCATAGCCACGCGTGCCAAGCGCCTGCTGCAGCTCCACCGCAATAGCCGGATAGGCCCGCTCAAGGTTGGAGCAGGCGACAATCACAAGCTCGATATCTTCCGCGTTGACGCCCGCACTGGTGAGTGCCTCCTGCGCGGCCGAAAGTGCCATTTCACACTGGATTGAAGGCTCGTCATTAGCACGATCCGGCAGGTGCGGGCGCATCCGTTCCGGATCCAGAATACCGTCGGCGTCCAGCACATAGCGGCTTTTGATGCCGGAGGCCTTTTCAATAAACGCACTGCTGGAATATGCCAGCGGCTCGCGCTCGCCCGCGGCGATCGCCTCGGCGTAACGGGCGTTTTCACGCTCGGCCCAGGCATTGAACGTCGCTACCAGCGCGTCGTTGTCCACGGCATGCTCGGGCGTATAAAGCCCCGTTCCGGTAATCACCACCTGTGTCATGCAACTCTCCTCCTGACGGCCTTTTAACGGTACGCCGACCTGCTCGATAGTGGGTTACGTCCGGGTAATTTCCTGCCAGTGCTTTTCCAATCGCTTGACCGATACCGGCATCGCAGTGCCCAGCTGCTGGGCAAACAGTGAAACACGCAGCTCCTGCAGCCACCAGCCGAATGCCACCAGTTCGGGCGCTTCAATACGGCCGCGACGCTCGCTTTCCCGCCTTGTATCAAAGCGGGTTTCCAACGCCTGCACTTCGCCCATCAGCAGCTGGTCACGCCCGCGTTCGCGCGGGGCTTTTTCCAGCCGGATCAGCGCGGCCTGCATGTAGCGCGGATAATGTGCCAGCCATTCACCGGCATCACACAAAAACCCCGGGTACACCAGCCGCTGCATCTGCGCCTTGATATCACTGTAGACCAGCGCCAGCGCGAAGTTGAGCCGGCCTTTCAATACCTTGTTCACTTCCAGATGTTCCTTGAGCGCGGCATGCGACTGTTCCAGCAGCGTTTCAGCATGAGGAATAATCGTTTCCCGGGTATCAGCAAGGCGCTGTTCAAGCGCCGATGCCGAACGTGGCAGCGGATCTATTGCCACCATCTGCGTAAACACGGCCAGCACCAGATCCTCGACAAACGCCTGCTTGCTGCCCACCTTGGCAAACAACAGCGCGCAGCGGGTAACGCCGGAAAGTTGCCTGATTGCCTTGACCCAACCCGGGCGCTGCGCCATGGCCATGCGGGCGACACCTTCGCGGTGAGCGGCTTCGGCCTTGGCCGGGTGATCCAACAGCGCGACGCTAAAAGCGTCGCCGTCCTTGACCAGCGCCGGGTAGGCTTCCACACGAATCCCCGCCTGCTCGGTCACGCGGGATTCCGGTAGCGCTTTTTCCGGCAGCCCCTCAAGCGTTGGCGCCTGGCTGGCCTGCGCCGCCAGCGCCTGAGCGCCCCGGCTGGCGGCCTCTTCAAAGCGTTTTTCCAATGCACGTGCATCACGCCCCTGGCCCAGCGTCCGGCCATCATGCCCCACCACGCGCAGATTCATTACCAGGTGCGGCTCCAGCTGCTCAAGCCGCCAGTCGTCAGGGTTCAGCCGCGTGCCGGTGCGCCGGCGGATAAATTCGCCCAGCGCTTCGGTTAACGGACGTTCATCGGGGGTCAGCGCTTCAAGTGCTGCGTCCACCCAGTCAGGAATCGGTACAACCTGGCGACGCAGGCTCTTGGGCAGTGATTTCAACAGCGCAATGCATTTGTCGCGCAGAAGTCCCGGCACCAGCCATTCAAGCGCATGTACCGGCAGCTGGGAGAGCATCGCCGCCGGCACGGTCAGCGTGACGCCGTCATCCTCGGCGCCGGGGGCAAAGTGGTAGCTGACCGGATAGCTCACCCCGCCAAGGGTCAGGTAATCCGGGTATTGCGCCCGCGTCACGTCTTCGGCATCGCGCGCCTTGAGCGCATCCAGGTCGAACCTGAGCAGTTCCGGCTCTTGCCCTTCGGCCTTTTTACGCCAGTGCTCAAAGCCCTTGCCGTTGACGATATCCGCCGGAATACGCGCGTCGTAGAAATCGAATAGCGCGTCTTCCTCAACCAGAATATCCCGGCGGCGGGCGCGATCCTCAAGCGCTTCGACCTCTTCCACCAGCGCGCGGTTGTGGGCGAAAAACTCGCCTTTGGTGTGGAATTCGCCCTCTACCAGCGCGCGGCGGATAAACAGCTCGCGGGATTCCTGCGGGGCAATGGCGCCGAAATGCACCCGCCGGCCGCTGACAATCGGCAGACCAAACAGCGTCACCTGCTCTTTGGCCACCACCTGAGCGCGCTTCATTTCCCAGTGCGGGTCGCTGTAGCTACGTTTGACCAGGTGCTCTGCCTGCGGCTCGATCCACGCCGGATCAATTTTCGCTACCATGCGGGCAAACAGCCGCGAGGTTTCGATCAGTTCAAACGCCATCAGCCACTTGGGCGATTTTTTCGCCAGTCCCGAGCCCGGATGAATCACGAACTTGCGGTTGCGCGCCCCCAGATATTCACGATTCTCGGTCAACAACCCCAGGTTGGATAAAAGCCCCGACAGCAGCGCCTGATGTAGCTTGCCGGAGGTTTTGCGCCGCAACTGGCGCGCCTCTTCCTCGCTCTGCTGGGGATCCCCGGGCACCGGCGCGGGCACTTCGATGTCCATATCGCGCAGCAGCTGGCGCAGCTGACGGAAAGTATCGTGCCATTCGCGCACGCGCAGGTAGTTGATGTAATGCTCACGACACCAGCGCCTGAGCTGATTGCCGGACAGCGCCTCGCGGGCGTTTTCCACGCCGTGCCAAAGGTTGACCAGCGCGACAAAATCCGACTCCGGCGAGTGCCAGCGCTGATGCGCCTGATCCGCTGCCTGACGTTTGTCCGCGGGGCGGTCGCGCGGGTCCTGAATTGACAGTGCCGAGACCACCACCAGCACGTCGCGCAGACTGCCGCGCTCGGCACCGGCCAGCACCATTCGCGCCAGCCGCGGGTCGATGGGTAGCCGCGCAATCTGCCGGCCGAGTTTGGTCAGGGCGTTTTTGTCGCTGACCGCACCCAGCTCATACAGCAGCCGGAAGCCGTCCTTGACGAAGCGCGGGTCCGGCGGGTCGACAAACGGAAACGCCTCGATACTGCCCAGCTTGAGCGAAAGCATGGACAGAATCACCGAGGCCAGGTTGGTGCGCTGGATTTCCGGGTCGGTGAACTCGGGCCGCGCGAGAAAATCCTCTTCGTCATACAAGCGGATGCATACGCCTTCGGCAATCCGCCCGCAGCGGCCCTTGCGCTGATTGGCGCTGGCCTGACTGACCGGCTCCACCGGCAGGCGCTGAATCTTGGCGCGGTAACTATAGCGGCTGATGCGCACCAGCCCCGGATCAATCACGTAGCGAATGCCGGGAACGGTCAGCGAGGTTTCCGCCACGTTGGTGGCCAGCACAATGCGCCGCCCCTTATGGGAGGCAAATACGCGGTTTTGCTCGGCGTTGGACAGCCGCGCATACAGCGGCAAAATCTCGGTACCCTTGAGATCGGCCCGGCGCAGGGTGTCGGCAGCTTCGCGGATTTCGCGCTCGCCGGGCAAGAACACCAGCACATCGCGCGGGCCGTGCTGCCAGCGATTTTCCCGTTCAATCTGCTCGATTTCTTCCACCGCCTGTACGATTCCTTCCTGCAGGGTGCGGTCGTCTTCGTTGTCTTCATCACGCACCTGCGGGCGGTAGCACACTTCGACCGGATAGGTGCGCCCGGTGACCTGGACTACCGGCGCAGGACAGTCGGGCGTGCCAAAGTGAGCGGAAAAGCGCTCCACGTCGATCGTCGCCGAGGTGATAATCACCTTGAGATCGGGGCGCCTGGGCAGCAGCCGCTTCAGATAGCCGAGCAGAAAATCGATATTCAGGCTGCGCTCGTGGGCTTCATCGATAATGATCGTATCGTAGCGTAGCAGCAGCGGATCGTTGCGGGTTTCGGCCAGCAGGATACCGTCGGTCATCAGTTTGACCAGGGTGGTATCGCGGCTCTGATCGGTAAAGCGCACCTGATAGCCGACCTGGTCCCCGAGCGGCGTGGCAAGCTCTTCGGCCAGCCGTGTGGCTACGCTGCGCGCCGCCAGCCGGCGGGGCTGTGTATGGCCGATCAGCCCGCGCCGGCCGCGCCCGCTTTCGAGGCAAAGCTTGGGCAGCTGGGTGGTTTTCCCCGAGCCCGTTTCACCGGCCACAATCACCACCTGATGCTCATCGAGCGCCTTGAGAATGTCCTCGCGGCGCTCCACTACCGGCAGCTCTTCGGGATAATTCAGGGCAACCTGCTGCCCCCGACGCGCCTGTACCAGACGGCCGGCACGCTCTACCTCACGGGTAATTTCTGCAAGGCCGCGATCCACCGGCTTGTCTTCCCGCAGGCGGCGTTCAAGGCCTGCCAGGCGCCGTTCAATGCGCTGGCTGTCACGCAGCATCAGCGCGCCGGCAGCCTTGCGCAAGGCACGCAGGCGTTCGCCAGAGCTGGCATCGGCATCGGCCCCGGAGGGCATCACGGTAGAAAAACCTGGGGTATCAGCAGTCACGGTCGGCTCAAGTCCATCGGCAGTTGCAGGTGCAGGTGCAGCGGTTATCAACGAGGCGATTTTCAGGCGCGTTTTGTCATCCTCGCGCTTTATAAAGTCGTTCTTTATAAAACGGCCAGCCCGCTCAATCGAGCGGGCTGGCCATTGTAACGCTTTCGGGCAAGCGGCACCTACCCCGGTGCGCTAGCACAACTTCACGACGATTTATCCGCGCGACGCTTGGCAACGGACTCACCGGCCACGCCAAAGTCCTGTACTTCAACATCGGAGAGCAGAATACGAACGCTTTCCGGCGTGCAGTCAACAGATTCAACGCAGGCGTCGGTGACGTTTTTGATCAGCGTTTCTTTCTGCTCGGCAGTGCGGCCTTCGATAAGCTGAATATTGACGATCGGCATGACGGTCTCCGTTTGTGGAAATGATTTTTGAAAATACTGACGCTGCGATGATTCCAGCTTCACACCACGCTGTAAAGGCCGGCGCTATTCGGCACGGCTATCCGCTCCGTCAGTGGCCTTTTCATCTTCGTCGCGCAGCTGGCGGCGCAGCACCTTGCCCACATTGGTCTTGGGCAACTCATCACGAAACGCCACGTGCTTCGGCACCTTGTAGCCGGCCAGCTCTTTTTTGCACCAACGCCGCAGCGCCTCGGCATCCAGCCCTTCACCCTTGGCCACGACATACAGCTTGATGGCCTCGCCGCTATCGTCATCGGGCACACCCACGGCGGCGGACTCAAGCACGTCGGGGTGAGCGGCCACCACATCCTCGATTTCGTTGGGGTAAACGTTGAAGCCGGACACCAGAATCATGTCTTTTTTGCGGTCCACGATGCGTATGTAGCCATCATCCTGCAGCACGGCAATATCGCCAGTGGCAAACCAGCCATCCTTGACGGACTGCAGCGTTTCGTCTTCACGCTGCCAGTATCCCTTCATCACTTGCGGGCCCTTAACGCAAAGCTCGCCCGGTTCGCCAAACGCCACGTCGTTGCCCTCGGGGTCGATTGCTTTAACCGTCGTGCCCGCCACCGGCTTGCCAATGCTACCCAGCTGAATGGCATCACTTGGATTAAAGGTAACGATCGGCGAGGTTTCGGTGAGCCCGTAGCCTTCGGCCACGGGGCAGCCGGTGACGTCGTGCCAGCGTTTAGCGACCGCACTGGTCAGCGCCATACCGCCGGAAATACTCAGGTGCAGCGCGGAAAAATCCAGCCGCTTGAAATCCTCCCGGTTGCACAGCGCGTTAAACAGCGTATTCAGGCCAATAAACCCGCTGAAAGAAAGTCCCTTGAGCTCCTTGACGAAGGCGTCCAGATCACGGGGATTGGGAATCAGCAGCGAGTGATTGCCGGTATCTACCAGAAACAGACAGTTCACGGTAAACGTGTAGATGTGATATACCGGCAGCGGCGCAATCACCAGCTCTTCTCCTTCCTGGATATTCCCACCAATGGCCGTACGCGCCTGCACCATGTTGGCCACCAGATTACGGTGGGTCAGCATGGCGCCTTTGGGTTTGCCGGTGGTGCCGCCGGTATATTGCAGTGCGGCCAGGTCATCCAGCCCGCGAGGTGCATCCTGCTGGTCAAGCGTACCGCCCTTGCGCAACGCCTGACGAAACGGCGTTGCGCTCGGCAACGAATACGCCGGCACCATTTTTTTCACGTACTTGACGGCGGCATTGATGACCCAGCGTTTGGGGGCATCGTGCAAATCGGCCAGCTCGGTCACGAGCACGTGGCGGATGTTGGTTTTCTCCAGCACCTTTTCGAGCTTGGCAGCCATATTGGCAAGAATCACGATTGCCCTGGCGCCGCTATCCTTGAACTGGTGCGCCATTTCGCGCTCGGTGTAGAGCGGATTGGTATTGACCACCACCATCCCCGCACGCAGCGCGCCAAATACCGCGACCGGAAACTGCAGCACGTTGGGGAGCTGGATAGCGATGCGGTCACCGGGTTCAAGGTCGGTTTCATGGGTCAGCCAGGCCGCAAAACTTGCTGACAGGCGGTCAAGTTCATTGAAGCTCAGTGTTTTGCCCATGCACGTAAAAGCGGGCTTGGTGCCAAAGCGCTTGACCGCCTTATGCAGCACGTCGGTAATCGAACTGTAGCGCTCAAGCCCTTCAAGCGCCGGCCCGTTGAGTACCGGCTCGCCACCTGGCATTGGGGAAGAAGCATGTTCGCTCATCGGCAGTCTCCGCTATCCATGTCGATGTGGTAACCGACTTTGTTGTTGTTCCAGGCATTACGGCTATCGAGTCACGCTGTACGATTCACCCGGTGATGATTCACCCTATACAACCCACCACAAGCTGTAAAACGGTCGATTGAAACTTTTGTTTCATTTTCGCCCTTTGTCTAATACCCCCCAGCACCCGCTGCCGCTCTTTCGGCGCACCCGTCTCAGGCGCGACTGGTGGACGACATCGCAGCGGCCATATAGCGCGCCTGTATCTCGCCGTCTTTCCACACCAGCAACTCGCCCGGCGCCATACGTTGCCACTTTTCGTTATGCGTCAGCGGCTCGGTGGCAATCACCGAAACAATGTCGTCAGGCGTGGTGTGCTCGACAAAATTGACCGTCATCTCGGCGTCGGAAAGCTCTGCCTCGCCGAACGGTGCACGCCGGGTAATATGAGCAAGCTTAGTCGAGCAGAACGTATACAGGTAGTCGCCGTCGGACAGCAGCAGGTTGAAAACGCCCAGCGACCGCAGCCGCTCGCACAATGCGTGCAAATACTGCCACAGCCGCTGCGGCTCGTTCGGCGGCGTGGGGAAGGCACGACGCAACTCGCCAAGCAAAAAGCAGCAGGCGTGTTCACTGTCGGTTTTGCCTACCGGCGTATAGCTGCCCAGGGGTAAAGCCTGCCAGTTTTCCAGCTGACCGTTGTGCGCATAGCACCACGGCCGCCCCCACATTTCCCGGGTGAACGGATGGGTGTTGGCCAGTGTCACCTCGCCTACGTTGGCCTGGCGAATATGACTGATGACGACGTGGGACTTGATCGGGTAATCGCAGATCAGCCGTGCAATGGGCGAGTCTACCGACGGATGCGGATCACGAAACTCGCGGTAGCCGCCCTGCTCGTAAAACGCGATCCCCCAGCCATCGCGGTGGGGGCCGGTGCCGCCACCGCGATGCAGAAACCCGGCAAAGCTGAAGCAGATATCCGTCGGCACGTTGGCACTCATGCCCAAAAGCTCACACATCGCTGACTCCTTTCACTGACTGGTGCTCATGCTCGTCCAATCACCGGCTCACGACGACGGGTTGAAGGCTCGTCGGACTCTACTTCTGAGTGCCGGGCATGGCCTGCCGAGGGCGGAGTGTGGTCATCTTCCGTATGCTGCGGCCGACGGCGCCACCAGAGCGCGATACCAATGAGCGATCCCAGCACCACGCCGCCCAGCAGCCACAGCAGGCCACCGCCGAACGCCGCCGAGTCCTGTTCCAGAAAGCCGACCGCCGCGACCATCGCCGACGGCGCCCAGCCGGTATAGAACTCGCCTTCTTCCACCAACGGCAGCGCAAAGCTTGCCGGCATCCACATCGCGCCGCCAATCGCCCAGGTCAATAACAGCCGCGGCAGGCGCGGCAAGAAGGCAAACGCCAGATAAATCGCGCCCAATACCAGAATCGAAACCCCGTAATAGGTCAACCAAAGCAGTGACATTGAATCTGCAAACAGCATAATACTCCTCGTGTGGATGCCAGCATCCGCGTTACATTTTTCGTTATGGTACCCGTCAATTGAGAAAAGCACAGCCAGACAATGCCGAGCTTTCGCCGGTGGCACGCGACTTTCGCCCCCATGACCCCGAGTGGCACTGGCTTGAACAAAGCGAGGCGCCCGCAGTCACGGCCTTTCTTGAAGCTGCCAACGCCCAGCACGCAGTGTGGTTTGCACCGCTCAAGCCGCTGGCCGACACGCTTTATAACGGCCACCTGGCCCGGCGCGAGCTTGCCCTCTCAAGCCTTGAGACCGCACTTGACCACTATACGTTCTATAGTGAAACCGCTGCCGATGCCGACTATCCACGCTGGTGGCGCTATCCCAACGGCCAGCCCGACGCGTGTGAATGCTTTTTTGACGTGCCGGCGCGCGCGAAAGGCCACGACTTTTACGATATCGGCGATATGGCACTGACGCCAGACGAGCAGTGGCTCGCGTGGACCGAAGACACCCAGGGCGACGAGCGCTTTGCCCTGTGGATCAAGGTGCTGCCCGGCGGTGACGCCCAGTGCGTGCTGGAAGATATTGGCCCCGCACTGTGCTGGGCCGAAGACCAGCGCGACGGTGCCGCCACGCTATTGTTCACCCGTTTTGATGCCACCCAGCGCCCCGATAGCGTGTGGCGCTTGCCGCTGACGCTTGAGGAAGACATCACTTTCGATGCGCCTCAGCTGATCTGGCGTGAAGACGACCCCGAGTTCTGGGTGGGCATGGACAAGACCCGCTCGCGGCGCTGGATTCTGCTGGAAAGCGCCTCCAAGGACACCAGCGAAACCCGCCTGATACCGGCAAACGCACCGGGCACCGTACCGCTGTGCCTGCACCCGCGCGACGCCGGCGTTGAAGCCAGCATTGATCACCGTCCCGGCTTTTTCTATCGCCTGCATAACCGTGGCGGGGCACACTTTCAGCTGGACATCACGGAAGAAAACGCCGCACTCAATAGCTCTGCAGAGTCCGGCTGGCAACCCCTGGTGGCCCACCGCAACAACGTCACACTAGAAGGTATCGAAGCGTTTGACTGGGGACTGGTGCTGGCCGAACGCGACCACGCCCAGGCACAAGTGACGCTGCGCCGGCTGGTGCTTGATGACGTCCACCGCATCACTGGCGATAACGTACTGGCTCTGCCGGAAACGCCCTGCTCGCAGATGCTTGAGGACGCGCCGCACTTTGCCACCCAAACGCTTACGCTGCGCGAAGAGTCTTTCACTCAGCCGCCACGCTGGGTCGAACTTGATCTGGAAAGCGGCGTACGCCGGGTGATCAAAACGCTGCCGCTTTACGGCGACCTGACGCCCGACCGGCTCACCAGCCGGCGGCTGTGGGCCAAAAGTACCGACGGCGAAACAGTTCCCGTCTCCATCGTCATGCGCGCCGACCTTGCCGACCGGCCGCTGCCCACGCTGCTGTACGGCTACGGTGCCTATGGCGATCCGCAGGACCCGTGGTTTTCCATCGCCCGGCTGGAGCTACTCAACCGCGGGGTAGCCTTTGCCGTGGCCCACGTACGCGGCGGCGGCGAACGGGGCGAACCGTGGTACCTGGGTGGCAAAATGGAGCACAAGGAAAACAGCTTTGCGGACTTTCTCGCCGCTCGGAACGCACTGGTGGAACAGGGCATCAGCCGGCCCGAGCGCATCGTCGCCTACGGCGCCAGCGCTGGCGGCCTGCTGGTGAGCACCTGCGTCAACCGCGCCCCGGAGGCCTTCTGTGCTGCGGTACTCGACGTGCCCTTTGTCGACGTGCTGCGCACCATGCAAAATCCCGAACTGCCGCTGACCACTGCCGAATACAGCGAATGGGGCAACCCCGACGATGCCGAAGTGGCCACGCGCATCGGCGACTATTCGCCGATGGATAACGTCACGCAGCAGGCCTACCCCGCGCTGTGGATCGAAGGCAGCTGGTTTGACACCCGGGTGGCTTACTGGGAGCCGGCCAAGCTCTATGCCAAAATCAGCCAGCATCAGCAGAACGACTCACCGGTGCTTCTGTATACCGATATGCAAAGCGGCCACGGCGGCGCCTCGGGCCGGTTCAAGGCCTGGCGCGACGCCGCCCGACAGGATGCGTTTATCCTTTGGGCGTTGGGGCTAAACGACGCTCCGGCTACATCGGCAGCACGGCAATAATATGTTCTTCGAGGCGGTCTTCGGGCACGTCATCCCGGGACACGGCGAAGCCGCGCACGCTTACGCCCTTGCGATGAACGCGTTCGGCGTCGTTGCTGAGTAGCGGGTGCCAGCCGGCAAGCTTGCGGCCTTCGGCCACGCGCCGATAGCCGCAGGTATGCGGCAGCCAGGTAAATTCCCTGACCAGCTCGGGCGTGAGCTGGGTGCAGTCGGGCACGCTGTCAAAGCGGTTGGGGTAGTCGCTGCACTGGCAGCTTTGGGTATCCAAAAGCCGGCAGGCCACGTTGAGCACCGCGACCTCTTCGGTGTCTTCATCGTGCAGTTTCATCAGGCAGCACTGCCCGCAACCGTCGCACAGGGCTTCCCATTCGGCATCGTTAAGCTCCTCCAGGGCAAAGCGTTCCCAGAAGCGTTCGCGAAGTTGTGTGGTCATGGCCGCCTCCGGCTCGGGTTGTCGGGATAACTACTTATCAGAGCTACTCACAGTTATAGCGCAGGTTGATTAATACCGCGCTTCAGTCGGCGTCCGGTAGAGATCGAGCAAATAGTCATCTTTCGCCGGCGGCATCTGAAAGTAGAATCCCTGCTCGGCAATGGCGGCGAGTACATCCGCGGCATTGGCCCGGGCCAGCGACTTTTCTGCGGTCAGCAGCAGGGTAAACACCGGCACCGGCTTGCCGAAGTGCTCAAGCAGTGCTTCAGGCACTTCTTCAAGCCCCTGGCGCTTGTCCACGTAGAGGTACATTTCGTCCTTGCGTGAGCTTTTGAACACCTCACAAATCACACGGCCGGATGTAGCCGATAGCGCAGCAGTCATGTCGTCTCCTTGAGCGCCTGGGTCAACGCTTCGTTCAGGCATTCGCCGCGCCAACCGTCCGGCAATACCGGCGTTTCACCGGCCAGCACCTGCATGGCGATGGCTTCAATATCGCGCCGGCGCAAGAGCATTTCGGGCGCCATACCCAACGCTTCGGCGCGCTCGCTGACGGCTTTCTTCAACGTCTTGAACAGCGGCTTGAACGGCGGACGAGCCGGATCCGGCCAGGCGCGGGGCAGCGCTTCAGCCTCGCATTCCCGTGCGGCTTTCACCATCTTTAGCAGCGTATCGCCTTCCTTTTTGATCAACGACGGCTTGATGTCCTCCACTGCTGCCAGCTCAAAGCGATTTTTGGGCATGGCATCGGCGACGGCAAACAGCACTTTATCGCTGACCAACCAGTTACGCGGCAGGTTACGCTGGCGGGTTTCTCCTTCGCGCCAAGTCGTCATCAGCCGGTAGGCTTCGATCTGGCGCGGGGCAAGCCGCCATAACTGGCGTTGGCGGGTAAACCACTGGGCGTCCTGCTCGGCACTGCGTCCCGCCTGATCGATCAGCGCCTGGCACTGGGCCAGCGCCCAGCCCATGCGGCCGTTTTGCTCAAGCGCCGCTGCCTGGTGCTTCCAGATCTCAAGCAGGCAAATCACGTCAAGCGCAGCATAGTCGCACTGTGGCGAGCTGAGCGGACGTTTGAGCCAGTCAGAACGGGTTTCTTCCTTGGGCAGGGTTTCATCCAGCCAGTAAGCCACCAGCTTTTGATAGCCCATGCCGGGCGTTTCACTCAGAAAGCCCTGCGCTACCTGGGTATCCATCAGCGGTGTGGGCAACACGCCGGCCCAGCACTGCAACACTTCAAGGTCTTCGCTGCAGGCATGAATCAGCTTCAGCGCGTCATTCTGCAGCAGCGCCTGGCAGGCCGGCGTGCAGTCAACCGCCAGCGGATCCACCAGATAGGTCACGCCATTGCCGGCAAACTGAATCAGCGCGGGGACAGGGTAAAAGGTCTTTTCACGAAAAAACTCGGTATCCAGCGCGATAACATCAGCATCTGCCATACGGGCGCAAGCGTCGTCCAGCGCTTGTGGCGTGGCGATCCACTGGTACGAAGGGGAGTCAATCAAGGACAAAAGCAGGGTTTCCCTAAAGAGCGCGCACAAAGCGTGCGCGGCCGCGTTTATTCGCTGGCAAAAGGCAGACGGCCGTTGAAGGCGCGACTGAGCGTGCCGCCATCGACATACTCAAGTTCGCCGCCCATGGGTACGCCGTAGGCCAGACGCGAAAACGTCACGCCGTAGGCGGCCAGCTGGGTGGCAATATAGTGCGCGGTCGCCTCACCTTCTACCGTGGGGTTGGTGGCCAGCACGATTTCCTGCACATGCCCCCGGGCCACCAGGTTTTCCAGCGGCTCAAGACCGATGGCATCAGGGCCAATGCCGTCAATGGGCGAAAGGTGACCATGCAGCACAAAATAGCGCCCGCGAAAGCCGCCGGCTTCTTCAATGGCAAGCTGGTCAGCAGGTGATTCGACCACACACAGCAGCGTGTCATCACGCCGTGGGCTTTCGCACAACGCGCACAGCGGCTCTTCAGTGAGCGTGCGGCAGCGCTGACAGTAGCCCACGGCCTCAATGGCCTCGGCAAGCGTGGCCGACAGGCGTTGGCCACCTTCACGCTCACGTTCCAGCACGTGCATGGCCATACGCTGTGCCGTTTTTGGCCCCACCCCCGGCAACACCCGAAAGGCGTCCATCAGCTGTTCAACAAGCGGTGAAAAGCGCATCCAATCAGAACGGCATTTTAAAGCCGGGCGGCAGATCCAGCCCGGCAGTGGCGCCTTCCATCAGTTCTTTGGAACTTGCTTCAATCTTGCGCACGGCATCGTTGACGGCTGCCGCGAGCAGATCTTCCAGCAGCTCCTTGTCTTCTTCCATGACACTCGGGTCAATATCCACTTTGCGGACGTCGTGACGACCGTTCATGATGATCTTGACCATGCCCGCGCCGGCTTCGCCCTGCACTTCCGCCTTGGCGACTTCTTCCTGGGCCCGCTGCATTTTTTCCTGCATTTCCTGGGCCTGTTTCATCATGTTGCCCATTCCGCCTTTCATCATGGCGATATCTCCCGATTCAATGAAAAATCATGTCAGTCCGCATGCTTGACGGGCATCACGCCGTTATCCATGAACGTGGCGCCAAATGCCTGCTTGAGCTCTTGTATATGGGGATCCCGATTAAGCGTATCAAGCGCTTTTTCCTGACGTTCCTGCCCTATCCGGGCATCGCGCGCCTGCGGTGTTTCAAGTGCGGGATCAAGCGCTTCTGCGCTCATCGTCACGCGACGTTCAACGCCGTTTGCCTCCAGCGCCCGAGCGATTCGTGTTTCATGTACTTCGGCCTTCATCGCCGCCTGGCCGGGGTCAAGGCACAGTACCAGGGTTTGTCCGTCATCGCTTTTCAGCTGGCAGTGCGCGGCCAGGTTACGTGTCAGGCCACCCAACCCCAGCGCGTCAAAGCCCTCAAGCCAGCCGGCATGGTCAAACCGCCCGGGCGGCGTGGCTGCGGCCTGCGGCGCAGGTGCAGGTGCAGGTGCAGGTGCAGGTGCACTGTGCGTTAACGCATCGACAGCAGGCGGAGGAACCGATTCTGGTTCCGGCTCTGGTTCCGGCTCTGGTTCAGACATAGCAACGCTCGGCGCCGGCGCATCGGTTGCCCACGGCGGCGGCTCGGCAGGTAGCGCAGGCTCGCCGGGGGGTGACGAGGCCTTGGGCGGCTCAGGCGCAACGGGCGATACGTGCGCCTCAGGTGGCGCGGGCTCGCTCGACGGGGCATGGGCAGGCTCGGCCCGAGGCACAGATGGTGCCGGGTCAGCGGGCGGACGTTCCGGTTGCAACGGCAGCGGCGTAGCCGGTGGACGCGGCACGCCCTGGGGGCGAAACGCCAGCATTCGCATCAGGGTCATTTCCAGCGCGCTGCGCAAATCCGGCGCGTGGGCCATGTCGCCGCGACCCTGAATGCCGATCTGGTAGTAAAGCTGCACGTCTTCCGCGGTAAAGCGCGCGGCAAGCGCCAGCACGGTGTCACGGTCGCCGTGACTGTTATCCACCGCATCGGGCACCATCTGCGCTACCGCCAGGCGATGCAAAATTGCGGTGACGTCGTCCAGCACTGCGGCAAAATCCGGCCCCTGCTCGGCCAGCTGCGCCACCTCACCCAGCAGACGCGCCACATCCACGTCAGCCAGTGCCTCGACCAGCGCCAGTACATGGCGATGATCCAGCGTCCCCAGCATGGCTGCGACGTCAGCGTGGCGTATGGATCCCTGACCAAAGGCGATGGCCTGATCGGTCAGGCTCATGGCATCGCGCATGGAGCCTTCTGCCGCCTTGCCCAGCAGCCACAGCGCGCTTTCTTCAAACGCAACGCCCTCTTCGCCCAGCACGTGAGTCAGATGTTCGACCACACGCTCTGGTGGCATATGCTTGAGGGTAAATTGCAGGCAGCGCGAGAGTACCGTGGGCGGCAGCTTGTGCGGATCGGTGGTCGCCAGCAGGAACTTGACGTGGGGCGGCGGTTCTTCCAGCGTTTTCAACAATGCGTTGAAACTGCTGGTCGAGAGCATGTGCACCTCATCAATCAGGTACACCTTGTAGCGCCCCTGAGTGGGCGCGTACTGGACGTTGTCCAAAAGCTCCCGGGTGTCTTCGACCTTGGTGCGCGAGGCGGCGTCGACTTCGATCAGGTCAACAAAGCGGCCTTCATCAATGGCTCGGCAGCTGTCGCATTGCCCGCAGGGCGTTGAGGTAATGCCTTCATCGCCCTCACCGCCGGCCGTGCAGTTGAGGCATTTGGCCAGAATCCGCGCCAGCGTGGTCTTGCCCACGCCACGGGTGCCGGTAAATAGGTAGGCATGGTGCAAGCGCCCCTGATCAAGCGCATTGACCAGAGCCCGCTGCACGTGCGTTTGCCCCACGAGTTCGTGAAATGTGCGTGGCCGCCATTTACGGGCCAGAACCTGATAGCTCATGGGGCAGAATATCCTTTGGCGGGCAAAAAACAGGGAGTGGCGCCATTCTAGCGACTGACGCCATGTCAGCCAACAGCATGTTAGCCAACCGCTCCCCGAAATAAACCGGGCGGCTTAAGCGCTGCCGCCTTCTTCAGACGCGTTGGCACGCTCGCCGGCGGCCTTGACCAGTTTTTCCAGTTCGCCGCTCTGATGCATTTCCATGACGATGTCGCAGCCACCGACCAGCTCGCCTTCTACCCACAGCTGCGGGAAAGTCGGCCAGTTGGCCACTTTGGGCAGCTCGGCGCGAATGTCCGGGTTATCCAGCACGTTAACAAACGCGAAACGCTCACCGCAGCTCATCAGCGCCTGCACGGTTTGCGCCGAAAAGCCGCACTGAGGCAGCTGCGGGGTGCCTTTCATGTAAATCAGAATCTGGTTTTCGCTGATTTGCTGCTGAATGTTTTCCACAGTCGTGCTCATAAAGCCTCCTTACGCTTGCCAGTGAGAGGTCCGGGCCCCACTACTGACATCAACAAATTGGAATATGCCTCAATAATACCTGACCATGCTACTCGGCCTTGTGCGTCGGTGTCATTCTACGCATGCCGCTTGCGTTGCGCATCCCCTGTCGCCTCGCTAGGATGGTCGTTTTAGACGGAGAGCCGCCATGGCGACACGCCATTTTCTGACCTTGCTGGACTTGACGCCGGACGAGCTGCACTACCTGATTCAGCGCGCCATCACCATCAAGAGCAACCTGAAAACCCAGGGGCCGAACTATACGCCGCTACCCAACCGCACGCTGGCGATGATTTTCGAAAAATCCTCGACGCGCACCCGGGTGTCATTTGAAACGGCCATAGCGCACTTTGGCGGGCACGCGCTGTTCCTGTCACCCCGGGACACCCAGCTGGGCCGCGGCGAACCCATCGGTGACACGGCCCGGATTCTGGCGGAAATGGTCGATGCGGTGATGATCCGCACGTTCTCTCACGCAGGACTGGAAGAATACGCTGCGGCAAGTCGGGTGCCGGTCATCAACGCGCTTACCGACGACTACCACCCCTGCCAGCTACTCGCCGATGTCATGACCTGGACCGAGTTGCGCGGCCGGGTGCAGGGGCGCACCGCGGTATGGATCGGCGATGGCAACAACATGTGCCACTCGTGGATCAACGCCGCCCGCCAGTTCGGCTTTCACCTGCGCGTGTGTTGCCCACCGGGCTACGAACCGCGCGCCGATATCGTTGCCGCCGCGGGAGATCAGGTCAGCATTCTGCACGATCCTCAGCAGGCCGTGGCGGATGCCGACCTGGTCACCACCGACGTATGGGCTTCCATGGGTCAGGAAGAAGAACAGGCCAAACGCGAAGCCGATTTTGCCGGTTTTCAGGTTACCGAAGCGCTGCTCGATCGCGCCAGGGAAGACGCGCTGTTCCTGCACTGCCTGCCAGCCCACCGCGGCGAGGAAATCAGCACCACGCTGCTGGACGATCCTCGCGCCGTGGTCTGGCAGGAAGCCGGCAACCGCCTGCACGCTCAGAAAGCCCTCATTGAGTTTCTGCTGCTGGGCAAGGTCAGCTAACCCGACTTATCTACCCAGGCGTTACAGGCATCTGCCGCCGGCCCGCCAGCGGCAGATAGCCAATAAAAAACCGCCCGATAACAAAAATGTCATCGGGCGGCTGATAGTATCTGGTGGAGCCTAGCGGGATCGAACCGCTGACCTCAACACTGCCAGTGTTGCGCTCTCCCAGCTGAGCTAAGGCCCCATATGCTGCGCTTTGTTCGGCAGCGGGACGAATCATAGGGGGAAAATTGAGCCAAGTCAAGTCATGGCGAAAACAGGCGGCAACCTGATATGTCTGGCTCCGGGCTTATGGCACAATTTTGTCATATTCATTTAAAGCAATATTGTAATCGATCCGGTTAACGCCATTCCTGCCCCAGCCATCCGGGAGCCGTCTTTTGATCAACGTACTCATTGCCGATGACCACCACCTGGTGAGAACCAGTATCGCGCACTTGCTCAGTCAGGAATGTGACATTGCCATTGCCGGAGAAGCCGACGATGGCGAAAGCGCTGTAGCCCAGTGCCGGAAAACGCGCCCCGACATTGTCCTCATGGACATCTGCATGCCAGGCATTGGCGGACTGGAAGCCACGCGGCGCATTCATCGCGGCATGGCCGACATCAAGGTGCTGGTGTTGACGGCCCATATCGAAGACAGCCTTGCCCGGCATATTCTGAAGGCCGGCGCTGCCGGCTTTTTAAGCAAAGGCGCTGACCATCAGGAAATGATCGAGGCCATTCGCCACGTTTTCCACGGCCGGCGCTATGTGAGCAAAAGCATCGCCCAGCGTTTGGCACTCACCAACCTCTCGGGGCAGACGGGCCTGTTTGATCAGCTTTCACGACGCGAGCTGCAAATCGCCCTGATGATCGTCAACTGCCAGCGTGTGCAGGAAATATCCGACCGACTTCACCTCAGTGCCAAAACCGTGAATACCTACCGCTACCGGTTATTCGACAAACTCAAGATAAATACCGACGTCGAATTGACACACTTGGCCCTGCATCACGGCCTGGTCGATGGATTTGAAACAGTGAGCAGATGACCGCTGGACGGTAAAAACGCCGAGTCTGATAGACTGCACTCAATCTTCCATGCAGCTGTCGGATCACGCCGCCATGACCTTTGATCCCAAACAATTTCTGAGCACCGTTGGCGCATCACCGGGCGTGTATCGCATGCTCGATGCCCAGGGCAACACGCTTTACGTGGGCAAGGCCAAACGGCTGCATGCCCGCCTGGCCAGTTACTTTCGTGGTCACCTGAACGCCAAGACCCAGGCCATGGTCGGGCGTATAGCCGATATCAACATTACCGTCACGCGCAGCGAGATCGAAGCGTTGCTTCTTGAGCAAACACTGATCAAGTCGCTGCATCCGCCCTACAATATTCTCCTGCGCGACGATAAATCCTATCCGTTCATCTTCGTCACCGACCGTCACCCGTTTCCCGCGCTGGAATACAAACGCGCACGCCAGCGCAAAAGCGATGGCCGCTATCTCGGCCCCTACCCCAGTAGCGGGGCGGTACGCGAAAGCCTGGCGCTGATGCAGAAAATATTTCGCATTCGCAGCTGCGAAGACAGCGTTTTCGCTCATCGTTCGCGCCCCTGCCTGCAATATCAGATCGAGCGCTGCAGCGCACCCTGCGTCGACTATATCAGCGAGGCCGACTATCGCCGCGACGTTGAACACGCGGTCATGTGCCTGGAAGGCAAAAGCGAGAATGTAACCCGCGCCCTGACTGACGCCATGGAACAGGCAAGCCAGGCGCTGGACTTCGAGGAAGCCGCGCGTTTTCGCGACCAGATCCAGCAGTTAAGAACGCTACAACAGCGTCAGTTTGTGGATACCCGGGGCGGCGATGCCGACATTTTTGCGCTGGCCCAGCGCCCCGGCGGGCTCAGCGTCGCCATCCTCAGCGTACGTGACGGGCGCCTGCTCGGCGCACGCCACCACACGCCGCCCAACGACCTGGACCTGGCGGCCGAAGCGCTGCTGGCCAATGTTGTGGGGCAATATTATTTCGCCCAACCCCACGAAATACCCGCTGAAGTCATTACCTCTCATGCGCTTGCCGACGAGACGCTGCTGCAAAGCGCGCTTTCGCAACAGGCCGGCAGGCGCATTCGCCTCACCCATCAGGTGCGTGGCCACCGTGCCCAGTGGCAGGATCTGGCGATTACCAACGCCGAGCAGCACCTTGCTTCTACGCTTGCCAGCCACCAGCAAATGAGCGAACGCTTTACCGCGTTGCAACAAGCACTGGGGCTTGAGCACATCCCCCAACGCCTTGAGTGCTTTGACATCAGTCACAGTCACGGTGAAGCCACCGTCGCCTCTTGCGTGGTATTCGATCCCGACGGCCCGCGCAAAAGCGATTACCGCCGCTTCAATATCACAGGCGTTGCCGCCGGCGATGATTACGCCGCCATGCAACAGGCCCTCACACGGCGCCTGAAGCGCGTCACGGCGGATACGGGCAAGGCACCTGACGTATTGATTGTTGACGGCGGTAAAGGCCAACTCAACATGGCGCGGGACGTGCTGGAAACACTCGACCTGCGCACCATCACGCTGCTGGGCGTGGCCAAGGGCACGACCCGCAAGGCAGGGCTGGAAACGCTGTTTCTGGATACGCCCGAGCATCCGCTGGCACTTGAAGCCACCTCACCGGCGCTGCATCTGGTACAGCACATTCGCGATGAGTCACACCGCTTTGCCATTGCCGGCCATCGCGCGGCCCGGGACAAGGCACGCCGAACCTCAACGCTGCAGGAAATTCCCGGTATCGGCCCCAAACGTCGCCGCGAGCTACTACGCTTTTTCGGCGGACTGCAAGGCGTGCAAAAGGCCGGACGCAGCGAACTTGCCCGGGTACCGGGCATTAACGAAGCACTGGCCGACATTATTTATCAGGCACTACACGGATAAACGCCACAGGGTCATGGATGCGACCTCGCAAGAGGGATAGAATGAGCAGGCATTGAACGACTTTCCGACGTTTTTCTCTCTCGTTTTCCGGCAAGGATCGCACTTCGCGATGAATATACCCAATATCCTGACGCTCGCTAGAATCGTGTTCATACCGCTGCTGGTGGTGCTTTTTTATCTGCCGTTCGAGTGGAGCATGCCCGTTGCCGCCGCCTTTTTTGCGCTTGCCGCCGTGACTGACTGGCTGGACGGCTACCTCGCCCGACGCTGGAATCAGTCCACCCCGTTTGGGGCATTTCTTGACCCGGTCGCCGATAAGCTCATGGTAGCCGTGGCTTTGGCACTTCTGATCGAGCGCTTCGACACCTGGCTGTTGACGTTGCCGGCGCTGGTCATCATCGGGCGTGAAATCGTGATTTCGGCACTGCGCGAATGGATGGCAGAAATGGGCAAACGCGGCGCGGTGGCCGTATCCTGGATCGGCAAACTGAAAACCACGCTGCAAATGGTCGCCATTCTCGTGCTGCTCGCCTATCCGCCCGGGCACTGGATTGCCGTTGTCGGCATCGTCACGCTTTACAGTGCTGCCGTACTGACGCTCTGGTCCATGATGCAGTACCTCAAGGCGGCCTGGCCGCACCTCAGTCGTTCCATGTAAGGCACCGGTTGGCGCTACGCAAACAGTGGGCGCCAATACAGTTGACAACTGGCGGGCAGTGCGTATAATTCGCCCTCGAGTCGAGCGGGAATAGCTCAGCGGTAGAGCATCGCCTTGCCAAGGCGAGGGTCGGGAGTTCGAATCTCCTTTCCCGCTCCAACGACTTGAGGCTGGATGGCAGAGTGGTGATGCAGCGGACTGCAACTCCGTTAACGCCGGTTCGATTCCGACTCCAGCCTCCATTTCTTTTGTACTCCCCTTCCCGTATTTGTATTTCTCGCCCGGATGGTGGAATTGGTAGACACTAGCGACTTAAAATCGCTTGCCTTATGGCGTGCCGGTTCAAGTCCGGCTCCGGGCACCATTCAAAAGCATTTTTTCTGATTCTGTACGTGACCGGCTCGATACGACGTTGGCTCAGTATCGTCTGCCTTCGTTGTTGCGCTTAATCGTTTATCGCGATAATCGTGCTTTTTGCGCTATAGTAACCGCCTTTTGGCTTTTCTGTACCCCGGTGCAGCGTGTGACGGCCATGGTTATTATCGGCGGGAAAGGAGCGGCCCATGAACACGGCTCACCTCAATACGACGCAGCACAACACAACACACACCGACGTCCTGATTATTGGCGGCGGCGTTGCCGGCTTGACGCTGGCACTGAACCTGGCTGAACAGCGTCACGTGACGCTGGTGCGCCCGGCCGGTGACGACCGCAGCGGTGCCAGTCGCTGGGCTCAGGGCGGCATTGCCGCCGTACTCGCACCCGATGATGACGTTGACACCCACGTGCAGGATACCCTGATTGCCGGCGACGGCCTGTGCGATGAAGCCGCCGTGCGCTTCACCGTGGATAACGGCCCCGCGGCCATCGAGTGGCTGCTGGCCTGCGGCGTTGCCTTCACGCCGGATACCGCGCCCAACGCGCCTTATCCCTACCACCTTACCCGCGAGGGAGGCCACAGCGCCCGGCGCATCATCCACGCCGACGATGCTACCGGCCGCGCCGTGATAGAAGCGCTTGGCCGGCACGTAGCCGACCACCCCCGTATTCAAACGCTGACCAGTTTAACCGTCACCGACCTGGCGGGCGCTCACGATGGCAGCTGCCAGGGGGCGTACGGCGTTGACGATGCAGGCAACATTCATCACCTTGTTGCGGGGCATACCGTGCTCGCTACCGGCGGCGCCAGCGGGCTTTATGCACACACCACCACGCCGGCACCCGCCAGCGGCGAGGGCATGATGATGGCCGCTACGCTCGGCGCCACGCTTGCCAATCTGGAGTTTCAGCAGTTTCATCCGACCTGCCTGTATGATCCTGACGGCCCGGCCTTTCTGATCAGCGAAGCAGTGCGCGGCGAAGGCGGGCACCTGCTCAACGACGCCGGCGAACGCTTTATGCCGGCACTTGATGAGCGGGCCGAGCTGGCTCCCCGGGACGTGGTGGCCCGCGCCATCGATGCCGAGATCAAGCACGGCACCAGCGGCCACGTCTGGCTGGATATTCGCCATCTCGGTGCCGAAGCCATCCGCCATCATTTCCCGACGATTGTGGATCACTGCGCCACACGCGGCATGGACATTATCCACCAGCCGATTCCTGTGGTTCCCGCTGCCCATTACAGCTGCGGCGGTGTAGCCACCGGCCTCGACGGCGCTACCGGCGTTGCCGGTCTTTATGCCGTGGGGGAAAGCGCGTATACCGGGCTTCACGGCGCCAACCGCATGGCCAGCAACTCCCTGCTGGAATGTTTGGTGTTTTCCCGCAGCTGCGCCCGACGCATTCTGAACATGCCGGCGATACCTATCACGTCGCATTCCGCCATAGCGCCGCCGCTTGACCCCGACGCGCCGATTGATCTGCGCGAGCTAACGCGGCTGCGTCATGCCATGCGCGCCGCCATGAGCCGTGACGTGTCAATCGTGCGTAACCAGGCAGGGCTCAACCGGGCAGCCGCCGCGCTCAACGACATACATGCGGCACTACCCCGGTTAAATCCCGGCCTTGATCACCCGGACATCCGGCGGCTTTGGCATGCGCTGCGCCTGGCACAGCTGACGGTCAAGGCCGCCGGGCAGCGTCACGAATCACGCGGGCTTCACTTCAGCACCGACTGGCCCGAACAGGCCGCAACCACGCTACCGTCCAGGCTATGCCTGACAGATTTACCCGCCGATTAAGCGCCCCGGCCGGGATGATGGAATAAACGACGCACGCAGCGGCGCGCCTCAACAGGCGCGCTATCCGGCCACAGCCAGAAACGCCGGCCATTCAGCCGCAACCCCGTTAGCCACGGTCCCAGATAGTCACACTGCAGCGGCACCCAGCTTTCCGACCCTGTCACGGCTGCCCCTGCGTGGGAGGCCGGGCGGCACGCTGAACGAAAGCGTCCCTGTATACCGGTCTGCATCACGCTGATTTCAAGCGTACCGCGGGACCCATGACCGCGCTCACGCCAGAGCCAGATGCTACCTGCCAGACATCCCAGCCCCGCCGCTACCGCGCCCAGGCACACCCCCACGATAAGCACACCTGCCCCACACAGCAGCCCGTGACTGGCCCACTGCCAGTCAGAGGGCGCGATAGGTATCGCGATCAGCGTTTTCTGCATGGCTGACAATCATCTTGACAAGACGGCGGCGGGCATCATCTTCAGGCCACTCACGGCGCATCAGCCAGGCAAAAAGATCCTGATCTTCTTCGGTGATCAGCTGCCGGAAGACAGCCCGATCCTCGGCGCCAAGGTTATCGTAACGCTGCTCCAGAAACGGAATCAGCAGCAGATCCAGCTCCCACATGCCGCGGCGGGAATGCCAGTAAAGCCGTTTACGCTCAATGGCGTCAGGGGAAGTGTCGTCGCTCAACGTCGGCCTCATTTGCATTGGTGAAGGAGATCGCCAGTATAGCGCAGTCATCAAGTCGCGCCAGCGCCATCTCTGGCCTATGCTGTAACAGTGCCCAATGCTGACCTAGGGCCTTGTTTTATCTAAATTGTTTTCTCAACACCGGCGCAGTATGCTGAGCGCCATGCTTCTCGGGCGCAGCAGCCACCAGCTACGCTTGCCCCGCGCTTGATACCGGCGTTCCACTTTACCGTTCGCATGGAGCCAAACGATGACCAAATCAGAGCTGATCGAACAAATTGCAATGCGCAAACCAGAGCTGTCCGTCAAGGAGGTGGAAACGGCCGTACGCCTGATTCTCGACGACATCAGCGACACTCTGGCCAGCGGCAACCGCGTGGAAATACGCGGTTTTGGGAGTTTTTCGCTGCATTATCGCGAGCCCCGCACCGGGCGCAATCCCAAAACCGGTGATCCTGTAGAGCTGGACGGCAAGTACGTGCCGCATTTCAAACCCGGTAAAGAGTTGCGCGAGCAGGTTGACGAAAGCCGCACCCAGGGTTACTAGGGCATCCGATTTCTACCTTTCCTGCGACCTTCTGCGGGATGACGTCGGGCGGGGAGTCATACACAATAGAGCGCTTGATACGCTATCAATCAGGAAACTTACATGCGTTGGATCAAAGGGCTATTACTTGCCGCCATTCTGCTGGTGGTTTTGCTGATCGGCATCCTGTTTGCCGTCAACAATCAACAAACCATTGCGCTCAATCTCATCTGGCTGGAGCTGCCGCCCGTATCACTCTCGGTATGGCTGCTGGCAACGCTCACCTGCGGCGTGATTATCGGTATGCTCGCCATGCTGGGAGTGTACGTACGCCTCAAGGCCCAGCTTGCCAGCGCCAGGCGCAGCAACAGGCAACAGCGCAAGGAGCTGGATAGCCTGCGCACCCGGGAGTTCAAGGAACTCGCCTGAATGCTCGATGCCTTGCTGCTAGGCGTGTTGGTGGCCGCCATCGCCATAGGTTTCGGGCTGGGGTATCGCCAGGCATTGCGCCGTGATCCTCCAGCGCCGCCGGCAGCCTCGCCGACGCTGTCCCGGGACTATTTTGTCGGGCTTAACTACCTGCTAAACGAACAGCCCGACGAAGCCATCAATACCTTCATACGTGCGCTTGACGTCAACAGCGACACCGTGGACACCCACATCGCACTGGGCAAACTGTTTCGCACCCGCGGCGAAGCCGATAAAGCCGTCAAGATTCACCAGAACCTGCTGGCCCGCCCCACCCTGACGGTCCAACAAAACGAGCAGGTACAGCTTGAGCTCGCTCGCGATTTCATGGCGCTGGGCGTTCACGACCGGGCTCAGCGGCTGTTACGCCAGGTGGACGAACACAGCCAGCACGACGGTCATCGCCTAACCGCCACCAGTCTACTGGTGGATTTATTCGAGCGCGAAAAGGACTGGCAAGGCGCGCTTGACGTCATGCAGCCGCTGCTGACACAACAGCCGGACATGCAGCGCCCTGCCGCTCACTGGCAATGCGAGCTGGCCGAACAGGATATTGTTCAGGCCAGCCGCACGCTGGCCAAACGCCGCCTGAAAAAAGCGCTGCAGCTTGACCCCCAATGCGTGCGCGCCAACCTGTTGCTGGCCGAGCTGGCGCTGGATAACGGCCGCTATCCGGATGCCATTACACGGCTGAGCCAGATTCCCGAGCAGGAAAAAGCCCACATTCCCACCATGCTGCCGGCACTACGGCATGCTTACTGGCGCGCGGACGACGAAGCAGGGTTCGAACGCCACCTGCTTTCCCTGCTGGAAAGCGCGCCGTACACCAGCATTATCGTGAGCCTGGGTGAACTGACGCATCAGCGTGGCGGCGTGGACACCGCCATCGAACTGACCGGCGAACGCCTGAGCGTATCACCCAGCCTCGGCGGTCTGGATTATTTGATTGACTTATACATTGAAAGCCAGCGTTTGCGCGGGCGCGAAGCGCCGGATACACGGCTTTTCCTGCTCAAGCACCATACCCGCGCCCTGCTGGAAAACCGCCCCCGCTACCGCTGCCAGCGCTGCGGCCTGAGCGGTGACACCCTCACCTGGCAATGCCCCAGCTGTCGCCACTGGGGCAGCGTCAAACCGATTACCGGGGTCGAGGGGGAGTAGCCTCCAGGGCGCCGCTGGTCAGCTCGGTTTCAATCGCTTCCAGCGCTGCCATGGGATTATCCGCCTGAGTCACTGGCCGCCCTACTACCAAATGCGTGCTGCCTGCCTGCATGGCGGCTTTCGGGGCCATGATGCGTTGCTGATCGTTGGCCGCCGCAAAGCTCGGGCGAATGCCCGGCGTCACCTTCAGGAAATCTGTGCCGCAGCTAGCCGTTAACGCCTCGGCTTCCTGCGCTGAGCACACCACGCCACTCATCCCGCTATCTTTTGCCAGCATGGCGAGCCGCTTGACCTGTTCGGCGAGCGGCACCTCAACGCCGACTTCAGCCAGGTCTCCGGCCTCGAAACTGGTCAGCACCGTCACCGCAATCAGATGCGTTGCCAGCTTATTGGTCTGCAGGCGTTCGGTAGCCGTTTCCATCATTTTTCGTCCGCCGCCAGCGTGCACGTTGACCATCCACACGCCTTGCTCCGCCGCTGCCTGCACGGCACTCGCCACGGTATTGGGAATATCATGGAATTTCAGGTCGAGAAATACCTCAAAGCCGCGTCCGTGAAGCGCTTCCAGCACTGCCGGGCCGCTCCGGGTAAACAGTTCTTTACCGACTTTCAGCCGGCAACGCGCGGGGTCGAGCTGATCAGCCATGCACAGTGCGGCATCCAGCGACGGATAATCCAGGGCAATAATCAGCGGAGATTGCGTGGTCACGTGTTGGCTCCCAGGGGTTATTCGATCAGACGCAAAGTATATCAGTCCAGGCTACCCCGTGAGCGCTGTAAGTCCCATCCCGTCAAAAAAGGCGGCAATGTCTTACATCAGTTGTCTCATTTAACCTGCTTTCCCCTGTTCTCCAGACACTATGTTGAAAGGGCAACCCCGTAACCCGGACCCCGCACGACGTCCATGGAGGACACTATGACATTCAAAGGATTTGCCGCCGCCCTGCTAATCAGCCTGAGCCTTGGCCTTTCAGGCGGCGCCATGGCACAGCAGGTGGCTCCCATCAACGTCAATACCGCCGATGCCGAGCTGCTCCAGGAGCTGCCGGGCATTGGGCCCAGCCGCGCCGAAGCATTGATCAAGGAACGCGATGCCAACGGCGAATTTGAAAACGCCAACGATCTGACCCGCATCAGCGGTATTGGCGAAGCCACGGTCGAACGTATACGCGACGAAATCGACTTTTAAACGCGCCCGCTTATACCAGCCACTCATCCATGAACCGCTGCACCGGCATGCGCTCCAGCACGCCGGTGCTTTCGCATTGGGCAAGAATGGCTTTTGCCTGCTGGGGCGCAAAGCGCGTGGCCAGGTGGTGGGTAAACTTCTCGACCAGCTGAGGCATGCCTTCAGCACGCCGGCGGCGATGGCCGATGGGGTACTCCACTGCCACCTTGTCAGTATGGCTGCCGTCGGTGAAAAACACCTGTACGGCGTTGGCGATCGAACGCTTGTCGGGGTCGAGATAATCCTCGGTATAACGGCGCTCTTCAACGACGTGCATTTTATCGCGTAGCCGGTCGATCTGCGGGTGTGCGGCGTGGAAGGCGTCTTCGTAATGCTCGGCGGTCAGCGCGCCGAAAATCAGCGGCACGGCCACCATATACTGCAGGCAATGGTCACGATCGGCTGGATTGGCCAGCGGCCCGGTCTTGGCAATAATGCGGATGGCCGATTCATGGGTGGTAAGCTCGATGCGTTCGATTTCATCCAGCCGGCCGGCCACCTGCGGGTGCAGCGTCATGGCCGCTTCGCAGGCGGTCTGGGCGTGAAACTCCGCCGGGAAGGCAATCTTGAACAGCACGTTTTCCATCACGTAACAGCCCAGTTCGCGCTGAAAGCGCAGCCGGCGCTCGCCTTCCGGCCTGGTCGCCAAATCCTGATTAGTGTGGCTGAACAGCACGTCGTAAAAGCCCCACTGCGGCGCGCTGAGCGCGCCGGGAATGCCCATTTCACCGCGCATGGCCATATCCGCCAGGCGCACGGCTCTAGCGCAGGCGTCCCCCGCCGCCCAGCTCTTGCGCGAGCCGGCGTTGGGCGCGTGGCGATAGGTGCGCAGGCTCTGGCCGTCAACAAAGGCGTGGGAAAGCGCGGACAGCAGCTGATCGCGGCTGGCGCCCATCAGCCACGCCGATACCGCGGTCGAGGCCACCTTGACCAACACCACGTGATCGAGCCCCACGCGGTTGAAGCTGTTATCCAGCGCCAGCACGCCCTGAATCTCATGGGCCATGATCATCGCGTGCAGTACATCGCCCATCATCAGCGGTGATTCGCCACGGGCGACGCGCTGTTGCGACAGGTGATCAGCCACGGCCAGAATTGCCCCGAGGTTATCGGACGGATGTCCCCACTCGGCGGCAAGCCAGGTGTCGTTATAGTCCAGCCAGCGGATCGTCGCACCGATATCAAACGCCGCCTTGGCGGGGTCCAGGCAAAACGACGTGCCTGGTACGCGCGAGCCAAAGGGCACCGTGGTACCCACCACCATCGGCCCCAGGTGTTTGGTGCATTCAGGAAAGCGCAGCGCCAGAAGTCCGCAGCCCAGCGTATCCATCAGGCAGTAGCGGGCGGTTTCCAGCGCCTCCTCGGAGGGGCTGGAAAAGTTCAACACATAGTCGGCAATGCGCTGAAGTTCGGCGTCATAATCAGGACGCACATTGCTCTGCGATGTATCAGACATGCAAACCTCCTCAATCAGCGTTCAAGCAGGCGCTGGCCCGAGCACTATTCAACAGGCACGTGGACGACGCCTTCCATCAGCACGCGGGCGCTGCGGCTCATCAGCGCCTGCTCGATCTGCCAGCAACCATTGACCTGGCGCGCGCTGGCGCCTACCTGTAGCGTGCCGGACGGATGGCCAAACGTCACCGCCTCACGATCGCCGCCGCCGGCAGCCCGATTGACCAGCGTGCCTTCAATGGCCGCCGCCGCACCAATGGCTACCGCAGCTGTGCCCATCATGGCGTGGTGCAGCTTGCCCATGGACACCGCGCGCACCAAAAGATCGACATCCTCTGCGCCAATGGTCTTGCCGCTGGACGCGGTGTAGCCGGTCGGCGGCGCGACAAAAGCCACTTTTGGGGTGTGCTGGCGCTGGGCGGCCTCGCCAAGCTCGGCAATCAACCCCATGGCCAGCGCGCCCTGGGCACGAATGCGTTCAAGCACGGCCAGCGCCTCGGTATCCGGGTTGATATCCTCCTGCCGCTCGGTGCCGTGATAGCCAAGTGACCCTGCGTTGATAAACACGGTGGGAATACCGGCGTTGATCAGGGTAGCCTCAATCCGGCCAACGCCCGGCACGTCCAGCGTGTCCACGGGATTGCCGGTGGGAAATACCACGCCCTCCACTGGCGTCATGAACGCTACGGGAATCTCGGCGGCGGGAAAGGCCACGCCGTCGAGCATAAAGTCGCCGGTTTCCTGCACCTCGCCATGGCTTACGGGCACCTGCGCGACGATGGTTTTGTGGATATTGGCCTGCCAGATGCGCACCTCGACCGTACCGACTTCAGGCACTCGCGCCGTATCCACCAGCCCGTTGGCCACGGCAAAGGGCCCCACCGCGGCCGAGAGATTGCCGCAGTTACCGCTCCAGTCGATAAACGGCTGGTCGATCGACACCTGCCCGAACAAATAGTCCACATCGTGTTCCGCCGAGGCGCTGGGGGCGATAATCACCACCTTGCTGGTGCTCGACGTCGCGCCGCCCATGCCGTCGGTGTGCTTTTGGTAAGGGTCGGGACTGCCGATCACGCGCAGCAGCAGCGCATCGCGCGCCGGCCCCGGCACCTGCGCGGCCTTGGGCAGGTCGGCCAAATTGAAAAACACGCCCTTGCTGGTGCCGCCGCGCATGTAGGTCGCGGGGATTTTTTGCTGGGTCATAGCGCCTGCACTCCTTCACGGCCCACGTTTTCGGCCATAAAGTCCTGGGCGAAGCGCTGCAGCACGCCGCCGGCGGTATAGGTGGTCAACTCGTCGGCGGTATCCAGCCGGCAAATCACCGCTACGCGCTCAGCTTTTTCTTCGGCGCTGCCATCGCTGCGACCTGCTGCGCGGTGAATCATCAGCGTCAGCTTGCCGCCGGCAGCAGGCGCGCCTTCCACGTCGAACACCTCGGTGCCGTCCAGCTCAAGCGTATGGCGTGTGGTGCCGGCCTCAAACTGTAGCGGCATCACGCCCATGCCGATCAGGTTGGTGCGGTGGATGCGCTCAAAGCCTTCGGCCACGATCGCTTCGACGCCGGCGAGGGCAACGCCCTTGGCCGCCCAGTCCCGCGAGCTGCCCTGGCCGTAGTCGGCGCCGGCAATAATAATCAGCGGCTGCTTGCGCGCCATGTAGGTTTCAATCGCTTCCCACATCCGCGTGACTTTGCCTTCGGGCTCAACGCGCGCCAGCGAGCCCTGACGCACCTCGCCGGCATCGTCACGCACCATTTCGTTGAACAGTTTGGGATTGGCAAGGGTGGCGCGCTGGGCGGTCAAATGGTCGCCGCGGTGGGTCGCGTAGGAGTTGAAGTCGGCTTCGGGCAGGCCCATTTTCGCCAGATATTCGCCAGCGGCGCTATCGAGCAAAATTGCGTTGGACGGCGACAGGTGATCGGTGGTGATGTTGTCCGGCAGGATGGCCAACGGGCGCATATCCTTGAGTTCGCGCACCGCCGACATCTTGCCTTCCCAATACGGCGGGCGGCGAATATAGGTGCTTTTTTCGCGCCAGTCGTACAGCGGGCTGACCTGCGCACGGGCACCTTTATCCAAGTTGAACATGGGAATGTAGGTGGCGCGAAACTGCTCGGGCTTGACCGAGGACGCCACCAGCGCATCGATTTCCGCATCGTCTGGCCAGATATCCTTGAGCGTGACCGGCTTGCCATCGGCGTCTACACCCAGCGCGTCCTTTTCGATGTCAAAGCGGATGGTGCCGGCAATGGCGTAGGCCACCACCAGCGGCGGTGAGGCCAGAAACGCCTGCCTGGCATGCGGGTGGATGCGCCCGTCAAAGTTGCGGTTACCCGACAGCACCGCGGTGGAATACAGGTCGCGGTCGATGATTTCCTTCTCAACGGCCGGGTCGAGCGCGCCGGACATGCCGTTGCAGGTGGTGCAGGCATAACCCACTACGCCAAAGCCCAGCTGCTCAAGCTCGCCCATCAGCCCGGCGTCGTCCAGGTACATCCTGACCGTTTTGGACCCCGGTGCCAGCGACGACTTGACCCACGGCTTGCGCGTCAGCCCCAGGCGGTTGGCGTTGCGCGCAATCAGCCCCGCCGCCACCATGTTGCGCGGATTGGAAGTGTTGGTGCAGCTGGTGATCGCGGCAATAATCACCGCGCCGTCGGGCATTTTTCCTGCTTTTTCTTCTTCGCGCGCCTGCTCAAGCCCCACGGCGATGCCACGCTTTGCAAGCTCGGCGGTGGGCAGCTGGGCGTGGGGTTTTGACGGCCCGGCAAGAGTGCGAGCCACGCTCGCCAGGTCAAACTCGAGCACCCGTTCATACTCGGCACTGGCCAGGTCGCTCGCCCACAGGCCGGTATGTTTGGCGTAGCGCTCGACCAGCGCGACCTGGTCGTCGTCGCGGCCGGTCAGTGTGAGGTAATCGATGGTTTGCTCATCGATAAAAAACATCGCCGCGGTAGCGCCGTATTCCGGCGTCATGTTGGATATCGTTGCCCGATCGCCCACCGTCAGGCTATCCGCACCTTCGCCGAAAAACTCCAGATACGCGCCGACTACCTTGGCCTCACGCAAAAACTCGGTGATCGCCAGCACCATATCGGTACTGGTGATCCCCGGCATCAGCTTGCCGCTCAGCTTGACCCCGACGATATCCGGCAGGCGCATCATCGACGGCCGTCCGAGCATCACGCTTTCGGCCTCCAGGCCACCCACGCCGACGGAAATCACCCCCAGTGCGTCGACCATAGGCGTGTGGCTGTCGGTGCCCACGCAGGTATCGGGGAACACCACGCCGTGTTGCTGCTGAACCACCGGCGACATCTTCTCCAGGTTGATCTGGTGCATGATGCCGTTGCCCGGCGGAATCACAGCGACGTTCTCGAACGCCACCCTGGTCCAGTCGATAAAGTGAAAACGGTCGTCGTTGCGCCGGTCTTCCACCGCGCGGTTCTTGGTGAAGGCATCCTGTTCATCCCCGGCGTGCTCAACCGCCAGCGAGTGGTCAACGATCAATTGGGTCGACACCACCGGATTGACGCTTGCGGGGTCGCCGCCCCGCTCGGCGATGGCGTCGCGCAGACCGGCCAGATCCACCAGCGCCGTCTGGCCGAGAATGTCGTGGCACACCACCCGCGCGGGGTACCAGGGAAAATCCAGATCGCTGCGCCGCTCGATCAGCTGAGCGAGCGAGTCATCCAGCGCCTCCGGCGCACAGCGGCGTACCAGTTGCTCGGCGAGAATGCGCGAGGTATAGGGCAGTTTGGCGTAGGCGCCCGGCTGGATCGCCTCGACGGCCTCGCAGGCATCAAAGTAGGCAAACTCGGTGCCGGGCAGCGAGTGGCGGTATCGGGTCGTCATGACAGGGCTCACGGCAGAAAGTCAAAAGGCAGCGTGTCAGTCGCGCTGTTCGATCGGCACCCATTCGCTCTTTTCCGGGCCGGTGTAGTCGGCGCTGGGACGAATGATGCGGTTGTTGGCGCGCTGCTCGAACACGTGCGCGCACCAGCCGGTAACCCGCGACATGACAAAGATCGGGGTAAACAGCTTGGTAGGAATATCCATGAAGTGATAGGCGCTGGCATGGAAAAAGTCAGCGTTGCAGAACAGTTTTTTCTCGCGCCACATGACCTCTTCGCAGCGCACCGAGACCGGGTAAAGCACGCTGTCACCAACGTCATCGGCAAGCTTTTCCGCCCACTTCTTGATAATCGCGTTGCGCGGGTCGGACTCGCGATAAATGGCGTGGCCAAAGCCCATGATCTTTTCCTTGCGCTCGAGCTTGGCAAGCATGCCGCGCTCGGCGTCGTCCGGCGAGTCAAAGCCAGAGATCATTTCCATGGCGGCCTCGTTGGCACCTCCGTGCAGCGGGCCGCGCAACGTGCCAATCGCGCCGGTGACGCACGAATGCAGATCGGAAAGCGTCGAGGCGCATACCCGAGCAGTAAACGTCGAGGCGTTGAACTCGTGCTCGGCGTACAGGATCAGCGAGACATTCATGGCATCGGCGTGCATCTGGCTCGGCGCTTTGCCATGCAGCAGGTGGAGAAAATGCGCGCCGGTGGAATCATCGTCGGTGTGCGGCTCGATGCGCACGCCGTCGTGGCTGAAACGATACCAGTAGCAGATGATCGACGGCAGCGCCGCCACGAAGCGGTCGGCGACGTCCTGCTGGGCATCGAAGCTTTGTTCGGTTTCCAGGTTACCCAGCATCGAAGCGCCGGTGCGCATCACGTCCATCGGGTGGGCGTCAGCAGGAATCTGTTCAAGCACGCTTTTCAGTGCCTCGGGCAGCCCACGCAGGCTTTTCAGCCGGGTGATGTAGGCATCCAGCTCGGCCTGGTTGGGTAGCTTGCCTTTGAGCAGCAAATAGGCCACTTCTTCAAATCTGGCGTTGTCGGCAAGCGTCTGGATATCAAAGCCGCGGAAAGTCAGCCCCGAACCGGTTTTGCCTACAGTACACAGTGCGGTTTCGCCGGCGCTCTGGCCGCGCAGGCCTGCGCCGCTGAGTTGTTTCTCCGCCATGTTTTCCTCCTAAGCCATGTATGACGCAGGCGCGCAAGCCGTGCCATGCGTCGTTGCAGTCACCGCTGTCAGCCGCTTCAGGCCTTTTCGCCCTGCTCGGCAAACAGCGTATCCAGCTTTTGTTCAAAGTCGTGGTAGTTGAGGAAGTCGTAAAGCTCTTCGCGGGTTTGCATGGTCTCGACCACGTCTTGCTGGTGGCCATTGTCCTTGATGCTCTGGTAGACGTTAAGCGCGGCGGCATTCATCGCGCGAAACGCCGACAGCGGGTAAAGCACCATGGCGCAGCCTGCTCCGCCAAGCTCGGCCTGGGTAAACAGCGGCGTGGCGCCGAATTCGGTGATGTTGGCCAGAATCGGCGCGTCAACGCGCTGGCAAAAGGCGCGGTAATCTTCGAGCGTATGCACCGCTTCGGCAAAGATCGCGTCGGCGCCCGCCTCGATACAGGCATTGGCGCGCTCGATAGCGGCGTCCAGCCCTTCTTTCTGGAACGCATCGGTGCGGGCAATCAGGTAGAAGTCCGGGTCAATCCGCGCATCCGCCGCGGCCTTGATGCGGTCGGCCATTTCCGCCTGCGACACAATCGCCTTATTGGGGCGGTGGCCGCAGCGCTTCTGCGCGACCTGGTCTTCCAGATGCACGGCGGCCACGCCGGCGCGCTGCATTTCCTTGACGCTGCGGGCAATGTTGAACGCCCCGCCCCAGCCGGTATCAATGTCCACCAGCAGCGGCAGATCGGTCGCGCCACAGATGCGGTGGGCGTCTTCGACCACGTCGTTCATGGTGGTCATACCCAGATCCGGCAGGCCGAAGGAGGCGTTGGCTACCCCGCCGCCGGAAAGATAAATCGCCTGATGGCCCACGCGCTCGGCCATCAGCGCCGTGTAGGCATTGACGGTGCCAAGAATCGGCAGCGGGCGGTTGGCCTTGAGTGCTGCGCGAAACCGCGCGCCGGGGGTCAGTGCTGTCATAAGTGTCATCCTCGGTCAGGGGCTTGAAGCGTTGCCGCGTAGCGTTCGGCGACGTTGGCACGCGACGCCGCGACGTGGCGACGCATCAGCAGCTCGGCAAGCTCGGCATCGCCGACTTCAATGGCGTCAACAATACGGTGGTGTTCAACAAAAGCCTTGTGCGGGCGCGCGCCGCTGGCGCTGAACTGGGTGCGGTAAAGACGCACCAGGTAATACAGGTCGTCGCATAGCAGGTTCACCAGCATCCGGTTGTGGCTGCCTTTAACGATGCGATAGTGAAAGTCGAGGTCGCCTTCGCGCTGATAGTAGGCTTCACCGCGCTGCAGATCGCTCTGGCTTTCGTGTACAGCAAGCACGTCGCGCAGCCCGGCCACCTCCTCGGGCGTCATGTGCTCGGCGGCAAGCCTTGCCGCCATGCTTTCCAGCGCTTCGCGCACGTCAAACAGCTCCAGCAGCTCGGGCATGGTCAGCTTGACCACCCGCGCGCCTACGTGGGGAATTCGCTCAATCAGCCGGTGAGCTTCCAGCCGGCGCATGGCTTCACGCAATGGCCCGCGCGAAATGCCGTAGATGGCGGCCAGCCCCGGCTCGGTAATCCTGCTGCCCGGCGCCAGTTCGCCGCGCACAATAGCGCTCTGCAGCTGGTGAAAGACACGCTCGGCCAGAGTGCGTGTTTCCGGAGGCGTACTCTGATCCATTTTCTGATCGGCGTGGGATAACGTCATTAGATTGTCAACAATTAAATAGTGAAGCCACTTTATCCCTCGGTTTTTTGACCGTCAAGCACCGCAAACCGACGTTTTATCCCCCTTTGGTGGAAGGCGTTGTCGACAAACTTGCCCGGTACCACCCACACGCTTGGCATAGCGCACTTCTGATAGAATGACGCGCTTCTGAACCGGCAAGGCTAAACCTGTATATGTCCCCGCCATTGACGCTCACCGCTCTGCCCTACACCCGCGACCCGCTGGCGCTGTTTGCGCGGCTGCGCCGTCGCCACGGCGCTGTATTGCTTGATAGTGGCCGCCCGGCCGCTACCGGCCGCTACGACATTATCGCCAGTGATCCGCTGGCCACGCTTGAGGTGGACAATCAGGGCCGCGCATATATTGAGCGACACGGGGACGCGCTCGCCGCGCCGCCAACAGGCCTTGACGATGCCTTTGCCGCCCAGGCGTGGCTGCTTGAACAGCTGCCCGTACCCAGCACGCCCAGCGAGCTGCCTTTTTGCGGCGGACTGATGGGCTACTGGGGTTACGATGTGGGCCGCCAGCGTCAGGGCGTTTTAAGCCATAAGCCCGCGGCCACGCGCTTGCCCGCCGCACGTCTGGGGCTTTACGACTGGGCCATCATCCTTGATCACGAGTGCCTTGAGGCCTGGCTTGCCGCCACGCCCCGGCGCGCCGGGCAGGTCATCCAGTGGCTGGAGCAAGCAGCGCCGGCCAGCGCGCCCTTTCAGCTGACCGCGCCGTTTCGCGCCGAGATGAGCCAGGCGAAATATGCCGAGCGCTTTGCCCGGGTGCAGCGTTACATTCGCGCCGGCGACTGCTACCAGATCAACCTCGCCCAGCGCCTCACGGCACGCTATCAAGGTGACGAATGGGATGCGTACTGCCGGCTACGTCGTGCCACACCAACGCCGTTTGCCGGCTTTATGGCCTGGGACGACAAGGCCGTGATGTCGCTGTCGCCCGAGCGCTTTCTGCAAGTCAGCGAAGGCCGGGTGGAAACTCGCCCGATCAAGGGCACGCGACGACGCGGCGATACGCCCGACACAGATCACGTCCAGGCGCAGACACTATTGCAAAGCGCCAAGGATCGCGCCGAAAACGTGATGATCGTGGATCTCTTGCGCAATGATCTGGGCCGGGTATGCCGGCCGCACAGCGTGCGCGTACCCACGCTGTGCGGGCTGGAAAGCTACCCCAACGTGCACCATCTGGTCAGCGTCGTACAGGGTGAACTTGATGCCTCTTGCTCACCCCTTTCCTTGCTTGAAGCCGCGTTTCCCGGCGGCTCGATTACCGGTGCACCCAAAATCCGCGCCATGCAGATCATCGACGAACTCGAACCCTGCCAGCGCAGCCTTTACTGCGGCAGCCTTGGCTACGTTGACGTGCGCGGGCGAATGGACACCTCGATTGCCATTCGCACGGTGCTGGTCGACAGCGGTTCGCTGCACGTCTGGGGCGGCGGCGGGCTGGTAGCGGACTCCTCCCCCGCCGACGAGTACGCCGAAACGCTGGATAAAATCCGCCATCTGGTGCGCGCCCTGGAATAAGAGGTGTGGCCAAGCAAACCAAAAAGTATATAAAAGCAAAACAAAACGGTATTGGGGCGCCCGCCGGGCTTTTTGTTAGCCTTGCCACATACCCGCCACGGCGACAGGAGATAACATGGCGTCTATGGATCTGGAAACAATGAATCGCGACCTTGGGCAGCAACCCCAGGCCCTTGTTGAATGGGCCATTGCTCAGGGCAAGCGACCGATCTGCACCACCAATTTCCGCCCCTTTGAAGCGGTGATTTTGCACATGGTGACCCGGGTAAACCCGACTATTCCCATTGTGTGGATGGACAGCGGCTACAACACGCCGGCGACCTACCAGTTTGCCGATGCCCTGATCAAACGCCTGAACCTCAACATCGTAAGCTTTGTGCCCCAGCGCACCCGGGCCCACCGCGAAGCGCTGGAGGGAGATTTTCCCGGCATTGACGACCCGCGCCACACAGCGTTTACCCAGGAAGTCAAAATCGAGCCGTTCGAACGTGCACTGGGGGAAATGCGCCCCGACGTCTGGTTTACGGCCCTGCGCGCCGAAGATACCGCCGAACGCGCTAAAATGCAGCCGGTAAGCCTCGGTGCCGACGGTCTGCTAAAAGTCGCCCCGGTACTCCACTGGAGCGCAAAACAGATGTACGAATACCTCGTGGAGCACGACCTGCCCAACAATTTCGATTACTTCGACCCCACCAAGGTGGAAGAAAAGCGCGAATGCGGGCTGCATCTTCAGCATTGAGCCCGCTTCAGGCCACGCTCAGAGGGTGTGCGAAAAATCCTTGAGCGCAGGCACTTTTCAGGCACAGCCTAGTATTCAGGCAGCTGGATATTATCAAACAGCGAACGTTCATGGCGCGGCCCCGCGCTCAGCGCCGCATCCACCAGATCGCGAGACAGATGCGGCGCAAACCGAACCAGAAAGTTATACATGTAGCCACGCATGAAGGTTCCGCGACGAATGCCGATCTTGGTGGTAGAGCTGGCAAACAGGTGATCCGCGTTCAAGGCAACCAGATCATCATCCAGCGTCTGGTCAACCGCCATGTCTGCCACGATGCCCACGCCCATGCCCAGACGCACGTAGGTCTTGATCACGTCGGCATCTGCGGCGGTAAGCACCACGTTGGGTGTAAGCTCCTGGGCTCTGAAAGCATCATCAAGCTGCGAGCGGCCGGTAAAACCGAACACGTAGGTCACCAGCGCGTACTCCGCAAGCGCCTCAAGGGTCAGGGCGCCATCAAGCTGGGCCAAAGGATGCCCCCTGGGCACCAGCACGCAGCGGTTCCAGCGGTAGCACGGCAACAGCACCAGATCGGTGAACAGCTCCAGCGACTCGGTGGCAATGGCAAAATCGGCCTGGCCTTCGCTCACCATCTGCGCAATCTGTTTGGGGGTGCCCTGCTGCATATGCAGTGCCACGTCGGGATATTTACGGGTAAACTCGGCAATGATGGGCGGCAGCGCATAGCGCGCCTGAGTATGAGTGGTGGCAATGGCCAGGCTGCCCCGGCGTTCGTCGCTGTGCTCCTGGGCCACGCCCTTGATGTTTTCCGTCAGGCGCAGCACCTGTCCGGCCAGCTCGACAATGGGCTCGCCTGCCGGCGTCACCCGGGTCAGATGCTTGCCGCTGCGAGCAAAAATCTCGACGCCCAGTTCGTCTTCGAGCAGGCGAATTTGCTTGGAAATGCCCGGTTGAGAAGTGTAAAGGCTCTGCGCAGTGGCCGAGACGTTCAGGTTGTGTCGCTTGACTTCCCATATGTAACGTAGCTGCTGTAGCTTCATTCCTTGGCCTTTTTCCTTGAGATGCCCGCCGTTAGCGTGGCTGACAAAGCAATAAACAAAATAGAATAAAAAACATTTTTATAATACTTTTATAGCATAGATAATACCAGCGTGCAGCCGCCAATACAGTTCGGCAACGAGGCCATATACGCTTTTGCAGGACAACGCGGATTTGCCAGCCTTCGCCACGCCCGCTAACATTTGCCGGCTTGGCGCGGTGAGAAAGCGCTTTCAATATGCTTAAACCGTTGCTCCAGACAAGGCAACGACACACCAAGAGCAACGTAAACGGGAGAATCAAATGTCCAATGTTGATGTCACCAACGCCAATTTCGAACAGGAAGTCCTCAACGCCGAACAGCCGGTACTGCTGAAGTTCTGGGCGCCCTGGTGCGGTCCTTGCAAGGTAATGGCACCGGTTGTTGATGAAGTCGCCGACGAGCGCGACGGCAGCATCAAGGTCGTCAGCGTTAACGTCGATGATGCACCGGAAATTGCCGCCGAACAGGGCGTTCGCGGCGTGCCCACGGTCATGCTGTTCAAGTCCGGCACCAAGGTTGCTTCACTGGTAGGCGCGCAGTCCAAATCACAGCTGAGCCAGTTTCTCGACCAGAACGCCTGATAAGGCTCCATCCGGCGATACCTTGCCGCATGACCGCTGCCCGCGGCCATGCGGCTTTATGCTTTACTGACTGATTTATTTACGGCGTCTGGAAGGCGGGCGGCTTGCCTGATTCAGGCGTTTGCCCTTTTCAGCACGTATATGCGAGCCGGGCCCCAGCAAATGCGCCATCCAGCGCGTTTGCGGGTGACTGTCCAGTGCGATTTTGAGCGTCATGGTCAGCAGTACCGAAAGCAACAATCCCACCACGCCGAAAATCCAGCCCCACACTACCAACGATAAAAACGCCACCAGCGTGGACAGCCCCAGTGCCCGCCCCATCAGGCGCGGTTCCAGCAGATTACCCAGAACGAAGTTGATCCCCAGATACGCAAACGAGAGCAACAAGGCATCACCCAGCCCGCCGTTCTGGCTGACCAGCAACAACAATACCGGCGGCACCGCGGCAATGGCCGAGCCGATATTGGGAATAAAGTTCAAGGCAAACGCCAGTACGGCCCACAGCAGCGCAAACTTGACGCCGATCAGAAAACAGGACAGCCAGATCAGAATACCCGTGACCAGACTAATGGTGGTCTTGACCGCCAGATAGCGTTTGAGCGTCATGCTGAATTCGCCAAACCGCTTGAGGCTGGGTGCCGGATTCTCCAGCGCCAGCGATACCTTGTCACGAAAGTTCAGCGTTTCGAACATAATGAAGACCACCAGCAGCGACACAACCATGCTCTGCATGAAGAAGTTGCCCACTTCACCCAACAGAGCAGGCATCCAGGCGGTATCACCCGCGCCGGAAAACAGCGCTTCGATTTCATCCGGATCGATCGCCAGCCCCAGCGATGAAAGCCGGTTCAACAGCTGCCAGTATGCCTGATAAAGTCGTGTTTCAATTTCCGGCAACGCATCCACAAAGGTGCTGAAGCTGTTGACGACCAGAAAACCCAGTAGCGTCAGCATGCCCGCCAGCACCAGCAGGGTAAGCACCACGGCGCCACGCATGGGTAAACCACGGCGATTCAGCCACTGGATGGGCTCGGTACACACCACCGCGATGAAAAACGCCAGCAGCAGCGGCACCAGAAGGCTTGCCCCCAGCTTCATGCCGGCAATAATGACCACCAGCGCGGCAATCGCCAGCGTCGCGTGAAGCGGTATGCTTTGATAACTTTCGTCTGATTCATTCGACATGATTCGTGCCCGGTATAATCGGCGTTCCTGAAAACGCTAGCTTTGATAAATGGCTTTTACATGATGGCCTCATGACATGCCAGCCTGCTCTCGCTGACATGAATTCGGAGCTTGCCCAAACGCCTGCCCGAATGCACTGCCGTACATTTAAACCGCCAAAGCAAACCTGCAACCGCAAAAGTAAACCAAACGTAAGCGTGGATACAGGCAACGTACGCAGCAAACATGAAACCATCGTGCAAACAGAACTTTCTGCAGCTAACAGCTGCCATACTCAGCGTAACACTCACAACAAGGCAGGCTACTTTATGGCACTTTCAACTTTTGAGCGCCGCCGGCCCGACAGCATGACCGGCCGGATCTCGCTTATTTCCACGCTGATTCTCGGCACGCTCGCCGTGGCGTCGTTCACCGCGCCATCCTTTGCCGGTACCGATGCCAAAGGCACCTCCAGCCTGCAGGTGCAGGCGCAGTCCAGCATTGAGGTCACCCCTGACAAGGCCACCATCAGCGCTCGGTTATGGGAAGACACTCCTGCCGTCGATCTCAGCGAAGCAAAGCAGCGTGAAAAGCACGAGAAGGCTCGCCAAAATGCGCGTGACACCCTGGAAAAGCGCGCCGCCAGCCTGATTAAAGCGCTTGAAGACGACACCGGCATTGCGCGCGAGGCCATCAGCGCCGGTTCGTTACATGTGTATCCCCGGCGTGTTGCTGCTCCTAAAACCGGTGACGGCAACGCTCAGGGCGAACAGCCGAAAATGCTGACGCGCACGCGGCTTGAGCGCCCCATCAGCATTGATCTTGACGACTTGGATAACACCGAAAAAGTACTCAATGCCTTGATGGCAGCCGACGTTAATCGCCTCGACGGCGTTACCTTTGACCTCAAGGACCGCGACGGCGCGACCGATGAAGCGCTGGTAAAGGCGCTGGAAAAGGCGCGCCACAAGGCCGAGCTGATGGCGGACACGCTTAATGCTGGACTGGGACGCGTAATTCACGTTCAGGAAACTCGTTCGCCCGGCTTTGCGCCACGCATGATGAGCGTCAGCGCCGACACTCAGGGCAAGGCGGAATCAGCCGCTGCGCAGCCTGAATATCGCCCCGGCACCATTGATATTGATGCCGGTGTCAACGTTGAGTGGGCACTGAAAGCCGGCGCCAAACAGGATAATGATCAGTCCCGTGACGCCGATTCCGATAGCCGCTCCTGATCCAGGATCACGCGTTAAAGCGCTAGCGTGTCCATCCCGCCAAGATACCCACGCAGCGGCTCGGGAATAGTCACCGAGCCGTCTGCCTGCTGGTGGTTTTCCATCATCGCCAGCAGGCAGCGCCCTACCGCCAGACCGGAACCGTTGAGCGTATGCACCAGCTGCGGCTTTTTCACCTCGGGATGGCGGTAACGCGCCTGCATCCGCCGTGCCTGAAAGTCCTCGCAGTTGGAGACCGACGAAATCTCGCGGTAGGTTTCCTGGCTGGGCAACCAGACTTCCAGATCGTAGGTCTTCGCTGCGGTAGCGCCCATGTCGCCGGCACACAGCGTTACCACGCGATACGGCAACTCCAGCGCCTGCAGAACCGCCTCGGCATGGCCGCGCATGTCCTCAAGCGTGGCGTAGCTTTGCTCGGGCTCGACAACCTGCACCATTTCCACCTTGTCGAACTGATGCTGGCGGATCATGCCCCGGGTATCCTTGCCGTGAGAGCCCGCTTCGCTGCGAAAACACGGCGTGTGTGCCGTCAGCTTCATCGGCAGCGCGGCAGCGTCAACGATTTCATCACGCACAAAGTTGGTCAGCGGCACTTCTGACGTCGGGATCAGGTGGTACTCGCGCTCGTCGTTGAGCTTGAACAGGTCTTCGCCGAACTTGGGCAGCTGGCCGGTCCCCATCAAGGAATCGCGGTTGACCATATACGGCACGTAGCACTCTTCGTAGCCGTGGTGCAGCGTTTGCGTATCCAGCATGAACTGCGCCAACGCCCGGTGAAGCCTCGCGACGGGGCCGCGCATCACGGCAAAGCGGGCGCCGGTCAGCTTGGCCGCCAGCTCAAAATCAAGGTAGCCCGATTTTTTGCCCAGATCCACATGGTCGAGCACCTCAAAATCAAAGGTACGCGGCGTTCCCCAGCGATGCAGCTCGACGTTATCGGCTTCGCTCGCGCCTTCGGGCACGCTTTCATGGGGCAGGTTGGGAATCCCGCTCACCGCGTCGTCCCACTCTTCCTGCACCTCGGCAAGCGCCTGTTTGGCGGCGTCCAGCCGGTCACCCAGATCGCTCACCTCATCCAGCAGCGGCTGAATATCCGCACCGCTGGCCTTGGCCTTGCCAATTGCCCTGGAACGCGTGTTGCGCTCGTTTTGCAGCTGTTCAGTCTGGGTTTGCAGCTCGCGGCGGCGAGACTCAATCGCGGAAAGCGCCGCGGTATCCAGCGTAAAACCACGGCGAGCCAGCTTTTGCGCTACCGTGTCGAGATCACCGCGCAGCAGTTTCGGGTCGAGCATGAGTCATCCTCCGAGCTGAAATCAGTAAAACACGCAGCGCCAAACGCCCGTGACAAAGGCCGATATTGTAGGCAAAAGCCCGCCCTGGAGCTATGGTTGCGCACCGATACGTCCTTATTCATTTATCCTCAGGCGAGCCACCATGACCCGCACTCTTGATACTGCATCGTTTACCCAAGCCTTTGACGCCATCGACGCCCTGCACCGCGACGACCCGCAAACCGTCACGATTGCCGGCACTGACGAGCCCAAAGAGCTGGTCTACGCCCGGCGAATGAGCGCCTGGCTTGAGCACATTCACCCGGCTCCTGCCGAGCTGCTACGCCTGGCCGTTCGCGCCCAGCACCTGCAGCGCTGGCTTGTGCCCCGCACCGACTACCCCGAAGGCCGTGTGGGCTATTTGACCTGGCGGCGCGACCAGAGCCGCCAGGCCGGCGACACCACTGCGGCTCTCATGCGACAGGCCGGCTATAGCACAGACGACGCAGAACGCACATCTCACATCATCCGCAAGCAGGGGCTTGGGCGTGACGACGACGTACAGGCACTGGAAGACTGCGCCTGCCTGGTCTTTCTGGAAAACTACTTTGCCGATTTTTCGCGCACGGTAGAGCGCGATCACCTGATCCGTATTGTGCAGCAAACCTGGCGAAAAATGTCGCCCCGCGCCCATGAGCTGGCCCTTGCCCTGCCCATGTCGGACACATCAACGGCGCTGGTCAAGGAAGCCCTGAGCTAACTCGCCAGCTGAGTCGCTGCAACAGCCATAATGCAGCCCGAAGGTGGCTGCGTTAAAATGCGCTGCCAGCTTTTTCTCTGGTTTTATTCTCCAGTTTTTTCACTCGGCTTTCCGGCGGCGACGGCGTTGATCAACATGATTGCATCACTCACTCGGCATACCATCTCCCTTGAGCGTTTGAGCGGCGACTACGTGCGCTTTCTCGAGGCACTCAAGGCCAGCGGTTTTGAAGGCGAGATATCTCCGGATTACGCCAGCCGCACCGTCGCGGCCACGGATAATTCGATCTATCAGCGCCTGCCTCAGGCCGTGCTTTACCCCCGCCACGCCGAGGACCTTGAGCGTATCGCCAAGCTCGCCGGTGAAGTGCCCAACCGCGACATCGTGCTGGCCGCACGCGGCGGCGGCACCGGCACCAACGGCC
>NZ_JAKDUR010000111.1 GCF_030457605.1 Halomonas sp.
TACGCCCCTTCATGGCTGGAAGCCCTGGACGGGCGCACGGCCGTTGCGCAGGAAATGCGCAGACGCTTCGCCGAGGTGGCGTCCGACCTCGGCGGCCATGAGGGCTTGAGCTACCTGAAGCGGTCGCTGCTGAGCCGTTACCTGTGGGCCGAATACTGGATCCAGACGCAGGAACGCGCCATCGCCGACGGCGACGAGATTGATATGGGCAAGTACACCCAGGCAGTGAACAGCGCCGTGGGCCTCGCCAACAAGCTGGGCCTTGACCGCGTGGCCCGTGACGCGCCCAACCTGGCCGATTACCTCGCAGCCAAGGAGCGCAGCCAATGAGCGTCACCATCCGCGATGCGATGACCGATCCGGCCTTGTTTGGCGATCAGTTCGGCGGCGATAGCTTCACCGCATGGCGTGCCCTGCTGGCAGGCTTCTACGGGCTTGATCTTGAGTCTGGCGAGGTTGACGCATGGCGCAAGATCACCCGCCGGCCAGCGCCCACAAGCGCCGCCGACGAGCTTTGGCTAGTGGTGGGCAGGCGTGGTGGTAAAAGTCAGGCAGCCGCCCTGCTGGCCGTTTTCGAGGCATGTTTTCAAGACTTCTCCGACCAACTGGCACCCGGCGAACGCGCTACCGTCATGGTACTGGCAGCCGACCGCAAACAAGCGCGATCCGCGTTCCGGTATATCGCCGGCTTGATCGAATCCAACCCGATGTTAGCCCGCCTGGTACAGCGTCAGGACTCCGAGAGTATCGACCTCGCCAACCGCTGCACGATTGAAGTTCACACGGCCAGCTTTCGCGCCGTTCGCGGCTACACCACGCCGCTCGTGATTGCTGACGAGGTGGCGTTCTGGCGTGCCGATGACAGCGCCAACCCTGACAAAGAGATTCTGAACGCGATCCGGCCGGCCATGGCGACGCTCGGCGGCCGCCTGGTGGCACTATCCAGCCCCTACGCGCGAAAGGGCGAGCTGTGGGAGCATCACAAGCGGTATTTCGGTCAGCCCGGCGGCATTCTGGTAGCCCAGGCACCCAGCCGCACCATGAACCCGACACTACCAGCCCGGCTAGTCGAGCGTGCCATGCAGCGCGATGAAGCCAGCGCCCGCGCCGAGTACCTGGCCGAGTTCCGCTCCGACGTTGAGGCGTTTATCACCCGCGAAGTGGTGGAGTCCTGCACCGTGCCCGCCCGCATTGAGCTACCGCCCGCTCGTGGCGTTGACTATCACGCTTTTACCGACCCCAGCGGTGGCAGTCGTGACGCGTGGACGCTGGGCATTGCGCACAAGGATGGCGATACCGTGATTCTCGACGCCCTGCGCAGCCGCAAGCCGCCGTTTAGTCCGGCCGGTGTGGTCGAGGAGTTCGCCGGCCTGCTGTCTGAATACGGTATTCGCGAAGTGACGGGCGACCGTTACGGCGGCGAGTTCCCGCGCGAGCTGTTCGCCAACCACGGCATCACCTACACAACAGCCGACCGCCCGCGTTCCGATCTTTACCGGGATACGTTGCCGCTGATGAATAGCGGCCGCGTCGAGCTGCCCGAAAGCGAGGTGCTGATGCGTCAGTTCACTGGCCTGGAGCGCCGCACCACCCGGGCGGGCAAGGACACCATCGACCACGGCCCCGGACAGCATGACGACCTCGCCAACAGCGCCGCCGGGGCGATCATCACGGCCAACGGCAAGCCGCGCTCGCGATGCGGTTTTCTACTACCCAAGCGGCGGCTAATACCTCGCATATAACTTTTCAAGACACTGGCAGAGATCCAACCGAAACCACGCCCAGGAGGGCAAACGACATGACCAAACGACTCACCACCAACCAAGCCGACATCATGCAAGTGCTGGCCGATGCGATCT
>NZ_JAKDUR010000112.1 GCF_030457605.1 Halomonas sp.
GCACCACGATGCCGGCTTTTTTGTGCCTGTCTTTTGCAGCAAGCCTTTGCCGAAACATTGATCCAGGCCAACGTATCGGCGCATACTGGCGCTATAGTGGTATTTAAAATACATCATTAAGCCACCGCCTGTTCAGGCGCCGTCTCGTGAGGTGCTTCATGCCTGCCGCTTCCGATATTGCCCGCACGTCTTCATCCGCCGACGCCCTGCCCACGCTCGACAAACAGGCCCCCGGGCGCGGCGCGGCCGTCGTCGTCTACTGGCTGCTGCTGGGCAGCATCATGACCGTCGTGACCGCGCCGATTGGCGCGCTGGTGGCGCATCTCAAGTATCGCCATGCGGCCCCCTGGGTGCAGAGCCACCTGCAGTTTCAGCTGCGCACGTTCTGGCTCGGGGTGCTGGGCGGAGTGGCCTTTGCCATTATCTGGCAGCTGCTGGGCGTCACTGGCATCTCACCGATGGGGCCCTGGGCCATGGGCTATCTGTTCTTTACCACCTGCATGATCTGGCTGGTGGGCCGCTGCGGCGTGGGCGTGTCCCGGCTGATGACCAACCGCCCGATTCCCGATCCCAAAAGCGCGGCCTTTGGCGGCAGCGACATCACGCTGAAAGACCCGGCGGACGCATGAGTGACAACGCTCCTGCCCCCTGTCACGCCCCAGTAACGGCCGGCTCCGAGCTGCCCAACCCCGGCTGGGGGCCGCTTTCCGCGCTGCCGGGCAACCCCTTGATGTGGGTGCTGATTTTAAGCGAGCTTGCGGTCTTCATGGCGTTTTTCGTGCTCTATATCAGCGAGCGTGCCGCCCAGCTCACCCTGTTCAACGACGCCCAGCAGCACTTGAGCCCGCTGATGGGCGGGCTCAACACCATGGTGCTGCTGACCAGCGGGTTGTTGGTAGCGCTGGCCGTGGAGGCCATGGCCCAGGGCCATATCCGGCGCACACGCCAGTGGCTGGGCGGTGCCGCCGCGCTTGGCGTGGTGTTCGGGGCGATCAAGATATTCGAGTATTTGAGCAAGTTTGCCGTGGGCATTACGCCGGAAACCAATACGTTCTTCGGCTTTTACTTCGGGCTGACCGCCTTCCACTTCGCCCACGTGATTTTCGGGCTGGTGCTGCTGGGGCTGGTGAGCTGGAAGACCAATCTGGAAAACGTCGAAACCGCCGCGGCCTTCTGGCACATGGTGGATCTGATCTGGATTCTGCTCTACCCGCTGTTGTACCTGCTGCGCTAAGCGGCAGCCTTGCTGCAAAGGAGAACACCGATGGTAACGCTGCCCGGCAAACGCCGCCTGCTGATCACCTGGGGCGTATTGATGGCGCTGACGGTGGTGTCGATGGTATCGGCGCGGCTGGATCAGGATGGCTGGCAGGCGCTGCCGCTGTGGTCGGCGGCGCTGGTGGTACTGGTCACCGGATTCAAGGCCCAGCAGATTCTGCTGGTGTATCTGAACCTGCGCCAGTCCAGCGGCACCTGGAAAGGCGCGTTTATCGGCGTGATAACGCTGACGCTTCTATTGATCAGCGCGGGCTATCTATATGCGCGGCTGATAGTATAGGTGTTGTCAATGTAGTCATTGTGTTATCACGAGCTTGCACCATATTGCTGGCATAAACGAATTGATCTCGGGATGTCTTGCATTCAGCACAGCAAAAAGATCACTTCGCTTGCGCTCGCGATGATCCCACAATAGGTATTGTGGCTGAGCCATGGATCCTCCTCGGACAATGGCCATACCATAAACGGCGGTCTCAATAACCAAGTGCAACACATAACCCATCAGGTACGGTGTTGCCATGACCTACTGCTACCGCCATCTCACTGCTG
>NZ_JAKDUR010000015.1 GCF_030457605.1 Halomonas sp.
GGTCTTGCCGGCTGGATTGCGGGCAACATTATGCGCGGCGGCGGTTTTGGCATTCTCGGCAACATCGGTGTCGGGATAGTCGGCGCGGTCATCGGCGGTTTTCTGTTCGGCCTGCTGGGGCTGAGTAGTGGCGGCTTTATCGGCTCGCTGGTGACTGCCATCGTGGGGGCTGTGGCCTTGCTCTGGGTGGTCAGTAAAGTGCGATAAGCCATGTTGGCAAAAAAGCCATGACAGCGTCATTGTGTTGCGTAAACCATCGCCCGGCCCGTTGCCGGGCGATGTCGTTTGGGTAGCGGCTTCAATCGAGCTTTCCGTTATACCGTGCGCCCCGTTACACTATGCGCCTTTCGTGCCGGCCGATCGGGCGGGCTCCTGGACGTATTCGCGGGTGTAATAAGGGGATTCTTTTGGTCGACGCGTTACATGCCTGGTGGCAACAGCAGCTGGAACTTTGTGGCGGGAAGGCCGGCGAACGTCTGGCTCAGCTGGGTATCGCTTGCCCCACGCAACAGGGCGGTTGGCCCGATGCCGGCGTCTGGCTCGCCCGGACATGGCAGATTGAATCCCGCGAAGCGCTGGTGGATGCCATGCTGTGGCTGGCCGCGCAGGGAGAGCGCCAGCGATGGGATGTCGATGCCGCCGAGCTCAAGATCATGAACGTAGCCCGGCGCCGTCAGTGGGAGCAGGAAACCCCGCTGGATGACGCGCCCTTTGCCGCGCTGCTGCCCGGTTGGGTGGCCTCCGGTGAGCCACTTGAATGGGCCGCATGGGATTGGCTGAGGCTGGCAGAGCTTGCCTGGGCCGGTGCGTACTGTGGCTATCTGGACGCGACGGAAGCTGACCACTTCGCGGCGCATGCGGCCGAGCTTTTGCACACCCGTTATGCTGGCTGGGACGAAGTGCTGGCCGCCTATTTACGTGGATTTAGCCTGTTTGACGGCATGGATCATCGTTTGGCGAGCGGGGAGGAGGCGCAGGCCGCCCCGGACCAGCCCCTGGCGCAAGCGTGGCAAGCCATGAATGCGTGGCAGCAACGACTGATCACCCTGACTGACGCTTCCATTCGCGAGGCCTCGCGTACCGCGCTGCGGGTGTATCGTAATACGCCACAACACTGGGTACAGGCGATGGCCAGCGTGCGTGAGCCTGGCCTGGTGTTGCGCCAGCGTGAGCCGCTGGCGCCGGTGTCGAAAGCGCGCCGCCTGGAAGCTGCCCGTTATCTGGAAGACGTGCTTGACATGCATGCCGATGAGGGCGCCGAGGTGCTGGCCCGCTACTGGTTGCCGGCCGAAGCACACCACCTTAACCAGATGGCTGCGGATGCCGCGCACGGTATTCAGGTGCCGTCGCAGACCGTTTTCGGCCGCCCGTCGCGAGAGGCGCTGGTGCAGCGCGGGTGGCTCAAGCAGGCCGGCCGCCACGCCGCGACCATCCACATGGCCGAGAAGTTTGCCTTTTACCTGCAAACCGCCATGGACAGCCGGCTGTTCGATACTGATGCCCTGCTGGCTCAGGGGGACGCGCTGAAAAGCTGTCTATGCCACTTTTATGCCACGCCCGCACGGCTGCTGGAAGCCTGGCTGATGTGGGAGCGCTGCCTGCCGGAGCCCGAACAGGCGTCGCTCACGGCCGATATTGCCTGGCACCTGAACGATCCGGGTAGCGTGTTTCACTGGCTGGACTGGCACCCGGGTGAATGGCGCGAGCCTGCCGAGCGGCCGTCGCTGCGCCATTTCACCGCCATGGCGCTGGTAGGCCCCATGAACAGCGCTGTCTGGAGCCAGCCGCAGCCGGAAAGTGCCCGTGAGCGTGAGGCCATCAAAACCTGGGTAGAGGGCCATTATCAGCTGCTGGGCGCCGACGAGCTGCGTGGTTTTATCGACTACATGCTGGAAGCCGGCGACCGGCAGGAATATCAGATCAACTACGCGCCCTATACGCTGAATCGCGAACGCCTGAACGCTGAAATTGCCATTTTGCAAACCGGCGAAAGCGGAGCCGACGAGCGTAACCACCTGCTGCGTCTGGAGCGGGTGCGGGATAATGAGGACGAATGTAACGAGCGCGATATGGCCGCCTGGGACATTGCCCAAACGGTGGATCTCGCCATTGCCGGGCGCGAACTCGGCTGGCTGGACCCGGCACAGCTTGCGCGCATTCTGGAGCGTGCCCATGCCCTTGCCGCAGAACACTACGCCGGATGGCAGGCCTACGCCGAAGGCATGTATACGGGATTTTCGTTTTTCATGGGCGAAACCGATGAACGCGAGAGCTTTTTAGCCGGGCTGCGTCATGCGCTGGTGGCCTGGCGCTGCGCTGCCCCGGTGCTGGCCGGAGCCTGGGCCAGCCTGGATTTTCCCGGAAGCAAGCCGCGCCATTTTGCACCGCTGCATATTGATACGTTGCCGGAGGATATGCGAACTCTGCATTGAGTCTCGCAAGCGCCTGTGGCTATCGCTTATAGTAAGGAAGTTTACCGCTGCCCTGGTGATATCGACGGAGAGGTCTGCTACCGCTGTGGGGCGTTTTTTACCGTTTGACGAGGTTTATCGTATGGCTGCCGTGCCACCCACCCGCATTGCCCGGGGCACCCGTGGAGCGTTTGCGTTGATGTGTATCATGATGTTGGCCGGCTGTGCAGGAAGCCCGCAGCGCGACAGTGCAGACCCGCCGGAAGACTACTTCGCCATGACGATGCCGGGCATGGCCCCGGGGGGCCAGGCCATGATGTCGCCGGCCAATAATCCGGCCAACGATTTGTCCCGCCTGAAAAATCCCGCTCCGCTGGTCATTCGCCGGGCGCTGCTGGAACAGCACGAGCGCTGGTCGGGCACGCCGTACCGGCTGGGGGGCACCACCCAGCGCGGCGTTGACTGTTCGGCGCTGGTGCAGAATGTCTATCTGGATACGTTTGACATTACCCTGCCGCGAACCACGCGCGGGCTGGTCAAAAAAGGCCATGAGATCAAGCGGCAGGATCTGCGCGCCGGCGACCTGGTGTTTTTCCGCCCGCCGGGTAACCGGCATGTGGGGATTTATGTAGGAGAGGGGTATTTCCTGCACACGTCGTCTTCAAAAGGGGTGATTATTTCGCAGCTGAATAACACCTACTGGCAGCGCTATTACTGGCAGGCGCGCCGTACCCTTGAAGGCCCGAAGATGGCGCAGCTCAGCCGTGTGCTCTAGTCATTCCACTCGCTGCCAGCCGGCATGATCTCGATAAAGACCCGCGCCTGGTGGCGCGCGACACTGGCGCTATGCCTGGGTTCTTTTCTCGTTTTCATCAATCTTTATGTACCCCAGCCGCTGCTGCCTGATCTTCAGCAGACCTATGGCATATCCACGCTTGCGGTCAGCTTTGTGATGTCGGCCGCCACGCTTTCGCTTGCCGGTGCGCTGCTGGTGTTCGGGCCGCTGTCGGATGCTATCGGGCGCGAAAGCATCATGCGCTACAGCCTGCTGCTGGCTGGTAGCGTCTCGCTGGCACTGGCCTTTGCTCCGAACTTTGCCACACTGCTGACGCTACGGCTGGTGCAGGGCTTTTTGCTGGGTGGTCTGCCTGCGGTAGCCATTGCCTGGATGGGCGATGAGTTTGATAAAACGGCGCTGCTGGGCGCGGTAGGGCTTTATATCGGTGCCAACTCGCTAGGCGGCATCAGCGGGCGGGTGGTTGGTGGCATTGCTTCGGATATCGGCGGCGCGCCGGCGGCGTTTTTGACCGTAGGTGCGGTTACGCTGGTTGGCGGGACGGCATTCTGGCGTTTGCTGCCACGCAGCCGGTCCTTCACGCCCAAGCCGTTTCGCGTGGCAACTGCCGCGGCTGATCTTTACCGGCATTTGCGTACGCCGGTGTTGCTGGGCGCTTATGCGCTGGGCGGCATCAACTTCATGGTGTTTATCAACCAGTACAGCTATATCACGTTTCGTCTGGCGGACGCGCCGTATAACCTGGCCGCCAGCAGCCTGGGGCTGATCTTTCTGACCTACCTGAGCGGCACGCTGGGCTCGATGATGTCCGGGCGGCTGGCCGCACGGTTTTCCGCTGCGCGCTGCATGATGCTGGGCGTGGTCATCCTGATGGCGGGAACGGCCATTACCCGCGCGGAATCGCTGGCGCTGATTATTCTGGGGTTGACCGTCAACGCCTTCGGCTTTTTTCTGGCGCACTCACTGGCCTCGAGCTGGGTCGGGCGCAATGCACAAGGGGCTCGGGGCAGTGCCTCGGCACTTTATCTGGTGTTTTATTATACCGGCGCGAGCCTTGGCGGGTTCTGGCTGGAGCCGTTCTGGCTGTGGAACGGCTGGGCAGGCGTGACCCTGGGGTCGTGGCTGCTGTTTGGCGTGACACTATGGGTTGCCGTCTGGCTACGCCGCGTAGAGCGCCGTCAGCAAGCGGCCGCAGCCGAGGGAAGATAAGCGTCAGGCATAAAAAAAGCGACCCGCGGGCGGGTCGCTTCATGAACATGTGATGCGGGGCGTTTAGTGCTCAACGCCGCCTTCGCCGTGAACGTGGCCATGTTCGATTTCTTCTTCGCTGGCTTCGCGGACGTTGGCAATTTCAACGTCGAACGTCAGCTGCTGACCAGCCAGCGGGTGGTTGCCATCTACCACGACCGTGTCGCCTTCAACCTTCTTGACGGTAACCATCAGCGGGCCGCCTTCGGTCTGTGCCTGGAACTGCATGCCCGGCTCAACGCTTTCCACGCCCTGAAACGCGTCGCGCGGAACTTCCTGCATCAGCTGTTCCTGAACTTCGCCGTAGCCTTCTTCCGGCGAGACGTTAACGTTCAGCTTTTCACCCGCAGAGGCGCCTTCGAGCTTTTTTTCCAGCCCCGGAATGATGTTGCCACTGCCGTGAATATATGTGAGCGGTTCGCGGCCTTCAGAGCTATCAAGCACTTCACCTGCATCGTTGGTCAGGGTGTAGTGAAACGCGACGACCGAGTTTTGCGCAATTTGCATGAAATAACCTTTCGGTGAGTGCATTGGAGTCGTGTCGCCGGATGGTAACGCGGAAATGGGGCAGATGTCAGGGGGCGCGGGCATTTTCCTTGCGGCTATATCATGGCGCTATTGCGCCACCGAGGGTCCAAGGATACCCTAACGCCACTGTATTCCAACGTGCGGGCCGGCGCGCGAGCATGCTGAAGTTCGCGGGTTTGACGCTCGACGCCATTTACATTCTGGAGCTTGTTTATGACCATCTTCTTCATCTGGGTTATCGCCTTCGCGGTCATCTTCTATTTCGCCAACAAACGCTGGAACGATGGCGTCAGCCAGGGTGTGGATAAAATGCTGACCGCCATGCTGAAAAGCCACGGCCAAAACCGTTATATCTGGGTCGCGGCGATTGCCGTGCTGGGCGCGACAGCGCTGGTTCGCCCGGTAGACGTGCTGCTGGTGATTATTCTGCTGGCGATCATTGCGCTGGTGGTGGCCAAGGTAGCAAGCATCGTGACCAAAAAGGTGTCGTAAGTTTTCCTGATGCCTTGAGAAACCGCTGGCGCATACGCCACGGCAACGTCTGGACAATAAAAAAACACCGACCCGCAAGGGCCGGTGTTTTTTATGCTGGTCTTACACTGCTTATAAATAGCAGCGTATCAGTACAAGGCGATCAGTAAGGTGCAACGCTTACGTTGGAGCCGCTGCCAATCAGGCGGACTTTCTGGCCGGGCTGGAACTGACGGTCGGCTTTTTGCACGACGACGACGTCGCGGCCGGCATCAGTGCGGATCTCAAGCTCTACGGCGTTGATGCGGTTGGCGCGATCTTCAACGGAAGTCCCTGCCATGGCACCGCCGATAGCGCCTGCAGCCGTGGCGATCTTGCGACCGCTACCGCCACCAATCTGGTTGCCCAGCAGGCCACCGATCAGCGCACCGGAGCCGCCGCCGAGCAAACCGCCGGTGCGGCTATCCGCCTGGATTTGCACCGGGCGTACAGCAACCACGGTGCCATAGGTGACGTTCTGGCTGGCCTTGGCCTGGTTGGCGCTGTAGACATCGCCCGAGTAGGGGGCGGTATTGACGCAGCCGGCAAGGGTGAACAAGCTGAGTGCGGCAACGGGCAGTAGATGTTTCATGACACATCCTCCAAACAGTATTTGTGTGCAGCGTAATCGGTTAAAGCCCGTCGCTCAAGACGGCTTTATAGTCTAAAGCATATGACGAAACGCTGTTCATTAATACCCCTGATTGGCAGCATGCCTGCCGGCTACTGCCTGGCACGCAAAAACTCCGCCCTGAAAAGGGCGGAGAGGCGTAAGGCAGTACGTGGGCAGAGATTAGCCGAACTGGTTCATGGTGTTGTCCTTGCCGCCGGCCTTGAGCGCGGCATCGCCGTGGAAGAACTCCTTGTGGTCGTCGCCGATGTTGGAGCCGGCCATGTCCTGGTGCTTGACCGTGGCGATACCCTGGCGGATCTCTTCACGCTGTACGCCCGCCACGTAGGCCAGCATGCCATCTTTGCCGAAGTAGCCCTTGGCCAGATTGTCAGTGGACAGGGCAGCGGTGTGGTAGGTCGGCAGTGTGATCAGGTGATGGAATACACCGGCTTCGCGGGCGGCGTCGCGCTGGAAGTTGGCCGTCCATTCGTCGGCAAGCTTGCCAAGCTCGGTGGCGTCGTATTTTTCATCCATCAGCGCGGAGCGCTCGTAGGCGGACACGTCCTTGCCGTCTTCCTGCCAGACGTCAAACACCTGTTGGCGGAAACTCAGCGTCCAGTTGAACGACGGCGAGTTGTTGTACACCAGTTTGGCGTCCGGGCAGACCTCGCGGATGCGATTGACCATGCCGGCAATCTGGCCGACGTGGGGTTTTTCGGTTTCAATCCACAGAAGGTCGGCGCCGTTTTGCAGGCTGGTAATGCAGTCAAGCACCACGCGATCTTCACCGGTGCCAGGCTTGAACTGGTAGAGGCCGGAGGCCAGTCGCCGGGGCTTGACCAGTTTGCCGTTTTGTTTGATGACGACGTCGCCGTTGTTGATGTCGGCAGCGTCAGCCACGGTATCGCCGTCGAGATAGCTGTTGTACTGGTCACCCAGATCGCCGGGTTCCTGAGTCACGGCGATTTTCTGCGTCAGGCCTGCGCCGAGCGAGTCGGTGCGCGCCACGATCACGCCGTCGTCAACGCCAAGCTCGAGGAAGGCGTAGCGAACCGCGTTGATTTTGGCGATGAAGTCTTCGTGGGGCACGGTGACTTTGCCGTCCTGGTGGCCGCACTGCTTCTCGTCGGAGACCTGGTTTTCCAGCTGGATGCAGCAGGCGCCGGCTTCGATGAATTTTTTCGCCAGCAGATAAGTCGCCTCGGCGTTGCCAAAGCCGGCGTCGATGTCGGCAATAATGGGCACTACGTGGGTTTCAAACTCATCGATCTGGCGAATCAGCGCTTTTTCCTGAACGTCGTTGCCCGCTTCGCGTGCGGTGTCCAAATCGCGGAACAAGTGGTTGAGCGCCCAGGCATCGGCCTGCTTCAAAAAGGTGTAAAGCTCTTCGATCAGGTCGGCCACCGAGGTTTTTTCGTGCATCGACTGGTCGGGCAGCGGGCCAAATTCACTGCGCAGGGCGGCGACCATCCAGCCGGAAAGATAAAGGTAGCTGCGTTTGGTGGTGTTGAAGTGCTTTTTGATCGAAAGCATTTTCTGCTGGCCGATAAAGCCGTGCCAGCAGCCCAGCGACTGGGTGTATTTGGCGCTGTCGGCGTCGTAGGCAGCCATGTCGTCACGCATGATGGCGGCAGTGTAACGGGCAATATCCAGCCCGGTCTGGAAGCGATTTTGCCGGCGCATGCGCGCGGCATGCTCGGGATTGATGTTGTCCCACTTGCCGTTCTGGGCGTCGCGCTTGTGTTTCAATGCCTGGATGTCTTCGAGCAGTCCCGTCATGAGCTGTGTCCTTCTTGAGGTGAGCGTAATCCGGCGGTCAGCAAGTGCTGACTGGCTGGATTTACTATCGACCAGGGCAAGGCAGTCGGCAATTGACACTTGGGGGCAGGCAGGGTTGTAGCTTGACTACATGGATGGCATGGATGCGGTCAGTGTTGTAGCCGGGTTTCTGACCTGACTCAGTAGAAAAGGGAGAAAAGCCGGGCAGGCATGGGGAAACTGCCCGGCAAAATGAGGTCGTTAGTCGGTGTGATCATCAAGGGGAAAGTTGAGGCTGCCGGCGTTAACCAGCTGTGTGAGCAGCCGGGCTGCGCCGGGGTAGTCTTCCAGCACATCCGCGTAGATTAGCGTGCCCTGACACAGCCGTTGGGCAAGCGCTGGCGTACACGGATAGCCGTCACCGTCGGAAAACAGCGTGGTGGCGTCGCCGTCGCGGCGCCAGGCAAAACGCGAGCCGGGCGCCGGGTGCAGCGGGGTGTGTTCAAGCTGCGTGGTGAGGGCAGCCTCATCCAGCGGTGGTTCATAGGGAATCAGCTGGTCAACGTACTTGGGCTGGGTCATGACACGGCCGAACCACTGGCTCAGTTGGGCAGGGTTGTCGAGGGTATCCAGGATCAGTCGGCGCATACGCTCCAGTGCGCCGTCGTCGATCTCGCCGGGGCTTTCTGCCGGCGCCATGTCGGCGTCACCGTAGCGCAGTGAGGCCGGTAGTTGCTCACCCCGGTAGTCGGCATAGGACGTGACGGCTTCGTCCGCGGAGGGCGCGCGAAAGCCGACCGACACGGTCATGCATTCGTCGGTTTCACTGACACCGTGGTGAGCCCAGCCGGGCGGCAGGTACAGCATGTCGCCGGGTTCCAGCACCCAGTCGGAATCCGCCTCGACCTCGAAGGTTTCAAGGATGCGTAGGTCAATGCCGTCGACGATGGGCGCGTCGCCCGGGGTTTTGCCACCCAGCTGCCAGCGGCGGCGTCCGGCGGCCTGCAGCAGGAAGACATCGTATTGATCCACATGGGGGCCGACGCTACCGCCGGGCGGTGCGTAGCTGATCATGATGTCGTCCAATCGCCAGCGGGGCAGAAAATCAAACGCGTCGAGCAGCGCGGCAACGGCGGGTACGTAATGGTCCACGGCCTGCACCAGAAGCGACCAGTTGCGTTCGGGTAGGCGCGCAAAGGTGGCTTCGTCAAAGGGGCCGTGTGATACCTGCCAGGGGCCATCGGGGCCGTTTTCTTCCACCAGGCGTGCTTCCACGCCTTCCTCGCAGGCCAGGCCGGCGAGCTCGTCGGCCTCGATGGGAGAGAGGAAGTCCGGCATGGCGCCGCGAATCAACAAAGGCTTTTGCTGCCAGTATTCGGCCATAAACTCGGCCGGGGTCAAATCCCCCAGCAGGGTCAACGGCGTATCATGATGGCTCATGGCGGTATCCTTGGCTTTTTATAGCGTATTCAGCTGATCGATCAGCGCGTGGGCCTGGGCCTCGGCGTTGCCGGTGTAATGTGCCGGAGTCAGCGCTTTTAGCTGCTGTTTAACATCGTCGGGCAGCGCCAGGGTGTCAATGAAGGCGGCAAAGCCGGCCTGATCGATACGCTTGCCCCGGGTCAGCTCCTTGAGCTTTTCATAGGGCTTTTCAATGCCGTAGCGGCGCATGACGCTCTGGATCGGCTCGGCGAGCACTTCCCAGCTGGCGTCGAGGTCGCCGTTCAGCCGCTCGGGGTTGGCTTCAAGCTTGCTGATGCCCTTGAGCGAGGCCTGATAGGCAATCACGGCGTAGCCAAGCCCGACGCCCAGGTTGCGCAGGACGGTGGAGTCGGTCAGGTCGCGCTGCCAGCGGGAAATCGGCAGCTTTGTCGCCAGATGGCCGAGCACGGCGTTGGCCAGCCCCAGGTTGCCTTCGGAGTTTTCGAAGTCGATGGGGTTGACCTTGTGCGGCATGGTCGACGAGCCGATTTCACCGGCCACGGTGCTTTGCTTGAAGTAGCCCAGCGAGATATAGCCCCAGACGTCGCGGTCAAAGTCGAGCAACACGGTATTGAAACGGCAAATGGCGTCGAACAGCTCGGCAATATAGTCGTGAGGTTCGATCTGGGTGGTATAGGGGTTGAACGTCAGCCCCAGGCTCTCGACGAAGGTCTGTGCGTTGGCTTGCCAGTCGACTTCCGGGTAGGTGGTGAAGTGCGCGTTGTAGTTGCCGACAGCGCCGTTGATCTTGCCCAGAATGTTCACGCTTTCAATATGCTTGAGCTGGCGCTTCAGACGGTAGGCCACGTTGGCCATTTCCTTGCCCAGCGTGGTGGGGCTGGCGGTTTGGCCGTGGGTGCGCGACAGCATCGGCTGGCCGGCATGCTCGGAGGCCAGCGCTGCAATGCTGTCAACGATCTCGTGCAGCGTGGGCAGCAGGGCGGCGCGGCCGTCGGCCAACATCACGCCGTAGGCGAGGTTGTTGATGTCTTCGGACGTGCAGGCAAAATGGATGAACTCGCTGACCGCATTTAGCTCGGCGTGATCGGCGATGCGCTCTTTGAGGAAGTATTCCACCGCCTTGACGTCGTGGTTGGTGGTGCGCTCGATGTCCTTGATGCGCTGGGCGTCGGCTTCGCAGAAATTTCGGATCAGGGTGTTGAGAAAGCCCACGGCGTCGGCGGAAAGCGGCGGTACTTCAACAATCTGCCCCTGGCCTGCCAGGCGTTCAAGCCAGCGGACCTCGACGATGACACGGGCGCGAATCAGGCCAAACTCGCTGAAATGTTCGCGCAGTGCGGCGGTTTTGGCGCCGTAGCGGCCATCAACGGGAGAAAGGGCGGTCAGGGCAGAAAGTTGCATGGTCTCATTCCAGGTCGGTCGTCATGACAGGCGCAAGCACGGGGCTTGCGGGCTAACGCAAATCGTCCAGGGCGCGGCGCAGGGCGTTGCGTTGAAAAATCAGTTTCCAGCGGCGTCCGCCCTGCTGATGCCAAAGCAGAGCGAAGCGTACGCCAGACAGCAGGCAGGCGCGTACGCGCTCGGGCATCATGGGGCTTTGCAGCATGGTCGGGTCGCCCTGCACCACGATGCGGTGTTTAAACGTGGACAGGGTTTGCTGATAGGCTTCACCCAGATTGGAGATAACGTTTTCGTGGGTGGCGCCGAAGTGCCCGGCCTGGCGCTCGATGCGCCCAAGTGACTCGCCGAGCGAGTCGAGCATGGCGGTGTTCTTGCGCAGCTTGCTCATCAGCAGCACCAGCGAAAAACCGTAGCGCATGACCACCGGGTTGACCTGCTTACGGCCTACCAGCGCCTCCAGCATTTCCAGCCCCTGGCGCAGATTATTGGGATGGCCGCCGTAAATGTCTTCAAAGCGGGCGGGGCTGGTATCCACGGTGGCTTGAATCAGCGTGTCCCAGGCGCGCTGGTCGGCCTTGCCGTTGCGCGCCAGTTCGTCCACCACGCTCGCGGCCTGAAATACGCCGGCCAGTGCCAGCGCCTGACGGCAGGCCGGGTTATCCGGGGCGCGATGTATCGGCGTGGCATTGTTCATGCAGCCGCCTCCCGTGCGTTCCAGGTATCGCGAATGACGCCGCCACCAAGGCAGATATCACCGTCGTAGATCACCAGTGACTGACCCGGCGTGATGGAGCGTTGGGGCTTGTCAAAATGCACCTCAACACCACCGTCAGCGCGGGTGGCAAGCGTGCATGGCCGGTCGTCCTGGCGGTAGCGGGTCTTGGCACGAAAACGCCCCTGGTGCGTGGGTGCGTGTCCGGCAATCCATTCCATCGGCTCGGTGGCAAGCGTGTCCGTATATAAAAACGGATGGTGCTTGCCCTGAACGGCCACCAGCACGTTGCGCTCAAGGTCTTTTTGCGCCACGTACCAGGGGTCTTCGGGATAATTGACCAGCCCGCCAATTCCCAGCCCCTGACGCTGGCCGAGGGTGTAGTACATCAGCCCCATGTGCTCGCCGATGACGTCGCCATCCGGCGTTTCGATGGTGCCGGGCTGGGCGGGCAGGTACTGCTTGAGAAAGTCACTGAAGCGGCGCTCGCCGATAAAGCAGATGCCGGTGGAGTCCTTTTTGCGCGCGGTAGCAAGGCCGTGCTTTTCAGCCAGTTCGCGTACCGCGGGTTTTTCCAGCTCGCCTACGGGAAACAGTGTGCGGGCAATCGCCGCTTCGGGCACGGCGTGCAGAAAATAGCTTTGATCCTTGTTGGCATCCAGCCCTTTTAGTAGCCGCGGCCGGACGTCGTCTTCGCCCTGGCGAACCAGTCCCTGGCGCACATAGTGCCCGGTGGCGATCTTGTCGGCGCCAAGCATTTCGGCGTAGTCGAGAAAGACTTTGAACTTGATTTCGCGGTTGCAGAGGATGTCCGGGTTCGGCGTGCGTCCGGCCTTGTATTCGGCCAGAAAATGCTCAAAGACATTATCCCAGTATTCGGCGGCAAAGTTGGCCGTATGCAGCTTGATGCCGAGCTTTTCGCACACGGCTTCGGCATCCGCCAGGTCGTCTTTGGCGGTGCAGTATTCGGTACCGTCGTCTTCGTCCCAGTTCTTCATGAACAGGCCTTCGACGTGGTAGCCCTGCTCAAGCAGGAGCAGGGCCGAGACGGATGAGTCGACGCCGCCGGACATGCCGACGATCACTTTGCCTTGGGTGGATGTCATGGGCATCCTCGATTGAAATAGCAACAGGTAGGCGGCGAGTATACACGAAGCGCCCGTGGTGCTTCGAGTCAATCCTGTGCGCCGCCGAGTCGGCTAGCGTTCGTGAATCACGCCCAGCGGAAACACACGCCCGGTGAGGGCGTCTTCAACGCGTGGCAGCACCAGCGGGCTGCGCATTCGCCCCGCGGCGTCGAGCGCTTTTAGCTCGTCAAGGGTCAGCCAGTGAGCCGCCTGAATGTCATCGTCCAGCGGCGTGTCGAGAAAGCGCGCCGGCGTCGCAATAAAACCGTGGCTGTGAAAGGTCAGGTCGTTGAGTTGGAAAACGTAAAGGCCCAAATAGCCGGTCAGAGTGACGTCCCAGGCGGTTTCTTCGGCGACTTCGCGACGCACGGCAGCGATAGGGCCTTCGCCCACCTCAATATGACCCGCCGGCTGATTGTAAAGCGTCAGCGGACCGCCGCGGTCTTCCTCTACCACTAAGTAGCGGCCGTCCCGCTGGATGACGCAGGCCACGGTGGCGCGTATCTGCGGCCGCTGGCTGTCTGCGCTCATCGTGTGTGTCTCCGGCCGCGCCCGGCCGGCTTTGCCGGACGTGGGGCATGCAGGGTTTCACTGCGCCACTCACCGGGCGTCAGCGTATCCAGCCGCCAGGGGCCAATCGCCGCGCGGATCAGGCGCAGGGTGGGAAAGCCGACGTGGGCAGTCATGCGTCGTACCTGACGGTTGCGGCCCTCAGTGATGACCAGCTCAAGCCAGCTGGTGTGCGGGTGGCGTTTGGGATCAAGTGGCGGCGTGCGTTCGGCAATCGCGGGCGGGGCCATGCGCTGGGCCCGGGCCGGGCGCGTGGGGCCATCTTTCAACGTAATGCCGCGGCGCAGCGCCTTGAGCGCGGCATCGTCGATGTGGCCTTCCACCTGCGCCCAATAGGTTTTGGGCTGCTTGTGACGCGGGTGGGCAATGCGATGAATCAGGGCGCCGTCGTCGGTCAGCAGCAGCAGGCCTTCGGAGTCGTAGTCCAGCCGGCCGGCGGGGTAGATGTTCTTGATGCTCAGGTAGTCGGCAAGGGTCGCCCGACCCTGGTCGTCGCGGAACTGGCTGAGCACGCGATAAGGTTTGTTCAGCAGATAAAGTCGGCTCATGGCAGCGTAGATAGCATTTGCGGTGGGGAATAAATAGGTCGAACGTCGCGGTAATGAAAGTCAAACAACAGCATATTCGACTTTAGAACGGTTCGCGCCGTCAAGGCTACTCTGCCCGAGAAAGACGGTGCTACACTCGGCGCCTCATCGAACAGTCCTGTTCGCTCCATCGAGCAGACCAGACAAGGGAGTTCTCCATGGGTTCTACCAACGCGGATTTTCAGCATATCGTCATTCCTGACGGCGGCAGCCAGATCACCGTTAACGCCGACGACACGCTGAACGTTCCCCACGAGCCGATTATCCCGTTCATTGAAGGTGACGGTATCGGCGCGGATGTGACCCCGGCGATGAAAATTGCCATCGACGCGGCGGTGGCCAAGGCCTACGGCGGCGAGCGCAAGATTCACTGGATGGAAGTCTACGCCGGCGAGAAAGCCACCCATGTATACGATGCCGATACCTGGCTACCCGACGAAACGCTCAAGGCGGTCAAGGATTATGTCGTCTCGATCAAGGGCCCGCTGACCACACCGGTGGGCGGTGGCATTCGCTCGCTCAACGTGGCGCTGCGCCAGAAGCTTGACCTGTACGTGTGCCAGCGGCCGGTGCGCTGGTTTGAAGGCGTGCCCAGCCCGATGAAGAAGCCCGCCGACGTGGACATGGTTATCTTCCGCGAGAACTCCGAAGATATTTATGCCGGCATTGAATGGCAGGCCGGTTCGCCGGAAGCCGAGAAGGTCATCCGGTTTTTGCGCGACGAAATGGGTGTGGCCAATATCCGTTTCCCGGAAAACTGCGGTATCGGCGTCAAGCCGGTCTCGGTTGAAGGCACCAGGCGGCTGGTGCGTCAGGCGTTGCAGTACACCATCGACAACGAGCGCGACTCGCTGACGCTGGTGCACAAGGGCAACATCATGAAATTCACCGAAGGCGCCTTCAAGGACTGGGGTTACGAGCTGGCCGCGGAAGAGTTTGGCGCCGAGCTGCTCGACGGCGGCCCGTGGATGACCATGAAAAACCCCAACACCGGCAAGGAAATCGTCATCAAGGACGTGATTGCCGACGCCATGCTGCAGCAGATTCTGCTGCGCCCGGCGGAGTACGACGTCATCGCTACGCTCAACCTCAACGGCGACTATATTTCCGATGCACTGGCAGCGGAAGTGGGCGGTATCGGCATTGCGCCCGGTGCCAACCTTTCCGATGCCGTGGCCATGTTCGAGGCCACCCACGGCACAGCGCCCAAGTATGCCGGGCAGGACAAGGTCAACCCGGGCTCGCTGATTCTCTCCGCCGAGATGATGCTGCGCCACATGGGCTGGACGGAGGCCGCCGACCTGGTACTCAAGGGCATGGAAAAAGCCATTGCCAAAGGCGAAGTTACCTACGACTTCCATCGCCAGATGGAAGACGCCGTGCTCCTCAAGTGCTCCGAGTTCGGTCAGGCCGTAGCCGATAACATGTAAGTGCTCCACCGGAGCCGCTGCCCCGTCCGCCTTGCTGCGGGCGGGGCTTTTTTATGCCGGCTCGTCCGTTTGATGCAGGCGCTGTGCTATTTTAGGCGGCATTCGAGAGCGACGGACTTCATGGCGTTGAGTTACTCTATGCGGTTCCACGAGACGCTGACGCAAAAATCCTTGAACCCTTGCAGGCCTGGGGTATCCAACGTTCCGGCATATTTCGTCGGGCGTGCCCCCGGTCTGGCGCAAATGATTTCAACGGTTGCCTATGCTGAAACAACACATGATCAGCCCGCCGCAAGCGGGCATGACGCGTCCGGAAGCGCCGGACGCCGATGATGATCTGGCGGTTTCCCCCGCGGATCCTGAACTGGCCAAGCCGCCCATGTACAAGGTTGTGCTGCACAACGATGACTACACGCCAATGGATTTTGTCGTGGAAGTGCTGCAGGCGTTTTTCTATCTGGAAAGCGAAGCCGCCGTACAGGTAATGCTGGCTGTGCATACCCAGGGTAAGGCAACCTGCGGCGTGTTTACCCGGGATATTGCCGAGACCAAGAGTTATCAGGTCAACGAATACGCGCGAGAATGCGAACACCCGCTGAAGTGTGATATTGAAGCGACTGAGTAGCCGTACGCATCGGCCACAACGTTGATAAAAACTTGGCACCAAGGCTTGCAAGTGCGTGTGTTGTGCCCGATGTTGAGAGTGCCGGTCGATGAAACTGATCCGACGCCAGCCCTAAGTGGCGATACGCCCTGGGTAGGAGTAGCGAAGAAGGGGACTGCCATGCTGAGCAAAGAACTTGAAATGACCCTGAACACGGCCTTTACCGTGGCACGCTCCAAGCGCCACGAGTTCATGACCGTTGAGCACCTGCTGTTGGCGCTTCTGGATAATGCCGCCGCAGTCGACGTACTCAAGGCGTGCGGGGCCAACCTGGACAAGCTGCGGGCTGACCTGCAGGATTTCATCAACTCGACCACGCCGCTGATCCCCGAAGGGCAGGGCGAGCGTGAAACCCAGCCGACGCTGGGCTTTCAGCGCGTGCTGCAGCGCGCGGTGTTCCACGTGCAATCGTCAGGCAAGAATGAAGTGACCGGTGCCAACGTGTTGGTGGCGATTTTCTCCGAACAGGAAAGCCAGGCAGTCTACTTTCTCAAGCAGCAAAGTGTCGCGCGTGTAGATGCGGTCAATTACATTGCCCACGGTATTTCCAAGGTGTCCGGGCACGGCGCATCGCCGTCTCCCTCGCCGCAGGACGCCGAAGACGCCGAAGAGAGCACCGGCGATAATGCGTCGCACCCGCTGACCGGCTACGCCACCAATCTCAACGAACAGGCCCGGCTGGGCAAGATTGATCCGCTGATCGGGCGTGATTTTGAGCTTGAGCGAGTGGTGCAGATTCTCGCCCGCCGGCGCAAGAACAACCCGTTGCTGGTGGGTGAAGCCGGCGTGGGTAAAACCGCGGTGGCGGAAGGGTTGGCCAAGCGCGTTGTCGAAGAAGACGTGCCTGACGTCATTGCCGATGCCGTGGTATATGCCTTGGATATGGGCGCGCTGCTGGCCGGTACCAAGTACCGCGGCGACTTTGAGAAACGCCTCAAGGGACTGTTGGCCGAACTCAAAAAGCAGCCCAATGCCATCCTGTTCATCGACGAAATTCATACCGTGATCGGTGCCGGGGCAGCCTCGGGTGGCGTCATGGACGCTTCCAATCTGCTCAAGCCGCTGTTGTCCTCGGGTGAGCTGCGCTGTATCGGCTCGACGACGTTTCAGGAGTTTCGCGGTATTTTCGAAAAAGACCGCGCGCTGGCCAGACGCTTCCAGAAAGTCGACGTGCTTGCCCCGTCGGTGGAAGACACCATCAGGATTCTCAAGGGGCTGCGTTCGCGCTTTGAAGAACATCACGAGCTGACATACACCGATGCCGCCATGGAAACCGCAGCACGGCTGGCGGACCGCTATATCAATGATCGTTACCTGCCGGACAAGGCCATTGACGTGATTGACGAGGCCGGTGCCCACCAGCGGTTGCTGCCGCCGGAAGTTCGCCTGGACACCATCGACGTGGAACAGGTCGAGGCCGTAGTGGCCTCCATCGCGCGAATCCCGCCGAAGAGTGTTTCAAGCTCTGATCGCAAGCTGCTGGCTAACCTGGATCGCGACCTGAAAATGCTGGTGTTCGGGCAGGACGACGCCATTGATAGCTTGTCGGCGGCCATCAAGCTTTCCCGTGCGGGGCTGAAGTCGCCCGACAAACCCGTGGGCAGTTTCCTGTTTGCCGGCCCTACCGGGGTGGGTAAAACCGAGGTCGCGCGTCAGCTTTCTCATGTCATGGGCATTGAGCTGGTACGCTTTGACATGTCCGAGTACATGGAGCGTCACACGGTCTCGCGGCTGATCGGCGCGCCCCCGGGCTACGTTGGCTACGAGCAGGGCGGCCTTTTGACCGAGGCCATCACCAAGCAGCCGCACTGCGTGCTGCTGCTTGACGAGATTGAAAAGGCGCACCCGGAAGTTTTCAACCTGCTGCTGCAGGTGATGGATCACGGTCGGCTGACCGATAACAACGGCCGCGAAGCTGATTTCCGTCACGTCATCGTGATCATGACGTCCAACGCCGGTGCCGAGCTTGCTACGCGCCGTTCGATCGGCTTCCAGCCTCAGGATCATTCCACCGATGCCATGGAGGTGATTCACCGCACGTTCTCACCGGAGTTTCGTAACCGGCTGGACGGCATCATCCAGTTCAGCTCGTTGCCCACCACGGTGGTGCGCAACGTGGTGGACAAGTTCCTTATTGAGCTGCAGGCGCAGCTGGACGAGAAACGCGTACAGATGGATGTTGACGACAGCGCGCGGGACTGGCTGGCTGAACAGGGCTATGACCCGGACATGGGGGCCCGCCCGATGGCCCGCCTGATTCAGGAGAAGCTCAAAAAGCCGCTGGCCGAGATGATTCTCTTCGGTGAGCTTGCCGAACACGGTGGCACGGTACACGTAAGCCTTGAAAACGGCGAACTTCACCTGGCCACGGAAGCGGAGATGGCGGATGCGCCCTGACGGAGTGCGAAGCCGGATTTTTTCCTGACCTACGCAGTATGCAAAGCGCCCTGTCATTGACGGGGCGTTGCTGTATCTGATGCCAGCTGATGGTGCGGGGTAAGCGATGCCGTAGGCAAAAGCTACAGGGCAAAAGAGCCGGGGCTAGCGCGAACGATACACGATACGGCCCTTGGACAGGTCGTACGGCGTAAGCTCCACCTTGACCTTGTCACCGGTCAGGATGCGAATGTAGTTCTTGCGCATTTTGCCCGAGATGTGGGCGGTGACCACGTGGCCGTTTTCGAGCTCCACGCGGAACATGGTGTTGGGAAGGGTGTCGACAATGACGCCTTCCATTTCAATATGATCTTCACGTGCCATATTCGGCCGTTCCTCACTGAGTCAAGATAATGGGTGTCACGCATATTTCCCCGAAAGGGGAAACCCGCCCGGGTGTTTTTTCCGCCGGGCGATGAAATCGCGCTATATTGTGCCGCAAGGCTGGCGTCAAGGCAAAAAAGCCGGCGTCATGGCGTGATCAGTCTGCGCCATTGGCGCCCGTCCAGTACTTCGAGGGGCGAAAACGCCTGTTTGTAGCGCATTTTTCGGCACTGCTCAATCCAGTAGCCCAGATATACGTGGGGCAGACCCTGCTGTTGCGCCAGTTCCACCAGCTTCAAGATAGCAAAAGTGCCCAGCGAGCGCCTGTCGAGCTGCGGGTCAACGTCAAAAAAGGTATAAATGGCGGATAGCCCGTGGTCGAGCCGGTCAATGACGGCGACACCGACCAGCCGCTCGTCCAGCGTCATTTCCAGAAGCTGGGCGTAGGGCTGGTCAAGCGTGAGAAACGTCTGGTATTGCTCGCGGCTGGGCGGATACATGTCGCCGTCAGCGTGGCGGGCGCGGATATAGGCCTCGTACAGCGCATAGTGCCGAGGGTCCCAGCGCGCAGGCAACAGGCGAGTTTGGACGTCGCGGTTGCGCCGGGCCAATTTACGCTGGGTGCGGCCGGGAGAAAAGTCGGCGACCGGAATGCGCGCCGAACGGCAGGCGTTGCAGCTTGCGCAGTGCGGGCGATACAGGTGCCGGCCGCTACGCCGGAAACCGAGCAGCGTCAAGGCATCGTAAACGCCGGCAGACGGCACTTCTTCAGGATCAAGGAACAGCGTCGTCGCCTCGCGGCCAGGCAGATAATTGCAGGCGTGGGGCACTGTCAGGAAAAAGCGCAGGTCCCTGTTCGGCTGGTAGGATGCACTACTGCTCACGGTTGGCCTCCTTGTGTGAACGCCGAGCGCGGGGGATGGCGCTAACGGACAAGGCGTACGTTATTGTCTTCGGCCAGGGCATCAAGCCATGGAGCCTCGGGGACACGCGGCGTCCTGGTGTCGTCGTCGGGAAAACTGAAGCCGTTGTCGGGTAGCCATGTTCCAAGATAGTCGAGGAATGCGGAGCGAGCTATGGTCGTCGCACCGAGGCTTTCCAGATGTGGCGTGTGCATCTGACAGTCAATGAGTTTGCCGCCGTGGGCACGCATGGCGGCGGTCAGGTAAGCGAGTGCCACTTTGGAGCCGTCGGGCCTGAGCGAGAACATCGATTCGCCAAAAAAGACCGGCCCCATCGCTATGCCGTAAAGCCCGCCGACCAGTGTATCGTCCTGATATACCGCCAGGCTGTGGGCAATGCCCAGCCGGTGTAGCCGGCAATAGGCAGCGTGCATTTCAGCCGTGATCCAGGTGTCGTCTTCACCGTCACGCGGGGCGGCGCAGGCCCGCATGATACCGGAAAAATCCTGATTGAGCGCCACGCGAAAGCCGCCGTGGCGCAGTCGCTTGGTCAGGCTGCGACGCTGTTTGAAGGCGTCGGGTTTGAGCACCATGCGCGGGTTGGGGCTCCACCACAGGATGGGATCATCGTTGCTGAACCACGGGAAAATGCCGTGTCGGTAAGCGCTGATCAGCCAGCGGGGCGTCAGTTCGCCTCCGGCTGCGAGCAGGCCGTTGGGCGCGTCAAGCGCTGAATCAGGCGGCGGAAAAGCGGGCGTTGGCGATGATAGCCAAGGTAGCATGGTGTGCTCCGGTGACGGGCAGGTAGCGCGAAGCCCTGTGACGGCAGAAGGATGCTCGGTATGATGCCAGCTTGCAGGCCGTTCGAGAATGCCATGGGGCAGCTCCGGCCGTGCCAGATGACGTTGTGGTTATATATGGTTTTGGTGTAAAGGGAGAGTCGCTTGAAAGTAAATAAAGCGGGAGACAAGCGAAAGTCGAATGCGCCCAAAAAGACGGCTCAAGGGCGCGTCAAGGCTGCCACGAATAAAGCGCGGCGGATGGGCGTACGCCTTCAGGGCGCGGCGCGGGAAGGCGTGGTAGTGGCCTTGCTGGCGCTGTGCGTTTTCCTGTTGCTGGCGCTGCTGAGCTACCAGCCGGGTGATCCGGGATGGTCATACCGTGGCCCGGAACACGGCGTGGGCAACTGGATGGGTGCGATTGGTGCCTGGCTTGCCGACGTGCTGTATTCGCTGCTGGGCGCCAGTGCGCTGTGGTGGCCGGGCATCTGTGGTTTTGCTGCCTGGTGGCTGATGCGTTCACGCCAGGTTCGCTTTGTGCTGGATCCGGTATCGCTGGCGGTTCATGCCGGCGGACTTTTGCTGATGATGCTGGGCACCACCATGCTGGGAGCGCTGCATTTCTATCACCCCGACAGCGTGCTGCCGTATGGCTCCGGCGGCATTCTGGGGGAAGGGCTGGTCGGCGCTTTGCGTCCGCTGGTGGGCAGTGCCGGTGTGGGCTTGATCGCTGCCGCACTGATGCTTGGTGGTTTTCCGTTATTCAGCAGCGTGTCCTGGCTGCAAGTGGCCGATGAAGCGGGGCTGCGTGCCTGCCGCCTGACCGGGTGGCTCAAGCAACGAAAAGCCCGCGCGCAGAACCGGCCTCGGGCACGAGCCCGCGAGGAGCACCCCGAACCCTCAAAAGCGCGTACATCATCCGCGCCGAAAGCGGAAAGCGCGGCGGGGGTAACGCAGCCTGCGCACAAGCGCGAGCCCAGCTTCTCGGCGGCTGCCGTGGCGTCTGAAAAAAGTGAGGCATCCGCTGATACCGGCTCTGCCCGGAGCACCGACATCCCCTGGAACGCGGCGGCTTATTTTACCGGAAAATCTGCCGGGCAGGAGGAGACCTCATCGCCCGCCGAGACAAAAATGCCGCCCGAGCCGGAGGCGGACGCCAAAGCCCGTGAAACTACCGCGCCTGACGAAGACGCCGTGACCCGGGTTGCCACAGGCACAGCGCCTGAGCGTGCGCATTTTGACGAAGCGCCCGGCAAGGGCAGCGTATCTGGCAGCCGTCGCGAGCCCACGCTGGGGGCACAGCCGCCCGTGCCTCCTGAGCCGGAAGAATCGGAAGAACCGTTCACGCCGGCTCCTCCGCTTGCAGTGGATGCACGGGAAGAAAAAGCGCCGGAGCCTCAGCCGCCAATGCCCCATACTTATGCGGAGCCAGAGCCAGAGCCAGAGCCAGAGCCAGAGCCAGAGCCAGAGCCAGAGCCGGAGCCGGAGCCGGAGCCAGAGCCAGAGCCAGAGCCGGAGCCGGAGCCGGAGCCGGCTCGGGAAGCCCCGCGCGGTCCTGAAGTGGTGCCTGAGCCCGTATGGGAAGATGATGACGAACCACTGCCGGTCAGCACCGAGGTGGCAGAAAAGCCCGTGCCGGCGCCCGAGGAAAACCTGACACTGGCCGAGTCCGCACCCGCGCCGGATAACGGCGCGCCGGCGCTGTGGACGGTGGAGCACCTGCAAAGCCAGCGCCCGGTGCTTGACGGCATGCCCGAGCCCGAAGGCGATCTGCCCAGTTTGCGCCTGCTCACACCTCCCGAGCCGCACCAGCCGAATTATACTGACCAGGAGCTTGCCGACATGGCCGAGCTGCTGGAGGTTCGCCTGCGTGAGTACGGCATCAAGGCAGAGGTGGTGGAAACCTGGCCGGGGCCTGTGATCACGCGCTTTGAAATCCGGCCGGCGGCCGGGGTCAAGGCCTCCAAGATTACCAATTTGTCCAAGGATCTGGCGCGCTCGCTGATGGTGAAAAGCGTGCGGGTGGTTGAGGTCATTCCCGGCCGGCCCACGGTGGGCATCGAGATTCCCAACCCGCGGCGGGCAATGATCCGCCTGCGTGAGGTGATCGACTCCGATGTCTATCAGGAAAAGGCATCACCGCTGACCATGGCGCTGGGCCAGGATATCGGCGGCGGGCCGGTGGTGGCCAATCTGGGCAAGATGCCCCACCTGCTGGTAGCTGGCACCACCGGCTCGGGCAAGTCGGTAGGCGTCAACGCCATGCTGATTTCCATGCTGCTCAAGGCCAGGCCCGACGAGCTCAAGCTGATCATGGTCGATCCCAAGATGCTTGAGCTCTCGGTGTATGATGGTATTCCGCACCTGCTGGCGCCGGTGGTGACGGACATGAAGGAGGCCGCCAACGCCCTGCGCTGGTGCGTGGCCGAAATGGAACGGCGCTACAAGCTGATGGCGGCCATGGGCGTGCGCAATATTGCCGGCTTTAACGCCCGGCTGGACGAGGCCGAGCGCGCCGGTGCACAGGTGGCAGACCCGCTGTGGGAACCGCAGCCCTGGGAAATGCACCAGACCCCGCCGGTGCTCGAAAAGCTGCCCTACATCGTGGTGGTGATCGACGAGTTTGCCGACATGTTCATGATCGTGGGCAAAAAGGTTGAAGAACTCATCGCCCGGTTGGCGCAGAAGGCGCGTGCGGCGGGTATTCATCTGATTCTTGCCACTCAGCGGCCCTCGGTGGATGTGGTGACGGGGCTGATCAAGGCCAACATTCCGTCAAGGATGGCGTTTCAGGTGTCGTCACGGATCGATTCGCGCACGATTCTTGATCAGGGCGGTGCCGAAAGCCTGCTTGGCCATGGTGACATGCTTTATCTGCCCGCCGGTTCCGGGCCGCCCAATCGGGTTCACGGCGCCTTTGTGGATGATGATGAAGTGCATCGTGTGGTGGAAGATTTGCGCCGTCGGGGCGAGCCGGACTATATCGAAGAAATTCTGACCGGTGGCGTCTCGGCGGATGCGCTGGCAGGCCTTGAAGCCGAAGGCGGCGATGACGATGCCGAGCAGGACGCGCTTTACGACGAGGTGGTGCAGTTTGTGACCGAGACACAAAAGGCTTCGATCTCCTCGGTGCAGCGCAAGTTCAAGATCGGCTATAACCGTGCGGCGCGTCTGGTTGATGCCATGGAAAGCGCCGGCGTGGTCAGCCCGATGGGGAATAACGGTGCCCGGGAAGTGCTGGCACCGCCGCCGATCAGAGACTGAAACTAAACGTGCAAAACCCAAGAAAAAACGTCGGCAGGGAAACCTGTCGGCGTTTTTTGCGTCGTATTCGCCATACGCTGTTTGCATATCACGTCGGGATACTGTTTTGTTGAGCCATGCGGACTTCCCCGCTGATTTATGCCTTGGGGGTATCGGGTGCGCCGCCAGCTGACCGGATCATGACTGACAGGCTTTTATTGACAGGATTTTAGGGAGACACATATGCCTCACACCGAGACACGGCGATCGTTTTCATTCGCGCTTGCGGCCAGCGCACTGGGCTTTATGGCTGCCCCGCAGGTTTGGGCCAACGAAGCTGCCGAGCGGCTGACCGAGCGGCTCGACCCGCTGGAAACTTATGAGGCCGAGTTCAGTCAGCAGATTCTGGGCAGCGGCGGTGAACGCCTGCAACAGGCGCAGGGCGAAATGTGGCTGTCACGCCCCGGCATGCTGCGCTGGGAAGTGGATGCACCTTACAGCCAGACCGTGGTGTCCAACGGTGAAGAGGTGTTTCTATTCGACCCTGATCTGGAGCAGGTCACGGTGCAGGAGCTCGACAACCGCGTGACTTACACACCAGCGCTGTTGCTTTCCGGTAGCGCCGATGAGCTGACCGAAAGCTTTGACGTGTTTTACGAGCAGGAAGACGGCGACGACGTTTTCACCCTGATTCCCGTCTCGCCGGATACGCTGTTTGAAGAGCTCAGCATGACGTTCAACGGCGAAACCCTGACCGAGCTGTGGATGACCGACAGCACAGGCCAGCGCACCGCCATCCGGTTTTCCGCCATCAGCCAGAATGCGCCGATCGACGATGCCCGCTTCCGCTTTGATATTCCCGATGGCGTTGATGTCATCCGCGAGCAGGCGCCCTGAGCCCGCGCGCTGTCTTTTCCTTCCTCAACGCTGCCCGTCGGCCTCGGCGTCGCGGGCCGCGCGCCAGGCCATGATGGCGGAAAAGCGCTGTTCATGGCCCAACTCGCTGGGCTGGTAAAATGCTGCCCGGGGTAACCCGTCCGGCCAGCAGTCGTGTTCGCTACCGGCAGGATAGCCGTCGGGTTCGCTGTGGGCGTAGCGGTAGCCGTCACCATGCCCCAGGCTCGCCATCAGTTTGGTGGGCGCATTGCGCAGGTAATTGGGCACTTCCAGCTGCGGCTGTTCGCGCACGAACGCCTGCGCTGCCTTCCATGCCCGATCAATGCGATTGCTCTTGGGCGCCACGGCCAGATGAATGGCCGCATGGGCCATGGCTCGCTGGCCCTCGTAGTCGCCCAGTCGCAGGTAGGCATCCCAGGCGGCAATGGCCAGCGGCAGGGCGCGCGGGTCGGCGTTGCCCACATCTTCCGAGGCAATGGCAGTAAGCCGGCGGATCACGTCCAGCGGATCGCCGCCCCCCTGAATGAACCGCGCGATGTATAAAAGCGCGGCGTCCGGTCGGGATGAACGAATCGATTTGTGGATAGCCGAGAGCAGGTCGTAATAGCCGTCGCCCTGCTTGTCCATGGCGCTTGCCTGGTGGCCGAGCACGTCATCAAGTGCCGCAAACGCCAGCGTTTCGCCGGCGGCTGTGGTTGTAGTGAAGTCGCAGGCCGTCTCCAACAGCCCCAGCGCGCGCCGGGCATCGCCGGCACTGGCATGGGCCAGCGCGTCGAGCACGCCGTCTTCTGCGTGGATACGCCGATCGCCAAGGCCGTTCTGGTGGTCCGCCAGCGCCTGGCGCATGACCTGGATCAGCTCGTCGTGGGTGAGTGGTTTGAGGACATACACCCGGGCGCGAGAGAGCAGCGCCGAATTCACTTCAAACGAGGGGTTTTCAGTGGTGGCGCCGATCAGCGTGAAAAGCCCCGACTCAACGTGGGGCAGCAGGGCATCCTGCTGGCTTTTGTTCAGGCGGTGAATTTCGTCCAGAAACAGCACCACCGGCGTGGGCGCCATGGCATGGGCGCGCTCGACCACGGCGCGAATATCCTTGACCCCGGCCATCACTGCGCTTAATGATTCCAGTTGCGCGCCCGAGGCGCTGGCCAGCAGTTCGGCCAGCGTGGTCTTGCCGACACCCGGTGGGCCCCACAGGATCATCGAGCGTACGGTGGCCGTGTCAGCCATATGTCTGAGCGGCTTGCCTTCGCCGACCAGCGCCTGTTGGCCGATATAATCGGCAAGCCGACGCGGGCGCATGCGATAGGCCAGCGGTGCCTGATCGGGCGAAGAAGAAAAAAGATCCATGCAAACTCCGTTGAACAACGCCGTGCCGTTGGCTGTCGTTAATAACAGGCGCCGGCTTCACCTGATACGGTGGTAATCAAGCTGGCGCCAAGCTACTGTTAGGCATAATTGTTTCAGTCGGCGCGAAGCGAGTCGAGAACAAAAACCCGTGTATAAAACCCAGTGTAAAAGCCGAGCATACACGTCACGCGTAAGACATCCCGCCGTATCCCGGCGTTCAGGCTGACGCATCAGTCACGTATCGCGTATTGTGCTACGTGTACAGCCTTTGGGCATGCGCGGAATAAAGGAGGCGGCATCATGATTAATCAATTAAGCCTGGATCATGCCAACATGGCGCGAATGCTCCATGTCCTGGACTTGAAGTACAAGGTTCTGCAGCAGGGGGAGCGCCCCAATTTCCACCTGATGCGCGAGGTGGTGGACTACATCCTGTCGTATATGGAGGAGTTCGCCGTTTCCCTTGAGCGCGGGTTCGTCGAGCGGCTCAAGGATCATATCCCGGAACAGGCAGACATGGCCGAGCAGATGCTTGCCGACTACCGCAAGCTCAAGCCCCGGCTGGAGCACCTGTCAGACGATATCGACATGGTGTTGATGGATAACGTGCTGCCCATGGATCGCTTTGCCGGGGATCTCAAGCAGTATCTGGACGCGCACCGTGAGTATCTACGCCAGGAGCGCGAAGAGCTGTTTCCGCTGCTGGAGCAACGCTTTGATGCTGAAGACACAGAAGCCTTCAGTCAGGCGATGCCGGTGAATGCCGACAAGGAAATCGACCGCCTGCAGGAATCCTACCCCGAGCTTTATGCCGAGCTGCAGGAGGCTGATGTGCCGCCGCTTGATCCGGATGATTCCTGACGACATGGATTGCCGGGTCGGGTGTCACGACCCGGGCCCGATTGGCAGCGGGTGCTGAGGCCGCTGTCACTCAACCTGACTGCCGGGGCGTGCTAGAATAGCCGCCCCGTTTTTATGCACGCTCGGTAGCTCACCGCCGTGTGAACCCCAGAAGCGCTCAGGAGATAGCTTTCAAGCCATGGTCGGCTCCGTGCTGATTTTTGATTCCGGTGTTGGTGGGCTCTCCGTGGCCGCTGCCCTGCGCCGCCACTACCCCGAGGCGGCACTCAGCTACGCCTGTGATAATGCCTGGCTGCCTTATGGCCTGCGCGCCGACGAAGTGCTGACTCAGCGCATCGTCGCGGTGTGCTGTGCTGCAGTAGCGGCCTGTCGGCCGGCCGTGCTGGTAGTGGCGTGCAATACGGCAAGCACGCTGGCGCTGGAGCCGCTGCGCCGGGTGCTGGGGATTCCCGTGGTGGGCACCGTGCCTGCCATCAAGCCGGCAGCGGCGCTGAGCCGGACGCGTCATTTGGGGCTTCTGGCCACGACGGCTACGGTCAGGAGGCCTTATACCCAGCGGCTGATTGAACATTTTGCAGCCGATTGCCGTGTGACCCGCGTGGCCGCCGATGCGCTGGTGACCGCAGCAGAAGCCTGGCTGGGCGGCGTTACTCCCGAGCCGGTGCGCCTGAATGCGGCACTGGCCCCGCTATGGCAGGCGGCCAGTGCCAGCGAGCCGCTGGATACGGTGGTGCTTGGCTGCACCCATTTTCCGCTGTTGACGCCCTGGCTGGTCAGGCTTTCACCGGTACCGCTTGCCTGGGTGGATTCCGGCGCTGCCATTGCCCGGCGTGTTGGCCAGCTGGCCGCGCCGCTGTTGAGCGCGGGCGGGGCCAGCGGTCAGGCTTTTGCTACCGCTCCCGGACCGGCGCTTGCGCGTGCCTTATCAACCCATGGCTTTCAGCCACCCCGATACTTGCCGGTAGCCGAATGTTAGGCTTGCCGGCTTTTTCGCGCTACCCCAACGCAAACGTACCCAGACGAGGAGACGCCCTTGGCCATTCCCCAGGTCGAGCCGCAGTATTACGATGCCCAGCTTGCGGCCAAATGCGATGCTGTAACCCGCCTGTTTGCCGGGTTTGATACGCCGCCGCTTGAGATTCACGACTCGCCGCCGAGCCACTACCGCCAGCGCTGCGAGTTTCGTCTGTGGCACGAAGATAACGATGTGTTCTACGCCATGTTCGAAGTGGAAGACGTAGCACCGAGCGAGAGCGACAGCGGGCGTAAAAAAAAGAGTACGGTGCGCCTTGACCAATATCCGGTCGCCAGCGAGGCGATCAATGCGCTGATGCCGAAGCTGCGCGAGGCGTTTCTGGCAAGCGATGTGCTGCGCCGCAAGCTGTTCCAGGTCGAGTTTCTGACCACATTATCCGGCGAGTCACTGGTAACGCTGGTGTACCACCGGCCGCTGGATGCGGACTGGGAGCAGGAAGCCCGCGCGCTGGAACAGGCGCTGGGAATCATGATTATTGGCCGTTCACGCAAGCAGCGTCTGGTACTCACCCGAGATCACGTCTGGGAGCGTTTGCACGTGAACGGCAAGGCGTTTGTCTACCAGCAGGTAGAAAACAGCTTTACTCAGCCCAATGCCCGGGTGTGTGAGAAAATGCTGGGCTGGGCACAAGACGTGACCGCCGGCAGTCAGAAGCGGGATCTGGTCGAGCTTTATTGTGGCAATGGCAACTTCACGATCGCATTGGCCGATAATTTTCGCCGTGTGCTGGCCACCGAGATTTCACGCACGTCGGTGGCCAGTGCCCAGATCAACCTGCAGGCCAATGACGTTGACAATGCCCATGTTGCGCGGATGTCGGCCGAAGACTTTGCGTTGGCGCTGAAAGGGGAGAAACACGGCCGCCGCGTGGCAGAGATGGCGCTTGAGGGCTATGATTTTTCTACCGTGCTGGTGGATCCGCCGCGGGCGGGGCTGGACAATGCCAGCTGTGCGCAAATCAGCGGCTATGAGCGCATCGTGTACATTTCCTGCAACCCTGAAACCCTGGCGCAAAATCTTGCCTTGCTGACGCGTACTCACCGTATCGAACGGTTTGCCCTGTTTGATCAGTTTCCATTTACTGACCACTGTGAATGCGGGGTGTTGTTAATCCGACACGCAGAGTAATAGAGCCGCATGCCCGGCAAGCATTGTGTCCGGCAAAACATATGTGTGTCAGGAAAACCGAGCCGGAAACAAAAGTTTGCCTGTCGGAGCCATGCGTAAACTGCATGCATCATGAGCAAGTGATTAAGGGCTTGGGTCACTTGCCCAGCTGGCGTAAGCTAACCCAAAGGCAGGTGTAAAAGCCTATCTTCCTTCATTTTTTGGCCGGGTAGCGGTCTTGGCAGTCGAGGTGATGGATGCATTACGTTGCGAATGAGGAAAGCCGGCAGGATTTGCTGAAGCAGCTAAAGGAACGGCTGGAAGCGCGTCTTGAACCCAAGCGCGCCGCCGCCATTGATGCGTTTGCGCAGCAGTTTTATGCCACGGTGCCGGTAGAAGACCTGATAAATCGGCGTCTGGATGACTTTTACGGCGCCACACTCTCGGTCTGGCAATTTCTGCAGCACCATGACCTTGACCATCCCAAGGTGCAGGTATTCAACCCCGATTTTGAAGAGCACGGTTGGCAGTCCACCCATACGTTTGTGGCGGTATTGCACAAGGACATGCCGTTTCTGGTGGACTCGGTGCGCATTGCGCTCAACCGCCGCGGCCTCACCGTTCACGCGATCCAGAATGCCGTACTTGCCGTAAAGCGTAATGCCGATCACGAGCTGGAAAGCGTGGTATCAGCCCAGGGCGAAAGTGCCCCGGACGTTCGCGAGTCACTGATCGTCATTGAAGTCGACCGCCACAGCGACCCGACATCGCTGGCTGCCATTGATCAGGAACTGCACGACGTACTGCGTGATGTGCGCACCGCGGTCAACGACTACGACAACATTTGCACGCGCATTCGCGACGCGATCCAGGAGCTGGAAAAGGTCTGCCCGCCGCAGATTGATCCGGATGACCACGAAGAAGCCATCGCGTTTCTGGAATGGCTGCTCAAGGACAACTTCACTTTTCTGGGCTACGACGAATACCTGTTGGAAAACGGCAAGCTCAAGCGTGATCCGGAGAGCGTACAGGGCGTGTTCCGCCTGGATCAGCCGCGCTATGGCGAGCGCATCCGCACGCCGGAAGGCATTGATGAGAACAACGGCTACGCGCTGGTGCCGCAGCTTTTGTCGTTTGCCAAAAGTGCCCACCATTCGCGCGTACATCGTCCGACCTACCCGGACTACATCACGGTTGACCGCTACGACGATGATGGCAACGTCATCGGCGAACGGCGCTTTTTCGGCCTGTTCACTGCGACCGTGTATAACGAGTCGCCGCGCAACATCCCGCTGCTGCGGCGCAAGCTGAAAGCGGTGATGGACCTTGCCGGCTTCAGCTCCCAGGGGCACAACGGCAAACAGCTGCTGCAGGTGCTGGAAGTCTACCCGCGCGACGACCTTTTCCATATTGATACCGAAGCGCTGGCCAGCACGGCGCTGGGCATTCTCAATATTCGCGAGCGTCGTCAGGTACGGTTGTTCGTGCGTGAAGATATCAGCGGCAAGTTCTACTCCTGCCTGATTTTTGTGCCCAGGGACGTGTTTTCGACCCAGCTGCGCCAGAATATCCAGCAGCTGCTGTGCGACGAAATGGACGCCCACTTTGGTGACTTCAATACCTACCTGTCCGAGTCGGTACTGGCACGTATCCAGCTGATTCTGCGCTTCAACGGCGATAGCCCCGGCCAGTTTGACCTTGCCCGGCTGGAGAAAAAGGTCGCGCAGCTGGCGCGTAGCTGGCGTGACGAGCTGCAGGCAGCAATGGTGGAAGGCTTTGGCGAAGAAAGCGCCAACCATCTGATGGATCGCTTCCACGAAGCCTTTTCTGCCAGCTACCGGGAAGACTTCAGCGCCCGCACGGCGGTGTACGACGTACAACATCTGCTGGACCTGGACAGCGAAGATGATCTGGCGCTTTCGCACTATCGCCCGCTGGAAGAGCAAAACGGTGGCGTCAAACTCAAGCTTTATCATCGCCATATCCAGATACCGCTGTCCGACGTGCTGCCGATCATGGAGAACCTGGGGTTGCGCGTGGTCGGTGAGCGGCCTTACGAAATCACTGCGCCGGGGCAGAACTACTGGATACACGATTTCAACCTGGAGCACAGCGGCGCGGAAATCAGCCTGAGCGACATGCGTGACGACTTTACCCAGGCGTTCAAGCGCATCTGGGCAGGTCAGGCCGACAATGACGCGTATAACCGATTAATCATCAGTGCCGGGCTTGACTGGCGCGAAGTGGCGATGCTGCGCGGCTATGCCCGCTACCTCAAGCAGATCCGTTTTGGCATGTCTCAGGACTATATCGCCACGACGCTGAACAACTACGCGGATATTACCCGGGAGCTGGTTGAGCTGTTCAAGCAGCGCTTTGATCCCGATATGGAATCCCGCGATAGCGAAAGCTGCCTGACGCGTATCAGCGAACTGCTGGAAAACGTCGCCAGCCTGAATGACGACCAGCTGCTGCGCCGCTTCATGGAGCTGATTCAGGCCACGTTGCGTACCAACTATTATCAACGTGGCGAAGACGGCGAGCACAAGGACTACATTGCCTACAAACTTGCGCCATCCCGGGTCACCGGTATGCCCAAGCCGCGCCCGGCGTTCGAGATTTTTGTCTGCTCGCCCAGGGTGGAAGGTGTGCACCTGCGCGGCGGCAAGGTGGCGCGCGGCGGGCTGCGCTGGTCCGACCGGCTGGAAGATTTCCGCACCGAGGTGCTGGGGCTGGTCAAGGCCCAGCAGGTCAAGAATGCGGTCATCGTGCCGGTGGGCGCCAAGGGCGGCTTTGTGTGCAAGCGCATGCCGGAAAACGCCGATCGCGAAACCCGTCAGAATGAAGGCATTGCCTGCTACCAGACGTTCATTCGTGCGTTGCTGGACATCACCGACAACCTCGACGGTGGCGATGTCGTGCCGCCTGACAACGTGGTGCGCCACGATGACGACGACGCCTATATGGTGGTGGCAGCGGACAAGGGGACGGCAACGTTCTCCGATATTGCCAACGAAATCTCGCTGGAATACGGCCACTGGCTGGGCGATGCGTTTGCCTCCGGCGGCGCCAACGGCTATGACCACAAGAAGATGGGCATTACCGCCCGGGGTGCATGGGAGTCTGTGCAGCGCCACTTCCGCGGGCTGGGCGTGAATACCCAAAGCGATACCTTCAGCGTGGTGGGTATCGGTGACATGGGCGGTGACGTGTTCGGCAACGGCATGCTGCTGTCTGATCAGATCGAGCTGGTGGGTGCCTTCAACCACCTGCATATTTTCGTTGATCCGACGCCGGACGCTGCTACTACCTTTGTCGAGCGCCAGCGGCTGTTCGATATGCCGCGTTCCAGCTGGGAAGACTTCGATAAATCATTGATGTCCGAAGGTGGCGGCATTTTCAGCCGTAGCGCCAAATCCATCGCGATCACGCCGCAGATGCAGCAGGTCTTCGGCATCAGCGAGTCGCATCTGACACCCAACGAACTGATTCACGCCATGCTCACCGCGAAGGTCGATCTGGTGTGGAACGGCGGCATTGGCACCTACGTCAAGGGTTCTGACGAAACCGACGCCGACGTGGGCGACAAGGCTAACGACGCGTTGCGGGTTAACGGTGCCGAGCTTAACTGCCGCGTGGTCGGCGAGGGTGGCAACCTGGGCTGCACCCAGAGAGGCCGGATGGAAGCCGCGGCCAACGGCATTCGCGTGTATGCCGATTTCATCGACAACGCCGGCGGGGTCAACTGCTCTGACCACGAAGTCAACATCAAGATCCTGATTGACGACGTGGTCAAGCGTGGCGACATGACCGATAAACAGCGCAATCAGCTGCTGGCCGACATGACCGAGGAAGTCGCCGACCTGGTGATCAAGGACAACTATCGCCAAACCCAGGCGCTGGATCTTTCCGAGCTGCTTTCCCAGCAGAATATCGGGCCGTATCGCCGGTTTATCAGCGAGCTGGAAGAAGCCGGTGAGATCGACCGCGAACTTGAGTTTTTGCCCGCTGACGACGTGCTCAAGGAGCGCATGGCCAATGCCCACGGCATGTTCCTGCCCGAACTTTCGGTGTTGATTTCGTACGCCAAGAGTACGCTCAAGGGCGACCTGATCGAATCCGACGTGCCGGATGACAGCTACGTCCACCAGCATCTTGAGCGGCTGTTCCCGCAGGTGCTGGTCGAGCGTTATACCGATGAAATGTACAACCACCGCCTGAAGCGCGAAATTGTTGCCACTCAGGTGGCCAACGATCTCGTGGATCACATGGGTATCGTCTTTGTACGCCGCCTGATGGATTCCACGGGGCTGGGTCGTGCCGATATTGCCCGCGCCTATATTGTTGCCCGGGAAAGTTTCAATCTGCCGGCACTCTGGGCTGATATCGAAGCGCTGGACAACAGGGTGCCCGGTCACGTCCAGTACTCGATGATGCTGGGGCTGATGCGCATGACCCGCCGTGCGACGCGCTGGTTCCTGCGTCAGCACACGGGGCTTTCCGTCCAGGAGACCATCGAATACTTCGGGCCGCGCCTTGCCACGTTGCAGGACAACATCGGCGAGCTGTTAAGCGGTGAGGAGTTGGATGCCTGGCAAACGCGTCGTGATGAGCTGGTCGATGCCGGAGTTCCGGAAACGCTGGCAGATAACGTGGCGGCTGCGCCGAGTCTGTACGCCGGGCTGGGTATTATCCAGGCAGCACGTCAGACGGACGAAGCGCCGCAGCGAGTGGCCGAAGTGTTCTACGAGATCGGCAGCCGTCTGGAGTTGCCCTGGATGATTCAGCAGGTGTCCCAGCTGGAGGCGCGGGACGCCTGGCAGGCTCAGGCACGGGAAACTTTCCGCGATGATATCGATCGTCAGCAGTTGGCATTGACGACCAGCGTGCTCACGCTTGAGGCGGGTAGCGGCAGTGCCGAAGAGAAGGTTGCCCAGTGGCTTGAGCAAAATATTGAGCTGCACGGCCGCTGGTGCCGCCTGATCGACGAGGTGCGTAGCGGTAGCGAAAGCGGCTTTGCCCTGTTTGCCGTCGCCGTACGCGCGCTGGTAGGGCTTGCTGAAAGCGGCAGTGATTGACGCGTCTGTTCAGACAGGCGACAGCTGGCGCTGACACGCCGGTGTCTGCCGACATAAGCGCCCCGGGTGACGTAAACAGCGCCGCCCGGGGCGCTTTTTTTGCGGTGCCCGTGGTTTGCGCTATACTCGCCGCCGCCCGTGTCTGCCCACTGTTCCGGAGAGAAGATGTACCATTTTGCCCGCCCGCTGTTTTTTCGCCTTGATCCGGAAGCCGCGCATACTGCAGCGCTCAAGTCCCTTGACTGGCTGCATCGCGCGGGCGGCGTGCGTCGGTTGGCAGGCAGTGCGGTAAGCGATCCGGTGACATTGCTGGGGCTTGAATTTCCCAACCGTGTGGGGCTTGCTGCGGGGCTGGATAAAAATGCCGATCATCTGGATGCGTTGGGCGCGCTGGGCTTTGGCTTTATTGAAGTGGGTACGGTGACGCCCAGGGCGCAGCCGGGTAACCCCAAACCCAGGCTTTTTCGTCTGGCCGACCATGAGGCCATCATCAATCGCTTCGGCTTTAATAACCACGGCGTGGCGCATTTGGTTGAACAGGTCAAAAAGCGCCGCTTTGACGGTGTGGTGGGGATTAATATCGGCAAAAACCTGACGACGGCGGTAGAAAGCGCCGTGGACGACTACCTGCTGTGCCTGGATGCGGTGCACCCCCACGCTGACTACGTGACCGTGAATATTTCATCGCCCAATACGCCGGGGCTGCGTACCCTGCAATTTGGCGAACAGCTGGATGCACTGCTGGCGCCGATTCGTACGCGGGGCAATGAGCTGAACACCACTCACGGCCGGCAGGTGCCGCTGCTGGTAAAAATTGCCCCGGATATGCAGGAAGATGAAGTCGAGCTGGTGGCGCAAAGTATCGCGCGTAACGGGTTTGACGGCGTGATAGCCACCAATACCACCGTCTCGCGCGAGGCGGTGCAGGGCGATCCGCAGGCGAACGAAGCCGGCGGCCTTTCCGGAAAACCGGTATTCGAAGCGTCAAATCGGGTGATTCGCCAGCTGCGCAAGCATCTGCCCGAGATCGTGATTATCGGTGTCGGTGGTATCGATAGCGGCGTTGCTGCGCGGGAAAAAATCGCCGCAGGAGCGGATCTGGTGCAGCTGTACTCGGGGCTTGTCTATCAGGGGCCGGCGCTGATTGGCGAGTGCGCGAGAGCGCTGGCCGACACTGGGCGTACCGGCACAAAAAAGCCCGCCGGGTAAGCGGGCTTCTCGGACCTGAACGCTGCTGCGTCATGGGTGGCTGTGCCATAAAAGGGGCGCAGCCACGCAAAAGATACGCTCAAAATGCAGCATTCAGGCGGTAACCGTGGGGTTTCGGTGAATGCCGGAAACGCCGGTCATGCCATCCCACTGATCGCCGCGGCCCTCTCGCCAGCCGCTCATCCAATACTCGCGCACGTTGACGTTGTCGCTGGGGCACTCATCGCGGGAACGACCGGAAACGCCGGCTTTATAGCCCCGGACGTAGGCACGCTGAAAGGGATCACGCTTTTGTCGTTTCATTGGCTAACCTCTTTTATGAAAGCCTTTGATAAAAACGGCGCGCTGTTGAAAGATAGGGTGAACACGGCAGGGCGCCTGACCGAGGCCTGCCCGTTATTCACGTGACGTTAACAGCGCGGACGTTTCGAAAGTACTGCCGGCTGAGACAGCCAGCAGCAACCGTTATCAAACAAGAGCGGTGGGAACCGAACCGGTAGACGGTGCTGCGCACTCACGTGCGTAACGTACCGCCGGTTACCCGAGCGATCATGTGCGCCGAATCATCCGGATGCGCGACACATGACCTTTAACGCATGCGTTTTGCGTAGCTACACTCTTATGATTAGCCCATGATGGAAGCGCTGTCGACCCTTGAATTGTCATTAGACGTAAACTTATTTGTCATCTCTTCTTGTTTGTCGGCCCTTGCTGCCGATGTCTATCGACGACTTTCCGCTGATTTTTCACCTACCAGGAATACTGCGCCGCCGGCGCCTGATTATCATGACCGAGCCGAGCCGTAACGCCCCGCTAGATAATGCTTCAATCCATACTGTGCTATCCGGCAGCGACACGCTGGATTTGCTGGTGACCTGCCCCCGGGGCATCGAAGGCCTGCTGGCCGATGAACTGGCCCAGCTGGGTGCCAGCCCGGGTAAAACCACGGTGGCCGGGGTGTATGCCACGGCAAGCCATACTGACGCTTATCGGTTGTGTCTGTGGTCACGGCTGGCCAACCGCGTCATCGTGAGGGTGTCCCATGACACTCTGATTGATACACCCGAGCAGCTGCGTGACGCCGCGTCTCGTGTGCGTTGGGTGGGTCATATCAGCGAAGATGCCACCATCGCGGTGGATTTTCACGGACGCAGCGAGCATATCCGCCATACGCGCTTTGGCGCGCAAACTGTCAAGGATGGCGTGGTCGAAGCACTGGGCCGCGCGGGGCGCCTGCGTCCGGAAGTGGATACCAAAACGCCGGACGTGCGGATCCATGCCCATTTGCATCGCCAGGTATTGACGTTGGGCATTGATCTGGCCGGTGAAAGCCTGCACCGCCGTGGCTACCGCCGGGATGTAGGCCACGCGCCGCTCAAGGAAAATCTTGCTGCTGCGCTTTTGGTGCGTGCCGGCTGGCCTGAACGTGCCAGGGCTGGTGAGCCGTTGGTAGACCCGCTGTGCGGGGCAGGGACGCTGTTGATCGAAGGCGCATTGATGGCCGCCGACCAGGCGCCGAACCTGCATCGTAAACGTTTTGGCTTTCACGGCTGGGCCGGCTTCAAGGTCGCGCAGTGGCAGGAGCTTGTGCGTGAGGCGAACGCACGGGCTTCTATTGGCCGTAAGCGATGTAAAAGCGCGTTTTACGGCTTTGACCAAAGCCCTGCTGCCTTGTCTGCGGCCAAAGCCAACGCCATGCGAGCCGGTATTCCCGTATTGCTGACCCTTGAAGGGCAGGGATTGGCAGCGCTTTCCGGGGATAGCGTGAGTGATACGGGCCCCGGTCTGATCATGTCCAACCCGCCCTACGGTGAACGGCTGGGCGAGCTGCCCGAGCTGGTTAGCCTTTACGCCACGCTGGGCGAAAAGGCCAAGGCGCTGTTTCCCGGCTGGACGCTGGCGGTGTTTACCGGCAACCCTGACCTTGGCCACCGGCTGGGCATGCGCGCGCACAAGCAGTATGCGCTGAAAAACGGCCCGCTGGACGCCAAACTGCTGCTGATGGCGATAGGCGCCTCCGGCGATAAAGCGGCGCCAGCTGCCACTCAAAAGGCTGGCGTGGAAGGTAACGAACCGTCTCGGGCGGCGCCAATATCGGAAAACGCGCAGATGTTTGCCAACCGGCTGCTGAAAAATCGCAAGCGGCTGAAAAAATGGCTCAAACAAAGCGGCGAACGTTGCTACCGGCTGTATGATGCCGATATGCCCGAATACGCCCTGGCGGTGGATATTTACGGCGATCGCGTCCACGTCCAGGAGTATGCGCCGCCGCGCACGGTGAATCCTGCGCAGGCGCAAAAACGCCTGTTTGATGCGCTGGAGGTAATACCCCGGGCACTGGAGGTGGAACCCGGACGGGTTTTCGTCAAGCGCCGCGAACGCCAGACGGGCAAGGCGCAGTACCAGAAACGCGCGGCCAGCGGCGAGCGCTTTGAGGTAACGGAAGGGCAGGCGCGGGTATGGGTTAATCTGCGCGATTATCTTGATACCGGTTTGTTTCTGGATCATCGTCCGGTGCGCCGGATGCTGGGCGAAATGGCCTCGGGCAAGCGCTTTCTCAACCTGTTTTGCTACACCGCCACGGCCACGGTACAGGCCGCACTGGGCGGTGCCAGCGACAGCGTCAGCGTGGACATGTCCAATACCTACCTGGACTGGGCCCGGGACAACTTCGCGTTGAACAAGCTCGACCCGTCGCGCCATCGCGTGGTGCGCGATGACTGCTTCAAGTGGCTGGAAACCGCGGGGACCGAGTTCGACCTGATCTTCATGGATCCGCCGACCTTTTCCAACTCCAAAAAAATGCGCGCGACGCTGGATATTCAACGCGACCACGCGAAGCTTCTCGAGCTTGCCATGGCGCGGCTGGCACCCGGCGGTACGCTGGCATTTTCCAACAATCAGCGTCGTTTTGTACTGGATGATGCGATAAGCGAGCGCTATGCGGTGGAAGACATTTCAGCGCGTACCTTTGATCCGGATTTCCAGCGCCGTACCAATCTGCACCATGTGTTTTTGCTGCGTCATGCCGGCAAAAACCCGGAGGGGGCATGATTCGGTTAACGCTGTACACCACGCTGGGCTGCCACCTGTGTGCTCAGTTGGAAGGGCTTTTACGTACGCTTGCCAACGAGTCGGTTGCGCTTGAGCACGTCGAGATCAGTGCGGATGAAACGCTGATGGCGCGCTACGGCGTGCGCATTCCGGTGCTGGCGGATGCCAGCGGCGCCGAGCTTGATCGGGGCCTTGATCCCGAGCGGCTGGGTGAATGGCTGCGCCGACGCGGCTGGCTGGATGAAATCGCCCTGGCGACGTGGCTGACGCCGCCAGAGCTGCCCCAGGCCACGGCCGCCTATCGGCGTAACGGCCGGCGGTTTCTGGGTTAGCCAGAACTTCAGGATAGCCAGCCTTCAAGGTAATCAGATATCCAGCAGCGACAGCTGGCGCATGGCCTGCTGGCCTTCGGGCGTGTCGGCATCCACGTCGAGCACTTTATCAAAGCCCCGGGAACGCTGGATGGTGGCTTCATCATCCAGCCACATCTGCGCCTGCTCGCGGGTGTCAGCCAGGCGATGCTCAAGCCCGCCGAACTGCGTTCCGATCTGGCCCCAGGCGCGGCTGAAAATCCAGTCGCCAAACATATCCTGGTGGATATGGATCAGCACATAGTCATGGTCGGTTTCCCAGCGTACGATCACACAAAGCCCTCTTTAATGATTCAATGCCCGCTAACCCTGCGTGTTTGTTGAACGTCCTGCGCCCGTGCGTTGGCAGGCGGTGGCGCCAGCGGCGAGGCTTATTGTAAAGAACGAGATGAAAAACGCTATGCACCTGATTGTGGATGCCAACATTCCTGCCGCCGACGCCTGTTTTTCAGCCTTTGGCCGAGTGACTCGGGTGCCGGGGCGCGAGATTACTCGGGCACACCTGCGCAACACCGACGCCCTGATAGTGCGTTCGGTCACGCCGATCAATGAAGCCCTGTTGGCCGGCACACCGGTGCGCTTTGTGGGCACCTGCACCATCGGCACCGATCACATTGATCGCGACTACCTCGCCGCCCACGGCATCGGCTTTGCCAGCGCGCCGGGCTGTAACGCCGAGGCGGTGGCCGATTACGTGCTCTCAACGCTTTTGACCCTGGCCGAGCGCGACGGCCGGCCGCTGTTTGAGCGCCGGGTGGGCGTGATAGGGACGGGTAACGTCGGGTCGCGGGTGCAGGCGCGGCTTGAAGGGCTCGGGATCGAGGTGGCCGTGTGTGACCCGCCCCGCGCCGAACGCGAAGGCAGTGCCGGGTTTGCCGGGCTGGATACGCTGGTTGAGTGCTGCGATGTGCTGTGCCTGCATACGCCGCTAGTGAAGGAGGGCAGGCACGCGACTCGGCATTTGCTGGATGCTGCCCGCATTGCTGTGCTGAAACCGTATAGCGTGGTGGTAAACGCGGGGCGTGGCGATTGCGTTGACGGCCAGGCGCTGTGTCAGCGTTTGACGGAACAGGGCGATATCACCGCAGCGCTTGATGTGTGGGAAAACGAGCCGGACATTGATGCGGCGCTGTATCGGCAGGCCGCCCTTGCCACGCCGCATATTGCCGGTTACAGCCTGGACGGCAAACTGCGTGGGAGTTTGATGATTCATCACGCGTTGGCTGAACATCTGGGCAAGCCCGGCGCGCTGGCACTTGGCGATATCTGCCCGCCACCGGCGCTGGCGTCGCTTACGCTGACCGACGCCCTGCCGGTAGAAGACGCGCTGCGGCTGTGCGCCCGCGCGGTGTACGACACCCGCCGGGATCACGATGCCCTTCAGCGTCGCGCCGGGAGTGAAGGCATGGCAGCAGGCTTTGACGCCTGCCGCGCGGCGTACCCGCTGCGCCGGGAGTTTGCCACCCTCGACGTACAGCTGCAGGGTGAAGCCCGCGTGCTGGCTGTGCCGCTGCGCGCGGCGGGTTTTACTGTCGCCTGACGGCGCGCTACTGGCGGTAAGCGGCTTCCTTGAGGGCGCGAATACGCTCATCCAGCGGCGGGTGGCTGGCAAAAAGTTTTTCCATCAACGAGCGGGTCTGGCCCTGGGTAATGGCCATGGCGCGCAGGGTATCCGGCATCTGGTCGGGCGCCTGAGTTTCGGTTTTCAATCGCGCCAGCGCGTTGATCATTGCACCACTGCCGGCCAGGCGTGCGCCGGCTTCATCCGCGCGGTATTCACGAAAGCGCGAGAACCAGGCAACAATCGTGGAGGCGGCGATGCCGAATACGACTTCGGCCACCATCACGACGGCGAAATAGCCGAAAAAGCCCAGGCCACCGTCGCCATCGCTGCGGCTTCGCAGGAATTGGTCGACGAGGTGTGCAACCACCCGAGCAAAAAACATCACGAAGGTGTTTACCACGCCCTGAATCAGCGCCAGCGTCACCATGTCGCCGTTGGCCACATGGCCGATCTCGTGTGCCAGCACGGCGCGAACTTCTTCCGGGCGCATGCGGTTCAAAAGTCCTGCGGATACCGCCACCAGTGCGTCATCCTTGTTCCAGCCGGTAGCAAAGGCATTGGATTGTTCGGCGGGAAAAATGCCCACTTCCGGCGTCTTGATGCCGGCCTTGCCAGCAAGTTCGGCTACGGTATCCACCAGCCACTGTTCGGTCGCGTTGGAGGGCGATTCGATAATCACCGTACCGGTGGAGCGCTTGGCCATCCACTTGGAAATCAGCAGCGAGATGATGGAGCCGGCCATGCCGAAGACGAAACAGAAAATCAGCAGGCTTGAGAAATCAAGCCCCTGACTGGTGAGGTAGCTCTCGACGCCGAGCAGGCGCAGGGTAACGCTGGCGACCAGTAGCACAGCCAGGTTAGTGGCAAGAAACAGCACGATTCGCATCATCGCAGGGGGCCTCCGTAAAGCCGGGATGAAAGGCGTAAAATGAAACGCCCGGACACGCCCGAGAGGGCGGTGGCAAGGTAGTGTAAATATATGCTTGCGGGTCATTTTTCAAGCACGGGCGTTTCAACGCTGAGTGCCTACTGGCGGTAGCGGGACAAAAAGTTGGCGAAACGGTCAAGGGCGTCACCCAGCTGGTCGGCCCAGGGCAGGGTGACAATGCGCACGTGGTCGGGTTCGGGCCAGTTGAAGGCCGTGCCCTGCACCAGCAGGATTTTTTCCTGTAGCAGCAGGTCCTGCACCATCTGCTGGTCGTTTTGAATATTGAATACCTTGGGGTCAAGGCGAGGGAACGCGTACAGCGCGCCCTTGGGCTTGACGCAGCTCACCCCGGGAATGGCGTTGAGTTTTTCGTGGGTAATATCGCGCTGGGCCAACAGCCTGCCGCCGGGCAGCACCAGGTCGTTGATCGACTGATAGCCACCCAGTGCCGTTTGAATGGCGTGCTGGGCGGGCACGTTGGCGCACAGGCGCATTGAGGCGAGCATGGTCAGCCCCTGGATGAAGTCGCCGGCGCGCTGTTTGGCCAGCGTGCCGGAAAGCGTCATCCAGCCTGAGCGAAAACCCGCGCAACGATAGCTTTTGGACAAGCCGTTGAGTGTAATCACCAGCTGGTCATCGTCGGCCAGTGCGCCGGTGGCGGTGTGGATCACGTCGTCGTAGAGGATCTTGTCGTAGATCTCATCGGAGAACACCACCAGATCATGCGCCTTGGCGATGGCCAACAGCTCGCGCACGACGTCGGGCGGATACACCGCACCGGTGGGGTTGTTGGGGTTGATCAGCACAATGGCCCGGGTGTGCGCGGTAATTTTGCGCCGAATATCGTCCATGTCCGGTGCCCAGCCCGCCTGTTCGTCGCACAGGTAATGCACCGCGTGGCCACCCGAAAGATTGGCCGCGGCGGTCCATAGCGGGTAGTCCGGCGCAGGGATCAGCACTTCGTCACCGTCGTTAAGCAGCGCCTGCAGCGCCATGACGATCAGCTCGGACACGCCGTTGCCCACGTAGATGTCCTCGATGCCGACGCCGGGAATCTCCTTGCGCTGGCACTCCTGCATGATGGCCTTGCGCGCCGAATAAAGCCCCTTGGAATCACAGTAACCCTGTGCGGTGGGCAGGTTGCGCATGACGTCCTGGAGGATTTCTTCCGGCGCTTCAAAGCCAAACGGCGCAGGGTTGCCGATATTGAGCTTGAGAATGCGGTGGCCTTCGTCTTCAAGACGTTTGGCGTGCTCGAGTACCGGCCCGCGAATGTCGTAACAGACGTTGTCGAGCTTATGGGATTTGTTCAGCGTAGCCGGTTCAGGGGGCTGCGGGGTTTCCATGATGCACTTCCAAAATAGACAGGAGTCGATGACGAGTCAGCCGAAAGCCGTGTTGCCGTTCAGGCGTCTGCGGCCGGTTTGTCGGGCGGTTCGCCGGCGGCGGTGTCGTTGGCCTCGGGCGTTGGCGGGGCAGGAATATCCGCCGGTGTTTCCAGCGTCAGCCGCCCCAGTTTGCCGTCGCGTAGCTCATGTAGCAGCACTTCGGCACCGCGGTGCAGGTCTACTGCGCCGCCGGCGCGCAGCCCGCCGCGCTTGCGGGCGATATCCTGTAAAATCGCGTGGCCGTCAAAGCCTGCCATGGCGAGAAAATCCGGGCGCTCGGGGCCGTCGCTGTCAACGCTTGCGGGCTGCTGATGTTCGCTGCTCTCATGGGCCGGCAGCGTTTTCAGCTTGAAGCGCGCACACAGCGCCTCGGGATAGCGTTTGGCCAGCTCGGCACTGGTGACAATGCCAATATCGGTGTACTCGATGGCGGTATCGCGGATGGCGCCGCTGGCGGCCAGCCGGTAGGCACTGGCCTGATCTTCGATTTTCGGCCACAGCACGCCCGGCGTGTCGATCAGCGCTACGCGCCCGCCAATGGGCACTTTCTGCTGGCGCTTGGTCACGGCGGGCTCATTGCCGGTCTTGGCAATTTTACGCCCGGAAAGGCCGTTGATCAGGGTGGATTTTCCCACGTTGGGGATGCCCATCACCATCACTCGAACGTCGCGGTCGGCGCGTACGTGGCCGGCAAGCGTATGGCACAGCGCGGGGATTTGCTTGAGTTCCCGGGCGTTGGTGGTGGTGATGGCCAGCGCGCGGGTGTTGGCCTGGGCATCAAAAAACGCGACCCATTCGGCCGTGCGTTCGGGGTCGGCGAGATCCGCGCGGGAGAGCAGTTTGAGCACTGGCTTGTGGCGGGTCAGTTGAGCCAGCATCGGGTTGGCGCTGGAGTAGGGTAGGCGCGCGTCGAGTACTTCAATCACCACGTCGATTTCGGGCAGCGCTTCCTTGATCTGGCGGCGCGCCTTGTTCATGTGACCGGGAAACCAGCCCAGCATCGCTCTCTCCTGATAAGTTGGCCTGAGGTAAGTGGGGCCTGATGAATGGGAGGCGGGAGCCTTGGCAAACGCAGGCAAAACGGGCGCCTATTCTAACAGAAGGCGCCCGGGTGTGGTGCACGTTGCATGAGGCTTGACGGCTTATTCGTCGGGATGAAAGTCCAGTGCCACGCCGTTGATACAGTAGCGCTGGCCGGTAGTATCCGGCGGACCGTCAGGAAAGACGTGACCCAGGTGGGCATCGCAGTGGGCGCAGACGACTTCGGTGCGCGTCATTCCGTGGCTGGCGTCGTGGTGTTCTTCCACGCTTTGGCGGCCAAGCGGGCGGTCAAAGCTTGGCCAGCCGCAGCCGGCGTCAAACTTGTGCTCGTTTTCAAACAGCGGCGCGTGGCAGCAAACGCAGTGGTAGATGCCGTGGCCACCCTGCACGTCGCAGTTGCTGGTAAAGGGGCGTTCGGTGCCTTTTTCCCGGGTGACCCGGTACTGCTCGTCGGTCAGCTGTTCGCGCCACTGTTCGAGGGTTTTGGTTGTCTTGGCCATATAAAGCCTCCTGTGGGTGAGCTGGGTACTACTGGATATTACTTCTAGACGCGCTGACGACGCAGGCGTTCAAGCCGCCAGTCTGCATGGACATGGATATCTTCGTCGAGACGTAAGCATGGGCGGACAAGTGCTTGACATATATTACTCCGCTGGGTAATATTCGCGCCACCTCGACGAGGCAGCAACGTGTCCCATTCGTCTAGTGGTCCAGGACACCGCCCTTTCACGGCGGTAACAGGGGTTCGAACCCCCTATGGGACGCCATTTTGCTGAAGTTTTGCGTTGCGGGAATAGCTCAGCGGTAGAGCATCGCCTTGCCAAGGCGAGGGTCGGGAGTTCGAATCTCCTTTCCCGCTCCAGTTTGCATGTGATCAGGCACTAATTTCTATGTGCTCGTGTGTCCCATTCGTCTAGTGGCCCAGGACACCGCCCTTTCACGGCGGTAACAGGGGTTCGAACCCCCTATGGGACGCCACCGAACAAGCAGTACGCATGCAGCAGAAAGTGTGATTGCGGGAATAGCTCAGCGGTAGAGCATCGCCTTGCCAAGGCGAGGGTCGGGAGT
>NZ_JAKDUR010000016.1 GCF_030457605.1 Halomonas sp.
GCGGGCAAAGGCAATATTGTGCTCGGGAATGGCCTCGGGGTCAGCGTAGTTTTCCAGCGCTTTTTCCATGCTGGCTTCACGCAAAATATGCAGCGTGGGATACGGAGAGCGGTTGGTATAGTTGGCCGCGTCAGCCTGTGGCTCACCATCAAAGCAATAGTCGGGGTGGAAGCTTGCCAGTTGATACGTGCCTTCGTACCCATGCTCGCACAGCGCCTCATCGGCCCGGTCGACTACGTCCAGGTAGGCATGAAAATCCTCGAGCCCCCGGGGCAAAATCACCAGCGTGGTTTCCACCTCGGGCTGCTGGTCCAGCAGCGCGTATTCGGCCAGCAGGGCTTTGAGTACCGCTTTAGGCTGCGATGCCTCTACCGCCACGTAGCGAATGCTGCCCCGCTTGACCTCCCGGCGCGCAAACGGGCAGAGATTGTGGGCCATGATCACCCGCTTTACCCAGTTTTCGGTGGCGGTGATACAGGGCGGCTGCTCAGTCATTGTCAGGGTCTCTGGGTGATGGTTCCTGCTGGCGTACTTTTCGGGTGCTACCTTCGGCCGGCTAGCCACTCCTGATCCACAGACAGGTTACACTATCGCCCTGCTCTACCGTGGTATTGGCGGGAATCACCGCCAGCGCATCGGCACCCACGCAGGACGAAAGCACGCCCGAGTTCTGGTCGGCAAAGGCCTTCGCCACCGCGCCTTCGGGAGTAAACTCAAGGGTTGCACGCATGTAATGGCTGCGCGGGCCGGTCCGGGTGGCAAAATCGGCTTTTGCCGTTATCGCGGTTAGCGCATCAAGCGCCGGGCAGCCCAGCAACGCGCCCATCAGCGGGCGCAAAAACAGCCAGCCGCCGACAAAGCTCGACACCGGATTGCCGGGCAAGCCGACAAAGCGCGCTTCGCAGCCGTCTTTAGGTAAACGCCCCAGCGCCAGCGGCTTGCCCGGGCGGATGGCGAGCCGCCAGAGATCCAGCTGGCCAAGGGATTCCAGCGCGGCCTTGACGTGGTCTTCCTCGCCCACGCTGACCCCGCCGGTGCCGATGACCACATCGGCGTCTTCGGCGGCCTGCTGAATAAGCGCCCGGGTTTGGGCGACATCGTCCGGCACGCTAACGCGACTGACCACCTCGGCGCCGAAACGTTGCAGCAGCTCGGTCAGCATCGGCCGATTGATGTTGTAAAGCTGGCCTTCGGCAAGCGGCATGCCGGGGTCGATAACTTCATCGCCGGTAGACAGCAGCGCGACCCGCGGGCGGCGGCGCACTTCCACCTCGACCACGCCCTGGCCGGCCAAATGCCCCAGCGCAGCGGCGGAAAGCTGCGTGCCGGCGTCCAGCAGCACGGCGTCGCGGCGCACATCGCGCCCGCGCACGCGCACGCAATCGCCGCTGGCAACGTCGGCAGGTATCCACGCCTGTTCGCCGTCGCGCTCCACACGCTCCTGCATCACCACGCAGTCAGCGCCCGGCGGCAGCGGCGCCCCGGTAAAAATGCGCGCGCAGGTGCCCGGTAAAAGCGCTTCGGGTGCGCGTCCGGCGGCCACGCGCTGGCTGACGTCAAGCCACCGGCCGGCGTCTGCCGCGCGCAGGGCGTAGCCGTCCATGGCGCTGTTATCAAACGCGGGCACGTCAAGGCGGGCAATTTCGGCGCATGCGAGTACGCGCCCGGCGGCCTGTTCCAGCGCCAGGGTTTCGCTCCCAAGGGGGCCGACGCCTTCCAGCAACGCCTCAAGTGCCTGCTCGACGGTGCCCAGCTCAGCTTTTGTGTCTGCTTCAATCATGCTGCCCCCGCCCCGGAATCACCAGGTTGGCGAAGTTGCACGGCTTGTGGCGGCTATCCAGCTGCTCGGCCAGAATGCCGTCCCAGCCCGTGCGGCAGGCGCCGGTAGAGCCGGGCAGGCAGAAGATCACGCTTTTGTTGGAAAGTCCGCCGAGGCTGCGGCTTTGTACCGTGGAGCTGCCGATTTCGTCGCCGCTGAGCTGGCGAAAGCGCTCGCCAAAGCCCTGAACCTCTTTATCCAGCAGTACCGAAACGGCCTCCGGCGTGGAGTCGCGCCCGGTAAAGCCGGTGCCGCCGGTGGTAATCACCACCTGCACGTCGGGATCGGCGATCCACCCGGCGACAATCGCGCGAATGCGGTAAACGTCATCAGTGACGATGCGTTTTTCCACGATGTGGTGCCCGGCATCCTGCGCCCGCGCCACCAGCGTCTGGCCGCTTTTATCGGTGTCTTCGGTGCGGGTATCCGACACGGTCAGCACGGCGATATTCAGCGGAATCATCGGCTCGCTCATGGTGTTGCACTCCGTGGTTGAATTAGCCCTGCTGTTGCGACTGGCGCTCTTCAAAGGCGACCAGCTGTTCGGGTGTGGCCTTTTGCTGATAGTGGGCTTTCCACTCGCTATAGGGCATGCCGTAGACATACTCCCGGGCGGTCTCGTAATCCAGCGCCTCGCCGCGTTCTTCGGCCTCGGCCACCAGCCACTTGGCCAGGCAGTTACGGCAAAAATCCGCCAGATTCATCAGCTCGATGTTCTGGACTTCCTTGTGTGCGTCAAGATGGCGCAGCAGACGTCTGAACGCGGCGGCTTCAAGCTCGGTACGGGTAGCGTGATCCAGCGATTGCATGGTGTGTCATCTCTTTGCCGGGCCGCTGTACCAGCGGCGTGATGAAGGGGAAACCGAGTGCGGCTGCCAGCTTAACAAAATGCGCATCAGCGGCCAGCGCTTCCCGCCATATTGCCATCTCAGCGCATATTGACCAATCGGTCAATAAATGTGCTGGACAAACGGGGAGCCCCGGCGCCATCATCACCTTACTCGACGTTTTTACTCAGGTACCGGGAGGCTCCATGATAACGCCGCACGACCTGACAGGGCTGATTCTTGCCGGTGGCGAAGGGCGGCGCATGGGCGGGCGTGACAAAGGGCTGGAGCCGTTTGCCGGCCGGCCGCTGGTGGCTCACGTTCGGGAACGCTTTAACGGTCAGGTGGCCGAGCTTTTGATCAGTGCCAACCGCCATATCGAGATCTATCAACGCTACGCCGACCGCGTGGTGGAGGATGCCGAGAGCGATTTTCAGGGTCCGTTGATGGGGCTTTATCGTGGGCTTCGTGCCGCGCGCACGCCGTGGCTGCTGGTGGCACCCTGCGATACCCCGGTGCTGCCGCATAATCTGGCGGCGCGCATGGTCGCAGGCCTTCAGGATGCCGACATCGCCATGGCCCACGACGGTCAGCGCGCTCACCCGGTAGTGGCGTTGATGCGCACCAGCCTGGTTGATGCACTCGGCCAGGCGCTTGCTGCCGGTGAGCGCTCGATGAACGGCTTTTATGCCGGCCAGCGCGTGCGCACGGTGAACATGGCCGACTGCGCCAGCGGGTTTACCAACGTCAACACGCCGGACGACAAGGCACACCTTGAAGCGCTGCTGGCTCGGGAGGCGTCATGAATTCACCGCTTGCGGCTACCACGCCACTGTCCTGTTTCGAGCTGGACGACCGGGTGCCAAGCGTTGATGAGGCGCGGCAAGCACTGCTGACGCTGATTGAAGCGCCACTGGGCCACGAGCGCGTGGCGCTGCAGGACGCCCACGGCCGACGGCTGGCCGAGACCCTCAGCGCCCCGATCAACGTGCCCCAGAATACCAACGCGGCGATGGACGGTATCGCCCTTGCCTGGCTGGCAGAGCAAACCCGCTGGCCGCTCGCAGGGCAGGCGCTGGCCGGCGAGCCTTTCACCAGCACGCTGGCCACGGGCCAATGCGTGAGCATTACCACCGGCGCACCGCTGCCGGACGGCGCCGATACCGTGATCATGAACGAGCAGCTGGAAATCCACGCCGATCACGTTCGTGTGCATTCACCCGAGCGCGTCATACGTGGGCAGAACGTGCGCCAGGCCGGTGAAGACATTGCCCGGGGCAACGTGGCACTGGCCGCCGGCGAGCAGCTGGACGCCGCACGGCTGGGCCTTGCGGCCTCGCTGGGCATCGCTTACGTGGCCGTATATCGCCGCCCGCGGGTAGCGGTGTTTTCCACCGGCAGCGAAGTTACCGCCCCGGGTGCGGCGTTACCCGCCGCGGGCATTTATGACGCTAACCGCTTTACCCTGAGCGGGCTTTTACGCGAGCACGGCGCCGAGGTGGTGGATCTGGGCATTCTGCCCGACTGCCCCGACACTTTGCGTCACGCGTTGGAGGGCGCTGCCGCCAGCGCCGATCTGGTGCTGACCAGTGGCGGCGTCTCTGCCGGGCAGGCGGATTACACCCGCGAAGCGCTGACGGCACTTGGCCAGTTGGCCTTCTGGCGCGTAGCCATGCGCCCCGGCCGCCCACTGGCCGCAGGTGCGCTGGGCGAGTTGCGCACGCCCTTTGTGGGGCTGCCAGGCAATCCGGTGGCCGCCATGGTGGCGTTTCTCCAGTTCGTCACGCCGCTGCTCGCGCGGCTGGAAGGCCAATCCAGCGGTGCACCGCGCAGGCTCTGCGCCATCGTTGACGAAACGCTTGCCAGCCGTGCCGGGCGCCGCGACTTCATTCGTGGCGTTTACACAAGCGATGCCCGGGGGCAGCTGCGCGTACGCAGTACCGGCGCCCAGGGCTCAGGCATTTTAACCTCGATGGTCAACGCCAACTGCCTGGTTGAGCTGCCCGATGCCTGCACCGCAGTGCATCCGGGCGAGACGGTCATCATTCAGCCGCTGAGGAGAGAGGCATGACACAACAACAACTCATCGACAGCTTCGGCCGGCAGGTCAATTATGTACGCATGTCGGTCACCGACCGCTGCGATTTTCGCTGCGTGTACTGCATGAGCGAAGACATGACGTTTTTACCCCGGGCACAGGTGTTGACGCTGGAAGAAATGGGCATGATCGCCCGGGCGTTTACCCAGCTGGGGGTGGAGAAAATCCGCCTCACGGGCGGCGAGCCGCTGGTGCGCGGCGGCATTACCCAGCTGGTGGACGAAATCGGCGCACTGCCAGGGCTTGACGACTTCACCATGACCACCAACGGCGCGAGCCTGCCCAAACACGCCGAAGCGCTGTACGCGGGCGGCCTGCGTCGGCTCAACATCAGCCTGGATTCGCTCGACGCAGAGCGCTTCAAGCGCCTGACCCGTACCGGCAACCTGCACAAGGTGATCGACGGCATCCGCGCCGCCAAACAGGCCGGCTTCAAACGCATCAAGCTCAACGCGGTGATTCTCAAGGGCCGCAACGAAGACGAGGTGCTGGACCTGGTCGAGTTTGCCCGGGATGAAGGGCTGGACATCAGCTTCATCGAGGAAATGCCGCTAGGGGATGTCTCCGACCACTCCCGGGCGGAAACCTATTGCTCGAGCGACGAGGTTCAGGAACGCATCGAGGCGCGCTACCCGCTGATTCACACCACCGAGGCGACGCCCGGGCCATCGCGCTATTTCCGCATGGCCGACAGCGACTCCCGCGTGGGCTTTATTTCACCCCACAGCCATAATTTCTGCTCCACCTGCAACCGCGTGCGGGTGACGGTCGAGGGGCGGCTGCTGTTGTGCCTGGGCAACGAGCACTCGGTGGATCTGCGCGCCGTACTGCGCCGCTACCCCGGCGACATGGACGCGCTGAAAAACGCCATCATCAACGCCATGCCGCTCAAACCCGAACGCCACCACTTCACCACCGACGGCGACGTTCAGGTAGTGCGCTTCATGAACATGACCGGTGGCTAACCCGTTGCCTTGACCCACTGGGCCTCAAGCTCGTCCACCGGCAGCGGGCGGCCAAACAGGTAGCCCTGAAAGGCGTGGCAGTGGCGCGCCGAGAGCCATTGACGCTGGGCATCGGTTTCCACGCCTTCGGCAATGACGTCCAGCTCAAGACTGCGTGCCAGCGCAATGGTACTTTCCACAATCGCGGCGTTGGCCGTGCTTTCCAGCAGCGGAATGAAATCGGCCGGCGAGACCCTGCCGCGTCCGGGATGTTCCCAGCGCAACAGCGCTTCAACGCCGGTCAGCGCACCGTTTTCATCCACCTGGGGCTGGTAAAACAGGCGCCATTCCTCGTTGGGCAGTGCCTGATACAAGTCCGTTTCCAGCCGCGCCCGGGCCACCAGTTCCGCCTGCATCCGCGGGTCAAAGAAGGCCAGCGTATTACGCCCCGCTTTTTTGGCCTGAAACAGCGCCATGTCGGCCTGCTGCAGGCAGGCATCCACACCGCTTTCAACGCCGCTGAGCATGGCAATGCCGATACTGGCGGTCACCATCACCGGTTCATGCTCAAGCACTACCGGCCGGCTGATAGCTGCCAGCAGTTTTTGGGCTATCTGTTCTGCCTGCTCGGCGGCGCGCTCAAGGCTGTCGTCCAGTTGGTGAACCAGCACCGCAAACTCGTCGCCACCCAGCCGCGACAGCGTATCGGTATCACGCAGTCTGTGGCTGAGTTCGCGCGCCATGCGCTGCAGCAGCAGGTCACCGGCGTAGTGGCCCAGGGTATCGTTGACCTGCTTGAAATTATCCAGATCAATAAACAACAACGCACCGTGGGCTGCACCACGGCGATGGGTTTTCAGGGCATCGCCAACGCGATCCATAAACAAGCGCCGGTTGGCCAGCCCGGTTAGTGGGTCGTAAAATGCCAGCCGTTGTATTTCGCGCTCGGCGTCCTTGCGCTCGGTAATGTCGCTCAGCGTTGCCACGTAGTGGGTCAATACGCCGTCTTTATCGCGCACCGCACTGAGCGTCAGCCATTCGGGATACACATTGCCGCTTTTACGTCGGTTCCAGACTTCACCTTCCCAGGAGCCGGTACGGGCGACGCTATCCCAGAGGGTCCGGTAAAATGCGGCATCGTGGCGCCCGGAGCTCAACATCCTCGGGTTCTGCCCCAGCACTTCCTCTTCCGCGTAACCGGTAATACGTGAGAACGTGGCATTCACCTTGAGAATGCCCCCACTGGCATCGGTGATCATTATGCCCAGGTGGGTATGAAACGCGGTGGCGGCGATGCGTAGCTCGGCCTCGTTGGATCTGGCCTGGGTGACGTCGCGCACCGCTGCCAGAACACCGCTGAAGTGGCCGTCTCGCGCGGCCAGCGGGCTCAGTATGGCATGGAAGTAACGCTGACGCTGATCCAGCCAGAGGGTATAGAAAAACTCCTCGGCGATGCGCTCGCGCTTAACGCGCTCAAACACCGTGCCAAACTCATGGCTGACGCGGTGCGGCAGCACGTCCACATAGTGACACCCAAGCACTGCGTCCTTGTCACGCAGCAGCCACTGCTGGTTCACCGCATGCAAGTAGGTAAAACGTCCGTTTTCGTCAAAGACACAGATCATGTCCTGAATCGAACTCACCAACGCTTCCAGACGCGCTTCACGCATTTGTGCCTGGGCACGTGCCGCTTCCCGTTCGTCGATGCGGGCTACCAGCTGCTGCGAGAGGCGCAGCCGGTTGAGGTAATGACGCAGCCCCCAGGCGCCCAGCAAGGCCACGGCGATGGCAATCAGCACCAGCGCCCACAGCCGCTGTTGCCAACCGTCAAGCACCATGCCCATGCGATTGCCCACGATCACCGCATAGGGAAAACCGGGCAGTTTCTGTAGCCAGTAACGGCGTTCGGTGTCGTCCAGCGGCGACGTCAACTGCATGCTCGCCGTGGAAGCATCGCCCGCAAAAAAAGCGTTCATGCGTTCGCTGCCGGCCAGTATTTTCAAGGTGTCGGTATCGGCCACGGCCGGCCGGCGTGCAAGCAGCTGTCGGTCTTCATCCACCAGCGCGATGGTTTCTCCCGGGCGCATCGACAGCTGAGCAAGCGTCGCGTCAAACACACGAGGCGCCAGCCGTGCCGATACCAGGCCGGCAAAATCGCCGTTGGCGTCGTGCAGCCGACGGGTATAGGCAATGTAGTAATCGCAGATGAACGCCGACCAGTATAGCGGGCTGACATGCTGCTCCAGTGCCGGCGACGCCTGGAATGCCTGAAAATAGGTCATCCGGCTGACATCAAAGCCCGGCGGATGATAGCTGCTGGAACTCGCCTTGATACGCCCCCGTGTATCAATCACGGCCAGCTCGTCCACCAACGGCAGAGTATCGCGACGCGCCTAAAGCGCCTCTTCCAGCCGATCCGGTGCTTCAAGGGCAGAGGCAAGCGGAGGTTTGAGCAGCTGACCGACTCCGAACAGCGCCTGGTCACTCAGGGTAAACGTCGTGTTGACCCACTGCGCCACCAGATCGGCACGCGTCGCGTTATGCTCATCTGCTGCCTGTATCTCGCGTTGGTACTGATCCACCAGCAACCAGGCAAACACCGCCAGCATCATGCTCAACGCCAAGCCATAAAGCGTAATGGCGCTGGCGCGTAGCCGCCGGCTGGTGCCAGCGGCAGTATTGTCGGCAATGCAGTGGACACCGGTCATGGCAAGGGACGCCTTCCTTTATGTTGATGACCCCCGGGGCCTTGTTTACGAGTCAGGAGCCAAGTGTGCCAGATACGGCGGGCCTATCGGATAAATCTCGGCTTTTTTCTGGTATATCATCGTTATGTCAGCGAAGGCGCGCATCTGTAAGGCAGGCTCGACGTGAATTATCCCTAAACACACAAGGACTAAAGGCTCATGCAACAGGCTCACTGCTCTTACCCGCTACGCTCCGGCGCTACCCTGCTGTTGATGGTGCTTCTCTCCGGCTGCGCGGCGTTTGCCCCGGCCCCGCCTGAACGCCAGGACAACCTATGCGAAATTTTCCGCCAGCAGCCGGGCTGGTACGACTATGCCAGGGATTCCGCCGACAAATGGGGTACGCCGATTGCCACACAAATGGCGTTTATTCAGCAGGAGTCGTCGTTTAAAAGCCATGTCCGCCCGCCGCGTACGCGCATCCTCGGGTTTATTCCCGGCCCGCGGCCATCGTCGGCCAAAGGCTACGCCCAGGCGCAGGATCCTGTGTGGGGCGAATACCGCGATGATACCGGCAGCTTTTTTTCACGCCGCACGCACATGCGCTACGCCACTGATTTTATCGGCTGGTATAACGCCCGCACCCGGGTGCAAACGGGGATTTCACTGCATAACCCCGAACAGTTGTATCTGGCCTACCATGAAGGGGCCGGCGGGTATCAGCGTGGCAGCTATCGCCGCAAGCCGCAGGTGCGCCGCGCCGCGTCTCGGGTGGCCAGCCGGGCGGGGCGCTATCAGGCCCAGCTGAATGCCTGCCGGGCCGAATTTCAGTGCCGTCGGTTTTATCAGATCTGGCCGTTTTGCCGGACCGACTGATATGCCAAACCGATTGATCGGACGCATTTGACACGGCGGCAGGATACGTCTAGCTTTACTCAAAAGAAAATGAGAATCAATCCATATAAAGGCGTTCCGGTATGAACAGCGAAAGTCGCCAACTGCGCCAAACGCTTATTTTTTTACGCACCTCATTCGAGGCGGTTCAGCATTCCATTGCCGGGCGTCTTGACGACCCGCTGCCGTGCTGGCTGGACACCAGCCTGCTCACCATGCTGTCACGCGAGCTTTACCGCTGCCACGAACAGGCCCGTCCGCTTTCCCGGAATACCGCAGAGCAGCTGTGGCTTTCGGCCACGCGCTGCGAGCTGCTGTTGAAACAATGCCCGGGCGTGCTCAGCAGCACGATCTGCTACCGCCAGCTGGCCGCCATTCTGCTGCCGCTCAACGCCGCGGTTACCTGCCTTGCCCTGCCCATAAAAAAGCGCCGCTGGCCATGGCAGCGGCGCTAAAAAACCGGCATATCCGGATATTAGAAAGCTTCCCAGTCGTCTTCGGCGCAGACTGCTGCCGTTTCGCGACGTACGGGCAATGACCGGCTCACAAGCGGCGCAGTAGAAGCAGCAGTTGGCGTGGCCTCGGAATCACGGGGCGGTGCCGGCCGCCAGTAATTCCCGATGCGCTGATCAAGCGTGAAGAAGGCCACCGCGCCGGCAAGGTCGCCGGCCTCGGCCTCCATGGAGGTCGAGGCGTTAGCTGTTTGCTCGACCAGCGCGGCGTTTTGCTGAGTCACGTCGTCCATCTGATTGATCGCCGTGCTCATCTGGTCGATCGCGGACGCTTGCTCATCGGACGCCCGGCTGACCTCTTCCATCAGGTCTGACACCTTGCCGATGTTGCCCACAATCTGCTGCATGGACTCACCCACCGCTTCCACCAGCGTGCTGCCCTGCCTGACGACATCGCCGTTTTCCACGATCAGCTGCTGGATTTCCTTGGCGGCCTCTGCCGAGCGCTGCGCCAGACTGCGCACTTCCTGCGCGACCACGGCAAAACCGCGCCCCTGTTCACCGGCGCGCGCTGCTTCGACCGAGGCGTTGAGCGCCAGGATGTTGGTTTGAAAGGCAATACCATCGATCAGCGAGACAATGCCGCTGATTTTTTCCGAGCTTTGGGTCAGCTCATGCATTTTCCCCACGGCTTCATCGACTTTATCGCCGCCATGGCTGGCCGAGTCGCTGGCCGTATGCGCCAACCGGTTGGCTTCGCCGGTGTGGCGTGTGTTGTTTTTCTACATCGATTGCAACCGGCGGCGTAAACACACCGCCTCCCGGGCGGCGGCTGATACGGCACCTGCCAGGCCACGCTCAGCGAAACCGCCACCCTCGACCACGGCCGGTAACGCGCCCACACGAAAAACCAAACCCAGGCAACATTCCCTGTTTGTGATTTTTGACCAGCCAAGCGCCGAGACCGATGCGCGGCTGACCCGCTGGCTGCAGGAAAAACGCGCGGCATATGATCCGTTAACCCACGTCTTTCACATCGACGGCAAACAGCCCTCCAGCCCCATCACCGTGGCCAACGCATTTCCGCCCGGAGAAATGCCCGACCTTCTGCGCGGCGAAAGCCATACGCCGATCAAGGGCCTCAGCCTGCTGGTCAAGCCGCCCCTGCGCCGTCGGCGTAATCAGCAAATGATCGTATACGTCGAGTTGGCCAAGGAAATGCGCGAGCTGTTTGACGGCGACATGCTGGATAGCGAGCGGGCACCCGCCACGGAAGAGACCTACGCCGAGATCATCAACGGCTAGGCTGATGTCTCAGCCAGCACCTGCTGCAAGCGTGATTCAAGAATCGCGACGATACCGGGATGTTCGCCCACCAGCCGGGTGGGCGTAATCCGCCTGCCCGGCCGCTGGCTTGCCGCGGCACAGATCCCGGCGATATCGCCGTCTTCGCCGGCATGTCGCCCGGGCGACAAAAACAACATGGCCAACACCACATCGTCGTGCGCCAGTGCCTTGCTCTCCAGCGCGTCTTCCAGCAGCGGTTCGTTGAAACGATACGCCTCACCTTCGCGGCGCTCCATGGACGCCGGCATCACGCCTACGGCCTCATCAGCCAGCAACACGCTTAGCTGCCCCGCCAAACGGTTGCGGACTGCGGTCACTTCCGGCGCGGGGCTGCCGTGGTCCACCAGCACCACGTTGAACGCCTCACCGGGCGTAACGCTTTCACGCACGTTATCCGCGAGTATCTGCGCCAGGCGAAGATCAACCGGCGCCTGCTCGTCAACCAGCGGCGGCGCAACCGTCACGCGCACGCCGGGAAAGCGCGCCTGAAGCTTTGCCATGCGTCTGGGCAGATACTCGCTCAGCGCGCGGCTGGGGCCAAAGAAAAACGGCACCACGATGATATCCGTCACACCTCGCGCGGCTTCACGCTCCGCGGCCGGGCCAAGCGTTATCGCCGGCTCGCCGCCCAGCGCATCGGGTGCCACCTTGTGCGAGTGCAACAGCGAGGCGGCGTGCACCGTTTCCCCGCAGCAGGCGCTTAAACGCGCCGCCACGCGGCGCAGATTAAGCGTCGCCTGAGGTCGCAGCGAGCCGTTATCAACCAGAAAGATTGCGCGCGTGGCATTTGTCACTCTATCGCCCCTCTATTAGAAAAATAACGATATGCTATGGCGTTACCATCGCGCATGGTCACCACCACGCTGTCAGGAACCGACATGCCTAACGACATACATCAGAAGCCCGCCATCCCGTTTTCCAGCCTGCTGCTCGCCGTTGTGGGTGCCGTGGGCATGGCCACCATCGGCGTTATCTCGCGCATTACCCAGCTGAATGCCGAAAGCATTACCTTTTACCGGCTGGGGCTTGGCGCCTTGTTTCTGTTGTTGTACCTGATCATCACCCGGCGCGGCCAGCATTTACGCCACGCTCCCGGCTGGGGCGTGGTGATCAGCGGCGGCTTTTTAGCGGTGTTTATCCTGTGCTACGTGCAGGCGATGAACTACACCCAGATGGCCAACGCGATTTTGATGGTGTACCTGGCACCGGTGTTTTCGGCGGTGGTGGCGCATTTTCTGTTTCACGAACGGCTGGGGCGCGTACAGATTGCGTGTATTGCCGCCGCGCTGTTCGGCTTTGCCATGATGCAGGAATTTCACCTCGAGCTGGACGGCGGCCGCGACGCCGTGGGGCTCGGATTCGGGCTTCTGGCCATGCTCGCCTACAGCGCGTTCATCCTCACCAACCGGGGCTTGCCGCCGCGCACCAATGACCGCACCGGCGCTTTCTGGCAGCTGTTTTTCGGCGCGCTGGTGATACTGCCGTTTGCCTGGCTCAAACCGGAAGGATTGAGCGCAGAAGCCTGGCAATGGCCGTGGCTGCTGGGCGCCGGCCTGGTGCCGGGTTTTCTCGCGCTGCTTTGTGCGGTGCTGGCCATGAACCGCCTGCCCACGGCACTTTACGGCACCCTGGCCTACTGCGAACCGCTGGCCGTGGTGCTGTTTGGCTGGAGTCTTTTCGGCGAGGCGCTGACGCCGCTACAGCTGTCGGGCTGCGGCGTTATCGTGGCCAGCGGCATCGTTCAGGCACGGCTTGGCCAGCGCTGATCACACCATCACCCAGCCAAGCACCAGCAGGCCGATGAGCACGCGCACAATCGCACCGATTATCGAGCCGCGCAGCAGCGCGCGCACGCCACTGAACAACAGCCAGAGCCCAATGATCAGAACGATAATGCTGAGAAATGAGCCGTTGATACCCAGCGAGCGCGACAGGCCATCAAAAAAGTTGTGTATGGCACCAAACGCATTGTCAAACAACGCGCGCAAAAACGTGACGACAACATGAATCGCATCACCAATCGCCGCGCCGGCGTTGTCAAAAAATCCACTGGTCTGCATCGCAGCCCCCTTGCTGATCAAAAAATGGCGCCCATCATCCCTTTAACGGCCCGCCCACCGCAACTTTATGACCCTGTTTGCCCGGGCATTCGCAGCGTACGACAAAACGCGCATAGACGTTTGGCGGATTGTGAGCCGGGCAGCACTTGCGTATCACATAGCCAGTGCATGCGGGAGAGACTGCTCTTGAAGAGCAGCGCCGAAGGAGCAACAGCCCCGGAAACTCTCAGGCAACCGGACCGTCTGCGCCAACATATTCCGAAGAGCGGCCGAACCGGAAAGGATTCGGCCCACCGAAGGAGCAAGCGCCGCGCGCGTGAATCTCTCAGGTTCAGGACGGAAGGGGCAAGCGCTTGATAACGAAAAGCGCCTGTCACTTATGCGTCTGTTTTCACCAGACCCTTGACTGAACTTCGGGAGAAGCATAATGCGCCATATTGCTGTTATCGGTGGCGGTATTACCGGCATCACCACGGCCTACAGTCTGCTCAAGCGCGGCTTTGACGTGACCGTGTTCGAACAGAACCGCTACGCTGCGATGGAAACGTCCTTCGCCAACGGCGGCCAACTCTCGGCCTCCAACGCCGAGGTCTGGAACCACTGGCCCACCATTACCAAGGGGCTGCGCTGGATGCTGCGCCGGGACGCGCCGTTGCTGGTCAACCCGCGCCCCAGCTGGCACAAGCTCAGCTGGTTTGCCGAATTCATGCGCGCCATTCCCCAATACGGCGACAACACCACCGAAACCGCGCGGCTGGCGATTGCCGCGCGCCAGCATCTGTTTCAGTGGGCCGACGACGAAAATATCGACTTCGACGTCAAGCACGAAGGTATCCTGCATATTTACCGCGACAAGGCCGGCTTTGACCACGCCGCGAAAGTCTCGCAACTGCTCGCCCGGGGCGGGCTTGAGCGGCGCGCGGTGACCCCTGACGAGATGCGCGAACTGGAGCCCACGCTTGCGGGCAACTATTACGGCGGTTTTTATACCGAAAGCGACGCCACCGGCGATATCCACAAGTTTACCCAGGGGCTTGCCCGGGCGGCCGAACGCCGCGGCGCGACGCTCAACTACGGCTACCGCGTGCAGGATCTCGGGGCCAGCGCTGACGGCGCCTGGGTGGTCGCAAGCGCCGGGGATGAACCCGTGCGCCAGACCTTTGACGGCGTGGTCGTCTGCGCCGGGACCGCCAGCCGGGCACTGGCCGCCAAACTCGGTGACCGCGTCAACGTGTATCCGGTCAAGGGTTATTCCATCACCGTTCAGCTTGACGATGAGGCCTCGCAGCAGGCCGCGCCCACGGTCAGCCTGCTGGATGACGAAACCAAGCTGGTAACCAGCCGCCTGGGCACCGACCGCTTCCGCATTGCCGGCACCGCCGAGTTCAACGGCTTTAACAAGGATATCCGTGACGACCGCATTCGCCCGCTGATCCGCTGGGTGGAAGAATGCTTCCCCGGCGTCAGCACTCGCCGCGTGGTGCCCTGGGCGGGATTGCGTCCGATGCTGCCCAACATGCTGCCGAAAGTCGGCGCCGGGCGCCTGCCGACGGTATTCTACAACACCGGCCACGGCCATCTGGGCTGGACGCTGTCCGCGATTACCGCTGAGCTTTTGGCCGATGAAGTCAGCGCTTCTTCCCTCCTCGGCGTCCCGGCGGCCGCTCGCTAACGCCAAGCGTACAAATCAAGCGCCATGTCCGGCTTGCCGGGCATGGCGTGCTCGTTTCTCCCCTCTGGCTGAGGCTCCGCTCTGACTTATTCGGCTTTCAGCGTCGCCAGCGCGGCGTCCAGTGAAGCGCGCTCGCGTTCGGCATACAGCGCGATTTCATCAATTACCGCAGCACCCAGCGCGGTCTCGAACTGCGCCTGATTGGGGCCGATCGGGCTAGCATCTTTCCCTTCACCTTCTTCGCCGCGCTCATCTGTCGTGTCATCCCCGTGGGCCTGGCCAAGATTGGACTGAAAAATCCCCGCCGCACTGACCGGCAGGAAATCCTCATACACCATGGGCGCTGCCCGCAGCGCACCGCTGTCCAGCAGGGCTTCCACACGGGCTGCACCGCTGGCATCCGGCTGCGCAGCTGCTCCATCGCGCGCCGGCCAGTAGTGGAAAAATGCCAGCCCTTCGCGACGCAGCGTGGCTTCATCATCGGGAAACGCCTCAAACGCCGCCGCCAGCCGCGCCTGATGCGCGGTATTATCCGCCGCCGGTGCGCCTTCGCGCGCGGCAGCCAGCAGCCGGTCGTAAAGCGCCCGTCCCCTGGCCGTCAGCGCCACGCCGCGCTGCTCGATTTCGCCAAAACGCGCGGTGTGGGAACCCGCTTCGCTGCCCGCAAAGCGTACCGGCTCTTCCAGCGCCTTGAAGCTGGTCTGGCGCAGCAGCAGCGGGCAGCGCCGGCGCGGCGGGCCTTCAATGGTGGCCTTCGGCGCGATGCCACAATCGGGCATGCGCCGCTGCACTTCGTCAATATCCAGCGTGCGCGGCGTCAGGTGATTGATGTGGGGGCCACGAAAGCACACCACGTCGGCAATCAGCCGGTGCTCGGCGTTAAGCGATTCATACGTAGGCCGATCCACGGTGGCATCGCTGTGCCAGCGGAACGTTTCCAGCGCTTCATCTACAAAGGCATCGGCGTCATGCTCGTCAAGCCCGCCCTGGGCTTCGCAGCGCTCAATCAATGCTTTCACACCGGAAGTGAAAATATCCCGTTCATGCAGAATATTCAGCGCCCGCTCGCGCAGCGCGCCCGATGCAATCAGCTCGGGACGCAGCAATGAGGTAAACACGCGGAAAGGATTGGCGCGCAGGGCGTCGTCATCTACCGGACGAAACGCCGTGGAGTGTACCGGCACACCGGCCTGCGAGAGGTCGTAATAGCCCACCGGAAACATGCCCATCACCGCGAATAGCCGGCGCAGCATGGCAAGCTCGGCAGGCGTACCCACGCGGATGGCGCCGTGTCGCTCAACGCTCAGCCTCTGGGCATCACCTGCGGCGTCAAGCCGCTCGGCCAGTGCTGTATCAGAGGCCAGCATCTCACGGTTGACGACCTCCACCAGCTCCAGCAGTGCACCGTACTGGGGCACCTCGTTGCGGTACATGGTGGACATGGCGTGAGAAAAACGCGCGCGGATCCGATCAGGGTTGATCCACTGGCTCATGGCGAACTCCTTGCAAGGCAATAACAACGTTGCTTCAGCATAACCAAACCCTGGCCGGGGCTTTTGCGAAATTCCCCGCCTTTTCTACGAAAACACGCCCGCTCAAAGACATCTTGTAACTTGTCACGATTAAACTATATTCATTACCAAACCAAAATATACTTTGGTGTTAATGCGCTCACAATAATTTGCCGGATAATCAGGCACGGCGCATACTTCACTGTTAATTCCGCCATCCTGGCACCGCTCGCGCCACACGGACGAGCGTCATAATAATTATCGCAGTCTCGCCAGGCACCGTAACCCGGCGAAGGGAGCCAGTGATGGCCAGTATTCGGGAAAGACATATAAAAATGATCCCCACCACCGACAATCAACGCACGGAAGCCGCTGATATGTCGCTTTTACGGCGTTATCGCGCCGCGTTCATGCAGTCTCGCGAAGCCATCATTTTTGTCCAGCAGGAAAAAATCATCGACTACAATCCCGCTGCTCTTGCGCTGCTCGGGATTGACAGCGCGTCAGTGGTGCCATCGCTTGGTCTGATGCATTTTTCCCCCGGCCACCAACCCAACGGTAAAAACAGCCGCAAGCTTGGCAGCGTATACGTTAAACAGGCCATGCGTCATGGTCAGGCGCTTTTTGGGTGGCGCCTGCAGGCGCTGAACGGCCACGAGTTTCCGGCCGAAATCATGCTCAGCCGCATCGATATTCCCGGCAATACCCTGCTGCAGGCCACCGTGCGCGATATTACCCGGCAGAAACGTCTGGAAGAAGAGCTCTCACGCAGCGCCATGACAGATCACCTGACCGGCGCCTTCAATCGCCAGCGTTTTGACGAAGAAATGCGCCGGGCATTGGCCAGACTGCGGCGCAAGCAGGTTTCCACTGCCCTGATTCTGCTGGATATCGACTATTTCAAACCGGTCAACGATACCTACGGCCACGCCGTGGGCGACGACGTACTGGTGGAACTTGCCACGCTGCTGGACGCCAGCCTGCGGATTCCCGACATGCTCACACGCTGGGGCGGTGAAGAGTTCGTCATGATCCTGCCCGACACCGGCCAGCAGGAGGCAATGCGGCTGGCCGAGCGCCTGCGCCAGCTGATTGCCGCCCACGAATTCGGCGTCGTCGGCCACATCACCGCCAGCCTGAGCGTGACTATTTTGCAAACAGAGGACGATGCCCGCCGCTGCCTCAAGCGGCTGGACGATGCGCTTTATCAGGCCAAGGACCTCGGTCGCAACAAAGTGCTGGAAGCCGGTTCTCCCGTCACCTGCTGACTCCCGCCATGGCTGGGCACATTGGCGCACGGCGGCGTAGGCCTTAAGCTGGGCACCTACCCTGTCGAGGAGCTTGCATGCCCGCGTCATCTGCCACCCACCTGCTTACCGAGCTTGCCACGACCCAGCGCCGGCGCCTCAACCTCGCCGTTGTCTGCGGCATGCTGGCGGGCAGTCTGACCCTTTTGCAGGCAATCCTGTTTGCCTGGATCGTCAGCGCGCTGCTGGTCAATCATCAGCCTTTGGCGCGCACGGCCCCGCTGTTTGCGCTATGGCTGTTGGCGCTGCCGCTGCGTGGCCTTTTCAGCTACGCACAGGAAACCCTGGCCCAGCAGGCATCATTGGCCGTGCGCCAGCGGCTGCGCCAGCGGCTGATCGATCATCTGGTACGCCTTGGGCCGGTACGTCTTGCCGGCTATCACAGTGCGTCGCTTTCCTATCAGGTGGTCGAGCAGATCGAGGCGCTGGACGGCTACTATGCACGTTTTCGCGTACAGCTGGTGCTGGCCGTGCTACTGCCGCTGATGGTGCTCGGCATTACCCTGTATCTGGACTGGCTGGCAGCGATATTTCTGCTGCTGGCCGCCCCGTTGATCCCGCTGTTCATGGCGTTGGTGGGCATGGGTGCCGAACGTTTGAATCGCGACCAGTTTGCTGCCGTCTCCCGGCTGTCGGGCCATTTTATCGACCGCGTGCGCAGCCTGACCACGCTGCAGCTATTCGGCCAGACCGAGCGTGCCACCGAAAGCGTTCATGCCGCCGCCGACGGTTACCGGCAGCACAGCATGCGCACGCTGCGGCTGGCCTTTTTATCCTCGGCGGTGCTCGAGTTTTTTGCCTCGGCGGCCATCGCCGTGGTGGCTATTTACGTCGGCTTCGGGCTTTTGGGTTACATCAGCTACGGCCCTGCCGACGCACTGACGCTGTTCAGCGGCCTACTCATTCTGCTGTTGGCGCCCGAGTTTTTTCAGCCACTGCGCAGCCTCGCCCAGCATTATCACGATCGCGCCGCCGCGCTGGGCGCGGCCGAACGCCTGGCCGAACTGCTTGCCGAGACACCGCCCGCCACCCGGCGTGCAACGCCGCCAGCGACACTGGCACCCACCACCGCTGAGCTGCTGGTGCTGAAAGACGCCTGCATTGCCCACCCCGGGCGCGGCGTGGTGCTCGGGCCCGTCTCGCTGCGTATCGATCGTGGCGATACCGTGGTGGTAACCGGCGCGTCCGGCAGCGGCAAGTCCACGCTTTTACAGCTTGCGGCAGGCTTTGCCGCCCCTGACGACGGCCTGCGCCAAAGCGTGGCCGACCTGCGCTTTGCCTGGATGGATCAGCGCCCGCTTTTAATTCACGGTACGCTGGCCGATAACCTGCGCCTCGCCGCCCCCGAGGCAAGCGATGCCGATCTTTATCAAGCGCTTGCCAGCGCCCACTTGAACGAGCTGCTCGCGGCGCTTCCCCACGGACTGGCAACCCCCGTGGGCGAACGCGGGACGGGGCTTTCCGGCGGCCAGGCCCAGCGTCTGGCACTCGCCCGCGTGTTTTTATCCGCCGCACCTCTGGTGCTGCTGGATGAACCCACCGCCAGCCTTGACGAGCACAGCGAGCAGGCCGTCATGACAGCCCTTGCCGCGCTGCAACGCGCCGGGCGCACGCTGGTCATTGCCACCCATCATCCGGCACTGATCGCGCTTGCCAGCCGCCGCTGGCACCTCGATCACGGCCAGCTTGAGGAGCTCCCCCATGGCTAAGTCGGAACGTCTTTTCACCACGCTGCGCCCCTGGCTAAGCGTGCTGGCCAGCCGCCAGCGCCGACTGTGGCTGGGGGCGCTACTCATGGCGCTGACGCTGTTTTCCGCGCTGGGGCTAATGGCCGTGTCCGGCTGGTTTATTACCGCCACCGGGCTAACCGGCCTGCTGTTTGCCGCCGGCATCGCCGCGACGCTTGACGTTTACGTGCCTGGCGGCGCGATTCGCCTGTTTGCCGTGACCCGTACCGCGAGCCGCTATCTGGAGCGGCTGTACAATCACGATACGGTGCTACGCCTGCTGGCCGACCTGCGTACCCGGCTGTTTGGCGTGCTCGCGGGGCTGAATAGCCATGCGCTTGCCAGCCGCCGCGCCAGCGACTGGCTCAACCGTCTGACGGCCGACATCGACACCCTGGACAGCCTGTATTTACGCTTGCTGGCGCCGCCCGCCGTGGCGCTGCTGGCCGGTGCCACCCTGAGCGGCGTCACGGCACTCTTTGTGCCGCTCGCCGGCGGCTTTCTGGCCGGCGTGCTGCTGCTCGGCTGGCTATGGTTCACGCTGGGCCAGGCGCGGTTGGGCATGGCGACCAGCCGGCGCCACGTGGACGAACTCGAAGCCCTGCGCGGCAGCGTGATGGAAACGCTGCAGGGGCTGGCCGAGCTGGACGCCTACGGCGCACTGCCCCACCAGCAACGCACCCTTGAGTGGCTGGAAGCTCGCCTGCACCAGAGTCAGCGCAGTCTGGGCCGCTGGGTCGCGCTGGGTAACGCCCTGCAGGCCTGGCTGGTGGGTACGGCAACGCTTGGCACGCTATGGCTTTCCGCCCGGGCTTTTGAAGCAGGTGGCATCAGCGGAGCGGTGATGGTGATGCTGCCCATGGCCGTGATGGCGATGAACGAAGCCTTCGGCGCGCTGCCCGCCGCATTTACCTGGCTGGGCTCCACCCGGGGCGCCGCCGAGCGCCTGAATGGCCTGACCCAAAAAAGCACTCCACTTAGACAAACGGCGACTGACACGCCGCCGGATAATGCCCGCACGCTGTGCCTCGATAACGTTGGTGTGCGCTACCCCGGCGCCTTTCAGCCGGCGCTTTCCGGGCTATCGCTGCGTCTCGCTCCCGGCGAACGGCTGGCCGTGGAGGGTGCCTCGGGCGCGGGCAAGTCCACGCTCACCGCGTTGCTAGGGCGCCAGCTCGCGCCTTCCCAGGGCACCATCACACTGGGCGGCGCGCCCCTTGATACGTGGCCACAAGCCGACCTGCGCCACCGCGTGGCCGTACTCACCCAGCAAACCGATCTGCTCGACGACAGCCTTGCCACCAATCTGCGTCTGGCCAACACCGAGGCCGATGACGCCGCACTCTGGCAGGCGCTGGAACAGGTTGCGCTGACCGAGTGGGCAGAAAAGCTGCCCCAAGGGCTTGGCACTCGGGTCGGTGAAGGCGGCCGCCAGCTCTCCGGCGGACAAGCACGCCGAGTCGCGCTGGCGAGGCTTTATCTGTGCGATCCGGAGCTGGTGGTGCTCGATGAGCCGTTTTCCGGCGTCGACGCACCCACGGCACAGGCACTGCGTCAGGCGTTACACCGGTGGCTTTCCGACCGAACCGTCGTCTATCTTGTACATAAGGCAGATGCTGACGTCGCGCCGCCCGGCATCACCCACACCCTGACGCTGACTCACGGGCAGCCAGGCCGCGCTGCGACAATACGCCATGGCACACACGCAAGGCCGCAGTTATAGGATATACACCTTTGGCGTCACCCTGATGTCCGTGAAAATCCTGTTCACTCGCATCAAGGTGCCGGATAGGCTGAACGTCTAGCGCACGGTCACCGTCTTTTCAAACCTTTGCGACACGCTCTGGGAGGTCGTCATGGAGCTGGATCCGCTGCTGCTCTCCAGGCTGCAATTTGCCTTTGTGGTACTGTTTCACGCCATTTTCCCGGTGTTTACCATCGGTCTGGCGTCTTACATTGCCCTGCTGCACGGCCTGTTCTACAAAACCGGCAATACCGCCTGGGATCGACTCGCGCTGTTCTGGACCAAGGTCTTTGCCGTGGTGTTCGGCATGGGCGTGGTGTCAGGCATCGTCATGTCGTTCCAGTTCGGTACCAACTGGAGCAACTTCGCCCAGGCGACCTCCAACTTTCTGGGGCCGATGCTAAGCTACGAAGTGCTCACGGCGTTTTTCCTTGAAGCCGGCTTTCTTGGCGTGCTGCTGTTCGGCCGGAATAAAGTCCCCGAAGGCGCACACCTGTTTGCTGCCATCATGGTGGCGCTGGGTACCTTTATCTCGTCGTTCTGGATTCTGGCGGCTAACAGCTGGATGCAAACGCCGGTGGGCTACGAGCTGATCGACGGCCAGTTTCATATCACCTCCTGGTCGGAAGCCATTTTCAACCCGTCGTTCCGCTATCGCTTTACCCACATGGTCGTGGCCTCCTTCCTGACCGGCGGCTTTGTGGTGGCCGGCGTCAGCGCCTGGTTTTTGCTGCGCAAGCGCGACATCGAGGCCAACAGGAAAGCGCTTTCCATGTGCCTGTGGATGCTGCTGTTTTTGACGCCTGCCCAGGCCTTGATCGGGGATGCCCACGGGCTCAATACACTTGAGCACCAGCCAACCAAAGTGGCGGCCATGGAAGGCAACTGGGAAACTCAGTCGGGCGTACCGCTGCTGCTGTTCGCCCTGCCCGACCAGGAGGCCCAGACCAACCACCTTGAGCTCAAGATTCCGCATATGGCGAGCCTGATTCTCACCCACAGCTTCGACGGCACGGTGCCGGGTCTTGACCAGGTGTCCGCCGACGAGCGGCCGCCGGTGTTCATCGTGTTCTGGGCGTTTCGCGTGATGATCGGACTGGGCGTGGCAATGATCGCCATGGCGCTGGTTGGGCTGGCACTACGCCGGGGCGGACGCGTCTATCAAAACCCGCTTTACCTGAAAACGCTGGTAGGCATGATCGGCGCACCCTTTGTCGCCGTGCTCGCCGGCTGGATCGTGACCGAATCGGGGCGTGCACCCTGGCTGGTGTACGGCGTGATGACTCATGCCGAAGGACTTACGCCCTCACTCACAGGCGGCATGGCACTGTTCAGCCTGATTGGCTACATGGCGGTGTATGCCGTGGTATTCATCGTGGGCATTTATTACCTGACCCGGGTGATCAATAACGGCATGCTGCCCGAGCCCGACGAAACCCACGGCGAAGTGGAGCGTGCCAAACGACCTCTCTCCGCGGCACACACGCCCTTTGACGACAAGGACCTTCAGGGAGACAAATCATGAACCTTGATATTACCCTGGTATGGGCCGGCATCATCGGCTTTGGCGTCATCATGTATGTCCTGATGGACGGCTTTGACCTGGGGCTGGGGATTCTCTACCCCTTCGCCCCGGACGAATCGTCGCGCGATGTGATGATGAACTCGGTGGCTCCCGTGTGGGACGGTAACGAAACCTGGCTGGTGCTGGGCGGCGCCGGGCTGCTCGGCGCTTTCCCGCTGGTCTACTCGGTATTTTTGCCGGCGCTGTATATCGGCGTATTCCTGATGCTGGCGGGGCTTATCTTTCGCGGCATTTCCTTCGAATTCCGCTTCAAGTCGCACAAAAACCGGCACTGGTGGAACCGCGCTTTCTGCTGGGGGTCGGTGGTGGCAACCTTTGCCCAGGGCGCGGTTGTCGGTGCTTATATCCAGGGCTTTCCGGTGGAGAACAGGGTTTACGTCGGCGGCGCCTTTGACTGGCTGACACCGTTCAGCTTGCTCACCGGCATTGGTCTGATGGCTGGCTACGCCTTGCTGGGGGCTACCTGGCTGATCCTCAAGTCCGAAGGCCACGTCCAGGACTGGGCCTACTCCATTACGCCCAAACTATTGCTGGGCGTACTCGGCGTATTCGCCATTGTCAGCCTGTGGACACCGCTGGTCAGCGTCGACGTGCGCGAGCGCTGGCTGAACCAGATTCATTTGATCTGGATCTTTCCGATTCTCGCCATGGCTTGTGCAGCCGCGCTTTATCGGGCGGTCAAGCACCGCGCCGAAGGTCGTCCCTTCATCATGGCACTGGGGCTGTTCATCTTTACCTATCTGGGCATGATTGCGAGCAAGTGGCCGGTTATCGTCCCGCCCGACTACACCATCTGGGAGGCGGCCTCGGCACCGGAATCCCAGGTCTTTCTGCTGATCGGCACGGTGTTCGTCATTCCCATTATCCTGGCCTACACCACCTGGTCGTACTGGGTGTTTCGTGGCAAGGTCAAAGTCGGTGACGGCTACCACTGACCGGGCCCATCACATCGGCGCATCCATCCATTGCGCATAAAAAATCGCCTCGCAAATGCGAGGCGATTTTCGTATCAGCTATTGCTGGCGGGTGTTTACTGCGACAGCTTAGCCTTGCGCACGTAGGGCAGCGGCGCGTCAAAGTCGCCGAATTTGGCCTTGGCATCATCATCGGATACCGTCGGCGGAATGATCACGTCTTCGCCCACGGTCCAGTCGGCAGGCGTTGCCACGCCGTGCTGGCCGGCAGTCTGCAGCGCGTCCAGGGCCCGCAGGATCTCGCCAAAGTTACGCCCGACGTTCATCGGGTAGGTCATGGAAAGCTTGAGCTGCTTATCCGGGCCGATGATGAAGACCGAGCGTACCGTGGCGCTGTCAGCCGGGGTACGACCGTCCGGCAGATAGGCCTCGGCCGGCAGCATGTTGAACAGCTTGGATACCTTGAGCTCTTCATCCGCGATGATCGGGAAGCCCACGTCGCTGCCGCTGTAGGATTCGATGTCCTTGACCCAGCCCTTGTGGTCTTCCACGCCGTCAACCGATACGCCGATCACCTTGGTGCCGCGCTTTTTCCACTCGGCATCAAGCTTGGCGACGGCGCCAAACTCGGTGGTACATACCGGGGTAAAGTCTTTCGGGTGGGAAAACAGAATGGTCCAGCTGTCACCGATCCAGTCATGAAAGCTGATGTTGCCCTGGCTGGTCGGTGCTTCAAAATCCGGTACGGTCTCGTTAATACGTAGCGACATCGTTTACTCCTGACGTTGGCAAATCAATACGGCATCCATCATAGTCCCAACGCCAACTTATGTCCAAATCGAATTAAATACGAAATCTTTATTACTTAATGCCTATCAGATAGCCACGACGCCGCGCATCGGCCTCAGCCGCTGGCTCAGTGCGCCTCGGGCTACCCTACTTTCGCATCGGGAAACCAGAGGGTAAAGCATACGCCGCTATCGACGTTTGCTACCTCGGCCCGGCCCTGGTGGCGGCGCATGATCGAATCCACAATCGCCAGTCCCAGGCCGCCGGAATCGCCCGGCTGGCTGCGCGAGGCATCGCCGCGGAAGAAGCGCTCAAACACCCGGCCCAGATGTTCGCCAGGTATCAACGGCCCCTGATTATGCACGCTAATCGCCAGGCCACCCTGACGCGCGATGGCACTTAACGTAATGACACTGCCCTTATCCGCGTAGCGCAGGGCATTGGCCACAAGGTTGGCCAGCGCCGTGCGCAGCAGGTCGGGCTCGGCAAACACCTGCCCACGCGCCACAGGGCAAAGCGTAACGCCGTGATCTTCGGCCATCCCGTCAAAATATTCGCAGAGCTGTAGCACGGTTTGCGCCACATCGGTTGCCGCTCGACGCAACGCCGAATGATGCTCGGCGCGCGCCAGAAACAGCATGCTGTTGACCATGCGCGACAGGCGCTCGAACTCTTCCTGATTGGATACCAGCAAGGCCTGATAGGCCTCTCTTTCGCGCGGCTGGCTTAACGCCTGCTGGGTTTGCCCCATCAGGTTGTTCAGCGGCGTGCGGATCTCGTGCGCCAGATCTTCGGAAAACCGCGACAGGTGCGTGAAGCCACGCTCCAATCGCCCCAGCATCTGATTAAAGGCGTCGGTCATGGCGGCCAGCTCGCGAAACTGCTCACCGTCTGAGAGCCGACGGCTGAGGCGCTGGCTGTCAATCGTTGCCACCTGGCGTGCCAGCCGGCGCACCGGGGCAAGCCCGCGCCGGCTCACCCAACCGCCCAGAAAAAAGGCAATCAGCGTGCCGGCTACCAGCGCCGCCAGCAGCTGTAGTCGGTAGCGGGCCAGCATACGCTGTTTTTCGGCCAGCAGGCGCCCGGCGATCAGCGTCAGCTGCCTACCATCTTTTTGCATGCTGACTTCCGCCAGCCGGTACGGCGTCTCATCGCCGCCGTTACGCAACATGATCGCCCCGGTGGCAGCCGGTCGAGGTACGGGTAACCTGGCCGGATTCACCGTGATAAGCGGTTGACCCGCACTACCCAGCACCCAGAAAAAGTGTTCGGTATTGCCCAGCATATTGGCATACAGCTGAGGTTTTTCACGCAACGCATCCAGGTCGTCATAGCCGTTAATCAAACGCTCCATACGTTCGAGGCGGCCGCGCAGTGCCTGATCATCACGAAACGTTAGCTCCTTGTTCAGCGACAGATAGAGATAAAAACCAATGCCGCCCAGCAGCAGTGCCGTCACCAACGCGAACATGACCGCCAGACGCAGGCTCAACGAGGGTGCTTTTTTCCTGTTCATGGCATGGCCGTCAGCTGATAGCCCACGCCACGCACGGTCTGGATGAGTTTGGGCTGATAGGGATCGTCTACCTTGGCGCGCAGACGGCGAACGGCAACATCCACCACATTGGTGTCACTGTCGAAGTTCATTTGCCACACGTGCGACGCGATCAGCGTGCGCGACAGCACTTCATCTGCGTGGCTGAGCAGCAGATGCAACAGCGCAAATTCCTTGTTGGTCAGGATGATGCGCTCGCCCGCGCGGCTAACCTGACGGCGCAGTACATCAAGCTCCAGGTCGGCCACACGAAAGTGCTGCGTCTCACGCGGTGGCCCGCGGCGCAGCAGCGTACGCACCCGGGCCAGCAGTTCAGCGTAGGAAAACGGCTTGACCAGATAATCATCCGCGCCCAACTCCAGGCCCTTGACGCGGTCTTCCACGGCGTCCCGGGCAGTCAGGAAAAGCACCGGCGTGGCCGCGCGACGGCGGATGATTTGCAACAGCTGCCAGCCGTCCAGCCCCGGCAGCATGACATCCAGAATAATCAGCTCGAACGACGCCTCGCTGATCAGGTGCTGGCCGTCCAGCCCGTTGCGCGCCACCGTGACCTGATACCCGGATTCACTTAACCCCTTGTGCAAATAGTCGGCCGCCTTGGCCTCGTCCTCTACCACCAGAATACGCATCATTCCCTCCTTCACCGCGTCTAGGCTAACGGGTAACGCACCTGCGGGGCATTACAAATTCGTAATCCAGATGCAATCCGGATGTTGCCAGCGTTAAGGCACACTGGCGTCACTCAATTCAGAGGAGATACGTCATGAACATCAAACTGACCACCACCCTTGCCACCGGTGCGCTGATGGCCACCATGGCCGGCACTGTGATGGCTGCCGATAATCCGATGAGCGTTCACGTACTCAACATCGAGAACGGCCTGCCCTCGCCCGACGTCAACGTCACCCTTGAACAGCACCACGACGGCGGCGAGTGGGAAGAAATCAACAGCGCCGTTACCGGCGAGAACGGCCGTATCAACGCGCTTTACCCGGAAGACATGGCGCTGGAAAACGGCACCTACCGCGTGACGTTTGACACCGGCGAGTGGTTCGAGAACCACGATACCGAGACGTTCTTCCCGGAAATCCCGGTGGTTTTCGCCATCGACGGCGAGCTGGATCATTACCACATTCCGCTACTGTTAAGCCCCTACGGCTATTCCACTTACCGTGGCAACTGATACAGCAACGTACGCCCTGAGGCCTTGTCGCTCGGGATATACCGCGTAATACGAAACCGCCCCCGTTGCCGTAAGGCAACGGGGGCGGTCTTTTGACAGAGCGTATCAGCAAGCTGGTGCGAGCCTGGCTGTGCGACGCTTACAGGTGCCATTCCAGCTGGAACGTTACCGCGTCAGTGTCGACGCCGTCGGCACCATGGTTACCAAACTTGTTGCGCCAGTATTCATAACCTACACCGGCCCACAGGCGGTTGTCTTCACCCCAGGCCAGCTTGCCCACGTCAGCCATGAGCGACGGACGACTCAGTTGCTCGTCCTTGGTACCCAGGCCTTTTGCGGTGTTGTAGTTATAGAAACCCTGGAACTTCATGGGAACCGGGCCGGCTTCGAACGGGAATTTCCACGCCAGGTTGAACTGGGTGTAATCGTCAAACTCCACGGTGGTGCCACCATCCTTGAAGCCGTTGTGGTTCCACTCGTGGGAATAAAACACGCTCAGGTCCAGAAAGCCTTTCGGTACGTCAAACTTGAACGTCGGGCCAACCACCAGCTGGCGCTTGCGCGGGGCAAAGGCGGTGTTCTTGGTGTTCAGGTCAAAACCACCGGTCAGCGCAACCTCTTTCACCGGACCAAAGGCCAGCGCATCGCCAAACAGCTTGCCGTAATGCAGCTGGTTGCGGTACGTCAGGTAGGCTTCGGTGGCACCGGTATCGCCGCCACTTGTGGGGTCCGCGCTGTCGGACTGCAGTATATCAATGTTGAAAAATTGCTGACCCAGCGAATGGCCGCCAACGTAGTTGAACTGCAGAATATGCTTTTCCACGTCGTTGGCGTTATTCGGCTCGGTAAACTCGGTACCGTAGCGATAACCGATGAACGTATCGCTCCAGGTAGCGGCCTGCGCCTGAGTGAAAGCACATGCAGCAAGCGTCGTGGCACCGACCAGTGCGGCCACGGAATGTTTGGTGTTAAACATCGATCAAATACCCTTTTGTTTTATTGTAAGAGTAAAGGTCAGCGCTGAAGGCACTGCCTGTCTCCCTTGCCCTGCCTGTTGCACCGTTTTGTTGCGCCGATATGCGCTTTATTGTCAGTGCCCAGTCAGCGCTCTGATACACCGCCAGGTGTACCGTGGCTTACCCGCCTGATACTGCTTTACCCACCGCTGCACTTATGGCGCGCCTGTCGGCAAAATATTTCAGGAACGGGGCAGACTCTGGTTCAGACTCTGGTCTCGACTGTGTCCTGTTACGGGCTTTTCCGGAACACTTTTCACAGCCTTTCATTGTATACAGGAACAAACTACACAAAACACAGCATAACGACAACAGCCGCGACCACAAGGTGTCATGTTTCTCTGAAGCACCAGGATACAGTGGCGCAAGGGGCTATTCACCAGACACAAAAAACGGCGCTCGAAAGCGCCGTTTAGACATTGGACAACCCCGTCGCGCCTACTCACTCACTGCCGCATTGGCACCGAAAATGGCCATCAGGTCGGTTTCCGACTGACGCGGGCACAGATCCAACAGGTTTTCCAGGCTGTTCAGGTGCTGGTGCACACCGTCTCTGGCGGCGTCAACGTTGCCGCTGGCCAATCGCTCCAGCAGCCGTGCGTGGTCACCTTCCAGATAGCACGAACCCAGGCTTGGGCGTTTATACAGCGCGATCACAATGGAAGTCCGCATGATCAGGTCAGTCAGCATGGAGCTCAGGATGCGGTTGGGCGTATGCGCCGCCAGCAGATGATGAAAGCTCAGCGAGTGCTCGATACGTGCCGGCTCATCGCCTTTGGCATAGGCCTGCTTTTCCAGCACCACATGGTGCTCAAGCGTGGCCAGTGCCGCGGCATCCAGCTTGCCCGCCTGCAACGCCACGGCTTCGCCTTCCACCAGCCGCCGGGCCGAAAACGTTTCCCGGGTTTCGGCGATGGTCGGTGCCCTGACCCGCGCCACCTGATTGGGGCGCTGGTCCAGCACGTGCTCCGAGGCCAGCCGGGTAAGCGCCTTGCGCACTACCGAGCGACTGACGCCGAATACTTCACCAAGCGTCACTTCGGGCAGCTTGGTATCCGGCGGCAAACGCTGCATCAGCACCGCCGCACGGATATGGTCAACGATGTCCTGATCACTGACGCGCCCGCGCTCCTGCGCAGACTGCGAAAGCGTTTTACGCCAGACGGGGTTCATCCTGCCATTCTCCACATAAGTCACCGCAAAACAGCGCATTCTAGCCTCGAATGACAGCAAAAGGACAGTACTTGACAAAAAAGGGCCGCCCTATGGCCTTTCATGGCGCTGGCGCTGAATCAGTTGCGCTGGTGGTCAGCGGTTACACTGAGGATTTTCATGGTGTTGGTGCCGCCATGGGCGTTCATGTGATCACCGCGCGTCAGGATCACGTGATCGTTGACCCGGGTAAGGCCTTCCTTCACCAGCAGCGCCAGCGCATTGTCATTAAGCTCCGAGGCTTCCATGCGGCTGGTGTCAAAGGCCAGCGATACCACGCCGCGGTACAGCGCCATGCGACGCTGGGCAACGGCACTGTGGGCCAGACCGATGATGGGCAACCCCGAGTGAATACGCGAAGCAATCAGCGCGGTATAGCCGCTCGAAGTCATGCAGGCAATGGCCGACACGCCTTCCAGGTGGTTGGCCGCGTACATCGCCGACAGGGCGACGGTCTCGTCGCTGCGGGTAAAGCCCTGATGAATCCGGTGACCGGATTCCTGGGTGCTGCGCTCACGCTCGGCGCCCAGACACACGCGGTCCATGGCTTCAATGGTTTCTACCGGGTAATCGCCGGCAGCAGTTTCGGCCGACAGCATCACAGCGTCAGTGCCATCGAGCACGGCGTTGGCCACGTCAAATACTTCGGCGCGAGTGGGCAGCGGCGATTCGATCATGGATTCCATCATCTGCGTGGCAGTAATGACCGCGCGGTTGAGGCTGCGTGCATGTTTGATGATGCGCTTTTGCACGCCGATCAGCTGGGCATCGCCAATTTCCACGCCCAGGTCGCCGCGAGCGACCATGACCGCTTCGGAGGCCTTGATGATGCCATCCAGCGTTTCGTCATCGGCCACCGCTTCGGCACGCTCGACCTTGGCTATCAGGCCGATTTCCTTGCCTTTTTCGCCCAGCAGCTTGCGCGCTTCCTGCATGTCGGCGGCGCTGCGCGGGAAGGAGACGGCCATGTAGTCCACGCCGATTTCCAGCGCGGTTTTCAGGTCTTCCTTGTCCTTGTCGGTCAAGGCCGGCGCTGAAAGGCCGCCACCCAGCTTGTTGATGCCCTTGTTGTTGGACAGCCGGCCGCCAACCACAACGTGAGTGTGGACTTCATCACCCTTGATCGCATCAACGTCCAGTACCAGACGGCCGTCATCGAGCAGCAGGCGATCGCCCACGCTCAGATCCTGGGCGAGTGTTTCGTAGTCGCAGCCCACGCGGGCTGCATCGCCGGCTTCACTGTCCAGCGCCATGTCGAGGACGAAGGGCTGACCCTCTTCCAACTCGACGGCGCCGTCCTTGAAGCGGGCAATACGGATTTTGGGGCCCTGAAGGTCGGCAAGTGCGGCGACGCTTTTGCCGATACGGTCGGCAATTTCACGCACTTCGGTCAGGCGGCGGCGATGGTCATCCGCAGAGCCGTGGGAAAAGTTGAGACGTACCACGTCGACACCGGCGCGCAGCATGCGCTCCAGCTCGCCCTCGCGATCGCTCGCAGGACCCAGGGTGGCCACAATCTTCGTGCGGCGAATGGGAGCATAGGTATTGTTATTCATACGGACCTCGGCAGCACCAGAATGGCGCGAAAATCGTTAACGTTGGTGCGGGTCGGACCCGTCACGATAAGGTTTTGCAGGGCGGCAAAGAAGCTGTAGGCATCGTTGCGCGCCAGGTAGTCGGCGGCCGATAGCGCCCGGGCTTCGGCACGCTGCCAGCACTCGGGGCCAATCACGGCGCCGGCGTTGTCTTCGGAGCCGTCGATACCGTCGGTATCCACGGCCAGGGCATGGATGCCGTCAGCACCCTTGAGGGTGTCAAACAGGCCCAGCAGGTATTCCACGTTGCGGCCGCCACGGCCATCGCCGCGTACCGTCACACTGGTTTCACCGCCGGAAAGAATCAGCAGCGGGCGGGTGATTTCACCCTGCAGCTTGAGTGCCAGACGCGCCTGCGCCACACCCAACCCTCGGGCTTCGCCTTCCAGGTCATCACCCAGCACCCGAACATCAATGCCTGCCTGGGCAGCGCCATGTTCGGCGGCATTCAGGGCATCCCGGGCGCGGGCCAGCATATGGCTGCGGTCTCCGGCGAAGTCGACGTCACCCGTCCGGGGCGCGCTGACATCAGCGGACAGGTGGCGGCGCACGCTGGGAGCAATCTCAAGCCCGTGGCGTTCCAGAATATTCAACGCATCCTGTGGGGTAGTCGCGTCGGGCAGTGTCGGGCCCGAGGCAATCAGGGATGCCTCGTCACCCGGCACATCGGAAATCAGATAGGTGGCTACCGGCGCGGGGTGCGCGCGGGCAGCCAGGCGTCCGCCTTTTACCGCGGACAGGTGGCGACGCACGGTATTGATCTGGCTGATCGGGGCACCACAGCGCAACAGCGCTTTGTTGAGAGCCTGCTTTTCGGCCAGCGTAATGTCGCCGGCCGGCAGCGTCATCAGCGCCGAGCCGCCGCCGGAAATCAGCGCAATCACCTGATCATCGGCGGTTAGACCGTCCACCGCATCAAGCATGCGTCTGGCAGCTTTTTCGCCCAATGCATCCGGCATCGGGTGGGAGGCTTCCAGCACGTCGATATAACGGCACTCGGCACCGTGCTGGTAACGCGTCACTACCACCCCTTCAAGCTCAACAGCGTCGCCATTTTCCTCGGCCCGTGCCACAAAAGCCTGCTCAAGCGCATGTGCCATGGCTGCCGCGGCTTTGCCGGCACCCACCACCACCGTACGCCCCGCGGGCTTGTCCGGCAGGTTGGCCGGCAACAATTCCGCCGGATGCACCGCTGCGATCGCTGTATCAGCCAGCTGCGTCAACCATTGACGCACGGCCTGTTCGCTATCCAGCGAGGCAGAGGATAAAAATGCGGTCATCGGCAGACTCCTCGGGCAAGGGGCAAGGCAAAAGAAGGGAAAAAAACCGGCATCAGGCAAGTCGCAAAGCGGGGAGGTGCCTGACACCGGTGAAAAGGGTCACAAGTCACAATGAATAGCAGTGGCAGACAAGGCATCTGCCGTGGTGACACATGCCGCCGCCTCTTTGCCCGGGGAGACAGCATGTGCCACGAAGTGGCGTGCGCATTGATTCGCACGCCGGGGCAGCGGAAAGACGGGCTGGCCGCCTGCCCGCCTGCCTGTCTTACTGACCGATTTCGTGGTCAGCCAGTTTTTCCAGCGCACGAACGATGCCGGCGTGATCCCAGTCGGCGCCGCCGTTGGCAGCACAGGCCTGGAACAGCTGCTGAGCGTTGGCCGTACCCGGCAGCGACAGGTTCAGCGTACGTGCGCCTTCCAGTGCCAGGTTGAGGTCTTTCTGGTGCAGCTTGATCTTGAAGCCCGGATCGAAAGTACGGTCGATCATGCGGCCGCCGTGCACGTCCAGAATCTTGGACTGCGCCAGGCCACCCAGCAGTGATTCGCGTACCTTGGCTACGTCAGCACCGGCTTTGGAGGCAAACAGCAGGCCTTCGGAAACGGCTTCGATAGTCAGTGCTACAACGATCTGGTTGGCAACCTTACAGGTCTGGCCAGAACCGTTTTCACCGATGTGCGTGATGGATTTGCCCATCACTTCGAGGATCGGCTTGGCGCGCTCAAAGCCTTTCTCGGTGCCGCCGACCATGATGGTCAGTGCTGCGTTGATGGCACCGCCTTCGCCGCCGGATACCGGCGCGTCAACGTACTCGCCGCCAGCTTCCTGGATGCGCTTGGCAAATTCCTGGGTCGGAATCGGCGCGATCGAGCTCATGTCGATGACCAGGGTGTCTTTCTTGAGGCCGTGGATAACGCCCTCTTCACCAAACAGCACCAGCTCGACGTCCGGGGTGTCCGGTACCATGGTGATAACCACGTCGGACTGCTCGGCAACCGCTTTCGGGTTGGCAACGACGTTGGCGCCCTTTTCCTCGAGGTCGGACGGCAGCGACGCACCGTGCTCAACGGTGTAGATTTCGTGGCCGGCGTCCAGCAGGTGACCTGCCATCGGGCGACCCATGATGCCCAGTCCGATAAAACCGATCTTGCTCATGATGGTTCTCCTTTCACAGTGATCGTATTACAGAAAGACGAGCGTATCGCCAAAGCTTATTTCGCGTCGTTCAGCCAGCCAAGGCCTTCCTTCGTGCCGGCCCTGGGCTTGTATTCGCAGCCGATCCAGCCGTCGTAGCCCAGCCCGTCGAGGTGGCTGAACAGGAAAGGGTAGTTGATCTCGCCGGTACCCGGCTCGTGGCGGCCCGGGTTGTCGGCCAGCTGCACGTGGGCAATGCGCTTGAGGTGCTTCTCGATGGTCGGCGCGATGTCGCCTTCCATGATCTGCATGTGGTAGATGTCGTACTGCAGCTGCAGGTTGTCGCTGCCCACTTCGTCAAACAGCGCCAGCGCCTGCTCGGTGCGGTTGAGGAAGAAGCCCGGAATGTCGCGGGTGTTGATCGGCTCGGCGATCAGCAGCAGGTCGGCTGCCTTGAGCTTGTCCGCGGCAAAACGCAGGTTTTCGATCAGCGTCTTGCGTGCTTCTTCGTCGCTCACGCCTTCCGGCTGGATACCCGCGAGGCAGTTAACCTGCTTATTGCCCAGTACCTTGGCGTACTCGATCGCCTTGTCGACACCGGCGCGGAATTCTTCAACGCGATCCGGATGGCAGCCGATGCCGCGCTCGCCGGCACCCCAGTCGCCTGCCGGCAGGTTGAACAGCACCTGCTCAAGACCGTTGTCATCCAGGCGCTTTTTGATTTCGGACGCTTCGAAGTCGTACGGAAAGAGGTACTCAACGCCCTTGAAGCCCGCGTCGCCGGCTTCTTTAAAACGGTCGAGGAAATCCACCTCGGAGAACAGCATGCTCAGGTTCGCAGCAAATTTAGCCATGTAGGTCTCCCTGTATCTTGCCTGTGATAAAAACGCTTTGCGTGTATGTCAAAGCACCCGGCACCGGGGTTGCCGGTGCCGGGTATTCAAGCCGCTTGCTTAGCTCAGGGAAGCGGAAGCAATGGAGCTCGGCGCGTCGGTTTCGTTCTCGGCCAGTGCCTCGAACTCGTTGACGGTGCTCAGGTCCTTGCCGCTCATGGAGATGTTGGTGACCCGCTCGAGGATGACCTCAACCACGACCGGCACCTTGAACTCGTCCTTGAGCTGCTTGGCTTTCTCAAGCGCCGGCGCGATCTCTTCCGGATCGGTGACGCGGATCGCCTTACAGCCCAGGCCTTCTACCACGGAGACGTGGTCAACGCCGTAGCCGTTGATTTCCGGGCAGTTGATGTTTTCAAACGCCAACTGAACCTGGTAGTCCATGTCAAAGCCGCGCTGAGACTGACGGATCAGGCCCAGGTAGGAGTTGTTTACCAGCACGTGGATGTAGGGCAGGTTGAACTGCGCGCCTACCGCCAGCTCTTCGATCATGAACTGGAAGTCGTAGTCGCCGGACAGCGCAACGATTTCGGTTTTCGGATCGGCACGACGTACACCCAGCGCCGCCGGAACGGTCCAGCCCAGCGGACCGGCCTGGCCACAGTTGATCCAGTGACGCGGCTTGTACACGTGCAGGAACTGGGCACCGGCGATCTGGGACAGGCCGATGGCGGTGACGTAGCGCGTATTCTTGCCAAACGCCTTGTTCATTTCCTGGTAGACACGCTGGGGCTTGACCGGGGTTTCCTTGAAGTCGGTCTTGCGCAGCATGTTGGTGTCGCGCTTGCGGTCGTGACATTCTTTGGCCCAGGCGCTGCGATCTTTCAGCTTGCCTTCGGCTTTCCACTCCTTGGCCACCTCGATGAACAGCTCAAGCGCGGCCTTGGCGTCGGATACGATGCCGTAGTCCGGGCCGAAGATGCGGCCGATCTGGAACGGCTCGATGTCGACGTGGACGAACTTGCGGCCTTCGGTGTAGGTGGCCACGTCACCGGTGTGACGGTTGGCCCAGCGGTTGCCGATACCCATGACGAAGTCGGACGCCAGCATGGTGGCGTTGCCGTAACGGTGGGAAGTCTGCAGACCTACCATGCCCGCCATCAGTTCGTGATCGTCGGGAATCGTGCCCCAGCCCATCAGCGTGGGGATAACCGGCACGCCGGTCAGCTCGGCGAATTCGGTCAGCTCGGCGCTGGCGTCGGCGTTGATGATACCGCCACCGGCCACCAATAGCGGCTTTTCAGATGCGTTGAGCATTTCCAGCGCTTTTTCTGCCTGGGCACGGCTGGCGCTCGGCTTGTAGGCCGGCAGGGGCTCGTAGGTATCCGGATCAAATTCGATCTCGGTCATCTGGACGTCGATCGGCAGGTCGATCAGGACCGGGCCGGGACGCGAGCTGCGCATCAGCTGGAAGGCTTTCTGGAACGCGCGCGGCACCTGGGCCGGCTCCAGCACGGTGATGGCCCATTTGGTGACCGGGCCGGCAATCGCCTGAATGTCGACAGCCTGAAAATCTTCCTTGTGCAGCTTGGCGGCCGGAGCCTGACCAGTAACACACAGAATCGGAATGGAATCGGCGCTGGCCGAGTACAGCCCGGTGATCATGTCGGTGCCCGCAGGGCCCGAGGTACCCAGGCACACGCCGATGTTGTCGGCTTCGGTGCGGGTGTAACCTTCGGCCATGTGCGAGGCGCCTTCAACGTGGCGCGCGAGCACGTGGTCAACACCGCCGACTTTACGCATGGCCGCGTAAAACGGGTTGATCGCAGCACCCGGAAGGCCGAACGTGACGTCCACGCCTTCTTTCTTGAGTACGTGGATGGCAGCTTCAGCAGCAGTCATCTTAGCCATTCAAAACTCTCCTCAATCAGGAACCTTTGGCCGCTTGATTCAAGCGCGGGCCGGGAAACCTCGGTGAAAAACGCCCCGTCGTCAGGAACATTTCTGTATTCAATACTGTTGTTTGCAGGACTGTTGTACCCACAACCGGCGTTGCCGAAACCGGATCTTCAACACCGGCACCCCTGGTCCTGCCTGATGCGGCACGCATCCAAGGCTGTGGTCACAACGGTACCCAGTACTTGTATTCAAAAATATGCGTCAGTCGCAACACTGTCAATAATTTGTGGAAATATTTTCCATTATTTGGCAAAAGCCGACAAAAGCCTCTGTCCCCCTCATTTCGAGTGACAGATTCACAGGATGCAACGCTGTGGTGACCAGGCGTGACTCGTCCCGGGTAGCGTCATTAGCCCTGCCACCTGGGCTAGCGCGGCATCGAACGCATTGAGAAGGCACACGCCGGGCGGTGCCACAACAGCGTCATGCAGCCCGGCAAGGGCAGCTCCGCCAATAATGATGACCGCAGGTGAGTAGCGCTCGGCCTGAGCATCGACCAGCCGTTGCAGCTCCGGGACGGCGAGCGCCTGCTGTTCGGGCAAGTGCAGATTATCCAGCACGATGGCGTCAATACCCAGGCACTGCCGGGCAATACCCAGCTGCGCCAGCGTATCGTCTATCATGCGCGGCCAACGTTGCCCCGGGGTGACAATGGCAAAGCGTTCGCCCAACTGCAGCGCCGTCAGCAACGACGCTTCCAGCATGCTGATCACCGGCACCGGGCTGATATCCCGCACGGCAGCCAGCCCCGGATCGCCAAAGCAACCGAGCAAAAAGGCATCAGGCATGTGCTGCTCACCGCGCCGAACACAAGCCAGAGTTTCTTCCACCATATCGGCAGCGGCAGCAGCGGCCATGGCGCAGGTGCGCGGCGAGCCGATGTAGGCGGTGCCCCCGGCGGCCGTCTGCGCCATCACCTGGACGCCATTACCCAGCCGAGCGCGTGCCAGGCGCGCCATGTGGTCGGTCATGCCCTCATTGGTATTGGCGTTAACCAGTGTGACGTGTTTCATCACTCACCCCGTCTCGTTACTCATCCAGCCCGAATATCTGATGCAGATCCGGCGCGCTTGCCTCTTCTTCCACCACCGAAAGCGAGGCTTCGATTTCCTTTAGATGACGCTGCATGAAAGCCCGGGCGTTAGTCCCTTCACCGCGTTCCAGGCAATCCACCAGGTCATCATGATCATGGGACTCGCAGCCCAAATGTCCGGTGCTGCCGTAAACAGCGAGTATCAGCGATGAACGTGAACACAACTGGCGCACAAACGCAGCCAACGTGGCATTTCCGGAAAGCTCTGCCAACCGCTCGTGAAACGCTGCGGAAAACTTGATCGCCCGGCTTTGTGCGCCCACGCTCAAGGCCTCGCGCTCTTCCCGAGCCATTCGTTTGAGTTCACGTACGTCATCCTGGGTAATGCGCCGGGCCACTTCAGGCATGAGACCACACTCAACCAGCTGGCGAGCGGCAAACACGTCCCTGGCTTCGCTGGCCGTTGGCCGAGTCACGCTGGCGCCGCGCCGGGGCGTAAGCGTGACCAGCTGCTCCAGTGCCAGGCGCTGTAAAATCTTGCGCACCCCGGTGCGGCTTATATTGAACACTTCGGTCAGTGCGTCTTCGCGTAGCCGCGCACCCGGCCGCAGCTGGTGCTCGATAATGGCATCGCTGATGGTCTGATAGATGACTTCATGGCGCTCCGCGCCGTCGCCGTTTTTCCCCACGTGTTTCGGGCGGGCAGTATCCAGCGGCCCTCCTCCCCGTTCGTGCGACTTTTGCATAGCGGTGTCCTTAGCGCTGTATCCGACGTTGTCCGGCCCGATTTCTATCGAGCCTTGTCTTGTTGGTTATGCTGCATCGTGCCGCTCGTGTGGCCGACTTCTGCAAGATTGAACCCTGAAAGACCGGTTCCTGAAATACGGCGCCCCGTAAGTTGGCGCCCTGACAACCAACCGGTGCAGTGGAAACAATGATGGGCTCAAAAAACAGACAATAGTTGATTTTTTTGTATACAAAAATGCGATTAGACTAAAGGATAAGCTATCTTTCAGGCTGGGCATAACGCTTATCGTGCCTGCTCAGGGCAAGCGGAACAATCCTTCCGATATGACGGTATATAGCCATAAAAAAATATTAAAATACTGTTTTAACAAGTTATTTATTCTGTAACACCGCATCAGCGACGCTATGCCGCGGTCAGTCCATTCCTTGTCACCACCAGAGACGCCTCCCGGTTAGCACAAAGAAAAGCGGCAAACTTATTTATTTTTTACGACCGTTTTGTGTACAGTGATCCGACCCTAACGCAACAAACTTCTCTTTGTATTGCATACAACAACAAAGGAATGGAGAAATCCCGATGAGTGAATCCAACGCGTCTCCGACGCTTGGGAAGCGCGCGGGGACGAACAGCACGTCACTGTTCGATTTCCACGGCAAGCCCAAATTCTACAAGGCTCTACCCATTTCGCTGCAGCATCTGCTCGCCATGATCGCCGGCGTGATCACGCCGCCTATCATTGTGGCCGGCGTTGTCGGCGCGACGCCGGAAGAAAAGCTGCTGCTGATCCAGGTCGCCGTGCTGGCCTCGGGCATCGCCACCATCTTCCACCTATACGGTGTGTGGAAATTCGGCGCCCGGCTGCCGGCCATTTTCGGCGTGGGCTTTGCCTACGTACCGACACTGATCGCGGTAGGCGGCCAGTTCGGCATCGAGGGGATTCTCGGCGCCCAGCTGATCGGCGGTATCACCATGATGGTCGTCGGCTACTTCATCCAATATATCCGCCACCTGTTCCCACCGGTTGTGGCCGGCACCGTGGTACTGGTTATCGGGCTGTCGCTATATGACATCGCCGTGAAATACATGGCCGGCAGCGGCAACCCCAATGCTGAAGGCTTTGGCGACCTGATGAACTGGGCCGTGGGTGGCATCACCCTGCTCACCGTGCTGATCGCTTCCCAGTTCGGCAAGGGCGTGATCAAGCTGTCGGCCATCATCGTAGGCATTGTCGTGGGCTACCTGCTGGCGCTGGCGCTGGGCATGGTGGATTTCTCCAGCATCAAGAACGCCAACTGGGTTGCCGTTCCCCAGGTGATGCCGTTCGAGATGGAATTCCACACCGCCGCTATTGCTTCCATGGTCGTGATCTGTGTGATCAACTCGGTCCAGACCATCGGTGACCTGTCAGCCACATCGGTAGGCGGCATGAACCGCGAGCTGGAAACCAAGGAACTGACCGGCGGCCTGCTGGGTAACGGTCTGACTACCATGGTCAGCTCGTTCTTCGGTGCCCTGCCGACCTCCACGTTCAGCCAGAACGTCGGCATCGTGGCCATGACCAAGGTTATCAGCCGCTACGTGCTGGCGATTACCGGTATCTTCATGATCTTCGCCGGCTTGAGCCCCAAGTTCAGCGCCGTGATGACCACCATCCCGTACCCGGTACTGGGCGGTGCTACCATCACCGTATTCGGCATGATCACCATGACCGGTATCCAGCTTTTGGTAAAAGACGAAATGTCTGCCCGCAACATGACCATCGTTGGCCTGGCACTGGCGCTGAGCCTGGGCATTGCCTCGGTTCCCGAAGCTATCGCCGAGTTCCCGAGCGTAGTGCAGAACATCATCGGCGGCGCGCCGATTGTGGTCGCAGCCATCACCGCCTTTGTGCTCAATATCGTGATTCCCAACAAGTCGCTGTCCGATGAAGCCAGGGAACGTGAAGCCATTGAAGCCGCCGAGGCCGCTGAAAGCTCCGTTACCAAGCCTGACACCAAAACAAACGGCGCCAGCTGATACACCACTTCCTGCCCCGGCGCACAACGCACGGCCGGGGTAACGTAGTGACAAAAATGCCGTGGACACGCCGTGTTCACGGCATTTTTTGTAGCCTGTTCGTCTACCCCGTTTTCGCTGCCGGAAGGCACCGCTGATGAAAATCTGGGATAACCTGACCATGCGCATGAGCTGGACACTGGTCCTGCTCGCGTTTCTTTCACTTCTGCTGGTGCTGAGCGGCACCGGCCTTTATGCCGTCGACCACAGCCGACAAAGCATCGAACAGCTGCTCCGGGTGCTCACAACCATATGCAGGGCTCATTGCTGTACACCGTGACCACGGTGCGCAACAGCGGCAGCGACATCGCCCGGGGAAATCAGAAGCTGCCGGCGCGTGCCGGCGAGCAGGGCTGTGGCTTCGCCGTGGTGGCCAACGAAGTGCGCCAGCTGGCGACCCGCCGCGCCAGTGCCGCCACCGATATCCGCCAGCGGATCGACACCTCGGTCTCCCAGGTGGAAGCCGGTGCCGAGCAGGCGGACCTGGCCGGCGATACCATGCGCGACATCATCACCGCCATCGGCCGGGTGACCACGCTGATGGATGAAATCGACGTGGCCACTCAGGAGCAGCGCAGCGGGATTCGGGAAATCAACAGCGCGGTCAACGACATGGAACAAACCACCCAGCAAAACGCGGCCATGGTTCAACAGGCCAGCGCCGCCGCTCAGCAGCTGCAGGGCGAGGCCGAGCGCCTGAACCAGGTAGTTGCCCGGTTTGTCCTGCCGGATGCCGCCGAGGAGGCCCTGCCCGCACCGCGCCAGGAAAGCCACGACGCGCCGGCGCTGCCCGCCTTCTGACCCGGGCACCGCCCTCACGGCATCGCCCACAAAAAAGCGCCGCGAGAATCTCGCGGCGCTTTTTCTTTCGTTTCAATATTTTACGTTCGCTCCAACATTGGCGCTCCTTTCGACACCAGGCGCTGTCTACACTTCCTGGTACAGCTCCGCGCCTTCCTCGCGGAACTTCCGCGCCTGCTCTTCCATGCCTGCCATCACCGCTTCCTGGTCACCGGAAAGCCCGTTGGCTGCGGCGTACTCGCGCACCTCGTGGCTGATTTTCATCGAGCAGAATTTGGGCCCGCACATGGAGCAGAAATGCGCCACCTTGGCGGAATCCTTGGGCAGGGTTTCATCGTGATACTCGCGCGCGGTATCCGGATCAAAGCCCAGGTTGAACTGGTCTCCCCAGCGGAACTCGAAACGCGCCTTGGATAGCGCGTTATCACGGCGCTGTGCGGCCGGGTGGCCCTTGGCCAGATCGGCGGCATGGGCGGCAATCTTGTAGGTGATGATGCCGGTTTTGACGTCGTCCTTGTTGGGCAGGCCGAGGTGCTCCTTGGGCGTCACATAACACAGCATCGCGCAGCCGTACCAGCCAATCATCGCCGCACCGATCCCCGAGGTAATGTGGTCGTAGCCCGGCGCAATGTCGGTGGTCAGCGGCCCAAGCGTATAGAACGGTGCCTCGTCGCATTCTTCGAGCTGCTTGTCCATGTTCTCCTTGATCAGGTGCATGGGCACGTGGCCGGGGCCTTCGATCATCACCTGCACGTCGTGCTGCCAGGCAATTCGGGTCAGCTCGCCCAGGGTCTCGAGCTCGGCAAACTGGGCCTCGTCGTTGGCATCGGCCACCGAGCCCGGGCGCAGGCCGTCGCCCAGCGAGAACGCCACGTCGTAGCGCTTGCAGATCTCGCAGATTTCCTCGAAGTGGGTGTAAAGAAAGCTTTCCTGATGGTGATACAGGCACCATTTGGCCATGATCGAGCCGCCCCGGGAGACAATCCCCGTGACCCGCTTGGCGGTCAGCGGCACGTAGCGCAGGCGCACGCCTGCGTGGATGGTGAAATAGTCCACGCCCTGCTCGGCCTGCTCGATCAACGTATCGCGGAACACCTCCCAGGTGAGGTTCTCGGCCACGGCCTTGACCTTCTCCAGCGCCTGATAGATCGGTACCGTGCCGATGGGCACCGGCGCGTTGCGGATGATCCACTCGCGGGTCTCATGAATGTTCTGCCCGGTGGACAGATCCATCACCGTGTCCGAGCCCCAGCGGATACCCCAGGTCATCTTGTCGACTTCCTGCTCGATGGACGAGGTCACCGCCGAGTTGCCCAGGTTGCCGTTGATCTTGACCAGAAAGTTGCGCCCGATAATCATCGGCTCGGTTTCCGGATGATTGATATTGCACGGGATGATCGCCCGGCCGGCGGCGACTTCGTCACGCACAAATTCGGGCGTGATGTCATCGGTCATGTTGGCGCCAAAGCTCTGGCCCGGATGCTGGTGGCCAAGAATGCGCTCGACCTCTTCACTGCCCGTGTAATCGGCAGAAAGCGCCTGACGACGCTGGTTTTCACGGATGGCGATGAACTCCATCTCGGGCGTGATGATGCCCTGACGCGCGTAGTGCAGCTGGGTGACATTCTTGCCCGCTTTTGCCCGGCGTGGCGTGCGGGTCAGATCAAAGCGCAACGGCGCGAGCATCGGGTCACTCGCCCGGCGGCGGCCGTATTCCGAGGTGGGGCCGTCGAGAAACTCGGTGTCGTCACGCTCATCAATCCAGGCCCGGCGCAGTTCAACCAGCCCCTGGCGCAGGTCGTTGGTGGTCTCCGGATCGGTATAAGGGCCCGAGGTGTCGTACACCAGCAGCGGCGGGTTTTCCTCGTTGATCCCCGAGGTGGTGGTCGGCGACAGCGAAATCTCGCGGAACGGCACGCGGATATCCGGGCGCGAACCCTCAACGTAGACTTTGCGCGAGCCGGGCAGCGGCTGAATCGCCGCGGCGTCCACCCGGGCGGTTTCGGCCAGAAAGTGCGATGTTTTAGACATACAAAAAGCTCCCATGGTAGTGGCCAGGGAGGCGAGGGGAGACTGGGCGGAAAAACAGCAAACCAGAAGTGCACCAGTGCTTGATCCCTACGCCGGTACCCTTCCTCAAACCGCGCGCAGCGCGATGAAGAAATTAGCCGGATCAGGTTCAACGGGACCAGCGCTTGAGATGCCACCGTTCAACACGGCGGGCATCTGCGCTATCTCAGCCGGAATCACCGGCACCCCGTCAAGCGAGAGCCGCTACTCTAAGTTACGCCACGCTACGTTGGCAACCGTCTTCAGGCGCGCTTTCAATAATGACGTTACTGCCTGCCCGATATTTCATAACATTTGGATTTTAAAAAGGTTTCAGGTAAAAAACTATATTCAAATAGCCATTTGGCACTTAAGCTAATGCCATGAGTCCATTCCCCACCGTCAGCCCACCACGACAAGCCACGAAAGTTCGACACGGAACTCTCGACATTAAAGTACTCTAATACGGGTGAACTGGCTGGGATTCAGTCCATAACATTTGTCATAACACTGGCCAACGCGAGGGAAACAGATGAAAAAAATTGCCGGATATTCACTGCTATTAGGCCTGACACTTGCCGCTGCCGGTTGTGCCACGCAGACCCCTGACGGCTCATCAGACGCCTCGCCTGACGTAGCGCTTACCAATACCTACTGGAAGCTTACCGAGCTTGCCGAGGGGTCGGTCGAAACGATGGACAATCAGCGCGAAGCGCATTTCGTTTTGCATACTGACGATCAGCGAGTGGCCGGTGCCACGGGTTGCAACCAGCTGATGGGTA
>NZ_JAKDUR010000113.1 GCF_030457605.1 Halomonas sp.
CGGGAAGGTCTCATGATCAGCTTATAGAGAATAGGCTTAACTGACTGGCATTACGCCAGAGGCGTGGGTTGTATCCCATGAATGGAGGGTTTGCGATGAGCGACAGATGCTAGCGTCGGCAGATTGGCCCGCTTTATATGTGTGGGCTCTATGCTTTTCAGCAATAAATGATAATAAATTACAAAAGATAATGCTAGTTATTGCGTTTTAGTTTTTGCCCGAATTATGCGCGCTATATAAAAGCGACAGGGCCGGCTTTCTGGTAGGCTGCGTTCCATATTGGCAGGCGCGAAAGCGTTTGGCTTATCGCCTGCGCGTTTCTTTCTTCTGGTTACGTTCCCCGCTTACGTTTTCACGGGCACTCTGCGCCCCTTCTTCAGGTATTATTTGTGTCTACGACTTCCTTTTCGCGTCTGGCCCTGCCGGATGCGCTGCTGGCGAATCTTGAATCGCTTGGCTATCACGCCATGACGCCGGTGCAGGCGCATGCGCTGCCCGCCGCCCTTGACGGCCGCGACGTGCTGGCCCAGGCGCAAACCGGCTCGGGCAAGACCGCCGCCTTCGGCCTGGCGCTGTTGGCCCGGCTGGACCTGGCATCAACCCGAGTTCAGGGACTGGTGCTGTGCCCCACCCGGGAGCTTGCCGACCAGGTGAGCGAGGCGCTGCGCGCGCTTGCCCGAACGCTTGCCAACGTCAAGGTGCTGACGCTGTGCGGCGGCGCGCCTTTCGGCCCTCAGCTGGCCTCTCTGGAGCACGGCGCGCATATCGTGGTGGGCACGCCCGGTCGGGTGGAAAACCACCTGCGCAAGGGCACGCTTGAGCTTGGCGGGCTTGCTACGCTGGTGCTGGACGAAGCCGACCGCATGCTCGACATGGGCTTTCAGGCCGCCATTGACGACATCGTGGCGCACACCCCGGCTCGCCGGCAGACGCTGTTGTTCAGCGCCACCTATCCCCGGGACGCCGTCTCCCCGGCCGCAGCGGTTGAGGGCGGGCTTGCCGGCTTTACCCGGGGGATGCTGCGCGAGCCGCATATCGTCCGGGTGGAAGATACCCACGATGAGACCACCATCGAGCAGCACTTTCATGTTGTGGCGGACGAAGCGGCGCGTCTGGCGGCGCTGCGCCAGCTGCTGCTGCACTACCGGCCGGCAAGCGGCGTGGTGTTTTGCAACACCAAACGCGAAACCCACGCCGTGGCGGAGGATTTGAACGCCGCGGGCATGAGCGCGCTGGCGCTCAACGGCGATCTGGAGCAGAAGGACCGCGAGCGCATTCTGGTGATGTTTGCCAACCAGAGCGTCACGCTGCTGGTGGCCACCGACGTCGCCGCCCGGGGGCTGGACATCGACGGCGTGGACGCCGTGTTCAACGTCGGCATTGCCCACGAGCTTGACGTCCACACCCACCGCGTTGGGCGCACCGGCCGCGCCGGCAAGCAGGGCGTGGCCTGCACGCTGATCAGCGAGAAGGAGCGCTTTCGTCTGCTGCAGCTGAGCGAACAGCAGGGCGCGGAATACGAGCCCGAGCCGCTGCCCGAGGTGGCCGACCCCCGGCCGCTTGCCGCGCCCATGGCTACACTTCAGCTGGGCGCGGGCAAAAAGGACAAGCTGCGCCCGGGAGATATTCTTGGCGCGCTGACAGGCGAAGGCGGCATCGCCGGCGACCAGGTCGGCAAGATCAAGGTGCTCGCCCGCAGCGCCTACGTGGCGGTCGAGCGCAGCGTGGCCAGGCAGGCGCTGGCCAAGCTTGAGCGCGATAAACTTAAAGGCCGTAACGTGCGCGCACGCCGCGTTAACGG
>NZ_JAKDUR010000054.1 GCF_030457605.1 Halomonas sp.
TCGCCCTGATGGATCAAAAACAACGACTCCCCGGCCTGCCCGGTATCCAGAATGATTTCATCGCGCTCGAAGTAGGCAATATCCATGCCGCAACGGGCATGTTCGCGGCCCGCCGCGTCGAGCAGCGTAAAGGGCGGTTGGGACAAATCCACATCGACCATGCATACCTCGGCAACAGTGAAAGAGCGTTTCCAGAGTATCGACGTCTGTGTCCGCACCGACACCTATACTATCGTCACAATACTCGTCACAACGAAGCTCACAGCTACCTCAAAACTGCCGCCGCCACGGTTTTCTCAGCGCATCAAAAGCAGCCAGGACGTTGGTTTAAAGACCAAAGTCTGGATTTCTTTTTGGCGTTTTTTGGCCAGTATGAAAGCACGTCATTCAAGGTTGTGGTGCTCAGGTTTCGCGATTAAACGTCGCGTTTCCAAACGGCCGCTGGCCTTGCCAATGTCTTTATCGACGCATCTTCACCGACGCAATCTCCAAACCTTAACAATCACAAGCGGAGAGCAACGCCATGGCAGATGATACTTCCAACGCTGCTGCATACTGGAAAGCCAACGTACGCACCATTTTCGGCTGCCTGATTGTCTGGGCTTTCGTTTCGTACGGCTGTGCCATCCTGTTTCGCCCGCTGTTGGCGGGCATTCCCGTCGGCGGGACTGACCTTGGCTTCTGGTTTGCCCAGCAAGGCTCAATCCTGACGTTCATCGCGCTGACCTTCTTCTATGCCTGGAAGATGAATCAGCTCGACGCCAAATATAGCCTCGGGGAGTAAGCCAGCATGGACCAGTTTACGATCAACATACTGTTTGTTGGCGCTTCCTTTGCGCTCTACATCGGCATCGCCATCTGGGCGCGCGCCGGCTCCACCAAGGACTTCTACGTCGCCGGCGGTGGCGTACATCCCATCACCAACGGTATGGCCACGGCGGCCGACTGGATGTCGGCGGCGTCGTTCATCTCCATGGCCGGCCTGCTGGCTGCCGGCGGTTACGCCAACTCTACCTATCTGATGGGCTGGACCGGCGGCTACGTGCTGCTGGCCATGCTGCTGGCCCCTTACCTGCGCAAGTTCGGCAAGTTTACCGTGCCGGCGTTTATCGGGGATCGCTTCTATAGCAACACCGCACGCCTGATCGCGGTGGTCTGCTTGATCATCGCCTCGGTGACCTACGTCATCGGCCAGATGACCGGTGCCGGCGTGGCCTTCTCGCGCTTTCTGGAGGTTTCCAACACCTCGGGCATCTGGATTGCCGCGCTGATTGTGTTCCTGTATGCAGTCTTCGGCGGTATGAAGGGCATTACCTACACCCAGGTGGCCCAGTACATCGTGCTGATTATTGCCTACACCATTCCGGCGGTGTTCATCGCCATGCACCTGACCGGCAACCCGATCCCCATGTTCGGCATGTTCAGCACGCACACCGAGTCCGGTATGCCGCTGCTCGACAAGCTCGACCAGGTGGTGACCGCGCTGGGCTTCAACGCCTACACCGGCGACGTGGACAACAAGCTCAACATGGTGCTGTTCACGCTTTCGCTGATGGTGGGTACCGCCGGGCTGCCTCACGTCATCATCCGCTTTTTCACCGTACCCAAGGTGGCTGATGCACGCTGGTCGGCGGGCTGGGCGCTGGTGTTCATCGCGCTGTTGTACGTCACCGCACCGGCGGTCGGCTCCATGGCGCGGCTTAACCTGATGACCACCATCTACCCTGACATGAGCGAGCAGGTGGAAGACTACGGCACGGCTGCGCAGAACCCCATCCTCTACGAAGACCGTCCCGGCTGGATCCGCTCCTGGGAAAACACCGGCCTGATCCAGTTTGAAGACAAAAACGGTGACGACCGCATCCAGATGTACAACGACGATAACGAAGCCTTTGCCGACACCGCTGCCGAGCGTGGTTGGGAAGGTAATGAGCTTTCCGTCAACAACGACATCCTGGTACTGGCCAATCCGGAAATTGCCAACCTGCCGCCCTGGGTCATCGGCCTGATTGCGGCCGGCGGCGTAGCAGCGGCGCTATCTACGGCAGCCGGGCTGTTGCTGGCGATTTCCTCGGCGGTAAGCCACGACCTGATCAAAAACACCATCAACCCGAATATCAGCGAAAAAGGTGAAATGCTCGCCGCGCGGATCTCCATGGGCGGGGCGATTCTGCTCGCGACCTACCTGGGGCTCAACCCGCCCGGGTTTGCCGCCCAAACCGTGGCGCTGGCCTTCGGTATTGCCGGTGCCTCGCTATTCCCGGCGCTGATGATGGGTATCTTCTCCAAGCGCATCAACAATCATGGCGCCGTGGCCGGCATGCTGGCGGGGCTTCTGACCACGCTGCTGTATATCTTTACCTACCTCGGCTGGTTCTTTATCCCCGGCACCAACATGCTGGCCAACACGCCGGAAAACTGGGTCATGGGCATCTCGCCGCAGTCCTTCGGGGCCCTGGGTGCCATGCTCAACTTCGTGGTGGCCTTCGTGGTGGCCAAAGCAACTGCCGCGCCGCCGACGGAAATTCAGCAGCTGGTGGAAAGCGTTCGCTATCCGAAAGGCGCTGGCGCCGCGACACACATGAGTCACTGATTCATAATGGCTCCATCCTGATCATGGATTCGAATGCATCCATGTTTCGACCCTGACCAGGCGGGCTTCCATGCGGAAGCCCGCCTTCTTTCACAGAGGATAAGCCATGATCTGGCACTTGATCGCCGCCGTTTTCTCGGGCCTTGCCGCTGCGGGCATCGGTCTCATATTGCGCACGCTAAGCGGCAAACGCCTGCCTAAATGGATTGTGCCGGTGTGCGCCGGGCTTGGCATGCTGGGCTATCAGATCAATGCGGAATACGGCTGGTTTGACCATAAACGCCAGCAGCTGCCGGAAAGTACCGTGGTCATTTCCAGCCAGACCGACAGCATGATCTGGCGCCCCTGGACGCTGGCCTTTCCCATGGTGACGGAGTTCAGCGTGGTGGACCGGGACGGCATTACCCCAAATGCCCCCAACCAGACGCCCATCATGGAGCTGATCATTTACCACTTCGAGCGCCACTATGCCGACGTGGTCACGCCGACCCCGTACCTGCTCAACTGCGACAACCGCGAGCTGGTACCGCTGAACGACGACACCGGCAAGCCGGCACTGAACGAGCTGCGCACCCTGCGCGAAAGCTCCCCGCTTTACCGAACCGCTTGCCAACCGGCACGCGAAGTGTAAGCCCACTTTCAGCTCCTCCACTCCGGCCTGACGCCCGCGCCCATTTCACCTAGAATGGGCGTTTTGCTGGTGGCCCGGTCGCCACTGTTTTCTGCGCCACGGCGGGAGTGTCTTATGTTTTACGCAGGGCTACTCATTGCGGTATCGCTTGTCTATCTTGCGCTGCTGTTCGGGATTGCCTGGTACGGCGACCGCCGGGCGCATACTCACGGAGCGAGCCGCCGCCGGCCGCTGATCTACAGCCTGGCGCTGGCGATTTATTGCACCTCGTGGACGTTTTACGGAGCCGTGGGCCAGGCAGCCACCTCGGGCTGGTCCTTTGCCAGCATTTTTGTCGGCCCGATCCTGACCTTTCTGCTGTTCTGGCCGGTGCTGGCCAAAATGATCCGCGTGGCCAAACACCAGAACGTGACCTCGATTGCCGACTTCATTGCCTCGCGCTATGGCAAGGCACAGTCGCTGGCGGTATTTGCCAGCCTGATCGCACTGGTCGGCACGCTGCCCTACATCGCGCTGCAGCTCAAGGCCGTAGCATCCTCCTTCAGCATTCTGACCGGCGACGCCGGCGTAACCCGAGCGCCGCTGTTCGGCGATGCCGCTTTTTATATCGCCGCCGCGATGGCGTTGTTCGCGATTCTGTTCGGCACCCGACATACCGATGCCACCGAACACCACGAAGGCCTGATTCATGCCGTGGCTTTCGAGTCGCTGGTCAAGCTTGCCGCCTTCATCATTCTCGGCGCCGTGGTCACCTGGGGCATGTTTGACGGCCTTGGCGAACTGACCCGCTATGCCGACAGCCAGCTCAATCTGGAACGCCAGCTGGCCGAGCAGGACTTCGCCCACGGCTTCTGGGCGCAGACGCTGCTCGCCATGCTGGCGATCTTCTGTTTGCCGCGACAATTTCATGTGGCCGTGGTGGAGAACACCCATCCGGATGATGCCCAGCGGGCACGCTGGCTGTTTCCGCTTTACCTGCTTGCCGTGGGCTTTTTTGTGGTACCGCTGGCCGCCGCGGGGCTCTGGCTTTTCGGCGATAGCGGTATCGAGCCGGATGCCTACGTTCTCTCGCTGGCCATGGCGTCGGGCCACGAATGGCTGACGCTGCTGACCTTTATCGGCGGTTTTTCCGCCTCAACCAGTATGGTGATTGTCGCCGCCGTGGCGGTGTCGATCATGATTTCCAACGAAATCGTCATTCCCGCGCTGTTCCGCCTGCGCTGGTTTGACACCCAGACACGGGACTACGGGCGGCTGGTACTGCGCATCAGGCGTTTGACCATTATCGCCGTACTGGTGCTGGCCTACGGCTTTTACCGCATGCTGGCCGAGTTCGGCTCGCTGGCCTCCATCGGCATGCTTTCATTCGCTGCCGCCGCCCAGTTTGCCCCGGCGCTGATCGGCGGGCTTTACTGGAAGCGCGGCAACTGGCTGGGCGTGACGGTGGGGCTCAACGCAGGCTTTGCCATCTGGGCCTACAGCCTGCTGGGGCCGGCGCTGGTCAGTGCCGGCGTGCTGCCCGGCGGCTGGGTCACGGACGGCCCGCTGGGGGTAGCCTGGCTCTCGCCTACCGCGCTGTTCGGCCTGAATCTGGGTGACCCCTTTACCCACGGCGTCATGCTGTCGCTCGGGGTCAACCTGTTCTGCTATATCTTCATTTCCCAGCTGAGCTCCCAGCGGGTGGTCGAACGTATTCAGGCCTCGCTGTTCGTGGACAGCGTCGAGACCCGACAGACGTCCATCAACCGCCCGTGGACAGGCGCTACCACGGTGGGTGATCTGAAGGTGCTGTGCGAACGCTTTCTCGGTGAAGGCCAGGTGGAGCGCGCCTTTGGCGACTACGCCCGGCGCAACGGCAAGCCGCTGGCCGACGACGCCCGCGCCTCCATCGACGTGATCCAGTTTACCGAGCGCTTTCTGGCCTCGGTGCTGGGCGCTTCCTCGGCGCGCATCGTGGTCAACTCCGCGCTACAGGGGCGCGGCATCGGCATTTCCGACGTAATCTCGATTGTTGATGAAGCGTCTCAAGTGCTCGAGTTCAACCGTGCGCTGCTGCAAGCCACCATTGAAAACATCAGCCAGGGCATCAGCGTGGTCGATCAGCACCTGCGGCTGGTGGTCTGGAATCAGCGCTATCTGGAGCTGTTTCGTTTTCCCGATCACCTGATCCGCGTCGGTGCCCCGATAGACCGCATTTTCCGCTACAACGCCCACAGTGGCGAGTACGGCCCCGGCGACCCGGAAGAACACGTCGAACTGCTGCTGGATAACATTCGCGAAGGCCAGCCCCACCGTTACGTGCGCTATCGCCAGGACGGCAGCGTGCTGGAAGTGCAGGGCAACCCCATGCCCGGCGGCGGCTTTGTGTATACCTATCAGGACATCAGCCAGCAAAAGCGCATTGAAGAGGCGCTGATCCGCTCGGAAAACAACATTCGCATCTATACCGACAACGTGCCGGCGTTGATCGCCTATTTCGACAAGGACTGCCGCTATCTGTTTACCAACCGCGCCTACGAGCAGGCCTTCGGGGTTGACCGCCACGCAGTGATCGGCCGCCGCTTTGCCGATGTCATGCCGGCCGACAGGGCCGACGAGCGCGCCCGCTGGATTCAAAAGACTCTGGACGGCGAGCGGGTGAGTTTTGAAGTGGCCATGCCCCAGGCCGGCGAACTGCGCCACATGCTGGTCACCTACACGCCGCACTTTGACGATGCGCAGTCGATTCTTGGATTTTTCGCGCTATATCAGGATATTACCGAGCGGCGTCAGGCCGAGGTCGCCCTCAAGGAAACCAACGAAACCCTTGAGGAACGGGTACACGAACGGACTCAGGCGCTGCGTCAGGCCAAACAGCTGGCCGAGGACGCCAACGCCTCCAAAACGCGCTTTCTGGCCGCCGCCAGCCACGATCTGCTGCAGCCACTCAACGCCGCACGGCTGTTTACCTCGGCGCTGATGCAGGACGAAAACACCACCGCCGCCCAGCGCACCATCGGTCATATCGACAATTCGTTGCAGGCCGCCGAAGAGCTGCTGGGCACGCTGCTGGATATCTCCAAGCTGGACGCCGGCGCCCTGACGCCACGGCGCAGCCACTTTGCGCTGGCCGACATTTTGCGCCCGCTGCGCGCCGAGTTTGACGTCATGGCCGAAGACCGGGGGCTGGATCTGGTGGTGGTGCCTACCGGGCAGTGGGTGAATTCGGATTCGCAAATGCTGCGCCGCATCATCCAGAACTTTCTCTCCAACGCGCTGCGCTATACCCAGGAAGGCCGCGTGCTGCTGGGCTGCCGGCGCGTGGGAGAGCGGCTACGCATCGAAGTGTGGGATACCGGCCCGGGGATTCCCGAGGCCAAACAAACGGAGATTTTTCAGGAATTTCGCCGTCTTGATCAGGCCTCACGGCATCGCGAAAGTGAAAAAGGGCTGGGGCTCGGTCTGTCTATCGCCGAGCGCATGAGCCGAGTGCTGGATCATCCGCTGAAAGTGCGCTCGTGGGAAGGCTACGGCACGGTCTTTAGCGTCAGTGTGCCGACGGTCGCTGCGCAAATCACCGCGGAACAGGCGCAGGAACCGAAGCGCCGCACGGGTAACAAACTAAACGGCACACGCATTGTCTGCATCGATAACGAATCGCTGATTCTTGAAGGCATGGCCGCCATGCTCGGCGGCTGGGGGTGTGAAGTCTTTACCGCTACCAGCATCGGCGGCGCCAAGTCGATCCTGCGCAACATGGAAGGCGATCCGGATGCGATACTCGCCGACTACCATCTGGACAATGAGGTCACCGGCCTGATGGCGCTTGAAGCGCTGGCCGAGCGCCTGCAAGGTGACGTCCCGGGCATCGTGATTACCGCCGACCGCAGCGAGGAAGTGGCTGAACAGATCAAACGCACCGGCCATCATATGCTGCTTAAACCGGTACGCCCCGCGGCACTGCGCGCTCTGCTCAGCCGCACTCTGCAGGCCAGCCGCGGCGCACGTAAAAACGCCTAGGATTCAACCCGGGGCGGTTCGACTTCAAGCTTCTGGGCGGCGATGACCGCCTGGGTGCGCGAATGTACGCCAAGCTTGCGCAGAATGGCCGTCACGTGGGCCTTGATCGTGGCTTCGGAGACGCTCAATTCATAGGCAATCTGCTTGTTCAGCAGCCCTTCGGTGAGCATGTTGAGCACGCGAAACTGCTGGGGCGTGAGCGAGGCAATCGCCTCGGCAAAGCGTGCTTCCTCTTCGTTGGTATCATCCAGCACGCCGGAGAGCGCTTCGGGCAGCCAGACTTCGCCGTCAAGAATCTCGCCCACGGCCTCGGCAATCAGCGCAAGAGATGACGACTTCGGAATGAACCCCGAAGCCCCGTAGTCGAGCGCCCGGCGTACCACATAGGGTTCGTCGCTGCCGGAAATCACGGCCACCGGAATATCGGGCATCTGCCCGCGTAGCTGAATCAGCCCGGAAAAGCCGTTGGCGCCCGGCATATGCAGATCCAGCAACACCAGATCGGCATCAGGATGCCGGTTCACGACGTCGTGAGTAGCCGCCATGGTATCCGCTTCGACGATATCCGCCTGGGGTGCCAGCTGGCGCAATGCCTGGGTGAGTGCTGCGCGAAACAGCGGATGGTCATCGGCAACGATGAACTTATGGGCAATAGCCATGGATACTCCTCCGGATCCTTGAGCAGCCGTCAAGAGCCTGCCGCCGCGACGCCCGGCTCTGTCGGTTGGGGATAATGCTTTGCGATAGCCTGCGGCAATCATGCTTAAGGGATGGTACCTCAAGGGATTCACCATGCCCAAGAATGGTTTGCACGGTTCTGCCATTTTCTGCCCGGCTTTTCCAACCCGCTGAAGCAACAATGCCGGCACACGGCCGGCATTGCTGGATTTGGCGAATCACTCGGGCATTCAGCGGTTCATGCGATGTTCGATCAGCTCGTCCACCACACTCGGGTCGGCTAGTGTACTGGTATCGCCCAGACCATCGCACTCGTTGGCGGCAATCTTGCGCAGAATGCGCCGCATGATCTTGCCCGAGCGGGTCTTGGGCAGCGACGGCGCCCACTGAATCACGTCCGGAGAAGCAATCGGGCCAATCTCCTTACGCACCTGCTGGGTCAACTCTTTCTTGAGTTCGTCGGTCGGCTCCACGTCATCGCCCAGGGTGACGTAGATGTAGATGCCCTGCCCCTTGATGTCGTGGGGGTAGCCCACCACTGCCGCCTCGGCCACCGCCTCGTGGGCCACCAGTGCCGATTCGATCTCGGCGGTGCCCATGCGATGCCCCGAGATGTTGAGCACGTCGTCCACCCGGCCGGTGATCCAGTAGTCACCGTCAGCGTCCCGGCGGCAGCCGTCACCGGTGAAGTAGACGCCGTCGTAGGTCGAGAAATAAGTGCTGACGAAGCGCTCGTGATCTCCCCAGATCGAGCGTGCCTGCCCCGGCCAGGAATCCCGTATCACCAGATTGCCTTCGGCCTCGCCGTCAAGCTGGTTGCCTTCGCTGTCCATGATCGCCGGCTGCACGCCGAAAAACGGCTTCGTTGCCGAGCCCGGCTTGAGCGGCGTGGCACCCGGCAGCGGGGCAATCATGATGCCGCCGTTTTCGGTCTGCCACCAGGTATCCACGATCGGGCAGCGTTCCTTGCCCATCACGCGGTAGAACCACTCCCAGGCCTCGGGGTTGATCGGCTCGCCCACCGTGCCCAGCAGGCGCAGGCTGTCCCGGCTGCTGGAGTCCATGACGCTGTCGCCGTGGGCCATGAAAGCCCGAATGGCCGTCGGCGCGGTATAAAGGATGTTGACCTGGTGCTTGTCGACGATCTCGCCCATGCGCCCGTGAGTTGGGTAGGTAGGCACGCCTTCAAACATCAGCGTAGTGGCGCCATTGGCCAGCGGCCCGTAGACAATATAGCTATGCCCGGTGACCCAACCCACGTCGGCCGTGCACCAGTAGACATCACCTTCGTGGTAGTCAAACACGTACTGGTGGGTCATCGCGGCATAGGTCAGGTAGCCGCCGGTGGTGTGCTTGAGCCCCTTGGGCGCGCCAGTGGAGCCCGAGGTGTAGAGGATGAACAGCGGGTCTTCGGCGTTCATCGCCTCGGCTGGGCAGGTCATTGCCTGCTTGTCGACCATCTCGTGGTACCAGACGTCGCGGCCTTCGTGCCATTCAATGTCACCGCCGGTGCGCTTGACCACCAGTACACTGTCACACACGTCGGTGCCTTCGCGGGTCAGGGCGGCATCGACGTTGTCCTTGAGCGGCACGTGCTTGCCGCCGCGCACGGATTCATCGGCGGTAATCACCAGCTTTGACTGCGCGCCTATCACCCGCTGGGCAATGGCATCGGGCGAGAAACCGCCAAAGATCACCGAGTGCACCGCGCCGATACGCGCACAGGCGAGCATTGCCACCGCCGCTTCGGGAATCATCGGCATGTACAGGGTCACGGTATCGCCCTTGCCGATGCCCAGTGCCTTGAGCGCGTTGGCCAGCTGGTTGGTGCGATCATAAAGCTCGGCGTAGGTAATGTGGCACGACTCGGCCGGATCGTCGCCTTCCCAGATGATAGCCGTGTCACCGCCGCGAATTTCCAGATGACGATCCAGGCAGTTGGCCGCCACGTTGAGCTCGCCGTCCTCGAACCAGCGAATGTCCACGTTATCGCGAGCAAACGAGGTGTTCTTGATTCTGGTCGGCGCCTTGATCCAGTCAAGCCGTTTGGCCTGCTCGGCCCAGAAACCTTCCGGGTCGTCGATCGAACGCTGATACATGTCCGCGTACCGGG
>NZ_JAKDUR010000055.1 GCF_030457605.1 Halomonas sp.
TTGCCGGAGGTTTCCGCATTGAGTTCTATGCCAAAATTGTCGCCCTCGGGAATAATATCGCTGGGTTCGATGGTCCTGATGCTCACCGCCCCACCGGCACCACTTTTGATGCCCCGGCTTAGTGATGGGCCTTTTTCCACTTCCACGCTTCGCAGCAGGGCTGTGTCGATATAGCTACGGTTACCTGCGCCGAAGAAATGCAGCCAGACGTTGGTGGATTGTTCGGTACCATCGACGGTCAGCGGTGTGCGCCCTTCGCCGGTGATGCCGCGAATATTGGGGGTAATGGACTGACTGCTGCGAGTGTCCATGCTGTACACCCCGTTCATGCCCTTGAAGACATCGCCGGGGTTGGCAGTCTGGAATCGGTCGAGTTCTTCCTTGTCAACGTAAAGGTTGGAGACGTTTTTGGTGTAAACCTCTTCCTGCTTGATTTCGTCGCTATCCCCATCGGCGGTGACCAGGATGGGTTTGAGCTCTTCGGCAGCATCGGCATCAGGGGTGGCGAGCGTGTTTCGTTCAGCGTCGTCTGCCTGCGCTACGCCGGTGCAGGAAATTACCAGAGCCAAAGGGATCACGGGGTGTCTCCACCGATATTTCTGTGAGCTGTGCCTTCTCCTGGTAGGGGGTGTGGACGTCATGGACTGTTTTCTCCTAAACGAGTTTTACTTACGGCGGTGATGGATTAATCCTGCAAGGGTAATAGGAATTCATGTTAATGATAATGATTGTCATTTAGGTATGACAATTGTCATCACTTTTGGGCAATGTGTTGTTACCGAGCCGTTGTGAGTGGCTCTGGTGCCAGGTGCGGAGCGCAGCGAGCAAAGTTATCAGCGGGTTGTTCAATGTTGATCTGTTCACCAGGGTTAGTGTCTGCCTGCCGTCTGAACAAAAACGATTCCTGTTCGCATTGACGGCAATTGTCGTTTCAGCTAGCCTGCTAGCGCGTTTTGCGTACCTTTGGGAGATGAACGTGGTCGACAAATTTACAGGGGGGGTCAGGCTGCAGATTGGGCTGCTTTCCCTCTTAGCCATAAGCCTGGCTGCGAACGCCAGCGATGGTGCGGCGCTATATGATGACGTGTTGGAAGCCCAGCTTACTCAGGCTGAACTTCAGGCGCGTATCGACAGCACCGACGATGAGGTACGCGCCAGGCTTGACGCACTGCGTCAGGCCCGTGAGGAGCTGCGTCGGCTAACGGCTTATAACGCTGAGCTGGCACCGCAGGTTGAGGGTCAGGCCAAGACACTTGAACGACGCCTTGCTGCGCTGGACAGCCTGAACGGAACGCGGGAGGCACTGCCTGGTCTGATGGGTAGGTTGCTCGAGCGACTGCGTCTGTGGGTTGAGGCTGACATGCCTTATCTAAAACAGGAGCGCATGGCCAGGGTGGGCAGCCTTGAATCGATGCTTGCTAATGCCGAACTGGGGCGTGCTGAAAAGTTTGAACGCGTGCTGGCCGCTTGGCGCAGCGAACTGGATTATGGTCTTGAGTTTGATGCCTGGCGTGGTGAGCTGAGAGTGTCTCAGAGCGGTGCGGCACGAGACGTCGAGTTCCTGAGAGTCGGGCGTGTGGGCTGGTATTACGTGACGCCAGATGGCAGTGAAGGCGGCGTCTGGAAAGTGGAGCAGGCTCGTTGGCAACAGCTCGACAGTGATGGCATTGCCGAGGTGCGTAAGGGGCTTGACATTGTGCGTGAACAGCGCCCGCCTACGTTATTAGACCTGCCGCTCTCTCAGCCTTCTTCCCAATTCGTCGCCGAGGAGCACAGATCATGAGCATCCGCTCGCAAGTGATGCGCGGACTGTTGACCCTGATGCTGTGCAGTTTGCCACTGCTGGTTGCACAAGCACAGTCTCAGTCGGTGGATGGTGATGTGACAGCGGTTTCCGGCGCTCGTGACACGATGCAGACTTTGCGTGAAGAGCGCAAGGCTGCTGAGGCGCGAGATCGTGCGCGGTTAGCCGAGCTGTCACGCGATGCAGATGCGCTGAAGGAGGCATTAGAGGATGCCGGTGCCGCACTCGCCGTGGCGCGCGAACGTCGTCAGATACTGGAAACGCAGCTACAGGCCCAGAGTGATGAGCTAAGCAGGCTCGAGGCTAAGCGAGTGGAGCAGAGTGGTGATCTGGACGCGGTGTTCTCTGCCGTGGCAGGTATCGGTGGCGAGCTTCGTGATGAGCTGTCGCAGAGTTGGCTGACGTTGGGCGGCGAAGCGCAATTGCCATCACGCTTGAGCCGCAGCGATATTCTGGATGTGGGCCAGATCGAATCGTTGGCCGATAGCCTGATGACGTTGACTCGAGAAACCGCACGGGTTACCGAGTTTAACGCAGACGTCGCCGGTGCCGATGGCCAGCGACGCGAGCAGGCGGTGGTGCGCATTGGTGCGCTGCTGGCGGCCAGCAATGGTCAGTTGCTGGAGCGCTCCGGTGACGAGGGGCGGCTGGTAGTGACAGGGCATACGCCGCGAGCCGTTGCTGAGCGTCTGGCGGCATTCCAGCAGGGCAGCAGCGAGGTTGTACCATTCGATCCCGTCAATGGACGAGTATTGCAGGCCATGGCGCAGCAGCCGACTCTGTGGCAGCGTTTCCAGCAGGGCGGTGCCGTCGGCTACGTGGTGGTCGCCCTGGGCGCCTTGGGGCTGCTGGTGGCGTTGATGCAATATACCTATCTGCTGCGCGTCACACTGACTCAGCGCCGTCAGCTCGCTGATCTAGAGCGGCTGCGCGATGACAATCCCCTGGGCCGTGTACTCAAGCGCTTCCAGGTCTCTGGTGCCGAGCATGTACCCGAGGCGCTTGAGGCACGTCTGGACGAAGCGATGCTCGCAGAGCAACCGCGCATTGAGCGCGGTCAGGCGCTGGTTAAAATGTTGGCTGCCATTGCGCCGCTGCTTGGTCTGCTGGGCACCGTAACAGGTATGATCGTGACCTTTCAGGCGATCACGGTGTTCGGCACCGGTGATCCGCAGCTGATGGCCGGTGGCATCAGTCAGGCGCTGGTCACCACTGTGTTGGGGCTGATCACGGCTGTGCCGCTGCTGTTTGCCCATACCGCGCTTACCAGCCGCAGCCGGGCTCTGATCAGCAGCATGGAAGGTCGTGCCAGTGCCGTGCTCGCTGATCGTCTTGTGGCCGACGTCACGTCGTCCGCTGCCCCTTTAACCGGTGCGAAACGCCATGCTGATGCACTGGCTTGAACCCCTTGCCGGTCTGATCGAGTCCGGTGGCCCGGTACTGGTAGTGATCGCGGGCGTGGCCATGTTGTTGTTCAGCGTGGCACTGGAGCGCTGGTGGTTCTTTCGCTTTCACTACTGTCCCGCCCGGCGCTCTCTGGTGGCACGCTGGCTGGCATGCGATGAGCACAGCAGCTGGGGCGCGTTGACCCTGCGGGGGGTGTGGACCAATGAGCTGATCGCCGGCCTGCGGGGGCCTTTGCCATGGCTCAGGCTGCTGGTGGTGATATGTCCGCTGCTGGGTCTTCTGGGCACAGTAACCGGTATGATCAGCGTGTTTGACAGCCTCTCGGTCAGTGAGGTTAACCAGGCTCGCGCCATGGCAGGCGGCGTGGCACGAGCTACATTGCCTACGCTGAGTGGAATGGCAGTATCAGTGGTGGGGCTGCTATTCATTACCCGCCTGGAGCATATCATTCGGCGCGAGCAGCAGCGGCTGCACGACCGTCTTGCTCGCGCCGCGGAGGACACCCATGCGTAGACGCCGGGTGGGAGCCGTAGACGAGGAGTCCAGTGAGGTCAATTTGACCCCGATGCTGGATGTCGTCTTTATCATGCTGATTTTTTTTATTGTCACTACCAGCTTCATCAAGGAAAGTGGCGTGGAAATCGAGCGCCCTGAGTCCAGTGCGGCCACGCCGCGTTCCGATGTTCAGGTGCTGGTGGCGATCACGCCGGAAGGCGCAGTATGGATTGATGGCGAACCGGTGGATATTCATCGGGTAGGCACGCAGGTATCAGGGCTGGTCAGCGATGATGGCTCGGTCGTAATTCAGGCCGACCGCAATGCGACTACTGGGGTGTTGATCGAGGTGATGGATCGCCTCCGTGATGCTGGCGTGGAACAAGTGGCTGTGGCGGCCCAGCGGAGCGGTGGCTGATGCGCTACCCCTTTGGCTTGCTGGCCGGCTCGAGCTTGGCGCTGCTGGTTTTTATACTGCTGGCCTGGCTAGTGGTCCCGCCTCAGGCACCCAAGCCACTAGAGGAAATGACGCTGAGCCTGACCGAGCTTTCCGATGCGCCTGCCGATCTGTCGCCACCTGAGCCGATAACCACGCAGATTAGCTTACCGCCACCACCACCGGCGGTTGCGCCGCCGGCTTTCGCGCAAAATACCGATAGCATGATTACCCTTCCCAGCCCTGAATTGCCACCGCGTGAGACGCCAGAGGTCGAACTGGACGCGCCACTGCCTGAACTTATCGAAACACCACCTGCACCTGAACCGCAACCAAAGTTACAGCCAAAGCTGCTACCCAGCCCGGCACCCAGTGCTGAGCCCAAGCCTCAGCTCGTCGCTGAGCCAGCGCCAGCATCGTTACGGGAACCGGTGGTGGACGTGGGCAGTTCGGTTCGGCCCACGCGTCGTGTACCACCGCAGTATCCTTCCCGTGCCCGGCGTCGCGGTTTGGAAGGGCATGTGGTGGTGCAGTTTGTGATTCGCGCCGATGGCAGCGTCGACACCGGCAGCCTCAAAGTTCTTGAAGCGCGCCCGCGAAAGGTGTTTGAGCAAGTGGCACGGCAGGCAATTGCAGACTGGCGCTTCGAGCCTGCGCGAGGTCTGCGCCGGGCCCGGCAGCGTCTGGAGTTTAAATTGAGATGAAAACCCACTGGCAAAAACTGGTCAAAGTCTGGCTGGTAGCGACCATAGTGCTGCTGGCACAGTTGGCAGTGGCGGCGCCGACGCTGCCGGGCGACATGATTGCTGATCTCAAGTCGATGGAACGCCAGCTTCAGAGTGGCGAGTATGCCAAAGTGCGTCATCATGGCCGAGCCCAGGCGCAGCGGCTGGAAGGGGGTAATGCGTCCGATCGTTGGGCGAGGGCGCTATATCTGCAGTTGGCTGCCAGCGCAGAGGCACGTTTGGATAACGCCGCAGCGGCCGCTGAGCTTCTGGCAAAGGCCCGTGGCATTCGCGACATGGAGCCTGCACAGGTGGATCGCTGGCAGTATCAGGAAGCCAGACTGCGGTTGAAGGCCAATCAAACGCAACAGGCACGTGACTTGCTCAGTAATTGGCTTGAGCGCCATGCAGGCAGCGCTACTGACCGCTGGCTGATGGCGCAGTTGCTGTCTGAGGATGGGCAGTGGAGCGCGGCGGCCTCGTGGGTTGCAGCTGCACTTGAGCTTGAAACGACACCAGATGAGCAGCACAGCGTCTTTGCAGCCACTGTACTTCAGCGTGCCGGTGACAAAGGCGGGGCGTTTGCGATTATCGACAAGCGCTTGAAACAGGCCGGCAACGATGCCACCGAGTGGCGGCGAGCGGCAGGTCTGGCCCAGCAGCTGGGCGATACTGGGCGTGCCGCAGCGATTTGGGAGGCGGGCTGGCAGCGCGGCGCGTTGGCTGGCAGCGATGATTTGGTGCAGCGCATTCGCCTGCATTTAGCGGGAGGTACCCCCGCACGCGCCGCCGAGCTGCTCGCGCAGTCGCTGTCAGATGGTGCCCTGAAAGACAGCTTTGAGCATCGGCGAATGCTGGCATCTGCATGGCAGGCCGCCCGAGATCATGATCACGCACTGGCGGCCTGGCAGTCGCTTGCCAGGCAAAGCGAACAGGCTGACGATTGGCTGCGCCTCGGCCAGTTGGCTCACGGCTGGGGCAGATGGGTGTTGGCACGTCAAGCCCTGAAGCGTGCTCATACGCTGGGGGCTGGCGAAGCTAACGACTGGCTGAGGAACCTGCCCCCGAAGGACTCGTCGCGAGAGGACTCGTTTTAACTTTAGCCTGTGATGACGGCCCCTGGTTTCGGAGCCTTCTGATCATCCCGAATTAGAAGCTACCTTCAAGCTTTGCAACAAGCCCCCTGCCAGGTGACAGGGTTTCACCATCTGTCAGGTGTTCCCGGTAACGCTTGTCTAGCAGATTGTTGCCTTCCAGGGTTACCTTCAGGTTACTCAGATCACCGGTTGAGCCAAAATCCCACCCCAGTGATATATCGATGGTTGCATAGCCGGGTGTGCTGCTTTCCGTATTGTTGGAGAAGATATCCGCTGTTCTGTCCTGTTCAGCCACCGCACGAACCTGGCCATGCCAGTTGAAGCCCGGGCGGAAATGTTGGCCTACACCGAGGGTGAGTTCCGGTGCCGGCATCTGGTACAGCGGCTCGTTATCCTGTCGGTTTTTGCCCCGAAGCCAGGTAAGGCTGCCATCGAGATCAACTGCAGGGGCAGTGGCACTCAGCGCCTCCAGAGGCATAATGAACCCGGCTTCGGCACCGTAGATTGTCACTTCATTCAGGTTTTCTGTTTGTTTGATGGGCAGGTTGTTGTTCGGATTATTGGTGCCGGTTACCCGACCGGCGATGTAGTCATCGATCCGGGTGTAAAATGCTGCGAGCTGATACTCACCCAGGCGACCACGTCCTTTGAGGCCAATTTCAGCGCTGGTGGATTTTTCCGGATCCAGCTGTGGGTTTCCTTTGTGGAAGTATCCGTCGCCACGGGATGCGTCTTCAAAGCGTTCGCGCATATCTGCAGCACGGTAGGCCGTTCCCACTGAAACGTAAGGGTTGACCATCGCACTCAGGTTGTAGATGGCGCCGGTCGACCAGGAAAGTGTTTCAGTACTGTTTTTCAGGCCGTTCGTGCGCGCGCCCGGACCGTTACCCACCACCCGTGCATCGCCGGTCACTTTGTCGTATCGGGCGCCAATCTGAATATTCCAGTCGCCTGTGGCAATGTCGTCCTGCACAAAAACACCCTGGCTCTGTATTTCCCCATCCCGGAAGGGAGAATTGGATATTGCGGTATTCGACATCGGTGGGTTGTAAGTAAACCGCTCCGGGTCTGCTGTCATCTCCCAGGCTTCCAGCCCAACCGTAAGCAGGTGGGCATCGCCGATAGCCATTCTGTACTGTGCCTTGGCGCCATCCGTATCAAAGCTGACGTCGTTCCAGACCTGGTTGCGATCCTTGAAATCCCAGAAGGCTCTTATCTCACGCTCTACTTCTTGCCTGTAGATACTGGCTTCCAATGTTCCGGATGCGATTGTGGCTTCATAGCCAAGTTCCGCCAGGATTCGGGTTTGTTTCGGAGAGTGGATTGTTAGCGTGCCATTACCAGCCGGGCCGGGTTTTGCCGAGCCTGGGTACCAGACCTCACGGTCTTCGTGATTTTGCAGATTCAGGGTGAGTTTCTGATCATCGGTAAGGCGGTAGGCGTATTTAGCCAAAAGGGATTCAGAGCGATAACCGCTGTTCTTCACCTCGTCATCCGGGGTTTCATAATCGTCTATATCTTTGGCGGCAGCACCGAGAACCAGGCCATGGTTTTTGCTCGAGAGTTGAACCAGAGCGCCTCCGGCGAGGCTGCTGTCTACTGTGCCAGTACTGCCGGAGAAGCGGCCGTGAGTTTCCGCAGTCTCCGTAAATTGTGCTTCCGGTGTGCGCAGGTTAATAGCGCCACCCAATGCACCAGTTCCATGCAGTACGGAACCCGGACCTTTTACCACCTCTACACTCTCAAGCAAGCTCATAGCGGCTAAAGAGGCAATCGCCCCTTGGGGTTGGGCTGAGTTGAGCCGAACCCCATCTACTAACATGACAACACTTTCTTTTTTTAACCCTCGGATAACCGGGTTACCACCCCAGGCGCCGCCATCACCCTGAATGGCCAGGCCTGGCTTGCCTTTGAACAGGTTACCGGCGTTGTCTGATGCCGAGGCTTCGCCGGGGTTCAGCTTTTCAATGGCGCTGGCCGTTTCCAGCGTGTCGGATTCGTAGCCTTTTGCAGTCACAACCAGCTCGTCCAGTTGCACTTGTTTTTGCGCAAATGCCGGAATCGAGAGGGCGGGGGTTGCGGATAGTGACAGTATGGCAATGCATAGGCGGTTAGGATTCATGAAGGCTCCGGGTGTGATGTTGGTATTGACGATATGCGAACGGCAATTTATTAATGATAAGTTAAATGCAAATGAATATCATTTGAGTTTAGTCAAGATATCATGAGAAAGTAACAGCTATCCTTGATGTCTCTGGCAATGAGCGTTTCATTATGGGCAGTTTGTTTCGAGTCAGTTTGAGTTGGGGTGGCAGCCTGACCGGTATATTGCTGTTTGTGGCTTTATGGGAATGGGGCAGCCTGAACTACGGCAGCTTTCTGCTACCCGGACCTCGGGATGCTCTGGCGTCTATAAAGGGTTTCTGGCAACAAGGAGAGCTTTGGGGGGCGGTCTGGGCGACAACCTGGAGAGCAATGACCGGGTTTGCTTTGGCCTCGTTAGCCGGGCTGGTGCTGGGCCTGATGGCTGGCCTGTCTCATACGCTTGGACGAGCATTGGAGCCGGTATCGACTGTGTTGCTGGGGATTCCGCCGATAGCCTGGATTGTGCTGGCCATTCTCTGGTTTGGCAGTGGTTCAATGGCGGCTATTTACACCGTAGCGGCAACCACCTTGCCAGTTACCTTTGCGGGTGCGCAGATTGGTGCCCGCACGCTCGATAAGCGTTTGCAGGAGATGGGCGACGTTTATCGTGTGCCCGGCTGGATGCGTTTGTGGGATTTCTATCTGCCCCATATCGTCTCTTATGTATTTCCAGCCTTGATCACGGCGCTGGGCGTAGCCTGGAAGGTAACGGTGATGGCAGAGCTGTTCGCCACGGAGGAAGGCGTTGGAGCTGGTTTGGCAATGGCGCGGGTTAATCTCGATACGGCCGGTGCCATGGCCTGGATTTTGGTCGTAGTGGCACTTTTGCTGGTTGCCGAGCACGGCTTTCTGAGGCCGTTACAAAAAAAGATGGAGCCATGGCGCCAAGGCGCTACTCAGGAAAAACCATGTTGAATCTTCGCAACGCCTCCTTGGAACTGGGGCCGAACAAAATTCTTGAGGCTGTCGATTTGTGCGTTCAGCCCGGCGAATCTGTGTGCCTTGTCGGGCCTTCAGGATGCGGTAAAACCAGCCTGCTGAGAGTTGCTGCCGGGTTGGTTGAGATTTCCGATGGGTCGGTGGAAAACGGCTTCGTCTGCACGGCAGGGGTGTTTCAGGAGCCGCGGTTACTGCCCTGGCGGCGCATGCTGGATAACATCGCGCTCGGCTTGAAGGCTCGGGGCGTTCCCCGTAGAGAGCGACTGGATAAGGCTCGGGAACTGGCGGATTCGGTCGGCCTTGCTGACAAGTACACGCTGTTTCCCCATGAGCTCTCTGGTGGAATGCAGCAAAGAGTTGCTCTCGCCCGGGCACTGTCAATAGGGGCTGATTTCCTGTTGCTGGACGAGCCATTCAGCGCGCTGGATGTCGGATTGCGTAATGAAGCTCAAGAGCTTGTTCAGCACCTCGTGGTTGAGCGCGGAATTGCCAGCCTTTTGGTAACCCATGACTTGACCGAAGCCTTGCGGCTGGCTCATCGGGTTGTCGTAATTTCGGGCTCGCCCGGCAAGATTGTTTATGAACATCAAGTGAATGAGCCTTTTGGGAGCCGAACCCAGACCTGGCTGTATGAGGCTGCTGCGGATTTGTTGCGACAACCTGTAGTGAATGAGTGCTTTCTTTATAAACCGCATTCGGAGGTGGCATGAATCGGATAAATCGGCGTGATGTGCTGAGGCTTGCCGCCAGCTCGGCGTTATTGTCGGCTTTGCCTTTTCATCGAGCCGTTGCGCAGTCATCCGGCAAGCTGA
>NZ_JAKDUR010000017.1 GCF_030457605.1 Halomonas sp.
TGATTTGCGAGGCACGATGAGTCAAGCCCAACAAGTCGCGCAGGAGGCCGACCTGCGTCGCACCTTCGCGATAATTTCGCACCCCGATGCGGGTAAAACCACCATTACCGAAAAAATGCTGCTGTTCGGCAACGCCATTCAGATGGCGGGCTCGGTCAAAAGCAAGCGTAACGACCGCAGCGCGACTTCCGACTGGATGAAGATGGAGCAGGAGCGCGGTATCTCGGTAACCACCTCGGTAATGCAGTTCCCCTACGGTGGGCGTATGGTTAACCTGCTGGATACTCCGGGTCACGAGGATTTCTCCGAGGATACCTATCGCACGCTGACCGCGGTGGACTCGGCGCTGATGGTGATCGATGCCGCCAAGGGCGTTGAGGGCCGTACCGTCAAGCTGATGGAAGTCTGTCGCCTGCGTACCACGCCGATTCTGACGTTCATCAACAAGATGGATCGTGATACCCGCGACCCCATCGAGGTGATGGACGAAGTAGAAACGGTGCTTGATATACAGTGTGCGCCGATGACCTGGCCAATCGGTATGGGTCGCCACTTCAGGGGAGTTTATCATCTCTATAATGACGTGGTTCACCTGTATACCCAGGGGCAGGGGCAGCGTATTCCCGACGATAATCGTATCGAAGGGATCAATAGCCCCGAAGTGGACGAAGTGCTGGGCGAGGAGCAAGCCGAAGAACTGCGTATGGAAATTGAGCTGGTACGCGGCGCTTCCCACGAGTTTGACCTTGACGCCTACCGCCGCGGTGAGCTGACTCCGGTATACTTCGGCACCGCCATGGGTAACTTCGGCGTGCGCGAAATGCTCGACGGCTTTGTCGAGTACGCGCCGGCACCCCAGTCGCGGGACACCGATACCCGGGAAGTCACCGCCGACGACGAGCGTTTTTCCGGCTTCGTGTTCAAGATTCAGGCCAACATGGACCCCAAGCACCGCGACCGTATCGCCTTTTTGCGCGTGTGCTCGGGAAAGTACGACAAGAACATGAAAATGCGCCATGTACGGCTGGGCAAGGACGTCAAAATTGCCGATGCACTGACGTTCATGGCGTCAGACCGCTCCCAGGTAGAAGAAGCCTGGCCGGGGGACATCATCGGCCTGCATAACCACGGCACCATTCAGATCGGGGACACCTTTACCCAGGGCGAGGATATGCGCTTTACCGGTATTCCGCACTTTGCCCCAGAGCTTTTCAAGCGCGTGCGGCTGAAAGATCCGCTGAAGATGAAGGCATTGCAGAAGGGGTTGCAGCAGCTCTCCGAAGAGGGCGCGACCCAGGTATTCATGCCGCTGGATAACAACGACCTGATTCTGGGAGCGGTAGGTTCGCTGCAGTTTGACGTTGTCGCCCATCGCCTGAAAGAAGAATACAAGGTCGACTGTATCTACGAAGGCATTAACGTGCATACCGCCCGTTGGGTCTACTGCGATGACGCCAAAAAGCTGGAAGAGCTCAAGCGCAAGGCCAGTACCAACCTCGCCATCGACGGTGGTGGCTATTTGACCTACATTGCCCCGACTCGGGTTAACCTGCAGATGACCCAGGAGCGCTGGCCCGACGTGCGCTTCCAGCCAACGCGGGAGCATTAACAGCACCGGATACCCCGGCGCACGCTGTAAGGCTAGTTCGGAGATGATGTTTGAGAGAGTGAAACGCAGTGCTGATTGACGCCCACTGCCATCTGGATTTCGCTGATTTCGACGCCGACCGCGAGGCGATGTTTGAGCGTGCCCGGGCGGCAGGAATTGAACATTTTGTGGTGCCGGGCACGACCCGTAACGCCTGGCCGAGCGTGCTGGCGCTGGGTAAGCGGGCTGATGTCAGCGTGTGCCTGGGGCTGCACCCGTATTTCATGGGCGAGCACCGGCTGGAAGACGATGCCGACGTAAAAGCTCTGGAAGTGGCGCTTGATGAACACCCAAACGTTGTGGCGGTGGGCGAGTGCGGTATCGATGCCCGCTTTCAAGATTCGCTTGAGGATCAATGGCGGCTGTTTGACGCCCAACTACGGCTGGCCAAACGCCGCTCGCTGCCCGTGGTGATCCACTGCGTGCACGCAAACGATAAGGTGGCCAGGCGCCTGCGTCAGCTGGCGCTGCCCAAAGGAGGGTTGATTCACGCCTTCGCCGGCTCGCCGGAGCAGGCCCAGCGTTTTCTCGAACTGGGCTTTACCCCGGGTCTGGGTGGAGCGCTGACCTATCCCCGCGCGCAAAAGCTTCATCGCGTGGTGAAAAGCCTGCCGGCAGACGGCTTCGTGTTGGAAACCGACAGCCCGGATATGCCGCTCTCTGGCGAGCAGGGCCAGCGCAACGAGCCCGCCAATGTCGCCCGAGTGTGCGAGAACGTCGCCGAACTGCGCGGAGAAAACGCCGCCAGCGTGTCCGCGCAGTCCACGGCCAACGCCCGGGCGCTGTTCGGGCTGGCGCGTTAGCAGCGTTATCGCCTGCCACTTTCAGGGAGAACTCATGCTGTCCAAGCAAATTACCGCCGTCGCCCTGCGCCTGATGGCGCTGTGGCTGTTGGTCAAGCTGATACTCAGCCTGCCGACGCTTGCCCTGATGTTGGGTGCGGCGAAAACCGTGCCGGCTGGCAGCATGTCGGCCCCTTTCCTGCTGCTCATCGGCGGATTTTTGCTGGTGGGTTTGTTGGCCGCCTGGTTAATCGGCCGGGCCGCGAACGCAGCGCTGGCCCGAGTGGAAAAAGCCGCAGCTGACGATACGACAACGCTTGGCCACCTGGATCAAAAGCTGTTGTTTCAGCTGCTCGGGCTATATTTTCTGGTTAGCGCGCTTGCCGGGTTGCCCGGTGCATTGGCGTTTTTTCCCCGGGCGTCGCAGGTTTCATGGCAGTCGTTGTTAAGCCCGGCGGGACTGTTCTTCCAGCTGGGCATCGGTCTTTGGCTGATCGCTGGCGCGGCCTTCTGGTGCAGGTTGTTCAACAGGTTGCGCGGCCGCTAGCGGTGGCTATGCGCCGGCCTCCGTCGCCAGGGCTTCCGGATCGACCCGCTCGATGGCGTAGGGCAGCTCGGCCAGGGTTAGCGTAGTGCCCTCGACATCCAGCGTCGGGTTTTTCTCCAGAGGTCGGGTGTTGAGTACGGCAAGTATCGCCGTTTGGCCGTTTTCTGTAGGGGCGCTGGCGACGACTTCGCCGATGTTTTTGTCTTCGTCGGTGGTCACGCCGGCGGCGCTGGCCAGGGCGGTGTCAGCGTTTAGGTAGCCTAGCTGCAGGCGCTTTTTAACCTGGCCGCGAAAATGCGCTCGGGCCACGACTTCCTGGCCGGTGTAGCAACCTTTCTTGAAGCTGATGCCGCCCAACGCCTCCCAGTTGATCATTTGCGGCAGATAGCTGTCCTGCTGATCGGCATCAAGCCAGACCAGCCCCCGGCGCACATCGGCCAGCTGCCAGCGGGTGGTGTCACCTTGGCAGTTGAGCGCTTCTGCATCAGCGGCGGTCAGCATCAGCAACCAGCGCCAACTGTCGTTGTCGCTACCGCTTTCTTCGGGATAGCAGATCATGCTGGCCTGGCCCGCGCTGGCCTGTTGCCAGGCGGCGGTGGGCAGCGCAAGGCCAAAGTGCTCGGCAAGCTTCCGGGCATTCGCCCGGTTTGCGCCCAGCAGGATGGCATCGGCTGCAGCCAGTTCAACCTTGTAAAAAGGGGCGAACTTCTTCAAATGGGCCATCAACGGCGCGACAAGCGAGGCGTGCATGATCAAGCGGTAATGGCCCTCGGTTACGCGCAGCAGCTGGCCGTTTGCCAGCATGCGTCCCTTGGGTGTGCAAAAGCAGGTAAGCGGAGCAAATTGGCCGTTGGCAAGATTCACCTGCGCGCTGGTTTGCCCCTGCAGAAAGCCGGCCGCGTCATTGCCCTTGATATCCAGCGCCGACAGATGCGTCAGCGGTGCAGTGGCAGCGAGCGCGGTGGATGAAGCGATGGCAGTATTTGTCGTCATGTGGTGTCCTCGCTCAGCGCTTGAAAATTGCCTGCTAGCCTACCATGTATCCCCGTAGCGGCTTAATGGCAGGTGTCTGGCTGCATGTTACACTGGCCGTTCTGAAAATATTTTTTGTATGGGATTTGCATAGGGTTTTCGCATGGCGCAGCAGTCACTGACGTTTCGCGGCGTAAAAGACGCCGAGCAGGTCAACCGGATTACCACGGCGCTGATGATGCTGGATGGCGTCGACAGCGCTGAAGTGGGTCGTCACGGGGCAGAGATAGATGGCTGTGCCCGGCGTGACGCTCTGATCCGTGCGATCGAGTCGCTGAATTTGGGCATCAAGGTATCGTAGAACGCACATCGTGCCGGCTCAGGAGATCCGATGAGTAAAGCCTTCCGTCTGCAGTCGAAATTTCAGCCCGCAGGTGACCAGCCGTCTGCCATTGCCGGGCTGGTCAACGGGCTGGAATCGGGTCTTGCCCACCAGACACTGCTGGGTGTGACCGGCTCGGGCAAGACCTTCACCATGGCCAACATCGTCGAGACACTGCAGCGTCCGACCATTGTCATGGCGCCCAATAAAACGCTGGCGGCGCAGCTGTACGGGGAATTCAAGGCGTTTTTTCCGGATAATGCCATCGAGTATTTCGTTTCCTATTACGATTATTACCAACCTGAAGCCTATGTCCCGTCGTCCGACACGTTCATCGAGAAGGATGCCTCGATCAATGATCACATCGAGCAAATGCGTCTTTCAGCTACCAAGGCACTGCTGGAGCGCCGGGATGCGTTGATCGTGGTGTCGGTATCGGCAATTTACGGGCTGGGCGACCCCGAGCAGTATCTGAAAATGCGTCTGCATTTCAACCGCGGGGAAGAGATCGACCAACGTGCCTTTTTGCGCCGTCTGGCCGAGCTGCAGTACACCCGTAACGATACCGATTTCCGTCGTGGCACCTATCGTGTGCGCGGCGACGTCATTGATATCTTCCCCGCGGACTCCGAAGAAGAAGCGGTGCGGGTCGAGCTGTTTGATGACGAAATCGACACCATCCGCCTGTTTGACCCGCTCACCGGTGACGTTCGCGGCCATGTTCCGCGGATGACGATTTACCCCAAGTCGCACTATGTCACCCCGCGTGAAACCATTCTCGAGGCCATCGAGTCGATAAAGACCGAACTTGCCGAGCGGCTCAAGCGCCTGCGCCAGGAAGAGCGTCTGGTCGAGGCCCAGCGGCTGGAGCAGCGCACGCTTTACGACATCGAGATGATGCTGGAACTGGGCTACTGCAACGGCATTGAAAACTACTCGCGCTACTTGTCCGGGCGCAACCCCGGTGAAGCGCCGCCGACGTTTTTTGACTACCTGCCTGACGATGCGCTGGTATTCATCGACGAATCCCACGTCAGCGTGCCCCAGGTGGGTGGCATGTATAAGGGTGACCGCTCGCGCAAGGAAACTCTGGTGGAGTACGGCTTTCGCCTGCCGTCGGCACTGGATAACCGCCCGATGAAGTTTGCCGAATGGGAAGCGATCTGTCCGCAAACGGTCTTCGTCTCGGCAACACCCGGCCCTTATGAAGCCGAGCATGCCGGACAAGTGGTGGAGCAGGTAGTGCGACCCACCGGGCTTCTGGACCCTGAAATCGAAGTGCGCGCGGCGAGTACGCAGGTCGATGATCTGTTGTCGGAAATACGCCGGCGCGCCGACGTGGGCGAGCGGGTACTGGTCACGGTACTGACCAAGCGTATGGCGGAAGATCTGACGGAATATCTTGACGACCACGACGTGCGTGTACGCTATCTGCACTCGGATATCGACACCGTTGAGCGGGTAGAGATCATCCGTGACCTGCGACTGGGCAAGTTCGATGTGCTGGTAGGTATCAACCTGCTGCGCGAGGGGCTGGATATTCCCGAAGTCTCGCTGGTGGCGATTCTGGATGCCGACAAGGAAGGTTTTTTGCGCAACGAACGCTCGTTGATCCAGACCGTGGGCCGGGCAGCACGTAATGCCCACGGCAAGGCGATTCTTTACGGTGACCGGGTGACGGATTCGATGCGGCGGACCATGGACGAGACCGAACGCCGGCGAGCCAAGCAGATGGCCCATAACGAAGCCCACAGCATTACTCCGACTACCATCTCCCGCTCGGTCGAAGACATCATGGAAGCCGGCCAGGCACCGGGAGCCAAAAAAGCCAATGGTCGCGGCAACGAGCGCAAGGTGGCCGAGCCGGCAGTGCAGTATGATCCTGCCGGTATGGGGCCGAACGAACTGGCTACAGCGGTGAACAAGCTGGAAGATGCCATGTTCGAAGCGGCACATAACCTTGAGTTTGAGCAGGCCGGCAAGCTGCGCGATCAACTGCATGTGCTCAAGGAAAAACAGCTGGAACTGGGATGAGGCATGCCTGAGGGTCCCGAAATCCGCCGTGCGGCGGATAACGTAGAGCAGCAGCTGGCCGGAGAACCCCTTGATGCCGTCTGGTTTGCCTTTGAGGCGCTGAAACCTCACGCCGCCTCGTTGATCGGGCGTCGCGTTGAGCGAGTCGATACCCGAGGCAAGGCCATGCTGACGCGCTTTGATGACGGTCGCGTGTTGTATTCCCACAATCAGCTTTACGGGGTATGGAAGTTGCACCCGGCGGGAGCACCGCCCGATACCGGGCGTTCACTGCGTGTACGGCTGGAGGCCGGCGACCGTGCGGCCAGCCTTTACAGCGCCTCAGACGTCAGCTTGTGGCATAGCGCGACGATCAATGAACATCCGTTTCTGGCGCGGTTGGGGCCGGATCTGCTCAGTGAAGACGTCAGCGCTGACGCCGTGGCCGGACGGTTACAGGAGGCGCGCTTTGCTCGCAGGGGGCTTGGCGGGCTGTTGCTGGATCAGGGCTTCGTGGCGGGGTTGGGCAACTACCTGCGCAGTGAAATCCTCTTCTTTTCCCGGTTGCACTACAAGCGCCACCCGCACAGTCTTGAAGACGACGAACGGGCCCGACTGGCGCACTATGTGGTTGAGCTGACCTGGCGGACCTATCGCCAGGCTGGAATAACCAACACACCGGAGTGGGTGGATAAAGCCAAAAGGCAGGGCGAAAAGCGTGCCCAGTGGCGCTTTGCGGTCTTTGACCGGGAAGGGCTCGGTTGTCACTGCTGCCAGACGCCGATTGTGCGTACCATGGTGGGCTCGCGACGGTTGTATTTCTGTCCGGTATGTCAGCCGTCAGGCGCGTAGCTGTGGAACCGTGAAGAAGGCGGCGTTGATCTCTGAATGTTTATACCGTTATCTTACATGTTCACCATTTCCGGAATTGGTTTGCCTGATTATCAGCGAGTTTCGTGCACCCCACCAAAGGCTAAGCGACCGGGCGGCTGCGGGGCGGGGCAGTGATACGCTATAATGGCGTGCTCGCTGCCTCCTTGCGTGCCTACCGACGATAATTCAGGAGCCGCTTCTTCATGACCGTGATTCGACAGGACGACGTGATCCAAAGCGTCGCCGATGCGCTTCAGTACATTTCCTATTACCATCCCAAAGATTTCATCGACGCCATGGCGGCCGCCCACGAGCGCGAAGAAAATCCCGCAGCGAAAGACGCTATCGCCCAGATTCTGATCAACTCGCGTATGTGTGCCATGGGGCACCGCCCGATTTGTCAGGATACCGGCATCGTCACGGTATTCGTGCACGTGGGCATGAGCGTACGCTTTGATGATGCCAACATGAGCCTTGATGATATGGTCAACGAAGGTGTACGTCGCGCTTACCGCCTGCCGGATAACGTGCTGCGGGCATCAATACTGGCTGATCCCGACGGCAAACGCGCCAACACGGGAGATAACACGCCGGCCATCATTCACCACAAGCTGGTGCCCGGTGATACCGTCGAGATTCACGTCGCGGCCAAGGGTGGCGGCAGCGAGGCCAAGTCCAAATTTGCCATGCTCAACCCGTCAGACAACGTGGTTGATTGGGTGCTGGAGCAGCTGCCCAAAATGGGCGCCGGCTGGTGCCCCCCGGGCATGCTGGGCATCGGCATTGGTGGCACCGCCGAAAAAGCCATGGAGCTGGCCAAGGAGTCGCTGCTTGATCCCATCGACATTCAGGACCTGCAGGCGCGTGGCGCACAAAACCGCAGTGAAGCGCTGCGCCTGGAGCTTTTTGACAAGGTCAACCGCAGCGGCATCGGCGCTCAGGGGTTGGGTGGACTGACCACGGTGCTGGATATCAAGGTCAGGGATTATCCGACCCACGCGGCCAACAAGCCGGTAGCGATCATTCCCAACTGTGCGGCTACCCGTCACGCGCATTTCATGCTGGATGGCTCGGGGCCTGCGGCACTTGAGCCACCGCGGCTGGAAGACTGGCCGGAGATCACCCGCGAGTCGGGCGATAACGTCAAACGCGTCAATCTGGACGAGATTACACCGGAGGATGTGAAAAGCTGGCAGCCCGGCGATACGCTGTTGCTCAGCGGCAAGCTGCTAACCGGCCGCGATGCCGCGCACAAACGCATGATCGATATGCTGGCGAAAGGCGAGTCGCTGCCGGTAGATCTGAAAGGGCGCTTTATCTACTACGTGGGACCGGTAGATCCGGTGGGTGACGAGGTTGTGGGCCCCGCCGGGCCGACGACGGCCACACGCATGGACAAATTTACCCGTACGCTGCTCGAAGAAACCGGCCTTTTGGGCATGGTCGGCAAAGCCGAGCGCGGCGAGGCGGCGATTGAAGCGATCCGCGACAATCAGGCGACTTATCTGATGGCCGTGGGTGGCTCGGCTTACCTGGTGGCGCAAGCCATCAAGCGCTCCCGCGTGGTAGGCTTTGAGGACCTGGGGATGGAAGCCATCTACGAATTCGACGTGGAAGACATGCCCGTCACTGTCGCAGTCGATACTCAGGGAACTTCCATCCACCAGACCGGCCCAGCCAGGTGGAAAGCGATCATCGCCGAAACAGCGTAAGCTGTTGGTGCCAGCCACTTGTCAACGAAGCCCCGCCTTGCGGGGCTTTGTTGTTGAGAGCCTCTGTTGGGCAAAAGATATATCGTAGCAATCGGCGCCGCGCGCCGCCCGGACACTGACTGACGGAGCCTGTATGACATCCTCGCTGCTTGGTTTAAGCATTGCGCTGATTTACCTGCTTGGCATTGTATCGGCCATCATGGCGCTGATGTCGAGCCGTACGTCCCAGGGGGCGGTGGCATGGATTATCTCGCTTTTGACCTTTCCCTACGTAGCGGTGCCAGCTTATTGGCTGTTTGGCCGGCCGCGTTTTTACGGTTATGTGTCGGCGCGTGGTGCCCGTGACAGCATATTGCGTCAGGTTTTATCACGTTATCGGGATAACGTGATGCCGCATCTTGCTCAGCCGGGCAGTGCAGAAATTCAGGCAGTGGAACAGCTGGCCATGATGCCCCTGACCCGGGGGAACCATGCCTCGCTGCGGATTGACGGCAAGGCCACCTTTGACAGCCTGTTTGATGGGTTGACACAAGCGCAGGACTATATTCTGCTGCAGTTTTTCATCATTCGTGACGATATGCTGGGGCGCCAGCTTCAAAGGCATTTGATCCGGGCTGCCCAACGCGGCGTACGTGTGTATTTTTTATATGATGAAATCGGCAGTCATGCGCTGAACGAAGGCTATTTGCACGACCTGGAGGCCGAGGGGGTGTCGGTCAGCGCGTTCCGGTCGTCGCGGGGCGTCAGGCACCGATTTCAGCTGAATTTTCGCAACCACCGCAAGGTAGCCGTAGTGGACGGCAAGACAGGCTGGGTGGGTGGCCTTAACGTGGGAGTGGAATATCTGGGGCAAAGCCCCCGCCACGGCGCCTGGCGTGATACGCACCTCATGCTGGAAGGGCCCAGCGTGCTGGGGCTGCAGGAAGCTTTCTGGGAAGACTGGCACTGGGCCACAGGGGAGGTGATCAGTCTGGAATGGTTGCCCCATACGACCCCAAAGGCAGACCATCGCGTGGTGGTGGTGCCATCCGGCCCGGCAGACGAGCAGGATACCGCCAGTCTGTTGGTACAAAATCTGATTCACAGCGCGCACGAAAGGCTTTGGCTGACAAGCCCGTATTTTGTGCCTGATCAAGGTGTGCAGGATGCGCTGCGACTGGCCGCCATGCGAGGCGTGGATGTTCGGGTAATGATGCCCGAGCGGCCTGATCATCTGTTGGTGTTTTTATCGGCGTTTGCCTTCCTGCCCGATATGCTGCGTGCCGGTGTAAAAATATACCGTTATCTACCTGGATTTTTACATCAAAAAGTCATTCTTATCGACGGCAGCGCCGCAAGCGTGGGCACGGTCAATCTGGATAACCGCTCGTTTCGGCTGAACTTTGAAATTACCGCATTTATTCCCAGCGTCGATTTTGCCACTGAAGTCAGCAAAATGCTGGAACAGGACTTTACCCGCTGCCGCGAAGTCACCCTGGAAGAGCTGCGCCAGCAGCCGCTATGGAAAAAAGTCATATCGCGCGCCGCTTATTTAACATCGCCTATTCAGTAGCCGGCATGGCAAAATACACGATTTACAGCGGCCCTGGCCGGTCAGGCGACAACGTGCAGGCAGGCAGCAGCTCTTATCAGGCAAGAAGGAGACATGGGTGAACCTGGAAACGAAATGGCTGGAAGATTTTGTTGCCCTGGCCAATACACGCAGCTTTTCTGCCTCTGCACGGCAACGACACGTGACCCAGCCGGCTTTTAGCCGGCGCATTCGCGCGCTTGAACAGGCCGTGGGAGTCACACTGGTCGACCGCTCCACGACGCCGATTGGCCTGACCTCGGAAGGGCAGCTGTTTCTGGTGACGGCACGTAATCTCGTCGAGCAGCTCAATGAATCACTCAGCCACCTGCGCGGGCTGTCCATTGCCAACGAGGCGCTGGATATTGTCGCGGCGCATTCACTTGCGCTGAGCTTTTTCCCACCGTGGATTTCACGCCTGCAAAAAGGGTTGGGCGAGCTGCCTACCCGTCTGGTAGCGACCAACGTTGGTGAAGCCATTCACGTGTTACGTGAAGGCAATTGCGACCTGATGCTGGCGTATTATGACCCGTTTGCCACGATGCAGCTTGATCAGGAAGTATTTCCGTCGTTTTCCATCGGCAAGGTCAAGATGCTTCCCGTTACGCTGCCGGGAAAAAATGGTGAGCCACGCTACTCGCTGGCCGGTGCAGAACCGATCCCATATCTGGCCTACACCCAGGGCGCGTTTTTGGGCCGTAGCGTGCGCATGCTGCTGAAAAACGATCCGTTGCGCATGCGCCTACGCACCGTCTATGAAACCGCCATGGCCGAAGGGCTCAAGGGCATGGTGCTGCAAGGCGTGGGAGTGGCGTGGATTCCCGATTTTTGTATTCGCGAAGAGCTGAAAACCGGTCGTCTGGTGCGCGCCGGTGAGGAGGCCTGGGATATTCCGCTGGAAATACGGCTGTATCGCTGCTCGCTGGTCCACAAGCCCGGCGTGGAGAAACTCTGGCGGCAGATGATGGAACTGCCGCGCGACTTTCTTCAGGCCTGATGGCGCATCAGGCGCCACTGCTGAAGTCGGCAGGCAGGCCGAGAAAGTTCTGAATGATGAAAAAGTGATCCTCGAACAGGCTGTCCGGCTCCAGGTCAGCAAGTGCCACCCAGCGAGCGTGATCACCGCCTTTGACCGGCTTCAGGCGTGGCAGCTGCTGATCCGGACGCAATGCGAAATAAAACGCTTCTGCCAGAGTGCGTCCGCGCCAGCTGCGGTGGGGCTCGTCAAACAAGCGCTGACCGCGTAGTGAACCTTTCAGTACCGGCTCCGGAACCTTGAGCCGAATGCGTTCCCGCAGCTCGCGCAGGCAGGCATCCAGCAGCCGCTCGTGAGGGCTGATAAACCCGCCTGGCAACGCATAAAGCCCTTTACCCGGCGCTGATGTGCGCCGTGACAGCAGAATATGCCCCGATTGCACGACGACCGCATTAACGGTAACGAAAATGGGCGGATAGGGCGCATCGGCCCATGCCTTGCGATACTGGTCCAGCAGGCGCTGCTCTTCGATCAGCTGGTGGTAAAACGGTGTCTGACAAAAGTCATCAATACGTTCCACGACCCCTGGCGGCAAGTCATGAAAGGCGCCGGTACTTAGATAATCGGCGCTGGAAGCGGGCGAGCGAAACACGCGTTCGCGAATGTTGCTGGCGGAAATGCCCTCAACCAGCGGGACGCTGACCGATTCCCACTGGGGAAACAGCGACAGATAATAGCTTGATTGGCCGCGGCTGGCACCAATCAGCCCGATGCGTGGCAGGCGCGCATTATCCGGCGTGGTGAGGTTGCGTACCCGGCTTTGTACGTCACGTACCCAGACGTCATCGTTGTACAGGGCATCCAGCAGCGGGGTGATTTCCAACCGCTGGTTGTCTTCGTCGTCAAACCCCGAGCGAAGCATGGCCTGACGCTCGTCAAAGCGCCATGGATTGCGCAGGGAGCGAGCCTGCCATGCCGAACCGACCAGCACGATAACCTGGCGTGCGCGTTTTAATGCCTCGCGTATCACTGCCAGATGCCCCAGGTGAGGCGGCTGGAAGCGACCGATAAATACCAGGCAGTCGAAATCAAAGCTCGTCGCAGCCGGGCGACATTGAGGCATGGTCACGTCCTTTTTATGCGGTACTGTTTATTCAGCATGTTTATACGGAAAAACGTGGATGATAAACGGCGTATGTTACGCCTGTGCCGAAGGACGGCATCGAGCGTGAACATCACGTGTATATAGCGCGCCATTATGGCAGTCGGGCAGGTAAGGTGTAACCTTCTCCGTCTGCGAAAATCGAGCGCGTCACGTATGCTACGCAGTAAGACGAATAAAAACAGGGATGCCAATAATGAAACGCACATTGATTTTCTGGAGCAAGGTTTTTCAAGATGCCGTCAGCGTATGGCTGGAGCGCAACGCCTTCAGCTATGCCGGGTCGCTGGCGTTTTATACGCTTTTTTCTCTGGCTCCAACGGTGATTATTGCCGTCACTGTAATCGGTGTGGTGATGGGCGAGGAGGCAGCGCAGGGGCAGATTGTGGCGCAGCTACAGGGCACGCTGGGCCAGGACGCGGCGCTTGCCATTCAGGATGCGGTCACGCAGTCGCGCCCCGAGCAGGCCGGTATCTGGCCTACGCTGCTGGGCCTCGGAACACTGATGATCGGTGCGACCACCGTCTTTGCCCAGATGCAGTTTTCGCTCAATACGATTTGGGGGGTCACGGCAAAACCTACCTCCAACAGCCTGTTTATTTTTATTAAGAATCGCCTGTTATCAATGACGGTAGTGCTTTCCATCGGCTTTATACTGCTGGTGTCGCTGGCGTTGGGGGTCATGGTCAGCAGCATGCTGCGCGCCGCCAACGGCCTGTTGCCGTATACGGTGGTGCTGACGCAAGGGGCGGAATCGCTGGTGTCGCTGGGTGTTGTGATATTGCTGTTCGCGACGATTTTCAAGGTGCTGCCCGACGTGGTGCTGAGCTGGAAAGACGTGCTGATTGGTGCGGTGGTCACTGCCATCCTGTTTACTATCGGGCGCAGCGTGATTGCGCTATATCTGGCTTATACCGCCACAGCGTCGACCTACGGTGCGGCGGGCTCAGTGGTGATGATTTTGCTCTGGGTCTACTATTCGTCCCTTATTCTTCTGTTTGGCGCGGCGTTTACCCGAGCATTGCTCTTGCGTCGGGGGCGTAAACTGGTACCGCGCAACAGTGCTGTGCTGGTCAAGCGTGAGCTGGTTCACGATTTGGATGACAGCGAAGCCTGACTCGCCTCATGCGTCAACGAAGCCGGCCATGTTGTCGGCGGTTAACGCAATCACCTTTTGTCGTGCTTCGGGCGTAATCCAGGCGTTGTGCGGCGTGATGATCAGGTTCAACGGCTCGGTCAGCGCATCAAGCAGCGCATGGCCGTCCCGGGGTGGTTCGGTGGGCAATGTATCAATACCCAGCCCACCCAGGAGGCCGGCGCGCAGGGCATCCAGAGCGGCATGCTCGTCAATAATGCCGCCGCGAGCGCAGTTGACGATCAGCAGTGACGTTTTGGCACGGGCCAGCCGTTTGGTGTCAATCAGGTGCCGGGTCGCTTCGGTCAACGGGCAGTGCAGGCTGAGTACATCGGCTTCGGGCAGCAGTGCATCAAGCGACGGGCGCTGGTCGTTGGCTTCACTTCCCGGGCGAGCAGCAAAGCTTGTGCGCATGCCGAAGGCTTCTGCAAGGCGTGCAACGGCGTTGCCCAGTTCGCCCTGACCGACAATGACCAGGTGCTTGCCGGCAAGCTCCAGCGTAGGATGATCCTGTAGGCAGAAAAACTCGCTTTGCTGCCATTTACCCTCTGCTACGTCGCGTTGATAACGCGGTAGCCGGTTGGCCAGTGCAAGCATCAGCATCATGGCGTGCTGGGAGACGCTGCGGGTGCCGTAGCCGACGACGTTTTTGACCGTAATACCCCGGGCGCGAGCGGTGTCCATGGCAATATTGTTGACGCCCGTCGCCAGTACACAAATCAGCTTGAGTCGGGGTAGCGACGCCAGGGTGTCGGCATTCAATACGACCTTGTTGACGATGGCGATGTCGGCATCAACGAGCCGTTCATGGGCATTCTCGGCAGTGCTTTTATCGTGGACGGTCAAGTGGCCGACCTGATCGCGCAGGGGGGCAAGATCAACAGACGGTCCCAGACTTTGTGCATCCAGCAGAACGGCATGAACCATTTTTGCTCTCCTTTACGGGTTAAGCACCAGCGAGCCTTGCCCGCCGAGGGTAACAAAAGGGTATAATACCCGCGTTTGAAATCCGCCGCCCGCTCTGTGCGGGCAGCCTGATCGGGGTAGACTGCTTTGAGTAGCGTTTTCAGGAGTTAAACATGCCCATCTACGAATATGAGTGCAAGGCCTGCGGTCATCGTCTGGAAAAGCTGCAGAAAATAAGCGCCGAGCCGCTGACCGACTGTCCGGCGTGCAAGCATGATACGCTATCGCGTCTGATCTCGGCAGCAGGCTTTCGTCTGGCTGGCGGCGGCTGGTATGAAACCGATTTCAAAACGGGCAGTAAAAAGAACCTGGCCGCTGACGGCGCCGGTGATAAAACGCCTGCGGCGACGGCTGGCAAACCGCCGAAAACGGGTGGTACAGCGGCCTGAGCAAGCCGCGCCATGAGCCCCGGTGCCGAACACGTTTAATTTTTGCTATGAAACACAACAGGATTTGACATGCGCAGCCATTATTGCGGCCAGCTGAACGAAACATTGGTGGATCAAACGATTACCGTTTGCGGATGGGTACATCGGCGTCGTGACCACGGCGGGGTGATTTTTCTTGATATGCGCGACCGCGACGGCATTGCCCAGTTCGTGGTTGATCCCGATACCGCCGATGCGTTTGCCAATGCCGACCGTTCGCGTAGCGAATACGTGCTGCGTATTACCGGCCTGGTGCGTTTGCGCCCGGCAGGCACCCAGAATCCGGAAATGCCCACCGGCATGATCGAGGTGCTGGCAAAAGAGGTCGAGATCCTCAACACCGCTTCCACGCCGCCGTTCCAGCTCGACGACCATGGCAAGGTTGGTGAAGAAGTCCGTCTCAAGTACCGCTACATCGACCTGCGCCGGCCGGACATGATCGAGAAGCTGCGTCTGCGCTCGCGTATTTCCCACAGCGTGCGGGCGTTTCTGGAACAGGAAGGCTTCCTCGACATCGAAACGCCAGTGCTGACCCGCGCCACGCCGGAAGGCGCGCGGGATTATCTGGTGCCGAGCCGCACGCATCCCGGCGAGTTTTTCGCGCTGCCCCAGTCGCCCCAGCTGTTCAAACAACTGCTGATGGTGTCGGGCTTTGATCGTTATTACCAGATTGCCAAGTGTTTCCGCGATGAAGATCTGCGCGCCGATCGTCAACCGGAATTTACCCAGATCGATATCGAAGCCTCCTTCGTTGAAGAAAGCGACATCATGGGCATTACCGAATCCATGATTCGCCAACTGTTTGGTGAGGTGCTGGATGTTTCCCTGCCCGAGTTTCCGCGCATGACCTGGCATGAGGCCATGCAGCGCTTCGGCTCGGACAAGCCCGACCTGCGGATTCCGCTGGAACTGGTTGACGTTGACGACCTGATGAAAGACGTCAACTTCAAGGTGTTCTCCGGCCCGGCCAACGCTGACGACGGTCGCGTTGCCGCGCTCAAGGTGCCCGGCGGCGGTTCGCTTTCACGCAAGGCCATCGATGAATACACGCGCTTTGTGGGCATTTACGGCGCGAAGGGGCTTGCCTGGATCAAGGTCAACGAGCGTGCCAAAGGCATCGACGGGCTGCAGTCGCCCATCGTCAAGTTCATGGACGGCATTATTGAAGAGCTGCTTGATCGCCTGGATGCCAAAGATGGTGACATCATCTTCTTTGGTGCCGACAAGGCCAACATCGTCAATGAGGCCATCGGTGCGCTGCGCGTGCGCCTGGGCGCGGACCTTGAGCTTTACACCGAAGACTGGGCACCTCTGTGGGTGGTCGACTTCCCGATGTTTGAAACCGATGGCAGCGGCCGTTTAAGTCCGTTGCATCACCCATTTACTGCGCCTTCCTGTACGCCGGAAGAGCTCAAGAACGACCCGGCCCGGGCGCTTTCCCGCGCCTACGACATGGTGCTCAACGGCACCGAGCTTGGCGGCGGTTCCATCCGTATCCACGATCAGCAGATGCAGAGCACCGTGCTCGACATTCTGGGTATCGGTGAAGAAGAGGCCCAGGAGAAGTTCGGCTTCCTGCTGGATGCCCTGCAGTACGGTGCGCCGCCTCACGGCGGTCTGGCCTTTGGCCTTGACCGTCTGGTGATGCTGATGACCGGTGCGACGACCATCCGCGAAGTTATTGCCTTCCCCAAAACCCAGAGCGCGGCCTGCCTGATGACCGATGCGCCGGGGGAGGTCACGGCCGAGCAGCTGAAGGATCTCAATATTCGTCTGCGGCAAAAAGCCAAGGCAGAAGAGACGACCGCATAGTCCGCGTCATGTTGCGTGTCCGACTTGCCTGCACCGGCGCCCTGGGGCGTCGGTGTTTTTGTCTGACGTGAGGCAACCGGCAGCTGCAAAGGAGTGGTATCGCCATGGCACAGGATCGTTTGCCTGCCACGCGTATTCTGGGCATTGATCCCGGCTCGCGGATTACCGGCTACGGCATTATTGATGTCACTGGCAGCAAGCCACGCTATGTAGCCAGTGGCTGCATTCGTACCGGGACGGGCGAACTGGAGCAGCGCCTGGCGCAGATTTACGCCGGACTTGCCGAAGTATTGGGGCTGCACCGGCCGGACAGCATTTCCATCGAGCGGGTGTTTCTGGCCAAAAATCCCGATTCTGCGCTCAAGCTTGGCCAGGCCCGGGGCACTGCGCTGGTCTGCATGGCAAACCATGGCCTGGCGGTTGCTGAATATGCCGCACGTCAGGTCAAGCAGGCAGTCACCGGTCAGGGGGGCGCGGATAAAACCCAGGTGCAGCATATGGTGACGGCCATTCTGGGGTTGTCTGCCACGCCCCAGGAAGACGCCGCCGATGCGCTGGCCATTGCGCTCACCCACGCTTACGCCCAAAGCGGCCTGTTGGCCACGGCAGGCTCCGGGCGGGGCCGGCGTCGCAGCAGCGGGCGTTGGCGGCTTTAACCCTGTTGGCTGCCCCCAGCGCTCAGATACTGGTCAGCTGTACAGAGTGGCTTTATAGTACGGTGTTGAAAGGGCGCATGGTGCGGCCCCGACAGTCGTTTATAAAAGCATATTCATGGATTTAAGCATAAGCGAGCGCCGCTATGATTGGACGTTTGACCGGACAGCTGTGGGAAAAACAGCCGCCGTGGTTATTACTTGACGTGAACGGTGTGGGCTACGAACTTGAAGCCTCGATGAATACGCTGGTGGCATTGCCGGCTGTGGGTGAAACGGCAATGCTGTATACCCACCTGACGGTACGCGATGATGCTCATTTGCTTTACGGTTTTGGTCGCGAGCGCGAGCGGGCACTGTTCCGTGCGCTGATCAAGGTCAACGGCGTGGGTCCCAAACTTGCGTTGGCGATTCTTTCGGGCATGGATGAAGACGCGTTCATGCGCTGTGTGCACGATGATGACAGCAAGGCGTTGACCCGACTGCCCGGCGTGGGCAAGAAAACCGCCGAGCGGTTGGTCATTGAAATGCGTGACCGCTTTCCCGAATGGCAGCAGAACGACGCGCCGCTCCAGCTGGAAACCACCGCACGGCCCACGCAAAACAACGCCGCCGATGCAGAAGCCGCGCTGGTCAGCCTGGGCTACAAGCCGGTTGAAGCCAGCAAGATGCTGGCTGATCTGGATCACGGCGATACTACCGAAGGGCTGATCAAGGCCGCCTTGACCCGGCGTATCGGCCGCTAGACTTTGGGGTTCAGCCAGCAAACGTTATGACAAGAGCCTCTTTATGATCGAGCACGACCGGCTGATTGCCGCCGAGCCAGAGCAGGGCGAGGTCAGAATTGACTACGCCATACGCCCCCGGCACCTTGCCGATTACATCGGCCAGCCCCGGGTGCGCGAACAGATGGAGATCTTCATCGGTGCGGCCCGGCTGCGTCAGGAAAGTCTCGACCACACGCTGGTGTTCGGCCCGCCGGGGCTGGGCAAAACCACGCTGGCCAATATTATCGCCATGGAAATGGGTGTAGGGCTCAAGTCCACTTCAGGCCCGGTGCTGGAGCGCGCGGGCGACCTGGCGGCGATTCTGACCAATCTGGAGCCGGGTGATGTGCTGTTTATTGATGAAATCCATCGCCTCTCGCCGGTGGTAGAAGAGGTGTTGTATCCGGCCATGGAAGACTTCCAGCTGGATATCATGATCGGCGAGGGGCCGGCGGCGCGTTCCATCAAGTTGGATTTGCCGCGTTTCACGCTGGTGGGCGCCACGACCCGAGCGGGGCTTTTGACCTCACCGCTACGCGACCGCTTTGGCATCGTGCAGCGCCTCGAATTTTATAACCTTGAGGAACTGTCCACCATTGTGGCCCGTTCAGCGGGGCTGATGGATGTCACCACCAGCGAGGACGGCGCAGTGGAAATCGCCAAACGTTCGCGGGGTACGCCGCGTATAGCCAACCGGCTGCTGCGCCGGGTTCGCGACTACGCTGATATCAAGGGCGAAGGCCGCATCGATGTCGTCATGGCTGATGCCGCGCTCAATATGCTTAACGTCGACCATCACGGCCTGGACCACATGGATCGCCGGCTGTTGCTGGCCATGATGGACAAGTTTGACGGCGGCCCTGTCGGGGTGGATTCCCTGTCGGCGGCCATTGGCGAAGAGCGCGATACCATCGAAGACGTGATTGAGCCGTACCTGATCCAGCAGGGGTTGATGATGCGCACGCCCCGCGGGCGGGTCGTCACCCGTCAGGCCTGGTCACACTTCAACCGTGTGCCCCATGAAGACGCCACGGACGTTCAGGGCGAGGTGCGTCCATGAACGAAACTTTCATGGGTGATACGGTGAACGACACGTTTACACTGCCGGTACGCGTCTATATTGAGGATACTGATGCTGGTGGTATTGTGTATTACGTCAATTATCTCAAGTTCATGGAGCGCGCCCGTAGTGAGTGGCTACGGGCGCAGGGGTTGACCCAGGCCTCGCTGCTGGCAGCGCAGATCCAGCTGGTGGTATACCGGCTGGACTGCCATTACGCTCGGCCGGCACGGCTTGATGATGCGCTTGACGTAACGGCCAGCGTCATAAAACAAAGCCGTTGTCGCATGAGCTTTGCCCAAACGGTTTATTGTGATGGCACACCGTTATGCAGAGCCACCGTCGAGATTGCCTGCCTGGATGCTCGCCGTTTGCGCCCTCGGGCATGGCCACCAGCCCTGGCCGACATTAAGCAATGATCATGAAAATACCGCACGTACCGGCGTCATTCAGGCTGGTAGCGTTTAGACTCACTGCCACGTTATACGGGCAAAATACGCAAAGAGGGCGACTGTGAACGAAAACACCATGTCCATCCCCCATCTGGTAGCCAATGCCAGCCTGGTGGTTCAACTGGTCCTGCTGCTACTGGTTGCCGCGTCCCTGTTTTCCTGGGTCGTGATTTTTCAGCGCAGTTTTGCGCTTAACCGGGCCCAGAAGTCCCACGAACAGTTTGAAAGCACCTTCTGGTCAGGCGTAGACCTCAATGATCTCTATCGTGATATTCCGGCTGATGACGCTCGCCGTGGCGCCGAGAACATTTTTCAGTCGGGGTTTCGCGAATTCCATCGTCTGGCTCCTAAAACCCAGCGGGTCGATACGGTGCTGGAAGGCGTGCAGCGCAGTATGCGAGTGGCCTGGTCGCGTGAAGAAAATCGTCTGACCAAACATCTTGTCCTTTTGGCCACTGTCGCCTCGGCCAGCCCGTATATCGGTCTTTTTGGTACCGTCTGGGGGATCATGGGCTCGTTCCAATCGCTGTCCATGGCGCAGCAGGCTACGCTTGCCACCGTAGCGCCCTGGATTGCCGAGGCGCTGATTGCGACGGCGATGGGGCTATTGGCAGCGATTCCGGCGGTGATTTTCTATAACCGTCTGTCCAGCCAGGCCACGCGCCTGCTGGGGCAGTACGAAGACTTCGCCGAAGAGTTTTACGCCATCTTGCACCGTAATCTGCAAGGGCGTGACGCCCCGGCCCGCTAAAAGGGAGCTACCCATGCAAGGACCCTTTAATCGTAGTGGCCAGCGCCGCCCGATGGCAGAAATCAACGTGGTGCCTTTTATCGACGTGATGCTGGTGTTGCTGGTGATCTTCATGATTACCGCGCCCATGCTCAATCAGGGCGTTGATGTGGATTTGCCCCAGGCGACGGCAGAGCCGATCGATACGCCGGACAACACCGAGCCGGTGATTGTTTCGGTTGACCAGGAAGGCAGCTACTACATCACCTTGGGCGAAGATACCTCCTCGGTTGCGCCGGATGAGCTGGGCAAGCGCGTGAGTGCGATTGTACAACGCAGCCCGGAAACGCCGGTCATGGTCCGGGGCGATCGTCACGTTGCCTACGGCCAGGTCGTAACGCTGATGAGTACGCTGCAGCGCTCGGGCGTTGCCAACGTGGGGCTGATATCCGAGCCGGGGAACGATGAGTAAGCGTTGGGGCCAAAAACACCGCAGGCAGCAGGCAGGCAGTTATTTCTGGCCAACCGTACTGGCTGTGTTACTACACCTGGCAGTGTTTGCGTTCAGTCTGCTAAAACTGCCGACGAACGAAGAAACGCCGGATTCCTCGTCCATTGTTCAGGCCACGCTGGTGAGTACTGAAACCCGGACGGACGTCGCCCAGCAGGTTAGCGAGCAGCGCTCTGCGGCCAATGCCGAAGAAAAGCCATCCGAGCCTCAGCCGGAACCAGAGCCACCTGCAGAAACGTCACCCGGCAAACTCGAGCAGGCCGTGATCGACCAGGCGGAAGACATGGCCGCACGTGAAGAGCAGAAGGCGCTTGAGCAGGCCGAAGCCGAAGCGCGCGCCGATGCTGAACGCCGTGCCGAGCAGGCAAAACGTGAAGCCGAAGAAGCCGCCGAAAGAAAGGCCAAGCGCGCTGCAGAAGCTGAAGCGCAACGCAAGCAGGCAGCTGCCGAGAAAGCTGCTGCAGAAAAGGTGGCCGCTGAGAAAGCCGCAGAAGAAAAACGCCAGCAGGAAGCCGAGGCACAGCGCAAAAAAGAGGCGGCTGAAAAAGCTGTCGCTGAGAAAGCCGCAGAAGAGAAGCGCCAGAAGGAAGCCGAAGCACAGCGCAAAAAAGAGGCCGCTGAAAAAGCCGCCGCGGAGAAAGCCGCGGAAGAGAAACGCGAGAAGGAAGCCGAAGCACAACGCAAAAAAGAGGCCGCTGAAAAGGCCGCTGCGGAGAAAGCCGCAGAAGAAAAGCGCCAGAAAGAAGCTCGGGAAGCTGCCGAAGCCGCCATGCAGCGTGAGCTGGAAGGACAAAAGGAGGCTGCTGCAAAAGCGCGGCAGGCAGAACAGGCGGCCAACGGGTTTATTGCCATTGTGCGTCGTGCGGTCGAACAGGCCTGGCTGATTCCGGCCGGGGCAAGCGATAGCATGAGTGCGACGCTCAACGTGCGTCTGGGGCCGTCCGGCGAAGTGCTGGCCGCGACGGTGGCCACGTCAAGCGGTGACAGCAGCTTTGATCGTTCCGCCGTGCAGGCGGTAGAGCAGGCCGCGCCGTTTATCGAGCTGCGCGACTTGCCCGCTACCCAGCAGTCTGAATTACGCCAGTTCAACCTACGCTTCACACCGGGAGATGTTCGCTGATGAAAACGTCAAAAAGCACCGCCTTGCTGTACCCGGCGTGCCTGTTATACGGCACGCTGATGCTTGTGATGCTGCTGTGCAGCAGTGTGGCAAGCGCCAACCTGACCATTGAAATTACCCGGGGCAGCGATAGCGCCTTGCCCATCGGCGTGGTGCCTTTCAAGGGTGGTGACGGGATGCCCGAAGATGTCGCGCAAATCGTCCAGGATGATCTGGAACGTAGTGGCTATTTTGATCCGCTTGCCCGTGAGTCGATGTTTGCCCGGCCGCACAGCGCCGACGACGTTGCCTATGGCGAATGGCGCTCGCTGGATGTGCGCTATCTGCTGGTCGGGCGCAGCCAGAAAACGGCCGACGGTTATCAGATCGAATACGATTTACTCGATGTCAGCGGCGCGCGGCCTATGCTGCTGGAGCGCATCAGCGCCAGCGGCAACAGCCTGCGTGGCGCGGCACATCGCATCAGTGATGCAGTCTTCGAGGCTATTACCGATATTCGCGGCGCGTTTTCCACGCGTATTGCCTACGTTACCGCCCAGGGCGTTGGTGACAATATCGACTACGGGCTTTATGTGGCAGACGCCGACGGTCATAACAGCCAGCAGGTGTTGACGTCGGATGAACCGATTCTGTCGCCAGCCTGGTCACCGGATGGCCAGAAGCTCGCTTATGTCTCTTTTGAAAGCGAACGGCCGGCTATTTACGTGCAGCAGGTCGCCAGCGGACAGCGGGTCAAGCTGACCGACTTCGAAGGTATCAACGGGGCGCCCGCGTGGTCGCCTGACGGACGTAAGCTGGCCATGTCGTTGTCCAAGGACGGCCAGCCCGAAATCTACGTGATGAATCTGGCGGATCGCGGGATTCAACGCCTGACCAATAATTCAAGCATTGATACCGAGCCTTCCTGGGCGCCGGATGGCGGCAGCCTGCTGTTTACGTCAGACCGCAGCGGCGGCCCGCAGCTTTATCGCTATACGCTGGGCAGTGGCAACGCCGAACGCCTGACGTTTACCGGTAAATACAACGCCCGGGGCAGGTTCTCGCCGGATGGCGAGCAGATTTTCATGGTGCACCGCTCCAAAAACGGGTATCAGGTAGCACGTCAGGCGCTGGACTCGGGTCGCCTGGTCGTACTGAGCGAATCCACTCACGACGAGTCACCCAGTATTGCACCCAACGGCACCATGGTACTCTTTGCTACCCAGCAGGGTGGACAGGGCGTGCTCAGCGCGGTATCCGTTGATGGGCGTTCTTCGTTCCGCCTGCCTGCCGCTCAGGGAGACGTGCGAGAGCCTGCGTGGTCGCCGTTTCTATAGTCAGGCAAGCAATCCAACAACTTCGCCAGAAAACTCAGCCAAGGAGTGACACCATGTCTTTCACAAACAGGTCTTCAACAAGCAGCTCTTCAGCCATCGCATCCTTGCGTAATGTGCCGCTTAAAACATTGGCGCGCTCGTGTGCCGTGGCCTTGTCCATTGTCGTGATTGCCGGGTGTTCCAGCACCGGCGGCACGCAAAACGGCGAGTCCTACAGCGGTCAGCAGGGCACCGGAACGGGAACTGGCGGTGCCGGCACGTCAGGTACGGGCACCGGCGGCCAGTACGGTAGCGGCACAAACGGTGGCGTTGGCCAGCAGGCCGATTCGCGCATTCCTGACGTACGCACCATTTACTTCGAGTTTGACCGCGATACCATCAAAAGCGAGTACGAGTCGGTGGTCATGGCGCATGCGCGCTATCTGCGTGCCAACTCCAGCGCCCAGGTGGTGCTGAAAGGCCACACCGATGAGCGCGGTACCCGGGAATATAACCTGGCACTGGGCGAACGTCGCGCCAATGCGGTTCAGCGTTTTCTGCGTGTGCAGGGTGTGTCCGCTTCACAGATGAGTGTCGTGAGCTACGGTGAAGAGCGTCCGGCCACGCGCGGTCAGGGCGAATCCGCTTATGCCAAAAACCGTCGTGTCGAGTTCAGCTATTAACCGGACAGGGATGCGCCAGCCGGCGAAAGCCCCACGGGAGTAATCATGCAGCACAGTCTTAACTACCGTCTCAGACATGTCATGGAGAGGCTGTGCGGTACGCAGGCGCGGGCACCCTGGTGCCTGGCGCTTGCGTGCGCCGTATTGCCTGCCAGCGTCTGGGCACAGCAGCCTTCTGTTCAGGATATATCGGGCTCCTCAAACGGGTTTTATGAGCAAACTGAAACCCGCTCATCAGGCAGCCTGGTATTGTTCAATCAGGTACAGGAGCATCAGCGCGAACTCAAGCAGTTGCAAGGCCAGGTAGAAGAGCTGCGCCACGAGCTTGAAAAGCTGCGCAACCAGTCTCAGCAGCGTTATCTTGACCTGGATAGCCGTCTTTCCCGCGCTGCCAGTACCGGCAGCGCCAATGCCGGCTCAGGTAACGTCGGCTCAGGCAGTTCCGGCGCCAGCGGCGAGGACGATGTCGAAACCAACGAGTCGGAAAATACGGAACCTGAAAATGCCGATACACCGGAGGACTCGGCATCAGCATCTTCATCAACTACAAGTGCCGCTGCGCAAGAGGATTATCAGGCGGCGTTTGCCCATGTGCAGGCGCGAGACTTTGATCAGGCCATTGACGCGTTTGAGCAGTTCGTCAGCGAGCATCCGAACACTCGCCTGACGCCCAACGGCTATTACTGGCTGGGCGAGCTGCATGCGTCGGAGGATAACCTGGACGCGGCAGAGCAGGCCTTTACCCGCGTGATCGACAAGTATGCCGACAGCAGCAAAGTGCCTGACGCGCTGTATAAGCTCGGCCTGGTGAAAGCACGCCAGGGGGATGCTGAACGCAGTCAGGCGTTGCTGGAGCAGGTAAAAGACGACTACCCGCAGAGCACTGCGGCGGGGCTTGCCAGCGATTTTTTACGCCAGTCGGCCAGTTGACAGGCGGCGCGTTTTTCAACGGGTACTTCTTCAAGGGGCACTATGAACTGCAAGATAGACTACCAGCCTGCGGCTGATCTGCTGGAAGAGCGCATTGTGCTGGTAACGGGCGCCGGTGACGGTATTGGCCGAGCTGCAGCGCTGGCCTATGCGCGTCACGGGGCAACGGTCATTTTGCTGGGGCGCACCATTGCCAAGCTGGAAAGCACCTATGACGCCATCGAAGCGGCAGGAGGGCCACAGCCGGCCATTTTTCCGCTGAACTTTGAAGGTGCTACCCATGGCGACTACCAGGATATGGCGGAAACCCTATATCAGGAATTTGGCCGCCTGGACGGTATTTTGCACAATGCCGGCCTGCTGGGGCGTATTACGCCTTTCGAGCAGTACAATCCCGAGCTTTGGGAGCAGGTCATGCAGGTCAACGTCAACGGCCCGGTGTGGATGACCCAGGCGCTGTTGCCGTTGCTGAAAGAATCAGCAGACGCTTCGGTTATTTTCACGTCGTCCGGCGTGGGGCGCAAAGGGCGCGCCTACTGGGGGGCTTATTCGGTATCGAAGTTCGCTACTGAAGGTTTTATGGAAGTCCTGGCCGATGAGATGGACAACCAATACCCGATACGCGTGAACACGCTTAATCCGGGGGCGACGCGTACGCAGATGCGCCGCAGTGCGTTTCCCGGCGAAGATCCCGATAGCTTGCGTACGCCGGAAGATATCCTGCCAACCTACCTGTGGCTGATGGGGCCGGATAGCCGTGGCACTAACGGCCAGAAAATCGACGCCCAGCCACCGCGTACCTGAATCGCCGCATACCTAAAAGGCGTCAAGCGCCTTGACCAGTGCCGCGCAGTCGTCAAACCAGACGTCTGCCGGCCACTGGCGGTAATCATCCCCCTCACTGATATAGCCATAGCCCACGGCCACGGCGGTCATGCCGGCAGCCCGGGCGGCCTCCATGTCACGCACGTGGTCTCCTACGTACCAGCATGCCTCCGGCGCTATTCCCAGGCGCCTTGCGGCTTCCCAAAGCGGCTCTGGTGCGGGCTTCTTCACGGTCAGGTCGTCGGCGCACAATAGCGCGCCGGGACGCAGCGCCAGCGCTTCAATCAACGGCTCGGCATAGCGCCGGGGTTTATTGGTTACAATCCCCCAGGGGCGACTTTGCTGTTGCCAGTCATTCAGCCAGACATCCAGCGGTGTAAATACCCGGCTGTGAATGGCGAGCGTCTGCTCGTAAGCGTCCAGCAGGCGGGTACGTGAGGCCGCGTGGTCGGGGTGTGCAACATCCAGCCCAAGGGCCAGCGTTACCAGTGCGCTGCCGCCGTTGGAAACCTGGCCGCGAATGACCTCAAACGGCAGTGAGTCGAGGCCGTGATACCGGCGCAGAACGTTGGTAGCGGCAGCCAGATCCGGTGCGGTATCCACCAGCGTTCCGTCGAGGTCGAACAATATGGCTTCAGGCAAGGCGAGCATCAGGCGTCTTCCTGTTTGCGGCAGGCCATCATGTAGTTCACCGACACATCGCCAGGCGTGAGCCGGTAGTGTTGCGTCAGTGGGTTATAGGTCAGTCCGGTTTGTTCATCGACAGCCAATCGGCTCTGACGGCACCAGGCCGCCATTTCCGATGGGCGGATGAATTTGGTGTAATCGTGGGTGCCACGGGGGAGCATTCGAAGCACGTATTCAGCGCCGAAAATGGCCAGCGCCCGAGCCTTGTGCGTACGGTTGAGCGTGGAAAAGAACACGTGTCCGCCGGGGCGTACCAGCCGGCTACAGGCGGTGATGATGGAGGCCGGATCCGGGACGTGTTCCAGCATTTCCATACAGGTCACAACGTCAAATTCGCCGGGAAGCTCCTCGGCCAATGTTTCGACGGCCACGTGACGATAGTGGACGTTGACGGCATTTTCGGCGGCGTGGCGACGGGCCACCTCAAGGGGGGCATGCCCCAGGTCGATTCCCGTCACTTCGGCACCGCGATGTGTCATGGCTTCGCTTAAAATACCCCCGCCGCAGCCTACGTCCAGTACGCGCTTGCCGGCCAGCCCGGCGCGTGCGTCGATAAAGTCCAGGCGCAGCGGGTTGATGTCATGTAGCGGTTTGGAATCGCCATCACGATCCCACCAGCTGTCGGCCAGCGCTTCAAACTTGGCGACTTCTGCGGCATCGACGTTGCCGCGCGGGGCGTCCTCGGTATTGGCGTGCATGTAGCGGCTCCTGGAAGGCAATGTGTCGTGTATGATGGCCATTCTAACCACTCCCGGACCGGAAAGCATGACCGGAAAGCACGATTAAGGACCGCTATGATTCGCAAGGCTGTACTTCCTGTTGCCGGTTTCGGCACCCGCTGTTTACCCGCGTCCAAGGCGATCCCCAAGGAAATGATCACCGTGGTTGATCGTCCGGTGATTCAATACGTGGTGGAAGAGGCCGTGGCCGCGGGTATCCGCGATATTGTACTGATCACCAGTGCCAGCAAAAGCGCGATTGAAAATCACTTTGATACCCACGCCGAGCTTGAGGCCAGCCTTGAAGCCAAGGGCAAACATGCACTGCTGGAAAGTATCCGCCATATTGTGCCTGCTGATGTCAACGTCATCAGCGTACGCCAGGGCGAGCCCCTGGGGCTGGGCCACGCGGTGCTCTGCGCCCGCCCGGTGATTGGCGATGACGAGCCCTTTGCCGTACTGCTGCCCGATGTGCTGGTTGATAACGCCGGCAGCAAAACGACAGGCGCGAACGACCTTGGCGGCATGCTGGCGGCGTTCGAGCGCACAAAAGCGGCGCAGCTGATGGTGGAAGAAGTCGAGTGGCAGCACGTTGAGCGCTACGGCATTGTGGCGCCCGAAGGTGACGCACCCGCACCGGGGCATGCCGCATCGCTTGCCGGCATGGTGGAAAAACCTGCACGCGACGCCGCTCCGTCCAATCTGGCGGTGATCGGGCGTTATGCACTGCCCGGCGAGATATTCTCACTGCTGGCTGAAACGCCGCCGGGCGCCGGCGATGAAATTCAGCTGACCGATGCCATCGAACGGCTGCGTACCCGGCATAGCGTACAGGCTTATCGCATGCAGGGGGTGACCTACGATTGCGGCCAGCCGCTGGGGTATCTGGAGGCTACGCTGGCCCTGGGCCGGCGCCACCCGTCATTGGGTGAGGCATTCAACGCGCTGCTCTCACGCTACCATCAGGGAGACTAGGCATGCAGGTTTTTGTGTACGGTAGCGAACTGGGAGCGGCAACCGCTGCGGCTGCACTGTCCTGGGTAGGGCATCACGTCAGCTGGCTGCCGCACGCCTCGCAGCCCTGGCCGGCTCTTCGGCAGGCCGACTGGCTGATCCGTGAACCGCAACTGTTCGAGCAGCTTGAACAGGGTCTGGCTGACGGTCACCTGGCTGTGGTGGACGGCCCGGACCAGGCGCTTGAATATGCCGATACGCTATGGCTGAGCCTGTCTCCGGCCCAGCGCGAAGATGCCGCTGCGCTGTTGGCGCATCCGACCCTTGAACGCTGCCCCGGATTGGTGTTGGTCAACAACTCCACTTTCCCCGTGGGCGAGACCGAGCGCTTGGAGCATCAGCTGGGCAGCCGTCATCTGGGCGTAGCGCTGCCCGACATGCTTGAAGAAGGGCGGGCCTGGGCGACGTTTACCCGCCCCGCACGCTGGCTGCTGGGCTGTGACGATGACCAGGGCGAGCGCCACGTGCGCGAGCTGTTGCGCGCCTTCAACCGGCGTAGTGAAGTGTTTCAGCGTATGCCGCGTCGCGCCGCTGAGCTGACCAAGCTGGCCATCAACGGCATGTTGGCCACCCGTATCAGCTACATGAATGAAATCGCCGGCCTTGCCGACACCCTGGGCGTTGACGTGGAAGATGTGCGTCAGGGCATGGGTGCGGATACCCGCATCGGGTTTGAGTATCTGTATCCCGGCTGCGGTTTTGGCGGGCCGAACTTTTCGCGCGACCTTATGCGCCTGGCCGACGTGCAGTCGTCCAGCGGGCGCGCCTCGGCGTTGCTCGACCGTGTGATGGATATCAACGAGCAGAAAAAAGAGACGCTGTTTCGCAAGCTCTGGGCCCACTTTGACGGCAACCTGCAGGGCAGGACCGTGGCCATCTGGGGCGCGGCCTTCAAACCCGGCACCGCGCGTATTGACCACGCGCCGGTGCTGACGCTGCTGGCCGCGCTGTGGGCGCAGGGCGTCAAGGTGCGATTGCATGATCCCGCCGCCGTGCCTGCGCTGATGGAGGCGATAGGTGAGCGCGCCGACCTGGTGACATTTACCCGGGATCCTTGCGAAGCCTGCAACGGTGCCGATGCGCTGATGCTGGTAACCGAATGGAAAACCTACTGGAATCCGGATTGGCAGCGGCTGGCACAAGCATTAAGCGCTAAGCTGGTGTTGGACGGGCGCAATATTTATGATCCCGGCTTTGTGGCAAGCTGTGGGCTTTACTATCGGGGAATAGGCCGCCGCGCCGATCCGGCACCTGCCCGGGGTGTCGCAAAAAGGCCGTAAGGAGAGTTCATGTCAGAATCCGCCGCATCTTCGCGTATCGTTCCCGACGTTGACCAAAGCCTCAATGCGCGCCACCTGCGCCAGCCCAGAAAGCCACGCCTGTGGCCGTTATGGCTGTTGGTGCTGGTGTTGATTGCTGCCATGGCTGCCCTGGCGGCCGGTTTCTGGTTTGAGCGCGAGCGGCTGCTGGGCGAGCTTGAACAGGTTAGCGGCAACGTGTCCAACATGCATGCACGCCTGGACTCGGGTGACAGTGATGTACAGGATAAGTTAGCGTTGGTACAAGCTCAGGTCAGCACGCTGTTTCAGGAGCAGGAGCAGCTGGCGATGCACTTCAGTCGCACCCGCGAAGAGCTTTTGAGCCTGGTGCCGGCCAGCGAAGACAGGGTCTCGGCACAGGCCATCGAAGCGCTGCTACAACAGGTCAAGGAACAGCAAACGGCAGCAAGCCTGCGCGATGACCAGCTGGCTGCGTTGAACGCATCGCTTGATTCGCTGGAGAAAACCGCAGCGAGCGAACACGAGCAGCTCAGCGATGACATGGCCCACCTTGCGGATACCGCTGAGCGGCGAGCCAAACGCGATGCCGCCGCTGACGAAAAGCGCATTGCCGCGCTTAACCAGCGTTTTAACGAACGACTTGACGCGCTGGAAGACGACATTACTGCCCTTGAGCAAAGCCGCAAGTCGCTGGGTGATGCGCCGGGCAGCCGGCTGGATGCCCTGGAAAGCGACATGCGCCAGATACGTCAGGCGCAGCTGGCTTTCAGCGCGCAGCTTGAAATGCTGCGTTAATTGTTACGCCCTCGAAGGGTCAGGATGCACGCGATGGAAAACTACCACCGAGGACAAGGCGCCGGCTGGCTTGCGCGCTGTGCTGCGCTGCCGCTGTTGTGCGTCGCACCGCTGGCGTTGGGCCTGAATGCATCGGTCGAAGGCGTCGATGATGAAGTCACGGCCAACATCGAAGCGTATCTGAAGAACCTGGAGGGCGACGAATACACCGAAACGCGCCTGAAAGGCGAGGTCCAGCGCCGCAGCAGCGAAGCCATGCGCGTATACGGCTATTACGAGCCCCGGATCAACGTGACGGTAGCCGGAAAAGACAACAAGAAGAAGGTAGGCGTGGCGATTGAGCCCGGAGAGCGGGTGAGCATCGAAACACTTGCTATCACCCTGGAAGGTGATGCCAAGAACGACCCACCGTTTCGTGAAGCAGTAGACGACTTTCCGCTCAAGGAAGGCGACCCGCTGCGTCATGCCCCCTGGGATAAGCTCCGCGGGCAGCTTTCTGCAACGGCGCTGGAACGTGGCTATTTTGACTGGCGGTTTGCCAGGCACCGCATGGAAGTGCGTCCCTACAAGCAAAGCGCGCGGCTGTACCTGGATTTTGACAGCGGCCCGCGCTACCGCTTTGGTGATGTGGTTGTCAGCGGTAGCCACATCGAGCCGTCGCGGCTTGAGGCCATACGCACCTTTGATACGGGCGAACCCTACCTGGCGCGCTCTATCGCCGAATACAATCAGCGGCTGGCCGAAACCGGCTGGTTTAGCTCGGTCATGGTACGCCCGCGTTTTGACAGCATTCAGGAGCTGGCCCTTGCTCCTTCAGAAGGAACGCAGAACTGGTGGAACCGGGCAGCCCTGGGTGGCCAGCAAGGCGGGTTGTCAAACGCGCCGCCCGCAGCGGCACGACTCGAACGGGAAGCGCTGAGTAGCGCTATGCGGCTGTACCGTCAGGATAATACCCAGCTGCCGGTTGATGTGGTGGTAGAACCGGCCGATCGCCACCAGTTTGAAGTTGGCGTTGGCTATGCCACCGACGTGGGGCCACGCATGCGATTCGGGTGGGATCAGCCGTGGATCAATCGCTATGGCCACAGCCTTGATCATGACCTGTATATTTCCGCACCGGAACAACGCTTCTCGGGCACCTACAGCGTGCCGTTGGAAGATCCGCTGCGTGACAGCTACCGGCTGCAATACGGCATCAAGAATCTCGATGACGGTGATACGGATTCTCTGGAAGGCACCGTTGAGCTCGCCCGGCGCTGGAAGTTCGACAACGACTGGGAACAGTCGATTTATGTGCGTACCACCTATGAGGACTTTACCCAGGGCGGAGAGAGTGAAAAAGTCTTCATCTATTATCCCGGGATTCAATGGACGCGCACGCGTACGCGCCAGCAGCGCTTTCCCACCTGGGGCGATCGTCAGCAGCTTTCCATCGAGTATTCCGATACCGCCTGGGGCTCCGATGCGCAATTCCTGCGATTGACCGGCGACACCCAGTGGATTCGCATGCTGGGGGATAAAAACCGCTTTGTCGGCAGGGTTGGCATAGGTGCCATTGAAACCGATGACTTTGACAAAATACCGCCGTCGCTACGCTTTTTTGCCGGCGGCGACAACAGCGTACGCGGTTATTCCTACGAAAGCCTGTCGCCGCGCAACGCCAAAGGCAAACTGCGTGGTGGCCAGCAGATGCTGACGGCCAGCGCCGAGTATCAGCGCAACGTGACGGGTGACTGGTGGGGCGCTGCCTTTGTGGATACCGGTGACGCTTTTGACAGCTGGGGGCCGAATGGCCTCAAAACCGGTGCGGGGCTGGGGGTGCGCTGGATATCGCCCGTGGGTCCCATTCGCCTTGACGTAGCACACCCGTTTGACGATGACGACAACGACTGGCGGCTGCACTTTTCCATCGGCCCGGAATTCTAGGAGACGTCAGTGTCCGACGTTCAAACAACGCCTGACAAGCGTTCTCGCAAGCCTGCACGAAAGCGTGTGCAACTACTGAGCACCCGGCAGCGGCTATGGCTGTTCGGCTGGAGCCTGTTTCGTCTGTTGATCTGGCTGCCCTTATGGTTATTGGCATTACTCATGCTGGTTCTGGGTCTGGTGCTTGCCCCCTGGGGCACCGGCTTTTTGCTGTCTCAGGCAGAAAAGCACGACGTGATTAGCGTTGAGTATCACGAGGGCGGGCTGCTGGATGATTTTCGTCTGCAGGGCTTTGCCATGGACGCTTTTGGCGTAAACGCTCGCATCGGCGAGTTTGAGCTGGTCTGGGCGGATGACTGCCTGCTTTCCGGCAAGCTTTGCCTGGACACGCTCCGCGTGGTGGATGCCGATATTCGCCTGTCGCCGTCCGGCGAGGCTGAAGCGCCGCCTCCCGAGCCGGAAGAACAGGCGCCCGCTGGCGAGATTTCACTGCCGTTCCCCATCGAGCTGCGCAAGCTTGCGCTGGATAACATCAGCGTTCAGCTGGGTAATGGTACTCGCCTTGGCTGGTCACATTTTGAAAGCGCGCTGAGCGCCTCGGGCGGCGAAATCAACATCGCCCCGACAAAGCTCGTCAAACCGCGCCTGTATCTGCCGCCCAGCCCCGGAGTGCGTTTAACCCAAAACGTGGATACACCGCTGTTTGCTGAAGGCATCGATGCAGCCATTGCGCTGCAAATGCCGGTTGATACCGAGGCCGCCCCCGAGACAGAGGCGCTGCCGCCGGACGAGGCCATTGCGGCACGCAAGCCCATTGAGCTGCCCACTATTACGTTGCCGGTCAACGTCAACCTGGAACAGCTCGAGGTGGATGACTTTGTCGTCAGTGGTGCTGCCGAGTATACCGTCAACGAGTTGCGCCTGGGGCTTGAGGGCGACGGCGAACAGATTACGTTGACCCAGTTCAATCTGGTGACGCCGGACGCCAGCGCACGGCTGGATGCCAACACCACGCTCAGTAATGCCTACCCGCTGTCGGCGAAGCTCCACGTTGTGTTGTTTTTGCCCGAGTTGATGCCCGAGTTGAGCGGTGAAGAACTGACCCTTGAACTGTCCGGCGCGCTTGACGATCTGCAAGCCGAGCTTAACGCCAGTGGCACGGTGAACGCGCGTTTTACGGCTAGTGCCAACCTGCTGGCTCCCTCGGTTCCGTTTGAGCTGCGCCTGCAAAGCGATTCACTGCAGTGGCCGCTGCCATTTCGGGACGCCGCCGCGCTGGCCGAAAGTACCGCGGTGAATGCCGGTGCCGCCATTCAGGCAACCCCGGTGCCTGCGCCGGAACCGCTGCCGGACAAGGGCGCGGAAGAGACTCCGGCCACTGCGGACATTGATCCCTATCATCTGCGGTCGCTGGATCTTTCGGCCAGGGGCAGTCTTGAAGCCTACAGCGCCCGGTTATCGTTTCAGGCCGAAGGGCCAGGCGTGCCGCAAACCGACGTATCGCTTTCCGGCAGCGGCGATATTACCCACTTTGCCTGGGAGCCGCTGACGGTAGATACCGGTGACGGCAGCCTGATCAGCCAGGGGCGGGTGGAATGGCTGGCACCGTTTAACGTCAATGCCACGCTTGCGCTTGATGATTTTGACCCCAACCAGTTTGTGGATGCGCTGGAAGGCCGGCTAAGCGGCAACGCCGAGCTGAGCGTGCGTCAGCTGGATGACCAATGGGCGATTGCCATTCCCTCGCTGGATATTGGCGGCAAGTTGCAGGGTTACCCGCTGACGCTTGAAGCAGCGCTTGAGGCCAACAGCAATCTGAATCTGGACATTCGCCGGCTGAACTTCGCCCAGGGCAACAACCGCCTGACGGCCAGCGGCAAGGTCAGCGAAGAAAGCATCACGCTGGATGCCGACATCAACCTGCGCGAACTGGACAGCATTTCATCAGAATTGGGTGGCACTCTGACCGGCGACATCACCGCCCGGGGTAGCTTCGCCGCGCCGGAAATCGTCGCCAATCTGGAGGGGAATACGCTGCGCTTTGCCCAGAATACGCTACAGCGGATGCGCCTGAAGGCCGAGGTGCGCGGCATTGATGATCCGACGCTTGACGTAGGCCTTGAACTTGCCGGGGTTGATGCCGGTGGCCAGGCGCTGGATAGCGCCACCCTTGACCTTGACGGCAAGCTGTCACAGCACCGGCTTACGCTTGAGGCGCAAGGCGGTACGGACAATGACATGCTGAACCGTGCGCAGCTGGCACTGGACGGCGGCCTGAATCAGGCACAAAGCCACTATCAGGCGACGCTTTCACCGCTGGAAGTGGGTTCCAGCGCCGGAGATATTCGTCTGGAATCACCGCTGGATATCAGCTACCGGCTGGATCGTGGTGAGCTGCAGCTGACACCGTTTTGCCTGCGCCGCGAGCAGGGCGGCGTGGTGTGCTCGACAAAACCGCTGACGGCTTCCGCCGAGCAGGGCAGCGCTGCGCTTGCGTTGCGCGAAGTGCCCATGGAAGCCGCCGAGCCCTTTCTGCCCGAAGGCTGGCAGCTAAGCGGCGATACCACTGCAGATCTCGCCGCCTCGTGGTCGGCGGGCGGTGCCCGCTGGCAAGCGGACGGCGACTTGGCAAGCGAGCTTTCGATCACCGCGCTCAATGATTACGGCCAGCCGGTTGAGTTGCCGCGCATCAATCTGGATGCCCAACTCAAGGCCACGCCCAGTGAGGCCGGCGCGGACGTGACGCTGTCGCTTGCCAACGCGGGTGACGCCACGCTGAACGTGGCCGTGGATGATCCGCTGGGGGCCGGCACCATGGATGGCGGGCTTGCCATCAACGCGATAGAACTGGCGCCTTACCGGCCGTTGGTAGTAGGCATGACCGAGTTTGCCGGCACGCTGGACGGTAACGTCAATATTACCGGCACAACGCAAAAGCCCGACTTGCAGGGAGCGCTTGAGCTGACCGGCATTAACGTCGCCGGGCCGGATATTCCCGTCACCGTGCCCGATGGCGAGGTCAAGGTGGCATTCAACGGAGAACGTGGCAGTATCGATGGTTTTCTGGCCGCCGAACGCGGCCGGCTGGATATCGATGGTGATGCCGTCTGGCCCGGCGGTGATGCGTGGCGTGTGAACGTGGATCTCAACGCCGCTTCGCCGCTGCTGGTGACGCTGCCGCAGTTTGGCCGTCTGGAAGCGTCGCCGGATATTCAGATTCGCGTCACGCCCGAGCGGCTACGGGTGCGAGGCAACGTTAACGTCCCCTGGGCGCGTCTGGAAGTGGGTGAAATCCCCAGCTCGGCCACCACGCCAAGCGCGGATGAGGTCATCATCACCGAGCGCGAGGATAAAGAGGCGGAGCGCCTGGCCGAAAAGCGCCGCGCGGCTCATCCCAACACGCCCAGTGCCGCCGACGAGCTGGCAAGTGCAGGCATGGCCATGGACGTGCGTATCACTATCACGCTGGGCGGCGATATGCAGTTGTCGGCCTATGGACTGGAGTCAGGGCTTGGGGGCTCGCTTGAGGTGCGCCAGAACAGCGGTGGTTTGCAGCTGTTTGGCGATGTAAACCTGGTCGACGGGCGCTTCCAGGCATTTGGTCAGGATTTGTTGATTCGTCGCGGCAAGATCTACTTCAGCGGCCCGCCGGGCCTGCCGTCGCTGGATTTTGAGGCGATCCGCAATCCCGACATTACCGAAGATGACGTGATTGCCGGTGTACGTGTGACCGGCATTGCCGCCGAACCCAATATTTCGATTTTCTCGGAACCGGCCATGGATGAAACCCGGGCGCTGTCCTACCTGCTGCGCGGTCGCGCACCGGATGCCTCCGGCGGCGGCGTCGATAGCGCCCTGACCACCGCGCTGATCGGCATGTCGCTGGGACGCGCCGGCGGTGCGGTAGGCTCGGTGGGTGAGGCTTTCGGTATCGATGATTTGACTCTGGATACTACCGGGGCCGGCGACGACAGCCAGGTGGCCCTAAGCGGCCAGCTAAGCGATAAGCTGCGGATCAGCTATGGGGTGGGCATTTTTTCCCCCATTGCCGAGCTAACGCTGCGCTATACCTTGTGGCGCAATCTGTATCTGCAGGCAGTGTCCGGCGCCAATCAGGCGGTGGATCTGATTTACCAGTTCAGCCGCGAGGGCGACCCGCAGGTGATGAAATCCGGCAACTAGGCGAAACCGTCGCCGAAGGTGGCGGTCAAAGAACCGGCGATAGCCACATGAATCATCTATAGAGGACAGCGTTATGACACTATTTGCAGGCGCGCTTTCCGGCCGCGATACGCCTATTACTACCAGCGAGACACATGCCGTCAGTGGTGCATCGTTGCATCCGCCGTTTGCGGCGGAGCATGAGGTAATCGTACTGGGGATGGGGTGCTTCTGGGGAGTCGAGCGACTTTTCTGGCAGCTGCCCGGCGTTATTGTTACCGCCGCAGGTTATGCCGGTGGCCGGACGCCCAACCCTACCTACAAGGAAACCTGCACCGGCCGTACCGGGCACGCCGAAGTGGTACAGGTGGTATATGACCCTGCGGTGATCGGTGTGGATACCCTGCTGAAGACGTTCTGGGAGAACCACGACCCGACCCAGGGCAACCGCCAGGGTAACGATATCGGCCCACAATACCGTTCGGTCATCCTGACCACCACGGATGCCCAGCAGGCAGCGGCCGAGCAGAGTGTGACGGCCTTTCAGCAATCATTGAACCAGGCCGGGCGTGGCGATATCACCACCGAAATCAAACCGCTTGAACGTTTTTATTACGCCGAGGGTTACCACCAGCAATATCTGGCAAAAAACCCGCAGGGCTACTGCGGGTTGAAAGGCACCGGCGTCAGCTGCCCGGCGGGATAACAACATGGCGGCGTGGTGTTAGTCGCTGGGTGTCAGACGGTCAATGCGGTATAGGGTTTCTACCTGGTCCAACCCGGTGACCGTGCAGTTGAGGTTTTTGACCAGGCCGTCGCTGAGCCCGTAAACCCAGCCGTGAACGGCGACGTGTTCGCCACGCTGCCAGGCACGCTGAAGGATCTTGGTACGACACAGGCTGTTGACCTGCGCCTTGACGTTAAGCTCGCACATGCGGTCCACCTGCTCGGGGATCGGCAGATGATCAAGGGAGTCGCGGTGGCGGTTATACAGCTCGCGAACCGAGTGCAGCCAGTAGTCCACCATCCCGCACTCGCCGCCTTCAATGGCCGCCTTGATCCCGCCGCAACCATAGTGCCCCACGATCAGAATATGCTTGACCTTGAGTACGTCCACGGCGTATTGCACCACGGAAAGGGCGTTCATGTCGGTGTGGTTGAGCAGGTTGGCCACATTGCGGTGAACAAACACCTCGCCAGGCGGCAGGGCGATGATCTGGTTGGCCGGCACGCGGCTGTCCGAGCAGCCGATCCACATGTAATCAGGATTTTGCTGCCGCGACAGGCGGGCAAAGTAGTCCGGGTCGTCTTGGCAGATTTGTTCGGCCCATTCGCGGTTATTGTCCAGGAGGTGGTTCAGCGAGTCTGACATTGGCTTTCTCTGGCAATGGCTTTAGTGAAAAGAGTCTGCATGACAATGATACGCGCAAGATCACGCAGCAGGGTCATAAGTTAACAGGATAAAATGGTAACAGGGGCAACCAGTGACGGCGCCGGCCGACGCTGCTAGCGTGACAGGCGGAGTGCCGCCGACACAATCACACAGGAGCATATAATGGCAGACGCAGCATCCTATGAGTATGACCTTTTTGTTATCGGCGCCGGTTCCGGCGGAGTGCGAGCAGCACGCATGGCGGCTGCCGAAGGCGTGCGCGTGGGCATTGCCGAAGATCGATACCTGGGTGGCACCTGCGTCAACGTGGGGTGCGTACCGAAAAAACTCTACTCCTATGCGGCGCATTTTCACGACAGCTTTGACGATGCGGCGGGATTTGGCTGGGAGCTTGAAGCGCCGGCCACGTTTAACTGGATGACGCTCCGGGAAAACAAGAAAGGGGAAATCAAGCGTCTCAACGGTATCTACCAGCGCCTGCTGGAAGGTGCAGAGGTAACGCTGTTCAATGCTCGCGCTACGGTAATGGATAAGCATACCGTCATGCTGCGCAGTGATCAGGGCGAACAGCGCATCAGTGCAGCCAGAATACTGGTAGCCACCGGCGGCTGGCCGTGGGTGCCGGACTTTCCCGGCTGTGAATACGCCATTGATTCCAATCAGGTGTTTGACCTGGAAACATTCCCCGAGCGCTTTCTGGTGCTCGGCGGTGGCTATATTGCCGTAGAGTTTGCCAGCATTTTCAACGGGCTGGGAAGCGACACCCACCTGATATACCGGCAGGATCTGTTCTTGCGTGGCTTTGATCATGAAGTGCGCGAATTTACCCGGGATGAAATGGCACGGAAAGGCGTTAACCTGCATTTCAATGCCAATATCGTTCAGATCGAAAAGGGCGATAACGGCTACCGCGTTACGCTGACCGACGGCGAAGAGTTGGAAGTGGATGCCGTGCTGGCAGCAACCGGCCGACATGCCAATATTGACGGACTCGGGTTGGATACGCTGGGTATCAAGCCTGACGAGTATGGCAAAATCCCGATCAATGAGCGCTTTGAAACTCACGTGCCGTCAGTACTTGCGCTGGGGGATGTCATTCACGGGCCAGAGTTGACGCCGGTTGCGCTGGCGGAAGCCATGCAGCTGGTGGATACTCATTTCAGGCAACAGTCCCCGCCGCCGCTGGATTACGATACGATTCCTACCGCCGTATTCTGTCATCCCAATATTTCGACTGTGGGGCTGACGGAAGAGGCAGCACGAGAGCGCAACGGTGCTGTCCGTGTATATCGCACCGATTTTCGTGCCATGCAGCATACGCTCTCCGGCAGCCAGGAGCGTACGCTGATGAAGCTGGTGGTGGATGATGAAACCGATGTGGTGCTCGGCGCGCACATGGTTGGAGAAAATGCCGGGGAGTTGATTCAGGGCATCGCTATTGCCGTTCGTGCGGGGCTCAAAAAAGCCGACTTTGATCGCACCATCGGGATACACCCAACCGGTGCGGAAGAGTTTGTCACTCTGCGCACGCTAAGCCGGCGCTGATAACCGGGAACATCACGTCTTCTACTATAATTTATAATTATAGAAAGAAGGCTGGTGAATAATAGGTTTTTTGAATTCAGCTCGGGCTGCTGTTATCATCAGTTCAACATCGCAACAGCGAAGCACGCCAATGAACAGACCAATACAGCCGTTTACGCCATCCGCAGACCTTGTTCGGCCAACCGTTGCTGATGCCGTGGTAGGGCGCGCGGAGATGCCGCTGTTTATTCGCAAGCCCAATGCCGAAGACGGCTGGGGTATCTACGAACTGATCAAATCCTGTCCGCCGCTGGACGTTAACTCAGGCTATGCCTATCTTTTGCTTGCTACCCAGTTTCGCGACACCTGCGCGGTAGCGACCAATGAAGAAGGAGAAGTGGTGGGTTTTGTATCGGGTTACGTCAAGGACAACGCGCCAGACACCTATTTTCTCTGGCAGATCGCCGTGGGTGAAAAAGCGCGCGGCACAGGGCTTGCCCGCCGGCTGGTGGAGGCGGTTATGACGCGTCCGGAACTTCACGACGTGCATCACCTCGAAACCACTATTACCCCGGATAATCTGGCATCCTGGGGGCTCTTTCGTCGCCTGGCCGCACGTTGGCAGGCGCCGCTCAACAGTCGTGAATATTTCTCGACGGAGCAGCTGGGAGGCGAGCACGATCCGGAAAACCTTGTGCGCATCGGGCCTTTTCAGACAAGCGCCATATAGCGGATGCTATCAATCGCTTCATCCAACCGACCAAAGCGCCACGTTTTAGCGCGTTTGGCTTTGTTTATTGCCTGGAACACGATCTAAAAAGGAGGTCGCTCATGCAGACCGAAACGTTTGAACGCTTGGAATCCAATGTTCGTACCTATTCACGCTCTTTTCCGGTGGTTTTCACCAAGGCGCAGGGCGCTTGCCTGACCGATGAGAACGGCCGCGAGTACATCGATTTTCTGGCCGGCGCAGGTACGCTGAACTACGGTCATAATAACCCGCACCTGAAGCAGGCGCTGGTGGACTACCTGGCCACAGACGGCGTGGTGCATGGCCTGGACATGTGGACAACGGCCAAGCGTGAATATTTTGAAGCTTTTGAAGAGCTTATCCTCAAGCCGCGTAACCTTGACTACAAGATTCAGCTGCCGGGGCCGACCGGTACCAACGCCGTAGAAGCGGCCATTCGCCTGGCACGCAAAGTCAAGCAGCGTCACAACATTGTGGCATTCACCAACGGTTTCCATGGTGTCACCATGGGCGCTCTGGCGACCACGGGTAACCGCAAGTTCCGCGAAAACACCGGTGGTGTACCGACGGTAGGCGGCAGCTTCGTACCTTTCGACGGCTACATGGGCGAAGCCACCGACACCCTGGATTACTTTGAAAAACTGCTGGGCGACAAGTCTGGCGGCCTTGATGTGCCGGCAGCGGTTATTGTCGAAACCGTGCAGGGCGAGGGCGGTATTAACGTCTCCAGCCTTGACTGGCTCAAGCGCTTGGAAAGTATTTGCCACTCCAACGATATCCTGCTGATTATTGATGACATTCAGGCAGGCTGTGGACGTACCGGTAAATTCTTCAGCTTTGAGCATGCAGGTGTTGTGCCGGACATGGTCACCAATTCCAAGTCGCTTTCCGGCTTTGGCCTGCCGTTCTCTCACGTGCTGATGCGCCCCGAGCTGGATCAGTGGAAGCCCGGCCAGTACAACGGCACCTTCCGCGGCTTTAACCTGGCGATGGTGACCGCTACGGCAGCACTCAAGCAGTACTGGTCCGACGATGCGCTGGAAAAAGACGTCCAGCGCAAGGGCAAAATTGTTGAAGAGCGCTTCCAGAAGCTTGCAGAGATGCTGACCAAAGCTGGCATACCGGCGTCCGAGCGTGGCCGTGGCTTGATGCGCGGCATCGACGTGGAAACCGGCGATATCGCCGACAGGATTACCGGCAAGGCATTCGAAAACGGTCTGATCATCGAGACCAGCGGCCAGGACGGCGAAGTGGTCAAGTGCCTGTGCTCGCTGACTATTACCGATGACGAGCTGCAAAAAGGCCTGGATATTCTGGAGTCGGCAGTAAAAGATGTAGCCGGAGCATAGCATCAGCGCTTTCCGGCAAGTAATATGCCGATGTAGTTAGCCAGTTAATAAAAGCCAGCGGCCCGTTAGCGGGCCGTATTTCTCCAGGAGCTTGTCATGATCGTTCGCAACCTTGAAGAAGCACGCAAAACCGACCGCAAAGTGACCGCAGAAAACGGCAATTGGGACAGCACACGCCTGTCGCTGGCCGACGATGGCGGTAACTGCTCATTCCATATCACGCGGATTTTTGAGGGCACCGAAACCCATATCCATTACAAGAACCACTTTGAAGCCGTCTACTGCATCGAAGGTGAAGGCGAAGTGGAAACGCTGGCTGACGGCAAAGTCTGGCCGATCAAGCCGGGCGATATTTATATCCTGGATCAACACGACGACCATCTGCTGCGTGCTTCCAAGACCATGCACCTGGCCTGCGTATTCACGCCGGGGCTTACCGGCAATGAAGTGCACCGTGAAGACGGCTCTTACGCGCCTGCCGGCGA
>NZ_JAKDUR010000056.1 GCF_030457605.1 Halomonas sp.
CCATTGCCCCGGGCTTTTTGAATCTGCTCGTAGGCGTTGCCGATTTCGGCGGTGCGCTCCTTGGCGACTTCGCGCATGCTTTCGGGAAGCCCCTTGGAGGCGAGTTTGTCCGGGTGGTTTTCGCTCATCAGCTTGCGGTAGGCCTTTTTCACCTCGGCATCGCTTGCGTCTTTTGATACGCCCAGCACCTTGTAGGAATCTTCAAGCGACGGTCCTTCGTTGGCGGCAGTGTGGGTGCCGCCGCGCAGCATGGCTTCCACCTGGGCGATTTCGGCCTCGGAGCAGCCCAGCCCGCGCACTACGCGCAGGATCATTTCACGCTCGGCGGGGTGCAGTTCGCCATCCGCGGCCACAGCGGTCAGCTGTACCTGCAAAAACAGCTGGCGCAGCGCCGGCTGGCTGCTGGCCATCAGGCGCACCCTGGCAAGCTCGGCGTCAAGGTCGAAGTCGTCGCCTTTGCCGCGGTTGAAGTCGGCACGGGCCTTGGCCCGCTGGGTCTCGTTCAGGCGCAGCTTGTCCCACAGCTGGCGTGAGGCTTCCAGCTCGTCTTCGGAGACGCGGCCGTCGGCCTTGCACAAGCAGCCCATCACCGCAAAAGTGGATGACAGAAACTGCTGTTGGGCGCCGACCAGCTTGCTGACCATTTTCTGGCGCAGCCGTTTGACCAGCCAGTAGCCCAGCCCGCCGCCGATCAAAAGGCCGAGCGGGCCGCCTATTTTGTAGCCGATGAAGGCGCCGATCAGGGTGATTATCAACATGGCGTCTCTCTTGAGGTTGTGTCAGTCAATGAGTGGGGTTAAGCGTTAAGGAATGATCGTTAAACGGCCGGGCATGGCGTGTTAGTCGGTCGCTAGACGGCGGCGAATCGCACGTTCGATGCCGGCGGCGTCAAGCCCGCAGTCGGCCAAAAGCTCGGCGGGCGTGCCATGTTCTACAAAGGTATCGGGCAGGCCGAGGTGCAGCATTTCCACTTGCACGCCTTCGCCAGCCAGCAGCTCGCCTACCGCGCTGCCGGCACCGCCGGCAATCACGTTCTCTTCCAGCGTGACGAGCAGCTCGTGTTCATCGGCGGCGTGCAGCACGGCATCGCGGTCAAGCGGTTTGATTGAGCGCATGTTGAGGTGCGTGGCATCCAGCGCCTCGGCGACGGCGGCTGCCGGGCCGTTCATGCTGCCAAACGCGAGTAGCGCAATGCGCGGGCCGCTGCTGGTGTCGTCGTTCATACCGACATGGCTTTCGCGACAGCGTTCCGCCCGGCCAATGGCAATGGGCTCAAGGTGGTCAGGCACGGCAACGCCCGGCCCGGTACCGCGTGGGTAGCGTACCGCTGCCGGCCCCGGGTGATGGTAGGCTGCGCTGAGCATGGCGCGGCACTCGGCCTCGTCCGCCGGAGCGAGAATTACCATGCCCGGCACGCAACGCAAATAGGAAAGATCCATGCTGCCGTGGTGGGTCGGGCCGTCTTCGCCCACCAGCCCCGCGCGGTCGATGGCGAAGGTCACGTCAAGCGACTGCACCGCCACGTCGTGAATCAGCTGGTCGTAGCCGCGCTGCAGAAAGGTCGAGTAAATCGCTACCACCGGTTTGGCCGCTTCGCAGGCCATGCCCGCAGCAAGCGTCACGGCGTGCTGTTCGGCAATCGCCACGTCGAAGTAGCGTGCGGGATATTCCTTCGAAAAACGCACCAGGTCCGAGCCTTCGCGCATGGCTGGCGTAATGCCGATCAGGCGCGGGTCGGCTTCGGCCATGTCGCACAGCCACTCGCCGAATACGGCACAGTATTTGCGCTTTTCGGGTGCCGGTGGGGCGGGCTTGGCCGCGGCGCCGGCCGACGCGCCGGGCTTTTCCAGCTTGGTAATCGCGTGGTAGCCGATGGGGTCGGCCTCGGCGGGTAAAAAGCCTTTGCCCTTGCAGGTCTTGATATGCAGAAACTGCGGGCCGTCGGCGCGGCTCAGGGTATCCAGCGTCCGCGTAAGCGTGTCGAGATCGTGACCGTCCACGGGGCCGACGTAATTAAAGCCCATTTCTTCAAACAGCGTGGCCGGGCTGACCATGCCTTTCATGTGTTCTTCGGTACGTTTGGCAAGGCTCAGGGCGCCGGGCAGGTGCGAGAGGACCTTTTTGCTTTCTTCGCGCATTTTCAGATACGGCGCACTGGACAGCATCCGTGCCAGATAGGTCGCCATGCCACCGACGTTTTCCGAAATCGACATTTCGTTGTCGTTGAGAATCACCAGCAGGTTGGCATTGACGTGGCCGGCGTGGGCCAGTGCCTCGAACGCCATGCCCGCGGTGAGCGCGCCGTCACCGATGATGGCACACACCTTGCGGTCTTCGCCTTTGGCCCGGGCGGCCAGCGCCATTCCCAGTGCGGCCGAGATCGAGGTGCTGGAATGCCCTACGCCGAAGGTGTCGTAGCCGGACTCGGCCCGGCGCGGAAACGCTGCCAGCCCGCCGTGCTGGCGAATGCCGAGCATGGCTTCACGCCGGCCAGTCAGAATCTTGTGTGGATAGGCCTGATGCCCTACATCCCAGACCAGCCGGTCGTGAGGCGTATGAAAGACGTGATGCAGCGCTACGCTGAGTTCGACCACGCCCAGCCCGGCGCCAAAGTGGCCGCCGGAAACCCCCACGCTATACAACAGGTAGGCGCGCAGCTCGTCGGCCAGCCGGGAAAGCTGGGCGGGTGTCATGGCGCGCAGCGCAGCGGGATGGTCAAAAGTGTCGAGCAGCGGCGTGGCCGGGCGCTCGCGGGGAATCTCGTCGAACAGCTTCATGGGCATGGCTTTATAGACACGGTTTGATGGACATGGCTCAGTGGTCGCGCTCAATAATCTTAGTGGTCGCGTTCGATAATATACCGGGCAAGCTCGGCCAGCGGCGCGGCGCGTTCGCCAAGTGGCGCGAGCGCGGCCACGGCGTCGTCAACCAGCTCCCGGGCCTTGTACCGGGCGCCGTCAAGCCCCAGCAGGCCGGGATAGGTGGGCTTGTCCCTGGCGGCATCGGCACCGGCAGCCTTGCCAAGCGTAGTGCTGTCGCCGGTCACGTCGAGCACGTCGTCGTGTACCTGAAACGCCAGGCCAATGGCCCGGGCGTAACGGGCCAGCGCTTCAAGACGCGGGTCGTTTTCGGCCACCGCGGTCAGCCCGCCCAGGCGCACGGCCGCTTCAATCAGTGCGCCGGTTTTGTGGGCGTGCATGGTGGCGAGCGCAGTGGCGTCAATGGACTGGCCCACGGCGGCCATGTCCAGCGCCTGGCCGGCGACCATGCCGTCGCGCCCGGCACTGGCGGCAAGCGTTTGTATCAGCGCGCCAAGCCGCGGATGGCCGGTGCTGGCGATGACCTCAAAGGCCAGCGCCTGCAGGGCATCGCCGGCGAGAATCGCGGTGGCTTCGTCAAACGCCTTGTGCACGGTGGGTTGCCCCCGGCGCCGGTCGTCGTCGTCCATCGCCGGCAGGTCATCGTGAATCAGCGAGTAGGCGTGAATCAGCTCCACCGCGGCAGCGGGAGCGTCCAGCGCGTTGTCGTCAGCTCCCAGCGCTTGCCCGGCCAGGTAGACCAGCAGCGGGCGCAGGCGTTTGCCACCTACCAGCAGTCCGTGGCGCATGGCGGCCTCAAGCCGCGGCGCGGGTGCCGGGCGGGCATCAAACAGTGCGGCAAGCGTGGCTTCTACGCGCGCGCTGCTGGCCTCTCGGCGTGCGCCAGGCGTGGCGGCATGAACGGCTACCATGGCGGGGTCTCCTCACTGGATGAATCGCTGCCCCGGGGGGCATCCCTGACAGGCTCCCGGGCATCGGCTGGCGGGGCAAACGGCGTGACTTCAAGCCCGCCGGCGCCGTTTTCGCCAAGCGCGCGTACCTTGAGCTCGGCGTCGTCCAGCCGCGCTTGTGCCTGCCGCGCCAGCCCCACGCCCTGTTCAAACGCGGCCAGAGAATCCTCAAGCGACAGCGCGCCGGTTTCCAGACGCTCTACCAGCAATTCAAGCTGTTCGACCGTCGTGGCAAAATCCTGCGCTGACGTTTGTGTGTCACTCATGGGCGAAAGCCTGCTGAAAAGTTAAACCAGACGGATAAAACGCCGAGTATACACCGCTTCCCCCCCGTGGCGTCTGCCCGTCAGCGACGAATATGCGTTGGTTTCATGAACAAGGCGCACAGTTTTCATCTGTCCTGCCCCCGCGTAAACGCCGCCGCTGTGGTAATATAGGCGCCCTTCACGACGCACTTTCCCCGTGCTTTTTCATGCACCGATACGCGGCTACGCCGTCCATAGAGGTTGATTCAGCCATGGCCAAAACGTCCCTGGACAAGAGCAAGATCAAGATCCTGCTACTCGAGGGCATCCACCAGAGCGCGGTGGATAGTTTTCATAACGCCGGTTATACCAATATCGAGCACCTGTCGACGTCCCTTGACGAAGACACGCTGATCGAGAAGATTCGCGACGTGCACTTTATCGGGCTTCGCTCGCGCACGCAGCTCAACGAACGTGTGTTCGCCGAGGCGGAAAAGCTGGTTGGCGTGGGCTGTTTCTGTATCGGGACGAATCAGGTTGACCTGAATGCCGCCCTTGCGCGCGGGATTGCGGTGTTCAATGCGCCGTATTCCAACACCCGTTCGGTGGCCGAGCTGGTGCTGGCCGAGGCTATCATGCTGCTGCGCGGCATTCCCGAGAAAAACGCCCGTGCGCATCAGGGCGGTTGGCTGAAATCGGCCAAAAACTCCCACGAGGCGCGGGGCAAAACGCTGGGTATCGTGGGTTACGGCAGCATCGGCGCGCAGCTTTCGGTGCTCGCCGAGTCGCTGGGCTTTAACGTGCTGTATTACGACGTCATCGCCAAGCTGGGCATGGGCAACGCTTCCCAGGTCGGAAGCCTCGACGAACTATTTGGCCGCTCGGACGTGGTCAGCCTGCACGTCCCTGACGTGCCCGCTACCCGCTGGATGATCGGCGAGAAGGAAATCGCCGCGCTCAAGCCCGGAGCGATTTTCATCAACGCCTCGCGCGGCAGCGTGGTCGAAATCGAACCGCTGGCGGCAGCGCTCAAGGCGGGTAAAGTCCACGGTGCGGCGGTCGACGTGTTCCCGATGGAACCCAAGAGCAACGATGACGAATTCCAGAGCCCGCTACGCGGCCTGGAGAACGTGATTCTGACACCGCACATCGGTGGCTCCACCCTTGAGGCCCAGGAAAATATCGGCGTCGAAGTGGCCGAAAAGCTGGTGACCTATTCGGATAACGGCACCACCATCACCTCGGTCAACTTCCCCGAAGTGGCGCTGCCCGCGCACCCCGACAAACACCGCCTGTTGCACATCCACAACAACGTGCCGGGGGTCATGTCCGAGATCAACCGCGTGCTGTCGGAAAACGGCATCAACATTTCCGGCCAGTATCTGCAAACCAACGAAGCCGTGGGCTACGTGGTAGTAGACGTGGACAAGGCCTATGGTCAAGCGGCGCTTGAAGCGCTGCGCAAGGTGGATAACACCCTGAAAATTCGCGTGCTGTACTCGGCTCAATAGTCGGCTCAATAGCGTAATGGCACGATGCGGCGAATGCGCCATCCATCCGGTGCAGCAGCCAGCGGCTAAACCATGGCCGGTTAAACAGTGATCGGTTAAACTACGCGGGTTTTCACCCAGGCCGCCCTTTACGCGGGCGATATCCAGGAGAGCCCATGACCGATTCAACCCCGAGCGGCGCGGCGGCACAGACCGTCGTTGCCGCGCTGTATAAATTCGTCACCCTTGACGATTTTGAGGCGCTGCGCGAGCCGCTCCATCAGACCATGCAGGATAACGGCATCAAAGGAACGCTGTTGCTGGCGCGGGAAGGCATCAATGGCACCGTGGCCGGCAGCCGTGAAGGCATTGATGGGCTGCTTGGCTGGCTGACCGCTGACGCACGCTTTGCCGATATTGACCATAAAGAGTCGTACTGCGACGAAATGCCGTTCTACCGCACCAAGGTCAAGCTCAAAAAAGAGATCGTGACCATGGGCGTGCCCGGCATTGATCCCAACGATACCGTCGGCACCTATGTAGAGCCTGAGCACTGGAACGATGTGATCAGCGACCCGGAAGTGCTGGTGATCGATACACGCAACGACTATGAAGTGGATATTGGCACCTTCAAGGGCGCGGTGGACCCTAAAACCACTACCTTCCGCGAGTTCCCCGAGTACGTGCGCGAGCACTACGACCCGGCCAAACACAAAAAAGTCGCGATGTTCTGCACCGGCGGCATCCGCTGCGAAAAAGCTTCCAGCTTCATGCTCAAGGAAGGCTTCGACGAGGTGTTCCACCTCAAGGGCGGCGTACTCAACTATCTGGAAAAAGTCCCCGAGGAACAGTCCCTTTGGCGCGGCGAGTGCTTTGTGTTTGATAACCGCGTGACGGTGCGTCACGATCTGGGCGAAGGTGCGTTCGAGCAGTGCCACGCCTGCCGCCGGCCGATTTCCGCCGAAGATATGCGCGATGCTGCCTACGAGCCCGGCATCAGCTGCCCGTACTGCATCGACTCGCTGCCCGAGAAAACCCGCCGCAGTGCCCGGGAACGCCAGCGCCAGATCGAGCTGGCGCTGCAACGTGGCGAGCCGCATCCGCTGGGCCACAACCCACGCCGCAAGCCGGCCTGATTCACGCCGAATCCACCGCTGTTCTGCTACTTTTGTGGAAATCATTTCCATGAACGCGACAGCGGCGGGCAAAGCACGTTATCCTGAATTTTTGCGCATCGGTCTTGCTGATCAACGGCATGGCCGACCCCATCATGCGCACCAGGGATTCAGGAGGAAAACGGGGTGAGTGAAGTCAAGCGCCGATCCGCCGGCCGGCCGGCCAGTTCTGCCAAGGCCAGCGGTGGTCATAGCCAGTCGTTGGTACGCGGCCTCAAACTGCTCGAGCATATTTCAGTCAGCCCTTTGGGGCTGTCGCTATCCGAGCTTGCCGATATGGCCGGGCTTGCGCCCTCAACCGCGCACCGGCTGCTGCAGGCGTTGCAGAGCCAGGGCTTTGTCACCCAGGAAAACGAGCAGGGACTCTGGCGCATTGACGTCAAGGCGTTTCGCATCGGCAACAGTTTTCTGGAAGCGCGCGATTTCATTGCCACCAGCCGCCCTTACCTGCGCCGGTTGACCAGCGTAGCCGGCGAAACTGCCAACCTTGGCATTCGGGACGGCGCGACTGCCGTATTTCTGGCCCAGCATGAATCCCCCCAAATGATGCGCATGATTACCCGGCTGGGCTCGCGGGCGCCGCTGCACGCCTCCGGCGTGGGTAAGGCATTACTCGCCTGGACGCCCGAGGACGAGCGCGTTCAATTGCTGGAAAACCGCGAGCTTGTCCGGGTGACCGAAAACACCCTGTATACCCCCGAGACGCTACAGGAAGAGATGGCACGCATCCGTGCCCAGGGGTTTGCCTGCGACCGCGAAGAACATGCCATTGGCCTGCACTGTGTGGCGGCCTGCGTGCATGACGAGCGCGGCACGCCGCTAGCGGCCATTTCGGTTTCCGGCCCCATGGCGCGTATTCCCGAAGCGCGGCTGATGGAACTTGGCGGGCTGGTGCAGGACACCGCAGCCGAGATCACGGCACAGCTGGGCGGGCAGGTGCCTGGGTAGCCGCGGTACGCTGGCGTCTTGCCGATCTATGCTGGGGTAGCGCTGGCCGCGCGGCACAGGCCGTGCTTTTCCATCAGGCGGTAGATGGTGACGCGGGACACCCCCAGCTCCCGTGCCGCTGGATGCACCTTGTGCCCGTTGCGCTGCAGCGCCGAGGCTAGTGCTTCGCGTTCGGCCTGATCCCTGGCCTGACACAGCGTCTGGCTGACCGGCGCTCGCTCGCTGTGGCCGATACCCAGGTCTTCGGGTTGAATCAGCCGGTTATCGCACATCACCATTGCCCGGCGAATGCGGTTGAGCAGCTCGCGGATATTGCCCGGCCAGTGGTAGTGGCGCATGGCCTGAAGTGCCTCGCAGGAGAAACCTTTCAACCGACCGGGTTTTTCGCTGGAAAAGCGCTCGAAGAAATAGCGCGCAAGAATTTCGATATCTTCCGGGTGCTCCCGCAAGGCTGGCACCGTGACCTGCAACACATTGAGGCGGTGGTAGAGGTCTTCGCGAAACCGCCCTTCGCTCACCGCTTTCTCCAGATCGATATGCGTTGCGGCGAGAATACGCACGTCAACCGATATTTCTTCCAGCCCGCCCACTCGCCGAATCCGCTGAGTTTCGAGAAAGCGTAGTAGATTGACCTGCTGCTCCAGGGGCAGGTCGCCGATTTCATCGAGGAACAGCGTGCCGGCATCGGCCGCCTCAATGCGCCCTACCTTGCGCTGCGCCGCGCCGGTAAACGCGCCTTTTTCGTGGCCGAAGAGTTCCGACTGGATCAGCTGCTCGGGAAGCGCGCCGCAGTTGATGGCGTGAAACGTACGCGATGCCCGCGGCGAGCGTTCGTGAATGGCCAGGGCGGTCAGTTCCTTGCCCGTGCCCGATTCGCCGCTGATGAATACCGAGGCGTCTACCGCAGCGACCTTGCGAATATTCTGAAACAGCGTACGCATCGCCGGCGAGGTGCCCACCATCTCGTATTCTCCGGTATCGGTGGAGAGCGCAGCGGCGCTGCGATGAAACTCCCGATCCTGCTGCTGCAGCTGTGCCAGGGCGGCCGAGCGCTGCAGTAGCCAGTCGAGTTGGTGACCGCCGACGGCGGCTTCGACAAAGCTATGGCAAAGGGTGGTGATCAGATGACGTTGGCCGTCGTCTGCCGCTGCGCCGCCGGGTAACACGGCAAGCCACAGGCAGTGGGCCTGCAGCATCATCGACTCCAACTGATCCAGCCGGGGCTGGGTCATGCCCGCGAGAAAAATCAGTCCCACGGGGCACTTGTCAGCCCCTGGGTGGACGCTGCTGTCGGTCAGCGGCAGCGGCGTTAACTCCCAGCCCAGTGCCTCAACTTCCGACGCAAGCTGTCCGCCTTTATCCGGCGCTTCAGCGACCAGCCAGCAGCGTTGCTTTGCGTCCATCATGCCCCACCTCACGTATTATTATTGTCGCAGTTTACGATCTGGCGACTCCTCTCAGTTCTAGCCGTACGGCGTATTGATTAAAATTAATCGTTTTTATTATTTTGTGTTATTCAAGGAACGATCTTTTCCATTCCTTTCTCGCTTTTCAGCATGGCGAAACTCGTCCTTTTCCCCTTTTTATGATTTAAAATCAAAGCTTTAAATTATATAGCGAAAGTGTGTGAAGTAGGCAGCAGGCACAGGCAACGGATATCGTGCCGTGCTGTAAAAAGCATGTGGGGGAACAAGCATTATTGCCGGACGAGCTGTGTCCCGCCCGAAGATGATCCGCCCATCACAGTGATCTGCGTGGCGTCAGGGCATCAGGATTTTTACCAAAAGCCGTCGAGTAAAGGCACTTTTCGCACAAAGCCTAATCGCGTTACTCAGTTGAAACGCGGAAGAGAGCGCGACGCTGAGCGTTTCGCTGTCGGTGGCGGCGTTTCCGGGCGGTTGACAGGCGTCGATGCACAATATGTTGCAAATTTGTAACAGCAGTGATCTTTTGTAATCGGCTGTTTTCTGAAAATTTCAGAGGGGCTATGGGAAGTTGA
>NZ_JAKDUR010000114.1 GCF_030457605.1 Halomonas sp.
TTGATAAAGTCGGCGGGCATTTGCCCGTAACCCAGCGGCATCTGCTTGGAGGTGGCGCGCTGGCCGGTGACCAGGCTTTTCAGCAGCCCGCCCCAGCCTTCGTCATCCAGTTGGCCGATGGAGTTGCCGGCGTAGACAGCCACCTGATCGGGATCGAGGCGGTCGCGCAGGTGTTCCCACTCAAGGCCGCTGGCGTTGAGGCAGTCGCTGGCGCCAAACACGGCCATGGAAAGCCCGCGCGGGTGATGTACGCTGCGGTACAGCGCTGCCGGCTCAAAACCCCGGGGCAGCTGGGCAGCAGCTTTTACCCTGGGCGTGTGGGCATCCGGCAGCAACGCGTTGAAGTCGCCCTGGGGCACGCTGACTTCGACCGTGCGCCGATCAAGATCGCGCACTTCCCAGTGCTCGGGCAGGTGCTCGGGCAGCTGGCGGCGGCGCAGCACGAAACGCAGCGGTGCCTCCAGCGCAAGCGTCGCCTGACGGTTGGCCGGTAGCCCCGGCGCGCTGAAGCTGGCATGTTCGTTACGGCGCACGAGAGTATGCTTGAGCACCGTGTCGCGAAGCTGATCAACGTCTGCCGTGCCCTCGGGCTCGACAAGGCGCATCAGGGCGGCCAGGCCCTTTATGGTCTGACGTTGCTGGTCGGCGGGAAGCGCATCAAGCACGGTGCGGCGAAAGGCCTGATGGCCCGAGGTTCTGCCGGCTGGGTTGATGCCGCCCATGCCGACGATCACCGGTAAATGTGACAAGCCGGGTTCCTCGTGGTGCGGTAATGTAAAAACGGGTAGCGGCCGTCGCCCAGAAGGGCGTGCGCCTGATTGACGTCGGTATCTGGACATGATCATAGCACCGGCTATGCAACGGCGTCATGCTGCGAGCACGTTAGGCTGGTAGAATCATGCTTTTTTGTACGAGACCCGCCATGCAGCCGCCGTCATTGCCCCCGAAGTCAGCGCCGTTGTCGCGAACGGTTGTGTCATCCCAGCCCGGGCCACACCATGATCTGGCGCGGCGGGTGGCGCGTGCGCTGGCAAGCCCGCTGCAAAAGCCGGTTGCCGAGCATACCCGGGCCGCCTTTGAGCAGGCAGCGGCCTGGCTTGTCACGCAGGACGCGCCGCTGATACTCGATGCCGGCTGCGGCGTGGGGCTTTCCACCCGGCGGCTGGCAGCGGCGTTCCCCGATCATGCGGTGATCGGCGTGGATCGCAGCGCTGACCGCCTGAGCCGGAATCATGGCGCTTTGCCCGGTAATGCACTGCTGGTGCGGGCGGATCTGGTGGATTTCTGGCGGCTGGCGCAACGTGCCGACTGGGCGCCGGTACGCCACTATGTGCTGTACCCCAATCCGTATCCCAAGGCCGCGCAGCTGAAAATGCGCTGGCATGGTCACCCCGTGCTGCCCTCGCTTCTGGCGCTGGGCGGGCGGCTGGAGCTGCGGACCAACTGGCGGCTGTACGCCGAGGAGTTTGCCCTTGCCGTGGCGCAGGTCACCGGCCGCGAGGCGGCGGTGGCGCAGTACGCCCCGTCAGGCGACTATCTGACCCCGTTTGAGGCCAAATACGATCAAAGCGGTCAGCCGCTCTGGCAGCTGACGGTTAACCTGGAGCGAATATGGCATTTGTCTACCTGATCCTGGCCATCGTGGCCGAAGTGGTTGCCACCAGCGCGCTGAAGTCATCGGCCGGCTTTACCCGGCTTGTGCCCAGTGTCGTGGTGGTGGTCGGCTA
>NZ_JAKDUR010000115.1 GCF_030457605.1 Halomonas sp.
GCTTTGATCCACGGTGACGCTGCCGCCGTGGCCGGCCATGATCTTCTGCACAATGGAAAGCCCCAGCCCGTAGCCGCCCGTGCTGCGGGTACGGCTGGTATCCAGCCGGGCAAAGGGCTTGAAGATTTCGCCGCGCGCCTCTGCGGGCACGCCGGGGCCGTCGTCTTCGACGTCGATGCGCACCAGGTTGGGTTCATCGGACAGCCTCACCGCTACCTGCGAGTAACCGTAGCGGCAGGCGTTGCTGACCAGGTTTTGCAACGCGCGCTGCAAATAGCGCGGCTCGGCGTAAAGCGCTACCGCCGGGCCCGGCGCCAAACTAAACGCCAGCCCCTCGTGCAGCGGCGCGAGCGTTTCAATCACGCGCTCGGCAAGCGCCCGGCAGTCCACCAGCGACATTTCCATTTCCGCACCGCCAATGGTTTCCCCGCCCAGCCGCGCGTAGGTCAGAATCTCATCAATCAGCTGGTCAAGCTCGCCAATATCGGCATCGATCCCCTGCAGCTGGCGACGGATGGCCGGCTCGTCGGTCATGTCCTCGACCATTTGTGCGGCAAAGCGGATTCGCGCCACGGGGGTACGCAGCTCATGGGAGACGGCACGAATCATCTCCTGCTGGCCACGCAGCAACGTCTGTACCTGGCTTGCCATACCGTTGAACGCCATGCCCAGCCGGCCCAGAAAGTCGCCGCTTTCCACTTTCACCCGGGTTTCCAGACGGCCACTGGCAATCCGCGCGGCGGCCAGTTCAAGACGCGCCATACGCGATTCGATACTCCGCATCACCAGATAAATGCTCAGCGAAAGCACCAGCAACAGCGCCATCAGCAGCGGCAGGTTAAGGCTCAGCGCCAGCGAGCCGCCCCGGGTCATGGGGCCCATCTGCACCCAGCGCTGCTCACCGGGCAACCGGTACCAGAGCGTGACTGCCAGCCGTTCGTACAACAGCCGCGTGACCACCTGACCCTGTTCCAGGCGTGCGCGCTGCTCAAGGGAGAGCGTGTCGGGCAGGCTTTCATGCAGGGTTAGCGGCCAGCTGCCCGTGGCCAGTGTCACCAGCCGTTCACGCCGAGCTGCCGGCGGCAATTTTGCCAGCCATTCACCCAGCAGGCGCGCGGTGGCGTGCCACTGGCGCTCGCTCCAACCGTCAAGCCGGGCGGTGAGCAACCAGGGCGCGCCGGGCAGACGCTTGCGCAATCGCCAGGGAGTGTCTTCTGCCAGCACCTTGCCCTGTTCCAGCCGGGCACGTTCAAAGTAGCCCAGGTTGGCCGCGTCCATCGGCGTCAGGTGCAAACGCATACCCAGCTGCTCGCCCAGCGCGATCAGACGCCGTTCGCGCTGTTCGGGCGCCAGGTCGTCCAGTGCCGTGGTGATCAGCGACACCGGCAGGGTAGCCAGCTGCTCGCGGTAGTCTTCGCGGCGTACCTGATCAATCAGCGCCCGGCCGCCAAGGGCAATAAGAAACACTGCCAGCAGCGAGGTGCCCAACAGCAGATAAAACCGCACAAACGAGCCGCGATTCATCACCCAGCGCATCGTGCCTGCTCCCTGTTATCCCGCTTACGCATTAGCGATCCTGGCACCATTCGCGGTGCGTGCCGGATTCAGCTGTCTTTCACGAATAAATAGCCTTTGCTGCGTACCGTCTTGATCCGGTGGGGTTGGTTGGGGTCATCGCCGATTTTGGGGCGAATGCGCGATACGCGTACGTCGATGGAGCGGTCCTG
>NZ_JAKDUR010000057.1 GCF_030457605.1 Halomonas sp.
GTTGAACCGGAACGTTTTCATGATGCCCCAGACCACTACTTCCCGGGACCATACACCTAGGCACGACCCAAGACCCCGAAACGATGGACGCCGAACCCACAGATCCTGGCCGTGTAAAGCGCCCAAGCTTCGCCAGCTACGCAGCCAAGTCCGTCTTCGGTGCCCCAGGGTTGTACTACCACGGCCAGCGTCAGCCGCGAGGTGACGACGATCCCGAGCCGTTCGACACCTGGCTATGCTCTCCGCTGGAATGCCGGGCAGCGACCCACGATGAGCGCTACGACAACCATGGCCTACTACTGCGCTTCAAGCCGCCGTATGGCCAGTGGCGCGAATGGGCAATGCCGCTGCACATGCTCAAGGGTAGCGGTGAAGAAATGCGCGGCGAACTGCTGAACATGGGCCTGCGTATCAATCCTGACGGCCACAAGCTGCTGACCCGGTATCTGGCACAGGCGCTGCCAGATGACTGCGTGATTGCGGCAACCCGGGTGGGCTGGCACCAGCTCAACATCGCGGGCGTCGACAGGTGCGTTTTTGTCATGCCACGCCGCACCCTCAGCACCAGCCACGCCGCCGACAAGATCACCTTTCAAAGCGAGTACGCCGGTCACGATGACTTCATGGCCGTCGGCAGTCTGGAAAGCTGGCAACACCATATTGGCGCGCTGTGTTCTGGCAATCCGCTGCTGGTGCTGGCCGTCTCTACTGCGCTGGCCGGGCCGCTTCTCTATCTGACCCATCGCCAATCAACCGGCCTTCACCTAGTGGGCGATTCGAGCAACGGCAAGACCACGGCGCTCGAAGTGGCAGCCAGCGTCTGGGGAGGCCCGGACTTCAAGCGCACATGGCGCGCCACTGGCAACGGGCTGGAAGGTGTAGCCGCCGCGTTGAGTGACACCTGCTTGATACTGGATGAGATCGGCGAAGCCGACGGGCGCGAAGTCGGCAGTACCATTTATACCCTGGGCAACGGCATTGGCAAGGCCCGCGCCAACCGCAACGGCTCGGCCCGACAGGCCCGGCGCTGGCGTATTGCGCTGCTGTCCAGCGGGGAACGCACCTTGGCGGGACACATGAGCGAAGCCGGGCAACGCCCCAAGGCCGGACAAAGCGTGCGCCTGCTGGATATACCAGCCAAACAGACGCATGGCACGTTCGACACTTTGCACAACTGCGACGATGGCCGCGCCTTTGCCGACCACCTCAAAAGCGAAGTCACCCGGCACCATGGCCACCTCGGCCCCGCCTTCATCGAAAAACTGATTCGGGATACCCGCGACCTGCCTGCCGAGATTGAACGCTTCAGCAAATTGCCGTATTTCGATACTGACCATCCGCTACACGGGCGTGCGGCTAAAGCACTGGTGCTGATAGCACTGGCTGGGGAGTTGGCCACCGAGTACGGCCTGACGGGCTGGCGCGAAGGCGAAGCATTGGATGCTGCTGCAGATGCGCTGAAAGGCTGGAAAAGCCTGCAAGGCAGCGTACAAACCGAACACGAGCAAATCCTGGCCAGCGTGCGAACCTTCATTGAACGGCACGGGGACAGCCGCTTCAGTAACGTAGACAGCGACCCCAGGCACACCCCTACCGTCCACAACCGAGCGGGTTACTGGCGCGACCACCCCGGGGGCCGCGTGTACCTGCTGATGCAAAGCGCGATCCGCGAATCGCTGGGAGGTTTTGATCTGCGCCGTGGGCTAGATGCCATCGAAACCGCTGGCTGGCTGGCAGAACGGCGCAACGAGGCCCGATCCGTGCGCGTGCAGATTAACGGCAGCCGCAAACTCCTGTATGCCATCCGCGTCGAGGAGGGGGACGGCCATTAGTCTTAATCGGCTATATTAGAAATACGAGGGAATTTCCGAAACAACCACTAAGATGGTCATGGGATACGGGCTCATGGCCACCTCATGGCCAGCCTAAAACCCCGTCATTGCAGGCTGTGGCCATGGCGGCCATGGCCAAATGCAGAAACAGCAACAGGCTGCCGTGGCCACCCCGCAGGAAGTGGAGAAAAAGGATGTGGGTGACCCGTAGCGGGCCACCCGACAAACCTTCGGCTTTATTCGACTATACCCTGCTGGTCGAATAGCAGGCAGCAAGGCTTAAAAGAGGCGCCAAGTGACAAGGCTCCAGACGATGCCAGTTCGACCTGCCAGGTCATAAACCCTATAATGATCGTTTGGTTAAAGCTAGCTATACAGAAAGGTGGCCATGCTCTCCCCAGGTCAAATTATTTATAGGATCTACAGATCAACATAGTCAGACCTGCAAAATGGGGGCATATCTGGGGGCACAAGCCAATAGCTGTTGCTAAAAAAACCAAATAAAACAAACGATTAAGAATGCTTTATTCGGGACGCCGCCCGCGCCTACGGGCGCTTTTTTGTTGCCATGCCAACCTCACATCTCCCGCCCGGCCGTTTTGGCTGCGCCTAATGTGCCAACTGCCTTAACGCATTAACGGCTGCCTGTATGCCCTTGGGCTCAAGCGTCAGCCCGATATGGTCGATGCCGGGCACAAGCGCCACAGGGACGTCTTTGCCCGCCGCGTTAAACACGTCGCTAAAACGTTCGGCATGGAGCAATTCATCATCCTGCCCCGCCACTACTCGCAGGGGCTGATGCACCGAACGGATCGTTGCCTGATAATCGGGCCTGGGTCGATAGTTCTGCGCCAGGGCGTAGGAGTATGCGGGCGTGAGCGTTTCCCGAGCCACGTCATCCAGCGCGAAGCGGATCACCGGAAAATGATTAAAGTGCCTGATGCCTGCAGCATTCAGCAACGTGATCGCTATATAGCGGGGCAACCCAAGGTTCATCCAGCCACCGCCGTTGTCGCGGTAGGTCGGGGCATCCTGGCTGATGAACGGCGACAGCAACAGATAACGGGAGAACAGCTGCTGGCGCTGACTGCCGGCAACGCGCAGGACAAAGCCGCCGCCGGAAGAAAAACCCACCAGCGTCGCCGGCTCGGCGGGTTCAATGCGACGCATGAAGTCTTCGAGGTCGTCTTCCAGCTGGCCGATATAGGCAATGTCGCCTTTGGTGCCGGACTGCCCGTGCCCACGCACATCCAGCGTATAAACGGCATAACCGTCCATAGCAAAGGCTTTGGCCAACGGGTGCATGCTGCGGCTATCCGCCGACGAGCCGTGCAGCAATATAACACTGCCTTTTACACTACCGCCTTCAGGTGGATAAAGGCGAAACCCGAGCGCCGTGTCGTCGCGTGCGGTGTAATGGCCAAGCGCCGGCAGGCCGGAATAATCGATCTGCTTGAATGGCGCATTGATGCTTGCTACCGGCGGCAGCTGAGCGGGGCCACCAAGGGCGATCAACAAAGCCATGACTACGGCCAAGCCAATGATGGCTATCAGAAAAAAACCAAGAACATATTTCATGATGTCTTTCCCCGGAGCGCGCAAACCAGCGCCTTGCCAAAAGGATAGATCATGACCCGTACGCCACGAAACACCGACACCATTACCCGCCGGAATGCCGAAAAGTGGCGAACCTCAGCCCGCGCGATTATTCATCGTGATGACCAAGGCTCATAAGATAGAGCGCAGCGGCAAGGGCAAGAACCGAAAGCGCCAGATAGATGGCGTCCAGCGGGGTAGCAAAGCGAATATCCACCACGGCACGGAAGAATTCGATAATAACCGCCAGAATCACCACCCGGGCGATTTTATCCTTGAGCTGGTCAAGGGAGACGACGTTGAACGGATGATCAAGAGGACTCTGCTCGGCTTTATCAATGCGCGAAACAAAAAGACGATACACGCCCAGGCTGAAAATCAGCAGCACAATGGCAATCAGGTAAATATCGATGGCCATGATGATGTCCGGTACCAGACTATCGTGAATATCCGTGCCGTGGCCGTAAAAATAATAGCCGAGCGTACCGAGCAGCACCTTGGCAATATCAATGGAGCCGACCACAAACAGAATGACCGAGCCAACCAGGCTCGGAATGATCGCCAGCAGCACGATAAACCGGGCACCCCACAGCAAGTTTTCCGTGTGGCGCTCCAGCGGGCGCTGTGGCCGCTTCTCTATTGGTTCGTTAGCGGTTTTATCGCGGCTGTTAGCGTCTGACATCCGGATACCTCGGGTCGTCTTTCCGATTCTGCCGCCTGGCGAATCGGTGCGCACCATGCGCGTTCTGGCATTTAAAAAAGATTGATCCCCACAAGGGTGAACGTAGCCACCGTCAGCACAAATCCGATCAGCAGCACCAGCCCGTCCCGGGCAACAAGACCCAGCCCCAGCAGCGAGAGTGCCAGCCCCGCGCCGTTGGCAGAAAACGGGATAAACTCCATCGGCGGCATGGCAAGGGCGATGGCAATACCGGTCAGTGCCGTCAGGCGGCTGCCCCAGTAGCCGGTCAGCCACGGCAGCCGCACACGCAGCAACCGATCAACCCAGCCCGCCGGCTTCTTTAGATACGGTAATGCCTTGTCAAATTTTTGCCGGGAAATATTGCGCTTCAACAGCCAGCCGGGCAGCCAGAAGCTTGTCCGCCCGGCCAACAGCTGGCCGGCGGTAAGCAACACCAACAACGCCATCAACGTGGGCATACCGGGAATATCGCCGATCAGCGGCGCAAGCGTGATCAGCCCGGCCACCAATAGCATGGGGCCAAACGAGCGCCGCCCGATGGCCGCCAGCACGTCATCTACGCTGATTCTCGGATTCTGCCGTTCGATACGTTCCAGTAGTTGTAACAACTGGGTCAGGTTGGACGCCTGAAATGCATCACTCATAACTTGTGCTCATCATTCTCGCCTATAACCTTCGCCCGGATATACCTGCGCCCATCACCCGCGGCGACACCTGTTCGGACGGCACGCTTAACGTGGCTCGGCGGCAAGCTTGGCGCGGATAAAATCGCTGTGGCTGACATACAAAAGACCTGCCAGCCGGCGAATGCGATGCTCTTCCTGAGGGTCGATCTCGCCATCGGCCCAGGCCATCTGCCACATCAGCTTGACCAGCTCATAGCGCTGCACACCGTCGTAGTGCTCGTTGATCAGTCGCACGAACTGGTAGTGGTCGACGGATTCATCGACCTTTTCCTCGGCCATGGCCATCAGCGCGTCGACGTCAGCGTTGCTGACGCTCAGGCGCGATACCAGCATTTGGCGCAGGGCGGCACGCTCGTCGTCGCCACTATCGAAATCAGCTCGCATGATTTCACACAGCAGTGCCGCGCAGGCAAGCTCAAGGGTTAGCGCCGGGTCCTGGCTACGCTCAGGGTCAACCAGGGCGCGCTGAAAAAACTGCGTTACGGCATCCAGCATGGTATTTTCTCCTCCCCCATTAGCACTTAGTCGCGGCGCTGCAGCTGTTCTTTCAGCTGTTTGGGTATTTGTTTGATGATCAGCCGGTCGGTGGTTTCATCATACTCCACGCCGCTGCCCAGCAGGTGTGAATCAAAGCTGACCGAGACGCCGCCGGCGCGACCGGTAAAGCGCCGAAACTGGTTGAGCGTGCGTTTATCCGGCGGAATCTCGGGGGCAAGGCCGTAGTCGGCGTTGCGAATGTGGTCGTAAAACGCCTTGGGCTGCTGCTCGTCGACCAGACCGGAAAGCTCGGTCAGCGTCATGGGCTCGCCACGGCTTAGCTGCTCAGTGGCGTAGCCGACCAGCGCGTCGGTTTTTTCGCGGCTGGCCTCGTCGTCCAGGTCTTCCTTTTCCACGTAGTCGCTGAACGCCTTGAGCAGCGTACGCGTATCCGCCGGGGCATCCGCGCCCTCCACCACGCCGAGGCAGCGCGCCAAGGCGTCGGCCAGTTTGCTGCCGCCGCGTTCCTTGATGAACGAAACGTACTGGGTCTGGGCGTCGCCGCCCTGCCACTGGGTAATATTCAGCCGTGCGGCAAAGGTCAGCTGGCGGGTGTTGAGCTGGGCGGCGGGCACGGCGTGGTGCTCGGTGTTGATGCCGATACCTTCGCGCTGGTGGACAAAGGCCAGCAACAGCGTCTGGGTGTCGCCCTGCTGCTGATGCGAAAGCACCAGGTAGCCGCCCACCGAGAGCGTGTCGGCAAGCTCGGTGGCCAGGCGCTGCGCAAGCTTGTGCGTCGCGCCGGCAAAATCGTCGTCGCCGTCCACATACGCCTGCAGCCAGGCCGAGACCGGCGCGGCCTCCTCGCCTTCAGAGGCAAAGCGCCCCCAGCCCTTGGGCTTGGTATTGAAGGTGTCATTCAGCGCACTGGCCAGCGCATCCATGCCCGGGTCATCCGCCGGGTGCGTTTCACTGGCAGCGTCAAGCGTCAGTGTCTCACCATCAAGCGTCGGGGCGAGACGGTGAACAATGCTTTTGAGTAATGGCATAACAGAGGCTCTGCTTTTTCAGCGTCGGAGTTTCCACATCAGAGTTTCAGCGTCTGGCGCTCATGCATTCAGGGTTTGAGGCGGTAGCCGGTGCGAAATATCCACGCAATGGTGGCCAGGCACACGGCCAGAAACAGCGCGATCATCGCCACGCTTGCGCCAATACTGACATCGCTGATGCCATAAAAGCTCCAACGAAAACCGCTGACCAGATACACCACGGGGTTGAACAGCGTCACGCCCTGCCAGAACGGCGGCAGCATATCGATGGAGTAGAAACTCCCACCCAGAAACGTCAGCGGCGTGATGATCAACAGCGGCACCAGCTGCAGCTTTTCAAAGCCGTCGGCCCAGATGCCGATGATAAAGCCCAACATACTGAAGGTCACCGCCGTCAGTACCAGAAACAACAGCATCCAGAACGGATGCTCGATATGCAGCGGTACGAACAGGCTGGCGGTAGCCAGAATGATCAGCCCCAGCAGAATGGACTTGGACGCCGCCGCACCGACATAACCGATGACGATTTCCAGATACGAGATAGGCGCCGAGAGCAGCTCGTAGATGCTGCCGGAAAACTTGGGGAAAAAGATCCCGAACGAGGCGTTGGACACGCTCTGGGTCAGAAGCATCAGCATGATCAGCCCGGGGACGATAAACGCGCCGTAGCTGATGCCATCCACCTCGGAAATGCGCGAGCCGATGGCCGCACCAAACACCACGAAGTAAAGCGACGTCGAGATGACCGGCGAGACAATGCTTTGCAGCAACGTGCGCCGCACCCGGGCAATTTCAGCCATATAAATGGCGCGGACGGGGTAAAGGTTCATGCGCGCTCCTTGATCAGGTCGACAAAAATATCTTCAAGCGAGCTTTGCCGCGTATGCAGGTCCTTGATGCGGATATTCGCGGTTTTCAGCGCGCTGAGAAGCGCCGCGATGCCATGCTCGCCTTCTTCGCGGGCGGCGGCGTCGTAGGTGTAAACCAACGTGGAGCCCTCGTCGGCAAGCGCCAGATCAAAAGGTGCCAGCCCCTCCGGCACCTGTGCCAGCGGCGTATGCAGCTGCAAGGTGAGCTGCTTGCGCCCGAGCTTCTGGATCAACGCGGTTTTTTCCTCCACCAGCACCAGCTTGCCGTAGTTGATGACGCCGATGCGGTCGGCCATTTCTTCGGCTTCTTCGATGTAGTGGGTAGTCAAAATAATGGTCACGCCATCTTCGCGCAGGCGGCGCACTACGTCCCACATTTCGCGGCGCAGCGCGACATCCACGCCGGCGGTGGGCTCATCAAGAAACAGCACGCGGGGTTCGTGGGACAGCGCCTTGGCGATCAGCACCCGGCGTTTCATGCCGCCGGAGAGCGTCATCAGGCGGTTGTTGCGTTTATCCCACAGAGTCAGCGCGCGCAGCACCTTTTCGATATGTGCAGGGTCAGGCGGTTTGCCAAACAGCCCGCGGCTGAAGCTGACCGTATTCCACACCGTTTCAAAGGCTTCGTTGGTCAGCTCCTGGGGCACCAGGCCGATATGCGCCCGGGCGGCTCGGTATTCGGTAATGATGTCGTGACCGGCCACGCTGACAGTCCCGGCACTGGGCGAGACCAGCCCGCAGATCATGCTGATCAGGGTGGTTTTTCCCGCGCCGTTGGGGCCAAGCAGGGCAAAAATCTCGCCGCGCTGGATGTCGAGATCCACGCGCTTGAGCGCTTCAAAGCCGCCATCGTAGGTCTTGGTCAGGCCGTTGATACGGATAATCGGGTCGTTCACCGCACGCTCCTTGCCGACACGTAAAGGCGGCCTAGCTTAGCACGCTTAACAGGTCTCGCGGCATCAGTCGAACCTCGGCATCGAATGACGCCTCGAGACCGGAGAAATCACCAAATTATTAATTAAAATCAGCAACCAATCATGATAGAAACGTTAGCAGCATAATAATATTATGTATTTTTAAGCCCATAAAGGCGTAAGCACTTTATGTAGCCAGTAGATTCAGCGCATAGAATGTGAGGAAAGCATGTCTGAAACAAGCCACGCCGCCGGCCCTCTTACTCGCGGCCCTTATCCGGAATTAACCCTACATGCCGTTATTGTGGGTTATTTACTGGGTATTATTCTGGCAGTTTCAATTGGCTACGCGTCATTGAAGCTGGGCTTTTCCATCGAAGGCTCGGAGCTGGCGGCCATTCTAGGCTTCGGTATTTTGCGCGGCATGCTGCGCCGCCGGTCTATCGTGGAAAACAACGTGGTGCAAACCGTGGCTTCCGGCGTAAACGGGGCGTCGTCCGGCATGATGTTTTCCGTGCCGGCGATCTTTATTCTGGGCTACGGCACCGAGTTTAACCCTTACGTATTAACGTTCGGCGCCATCGCCGGCGCCTTTTTGGGGATCGCCTTTATTATCCCCCTGCGCAAGCAAATGATCGACTACGAGCGCCTGACTTACCCCGGCGGGGTGGCAGTGGCGTCGATTTTGAAATCCCCCGGCGCCGGCATTCGCAAGGCGCTGCTGCTGGTCGGCGCCATGCTGCTGTCCGGCATCGTGCACGTCGTCTCCCTTGTGTCGGGGGTCGAATACTGGCCGCTGTTTGAGCAGCTGGGCTTGCCGGCCTACCTCAACGGCACCTGGTATTTATCACTAATGACCGTGGCCGTGGCCTTTATTGCCGGGCGTGGCGGGCTAGCGTTTATCATCGGCGGCTTTGTTTGCTACTGGGTGCTGGCCCCACTGCTGGATATCACCGGCATGTTCCCCGTGGTTGACGGCGTGACCATTACCGACCCCGATCAGCTGCGGCTACTGTTGTTCCGGCCTACCGGTATCGGCATGCTGATCGGCGGCGCGATCGTGGGGGTTTTCTTTGCTCTGCCTCTGATCGCCTCGGCGATCAAGTCGATGCAGTCATCGGCCAAAAGCAATGCGGCGCTGAGCAAGGATGAAATGCCCATCAAGCTGCTTTATTTTGCCGTGGTAGGGGCGGCGATACTGCTGGGCGTGATGGCCGTAACGTCGGCCCAGGAAGTCGGCCTGCTGCGCGGCGTGGTGATGGCGGCACTAGGCACCCTGTGGATCTGGATGGCAGGGATCATCCTCTCGGAATCCATTGGCCGCACCAACTGGTCGCCGCTGTCGGGGATTACCCTGATTGCCGTTACCTTGTTGATCATGGTGACCCAGATGTTTGG
>NZ_JAKDUR010000058.1 GCF_030457605.1 Halomonas sp.
GAGCAAATGACTGTTAATCATTGGGTCACAGGTTCGAGTCCTGTTCGGGGAGCCATTCCGGCAGCGCCTTTTTCGTATTGTTGAATCTTCTGACGTATTCCTTCTCGCTAGTGCCATCGCATTCGGCGATTTTCACGTGTCCGCTTGTCGGGTTCTGCCGACCTTGCCGCGGGGCAGGTAACCATGCGCCGGGCACAAAAAAGCCCCGCCGAGCTGTGCCGGCGGGGCGCTTGAGTTGGCGGCGCGAGGTTAGCCGCGAGCCAGGCGGGTAGTGGATTCCAGCTGCGCGTAGTCGAGCAGGATTTCAGCGGCTTCGATGACCTGTGCGCGCTCGGCGGGCATGTCCTCGTCTTCGTCCTTGTCACCCTCTGTGCTCTCGCCGTCTTCATTGGCCAGCGCGTCTTCGCGGGCGTCGATCCATTCGTCAAGCTCTTCCATGCCCAATGCTCGGCGACGCTGATTCTCAAGCGATAGCTGCTCGGCTTCCTGCGCTTCCATTTCCCGTTCCCGCTGCTCGCGATTAAGGCTGACGCTGGTGTGCTGTTCGCGTAGCTTGCGGGCCAGCGCTGACTGGCGTTCCAGATAGCGGAAGTTGGGATTGCTTTGGGCACGTTCGTCGTGGTGTTTCTGCAGCGTGTCCAGATACTGTTCCGGCTCGCCGTAGCGGCGGTACTGCACGTCGCGTACGCTGTCCCAGGCGAGCGCGTTGTCCAGGCTGCTTTCGCCGATACGCTCCGGGTCGATCAGGCTGGGGAAGGTGATGTCCGGCTTGACGCCGCGGTTTTGCGTGCTCTCGCCGGAAATACGGTAGAACTTCGCTCGGGTGATCTTGATCTCGCCGTGATTGAGCTGGTCAAGGGTCTGTACCGTGCCTTTGCCGAACGTGCCCGAGCCGACGACCAGGCCACGGCCGTAGTCCTGAATGGCGCCGGCGAAAATTTCCGACGCCGAAGCAGACAGGCGGTTAACCAGCACGCCCAGCGGGCCGTCGTACAGGGTGCCGGCTTCGCTGTCGCCGTAGAGCTGAATCCGGCTCTGGGCGTCGCGCACTTGCACCGTGGGGCCGCGATCGATGAACAGGCCAATCAGTGAATTGGCTTCCTGCAGCGCGCCGCCGCCGTTGTTGCGCAGGTCGAGCACGATGCCTTCAACGTCCTGCTCCTTGAGCTTGTTGATTTCCTTGGCCACGTCCCGGGTAGTGCTGCGGTAGTCGTCTTCGCCGGCCTGCCAGGCATCAAAGTCCACATAAAAGGTGGGGACCGTGATCACACCAAGCGCGTGGGTTTCGCCATCGCGTTCAATCTCGATGACCTCGCTGCTGGCGGCCTGGTCTTCCAGGTCCACGGTGTCCCGGGTGATCTTGACCGTATGCGAGCGGGTCATGTCCACCGCCTGGGCGGGAATCACGTCAAGGCGTACCACCGAGCCCTTGGGACCGCGGATCAGGTCCACCACGTTATCCAGCCGCATGCCGATGACGTTGACCATGTCTTCTTCGTCTTCCTGACCCACGGCCACGATACGGTCGGCGGGCTTGAGTACACCGGCGCGCTCGGCAGGGCCGCCGGGCACAAGGCTTGCCACCTTGACGTATTCGCCATCGGCCTGCAGCAGCGCACCGATGCCTTCAAGAGAGAGGCTCATTTGGATATCGAACGACTCACCCTGGCGCGGTGAGAGGTAGGACGTGTGCGGCTCGATACTGCCGGTCACGGCGGCCATGAACAGGCCGAATACGTCTTCCGGCTCGGTTTGCTCAAGGCGCGTCAGCTGACCTTCGTAACGCTGGCGCAGGTTCTTTTCCACCTGCTCGCGGTCCTGGTCGGTCAGGGCCAGCGTCAGCGCATCGTTTTTGAGCCGTTTCTGCCACAGGGCATCCAGCTGGCTTTCGCGGGTCGCAAACGGCGCGTCCTCGCGATCGATTTCCAGCCGTTCGTTGCCGTCAAAGGTAAAATCAAGCCCCTCGTCCAGCTGGTCCAGCAGCCACTCAAGGCGCTCTTCGCGGCGTTCGTTGGCGCGTTGGTGCAGCGCAAACACCTCATCCAGGTCGCCGTCGAGCAGTGTGTGATCCAGCTCGGTACGCAGGTGGTTGAATGGCTTGATGTCGCGCTGTAGCAGATAGGAGCGCTGACCGTCTAAAATGTCCAGATAGCGATCAAAGGCGTCGCGGGACCAGGCCTCATCGAATTCAACGTCTGCGTAGTGGCCGTAGCGCAGCGAGTCCGCAATTTCCACGGCGGCTTGACGTTGTTCGTCGGTTGGCTCAAGTGCCATGACCATCGGGCTGGCCGTGACCAGCACGGCGGTCAGGGCGACCAGGCGCGAAAGGGTAGCAAACCAGCTCATCAATCAAGCTCTCCCGGGGTTGGGTACACTCATGCCCTTGTTCAGCAAGCGGCGAGTGTTGCGTGAACCGAAAAACGCATTGTAGCAGGTCGCCTGCGTCGTCGAGACTCAAACATTGACTCTTATCAAGGGGATTTTCATGCCCAAGGCTAATAATGCCGACTTTGTCACTCGCCTGCAGGATTTTCTGCGTACCTCGCCTACGCCGTGGCACGCCACGCACAACATGGCCGAACGCCTGGAACGTGCCGGTTTCAAGCCGCTGGCCGAAACCGACCGCTGGGCATTGACGCCGGGCGAACGCTATTACGTGACGCGCAATGATTCATCGATTATCGCGTTTCAGCTGCCGCAATCTTCGCTTGCCTCGCTGCGCATGATCGGCGCGCATACCGACAGCCCCGGCCTGCGCCTGAAGCCCAGCGCCACTCAGCACGCCGCCGGCTGGATGCAGTTGGGCGTTGAAGTATATGGTGGTGCGTTGCTGGCGCCGTGGTTTGACCGCGACCTGGGACTTGCCGGGCGGGTGCATGTGCGCCACGCCGGCGGCCGGCTGGAAGGCGTGCTGCTGAATGTCGAGCAGCCAATAGCAACGATTCCCAACCTCGCCATTCATCTGGATCGCGATGCCAACAGCGGCAGGGCGATCAACCCGCAAACCCAGATGGCGCCGGTACTGATGCAAAGCGACAGCGCGACGCTGACGCCGCTGCTCAGCGGCTGGCTGAGCGAGCAGCACGGGGTGGGCATGGATCAGGCGGAGATCGTCGATTTCGAGCTGGCGTTTTATGACGTGCAGCCGCCGGCGCTGGTGGGCGTAAAGCAGGAGCTATTGACCAGCGCCCGCTTGGATAACCTGCTGTCGTGTTTCATGGGCGTGGAAGCGCTGCTGGAAAGCGACGGCGAGCAGGGCGCGCTGCTGGTGGCCAACGACCACGAAGAGGTGGGGAGCGCCAGTGCCTGTGGTGCCCAGGGGCCGTTTCTCGGTGATGTGCTCAAGCGCCTCAACGTTCAGGTAGGTGGCGGTACCGAGGAGTCGCTGATTCAGCTGATTCAGTCGTCGTGCATGATCTCGTGTGATAACGCTCACGCGCTGCATCCCAATTTTGCTGACAAGCACGATGAGAATCATGGCCCGGCGATCAATCAGGGGCCGGTCATCAAAATCAACGCCAACCAGCGCTACGCCACCAACAGTGCCACCGGCGCGCTGTTTCGGGATATTTGCCGCTTCGCCGATGTGCCGGTGCAGGCGTTTGTCACCCGGGCAGACATGGGCTGTGGCAGCACCATCGGGCCGATTACCGCCACTGAAGTCGGCGTGCCGACGCTGGACGTGGGTGTACCCCAGTGGGCCATGCACTCGATCCGTGAAACTGCGGGCACGCGCGACGTCAGCTACCTGACCCGAGCACTTGCGGCCTTTCTCAACCGGCCTGCGCTGTGCTGAGAAGTGAAAATGACAGGCACAAAAAAGCCCGCTGAAAAGCGGGCTTTTGCTTGAATCGGCCTGGTGGCTACGCCCTGATTCGAACAGGGGACCCCATCATTATGAGTGATGTGCTCTAACCAGCTGAGCTACGTAGCCATTCAACGGGGGCGAATACTACCCAGCGTCGGGGGTATCGTCAAGCGCTTTTGAGTGTTTGGTGACCAGGGTTGCGTTTTAGACGTTGAAGCGACTGTTATACATTGAAGCGAAAATGCACCACATCGCCGTCCTTGACGATATAGTCCTTGCCTTCCAGGCGCCATTTTCCGGCATCCTTGGCGCCTTGTTCGCCGCCCAGGCTGACAAAGTCGTCGTAGGCCACCACTTCAGCACGGATAAAGCCTTTCTGAAAGTCGGTGTGGATGACGCCGGCACCTTCCGGTGCGGTAGCGCCTTCGGGAATCGTCCAGGCGCGCACCTCCTTCACCCCGGCGGTGAAGTAGGTTTGCAGGCCGAGCAGTGAGTAGCCGGCACGAATCACCCGGTCCAGGCCCGGCTCGGCCATGCCCAGCTCGCTCAGGAACATGGCGCGCTCTTCGTCATCGAGTTCGGCGATTTCCGCTTCGATCTGGTTGCACACCGGCACCACGATTGCGCCTTCCTCGGCGGCAATTTTGTTGACCACATCCAGGTAGGGGTTGTCGTCAAAGCCGTCTTCGTTGACGTTGGCGATGTACATGGTGGGTTTCAGTGTCAGAAAGCCGAAGCTCTTGACCTGATTTTTTTCGTCGTCATCAAGGTCGGCGCTGCGCAGTGGCTGGCCCTCGGCAAGGTGCGGCTGAACCTTGTCCAGCACGGCCTTGGTTGCGGCCGCGTCCTTGTCTCCGCCCTTGACCGCACGCGCCAGCCGCTGGGCGGCTTTTTCCACGGTGTCGAGATCCGCCAGCGCCAGCTCCATGTTGATGATTTCGATATCGGCGCGGGGATCGACCTGATTGGCGACGTGGATGACGTTGTCGTTGTCAAAGCAGCGCACCACGTGGGCAATGGCCTGGGTCTCGCGGATATTGGCGAGAAACTTGTTGCCCAGCCCTTCACCTTTGGAGGCGCCGGCAACAAGCCCGGCGATGTCGACAAACTCCATGGTGGTGGGCAGGACTTTTTCCGGCTTGACGATGGCCGCAAGGGCATCCAGCCGTGGGTCGGGCATGGGCACGATGCCGACGTTGGGTTCGATGGTGCAGAACGGAAAGTTTTCGGCGTCGATGCCGGATTTGGTCAACGCATTGAACAGCGTGGATTTGCCGACGTTGGGCAGGCCGACAATACCGCAGTTGAAACCCATAACGATAATTCCTGAAAGCTTGTGTGAATAGCGACGCGGGAAAGCGCGTTATTTGACGCTGTGCAGCCGGTTCATGGCTTTTGCCCAGTCGCCGGCAAGGGCCAGCGGCAGGGTGGCCTGACATTCGTCCAGCGCGGCGTCGATAGCGGCTTGCTCGGCTTTGCCCGGTCGATTGAGCACATAATTGACAACCTTGTGTGCGTCTCCCGGATGACCGATGCCGATTCGCAGGCGATGAAACTGTTTTTGATTGCCAAGGGCGCTGATGGTGTCGCGCAGGCCGTTGTGGCCGCCGTGCCCGCCGCCGGTTTTGTAACGCGCCTGCCCGGCAGGCAGGTCCAGCTCGTCGTGGGCAACCAGGAGTTGTTCGGGCGTCAGTTTGAAAAACTGGCACAGGGCGGCGACAGCAGCGCCGCTGCGGTTCATGAAGGTGGTGGGGTTGAGCAGGTGAAGCTCGGTATCGCCCAGGCGCGCTTTGGCATAGAGGCCGAAGAACTTCTTGTCCGGACGTAGCTCCGTATGTGCGCTTCGGGCGACGGCATCGACAAGCCAGGCGCCGGCATTGTGGCGCGTGGCCTCATACTGTGCGCCGGGATTGCCAAGGCCGATAAGCGCCAGGATCTGACTCATTGTTCCCCTCCAAAAAAAATCAAGCGCCGAAGCGCTTGATCATAACATCTTGCGGGCCGTGGCGAGCACGGCCCAACGCCCGGAAATGGCTTGTTCATGACAGCCGATGAGGCGTCATCAGCGAAACCTTACTCGGCGCTTTCGCCTTCTTCGGCGTCGTTTTCGTCAACGTCGCCGCCGCGGTCTTTCATCTTGACGATGCTGAGGATCGCGGAGTCGTGGTTCTCGCCGTGGGCGAGATCGACCGAGCGAACGCCAGCCGGCATCTTGATATCGGACAGGTGCAGCGTGGTGCCCACTTCCACTGCGGAAATGTCGATTTCAAGGAAGTCCGGCAGATCTTTCGGCAGGCTGTAAACGGCGACTTCCACGGCCAGCGTATGCAGTTCGCCATCCTGGTCCTTGATGCCGACGCACTGTTCTTCGCCTACGACGTGCAGCGGGATGTTGATGGTGATTTCCTGCTTGGCATCAACGCGCATGAAGTCGGCATGGGTCAAAAGCGGCTTGTACGGGTGACGCTGCAGGTCACGAACAACCACTTGTTCTTCGGTGCCGGCGATGTTGAGACGAATGATCGAGGAGAAAAATGACTCGTCTTCAATAGCCTTGTAGAAGGATGTCTTCTCGACGGCGATGGATTGGGGGGCCTTGTCGCCGCCGTAAACCACGGCAGGAACTTGTTCGTTTGCACGACGCAGGCGGCGGCTCGCACCTTTCCCCAGGTCGGAACGAACGCTGGCATTAAGGATAAAATCGGACATGGAATTGCCTCTTGGTTAAAGTCAGAAAGCGTCGTCGCCCGCGACCAGACCGACGACGCTTTCAAAAGCGGCGGATGAGCCGTTTGCCCTCCGCCGCCGCTGTGTCAGGCAATCAGTGAAACATTGCGCTGACGGATTCTTCATTGCTGACGCGGCGGATCGCCTCGGCGATCAGGCCGGCCACGCTGAGCTGGCGGATGCGGCCGCTGCGACGCGCATTTTCCGACAGTGGGATCGTATCGGCCACCACGACTTCGTCAAGGACGGAGTTGGTGATGTTGTCCACTGCCGGGCCGGAGAGAATCGCGTGGGTGGCGTAGGCGACAACGCTTTTGGCGCCGCGCTCCATCAACGCTTCCCCGGCCTTGCACAGCGTGCCGGCAGTATCAATCATGTCGTCAACGACAACGCAGGTACGGCCTTCGATTTCACCGATGATGTGCATCACCTGGGCCTGATTGGCCTGGGGGCGACGCTTGTCGATGATGGCGAGATCCACGTTGAGCTGCTTGGCAATCGCCCGGGCGCGGACGACGCCGCCCACGTCGGGAGAGACAACGACCAGATCGCTGTAGTTCTGGCGTTCGATGTCGTCAAGCAGGATGGGCGAGCCGTAGACGTTGTCGACGGGGACGTCGAAAAAGCCCTGAATCTGGTCGGCGTGCAGATCCATCGTCATCACCCGGTCAACGCCGGCCTTGACCATCATGTCGGCCACCACCTTGGCGGAAATCGGCACGCGCGAGGAGCGCACGCGGCGATCCTGGCGGGCATAGCCGTAATAGGGCATCACCGCGGTGATACGCGCTGCCGAGGCGCGTCGCAGAGCGTCAATCATCAGGACCATTTCCATCAGATTGTCGTTGGTGGGTGCACAGGTGGACTGCAGGATAAAAACATCCTTGCCGCGCACGTTCTCGTTGATCTCGACTGCGATCTCACCGTCGCTGAACTGGCCAACCGTGGCGTTACCCATTCGGCTATCCAGAGATTCGGCAATCTTGTGAGCGAGTTCGGGATTGGCGTTCCCGGCGAAAACCATCAATTTTGACACGCGCAGCCACCTTTGCAGTGTTTGAAATCTTGGGAGTTTTGCTGAACAGCTCTTGCGAAAGAGTTCGGCGTCGTTCGCTGCCGGATTGGCTGGGGTAGCAGGATTCGAACCTGCGCATGCCGATACCAAAAACCGGTGCCTTACCACTTGGCGATACCCCAAGCGTGCATCCAGCAGAAACGGAGGCGTTTCAGCCACCCAGAGCATCATGAAGAGGAGAGACGTTACACCCTTTGGCCACCCATGCGGAACCGTACTGGCTCGCGGCTTGTGCTACGTGTCTGGCGTCTTCGGCATTCTCGAAGGCAGCAAATACACAGGCACCCGTGCCGGTCAGCCGGCCGGGCGCAAAGCGGGATAGAAAATCCAGCGCTTTCGCCACCGGCGGATAGTGCGCCTTGACCACGGCTTCGCAGTCATTTTGCCACGTGGACGCTCCCCCCTGCAGTGCGCGCGCCATACTAATCGGCGGCGTATGGCGTGTCAATTGTGGATCACCGAAGACCGCCGGCGTGGAGACGCTGACGCCGGGGTGAAGTATGACGAACCAGGGCGTATCCAGCGTCACCGGCGTGAGCTTTTCGCCAATGCCTTCGGCCCAGGCGCTATGGCCGTGAATAAACACCGGTACATCCGCGCCGAGACTTAGCCCCAGCGCCCCGAGTTCATCCAGCGAAAGGCCGAGTTGCCAGAGCGCGTTCAGCCCGACAAGCACCGTGGCCGCATTGGAGCTGCCGCCGCCCAGCCCGCCGCCCATGGGCAGGCGTTTGTTGAGCGCAATGTCAGCGCCGCAGCGGGGGGCTACGCTGGCAGGTGCTTGAGCCTTGAGCAACCGGGCGGCGCGCAGGGCCAGGTTGGCCTCTTCGGCCACACCGTCGAGGGTGTTTGCCAATACCAGTTGGCCGTCGGTGCGTGGCGTCAGAGTGATGTCGTCACTCAGGTCCAGAAACTGGAACAGCGTCTGCAGCTCGTGATAGCCGTCAGCCCGCCGGCCGGTAATGTGCAGCAGGCGGTTGAGCTTGGCCGGCGCGGGCAGGTGCAGTGTCGTTGGCCGAGTGGTGGAAAGGGTGTTGGGCAGAGTGGCGGACATGGGTTATTCGGCCGCTGCCTCGTCGTCGGGGGCCGGCTGCCAGCGGTTGACGACCAGCGTGACGCGCATGTCGTCGTAAGTCAGCGCCAGCTTGCGCGGCAGCCACAGGTCATTGACCTCGGTCCAGTCGCGATAATCGATTTCCCAGCCGCTTTGTTCCAGATGGCTGGGAAAGCCGAAGGCATCGGTTTCCAGCTGATAGGTATCCCGCGTGCCGGGCAGGCCGCGTACCCAGTAGGGCAGGTCGCGTACCGGCAGCGACCAGCCGAGCTGGTCTTCCATTAGTGCTTCGGGCGTTTTGGCTTCAAAACGGCCGTCGCCGTTGGTCAGCGAAAAACGCCCTTCACGACCTTCAAGTACCGTGCGTCCGCCGCCAAAAGGTCCGCTGATCAGCATGCGGAAATAGTGCGGATACTGATTCCAGTCCAGGTTGGCGCTGTGGCTCTCTTCAGGCGTGCGCAGCCCGGCCTTGCCGACGAGTGTCCAGCGTTCGAGATCCTGAATAGCCGTTTGTTGGGCCTTCCAGTCGCCGCGTTCGCGGCCGCTGTCGTCAACCGGTGTTTGGGTAGCACAACCTGCCAGTAGCGCAAGCGCTGCCAGGGTGGGTATAAAAGGTGTCCGCATGAAAAATCTCTGCATGAGTGATGTCCAAAGCAAGGGTGTGTGGCAGGAACGTTAGGGTTTGTCCGAAAAGTCGTCGAGCTCAGGTCAGGCAAGGCAAAAAACAGCGAAAAAGCGCAGTTTACAGCGTGTAAATGA
>NZ_JAKDUR010000059.1 GCF_030457605.1 Halomonas sp.
GGCTTGCAACCGGGGAGGAGTCCCTATACGCAATGACGTAGTAAGTATTCGCAATGACCCAAGGGCGTTCGCAATCAAAAACGCAGCGCCCGAGTGGGCGCTGCGTCAAGCGGATAGCCTGTGTCAAGCCGGGCCTTAGCTGAACGTCTGACCGGACACGCTGGGGTGATACAGCGGCTGCACGCTGTTGCCGTCCGGGTCGAGGCAGTAGAAGCTGTAACCGCCGTCGCCGTGCTCGTGGGGCGGCCGGGAGACCTTGATGCCCTGCTCGACCAGGTAGTCGTACCACTTGTCGACGTCTTCCTTGTTGTCGACCACAAAGCCGAAGTGGTCCAGGCGCTGCGGGTCGCCGCCGGTGTCTTCCTTGGCGCGGGCAAGCGAGAAGTTGTCGTTGCCAAGGGTCAGGTAAACGAGATTTTCGTGGGCACGGCGCAGCAGCGACATGCCCAGAATGTCGGTATAGAAACGCTCGCAGGCTTCCAGATCCTGAACCTGCAGGGCGATATGGCGCATGCCGTTAAAGGCGGGTGGGCGTTGCATAAAAACTCCTGATGCATTGAGTTGAAACAAACACGCGTTGGGTGGAAAATTGCCACCAGCACAGTCACGTGGAAACTATTTCCATAAACTATTTTGATCAAGGCTATTGCCCGCCAGTATAGCCGTCAACCCAAGGAGTCGTCATGTACTGCATTATCGTTCAAACCCAGCTCAAGCCCGGCAAGCGCGAGGCCTTTCTGCGCGCCATGCTGCCCAACGCCGAGGCCTCGGTGCGCGAAGAGCCGGGCTGCTACGTCTTCGACGTGCTGGAAGATCAGGATACCCCGGACCTTTTCCACCTGTACGAAATTTACGCCAGCAAGGAAGCGCTTGCCGAGCACAAGACCACCGAGCACTACAAAGCCAGTCGCGCCGTGGTCACCGAGCTGATCGCCGAGCAGAACGTCATCAAGGCCGATGTGCTGGCCGCCAACCACGCATCCAGGAATTAACCTCAAGCCACTCGCTCAGGCTTTCCCGGCTTCCCGCTGGTAGAACGGCACGCTTTGTTCGTGCCGTTTTTGTGTCTCGTGATAAGCTTTTGTCGATTGCTTATTTATACAAGGTCGTGACATGGACATTAGCGTTTTCGGTAGCGGTTACGTGGGGCTGGTCGCCGGCGCCTGCCTGGCCGACGTGGGGCATCAGGTTATTTGCATCGATGTTGATGCAGCGCGTATTGAGCGCCTCAAGGCCGGTGATATTCCCATCTACGAGCCAGGGCTTGGCGAGCTTGTCAGCCAGAACGTAGCAGCCGGCCGGCTGCGCTTCACCACCGATACCGCCTCCGCGATCACGCACAGTGAAGTGCTGTTTATCGCCGTGGGCACGCCCCCCGACGAAGACGGCAGTGCCGACCTGCGCCACGTATTGGCAGTGGCGAAAAGCATCGGCGCGCACATGAATGACTACAAGCTGGTGGTGGACAAGTCCACCGTGCCGGTAGGCACCGCCGACAAGGTACACGCAGCCGTCGCCGAGGCGCTGGCCGCGCGTGGTGAACCGCTCCCCTTTGACGTCTGTTCCAATCCCGAATTTTTGAAGGAAGGCGCGGCCATCGAGGACTTTACCCGGGGCGCGCGGATTATCGTGGGCACCGACAGCGATCACGTTGAAGCGCGCATGCGCGCATGCTACGCGCCCTATAACCGCAACCACGACAAGCTGATGTTCATGAGCGTGCGCGCCGCCGAGCTGACCAAATACGCCGCCAACGCAATGCTTGCGACCAAAATCAGCTTCATGAATGAAATCGCCTGCCTGGCCGAGCGGCTGGATGTAGACGTGGAAGAAGTCCGCCGCGGCATTGGCAGCGATCCGCGCATCGGCTATCACTTTATCTATCCCGGCTGCGGCTATGGCGGCTCGTGCTTTCCCAAGGACGTGCAGGCGCTTGAGCGCACCGCCCGGGAGCACGGCTACCAGCCGGCGCTGTTAAGCGCGGTGGAAAAGGTCAACTATGCCCAGAAACGCACGCTGTTTACCAAACTCAGCACCGCCCTTGGCGATGTGCGTGGCAAAACCATTGCTGTGTGGGGGCTTGCCTTCAAGCCCGATACCGACGACATGCGCGAAGCCCCCAGCCGCGAGCTGATGGAAGCCCTCTGGCAGGCCGGCGCCCGGGTGCAGGCCTTTGACCCCGAAGCCATGGCCGAATGCCGGCGCCTCTATGGCGAGCGTGACGACCTGGTGCTGACCTTTGACCGCATCCAGGCGATCAAGGGAGCCGATGCGCTGGTCATCTGCACCGAATGGAAAGCCTTTCGCAGCGTCGATCTGGCCTGGCTTGCCGACGAGCTCAGCGCCAGGCTGGTGGTAGACGGGCGCAACCTGTTTGACCTGAACAGCGCGACCCGGGCCGGCTTGCGCTATATCGGCGTCGGACGCAATAATCTGGTTGATGCGGTCGCTGTTTGACGGCTGATCGCGTCTTGCTCATCAGGAAACCCGCATCCATGTTTGCCCGTTTACAGCCAGCTTTCTGGCTGCCCACCACAGCGCTGGGGCTTGGCCTTGGCTATACGCTGATCACCCTGACGCGCCTGCCCTGGTGGACGCTGTTTGGCGTTGCCGTGCTGGCAGGCCTGCTGGGGGCGCGCCTGACTAAAAGTGCGCCTGCCGATGGCTATCGCAGGATCTGGCCCTGGTCGCTGGTGCCGCTATGCCTTTGGGGTCTTTACGTCTACCTCGCTGACAGCTTCGGCAATGTGGATCTGGGCGCCGTATTTTTCCACCTCCAGGCAGGCATCACCGATCATGGCGGCAGCGAGCGCATCGTCGCAGCTGGACTTTATACGCTTTCCATGCTGGGGCTATTATGCGCTTTTACCTGGCTGGTTCGTCGCCACCCTCACTTACGGCGCATTGAGCCTCTGGTTGCAGTCGCGCTATTGGTCAGCAATCCGCTGCTATTCGGTCTGGGGCAGCGCAGCGCCGCCGTCGTCACCGATGATGATGGCTGGCTTGACCAGCACTATCAAAAGCCCGTTATTCAAGCACAGGACAACCCGCCCAATCTGCTGATCCTGTATCTGGAAAGCCTGGAACGTACCTACGGCGAACCGGCGTTTGGCGATACCTACGACGATTTGCGCGTACTGGGCGAGAAAGGCGTGGTGTTTGAAGGCATCGAACAAATCAACAACACCGGCTGGACCATGGCCGGCATGATCGGCAGCCAGTGTGGTACGCCGCTGATGCCCGCGGGACTGGTTCACGACCGCCAGTTTGAGCCGCTCGCCGAAGTTGTACCCGGCGTTGAGTGCCTGGGAGACCTGCTCGACGAACAGGGCTACCGGCTCAGCTTTCTGGGCGGTGCCAGCAAGGCGTTTGCCGGCAAGGGGCGTTTCTATGAAGGCCACGGCTTTGACAATGTGCTGGGCTTGAGCGAGCTACAGCCACGCCTTGATACCACCGACTACGTCAATGACTGGGGGCTTTATGACGATACCCTGTACGATTTGACTGCCGCCGAAATAAAGCGCCTGAAAGACCGCGGTGACGGCCCCTGGGGGGTGGTTAACATCAGTCTTTCCGCCCATGCGCCCACCGGCTTTCCCGCCCGGAGCTGCCGCAAGCGTCAGGGTGAATGGGACGGCGAGGATATTCTTTATTCGGTGAAGTGCTCGGCATGGCTGGCCCGCACGCTGGTCGAGCGGCTTGCGCACGACGGGCTGCTGGACAATACGCTGGTAGTGCTGGCAAGCGATCACCTGTCCATGCGCGTATCGGTGTGGGACGAGCTTGTGGGCCTGCCCAGGGAAAACACCCTGATCCTGCTGGGCAACGGCCTGACGCCCCGGCACATTTCACGCCGCGCCTCCATTGTGGATCTGTTTCCTACCATTCTCGACGCCATGGGCTATCCGCCCAAATACCACCAGGCGGGGCTTGGGGTATCGTTGTTACAGCCCGATACCCATACGCTGCTGGAACGCTACGGCAAGGAAAAAATCAACGCGCGGCTGCTGGAAGACAACGCGCTGCAGCACCGTCTGTGGGAAGGCCTGGCCCCCCAGCGGCGGGAAGATCAGGCGCCTTTGCACGATACCCCCCAGCACTGACATGGCCGTTTACGCGCCGGCAGCATCCCCGATGACGGCCTGGTAAAGCCGCTCGACGTTTAGCTGGTTCAAACAGTTGGTATGCCCCAGCGGGCAAACGCGTTGAAAACACGGCGAGCAGGAAAGCGCCAGATAGTGGATATGCGTATTGTCGGTCAGCGGTGGCGTATACGCCGGTGTTGATGAGCCGTAAATCGCCTGTACCCGGGCGCCCACGGCAGCGGCCACGTGCATCAGGCCGGAATCGTTGGTCACCACCTGGCCACAGTCGGCCAGCAGATCCACCGCATCGGCAAGCGAGGTCTCGCCACACAGGTTATGCGCGTACAAAAGCCCGGCAACGATCTCCTCGCCTGCCGCATGATCTTTGGGCCCGCCAAAAACCCGCACCGTGAAGCCGTCATCAACCAGCCGCCCGGCCAGCTCATGGAAGTAGGCCAGCGGCCACTGCTTGGCCGGCCCGAACTCGGCACCGGGCATCATGCCGATGGCCGGGCGCGAAGACAGCCCGTGGTGCAGACGCAAGTTCACCAAATTATCGCTGTCGATCTCAAGGCGCGGCGCGGGCAGCAAAAAATCGCCCTGCGCTGCTTCATCAGCGGGCAAGCCCAACGCCACAAAGCGCTTGACCGTTTGGTCGAGCACCTGCTTGTCCAGCGCCCGGCGCTCGGTGAGCAGCCCATAGCGCTGCTCACCCAGAAACCCCACCCTCTCGGGAATGCGCGCCAGAAACGGCACCAGCGCCGATTTCCACGAGCGCGGCAGTACAATCGCGCGATCAAAACGCCCCTTGAGACGCCGCGCCAGCGTACGTCGCACTTTCCAGCCAAACTCCCCGTGCCCTACGGCCAAAGGGAACACCTCGTCCACCTCGGGCATGCGCGCAAGAATCGGCTCTGACCACGGCGGCGCTACCACGCCAATGGTAGCGCCCGGATAGCGGCGCTTGAGCGTGATGAAAAGGCTCTGGGCCATGACCATGTCACCCACCCAGGATGGCCCCACCACCAGCAGACGCTTCGCCGTTTCAGCCATTCAGCCACTCCAGATACGCCGTCACGCCCTGGGCCACGGTTTTAAACTCGATGTCGCAGCCGTTCTCCCGCAGGTGCTCGATATCCGCGCGGGTGTAGCTCTGATAACGACCCTTGAGCTCCTCGGGAAAGTCGATGTAGTCGATATGCCCCTTGCCATAAAAATCGATCACCGCCTCGCCAATAGCCTTGAACGGCTCGGCCCGGCCGGTACCGAGATTGAAGATGCCCGAACGCTCGGGATGATCCAGGAACCACAGATTGACGTCCACCACGTCGCCAACGTAGACGAAATCCCGGCTTTGCATTCCCGCCGCATAGCCGTCATACGCGCCGAACAGCTTGAGGTTTTCGCCGTTACTCACCTGGCTGTGGTGATGGTAGGCCACGCTTGCCATCTTGCCCTTGTGTTGCTCACGCGGGCCGTAGACGTTGAAATAGCGAAACCCCACTACCTGGGTGGTCAGCTCATTCCAGCGCTGGCGCACATGCTGGTCAAACAGGAGCTTGGAATAGCCATAGACGTTAAGCGGACGCTCGAACTCGGGCGCTTCCTTGAACACGCTGCTGCCGCCGTAGGTCGCTGCCGACGAAGCGTACAGAAAGGCAATGCCGTGATGATCACAGTAGTTCAGCAACGTTTTGGAGTAGGCATAGTTGTTTTCCAGCATGAAGCGCCCGTCCCACTCGGTGGTATCCGAGCAGGCGCCCTCATGAAATACCGCCTCGATACTGGGCAGGTCATGAGGTTCGCCGCGTAGCGCCGCCTCAACGCTTTTAATAAAATCATCCTTGTCACGGTAGTCGGCAAGCGTCAAGTCAGCCAGATTGACAAACTTGGTGCCGTCACGCAGGTCATCCACCACCATGATGTCGGTGCGTCCGCGCGCGTTCAGCGCTTTTACAATATTGGCACCGATAAACCCGGCACCGCCTGTGACGACAATCATGTTGCCTCCTCTCACCAATTGTTGACCACGCAGGTGGGCGGTGACAGAGCCCGCCGTGTGCGTGTGATATGTGCCTTTACGGGCAATAAGGCCACGCGCCTATATCCCACCTGCCATGAATTGTATACTTGACGCCCTCTGAATTCATGGTCAACGGTGCTTCGCGATGAGTGTTTTAACCAATAGCCCGACACCTGACGTGTCGACGTTCCAGGGCTTGATCCTTGCCCTGCAGCAATACTGGGCCGAGCAAGGCTGCGTGATTCTTCAGCCGCTGGATATGGAAGTGGGTGCGGGCACCTTCCATCCGGCCACATTTCTGCGCTCCATCGGCCCGGAAAGCTGGAACGCCGCCTACGTTCAGCCGTCGCGGCGCCCCACCGACGGCCGTTACGGGGAAAACCCCAACCGCCTGCAGCACTATTATCAATTTCAGGTGGTCATGAAACCCTCGCCGAGCCATTTACAGGATTTATACCTGGGCTCGCTCAGGCGCCTGGGGCTGGACCCGCTGGTACACGACGTACGCTTTGTGGAAGACAACTGGGAATCGCCCACCCTCGGCGCCTGGGGGCTTGGCTGGGAAGTCTGGCTCAACGGCATGGAAGTCACCCAGTTTACCTACTTTCAGCAGGCCGGCGGCATCGAGTGCTACCCGGTCACCGGTGAGCTGACCTACGGCCTTGAGCGTATCGCCATGTACCTGCAGGACGTCGACAGCGTCTACGACCTGGTCTGGACCGTAGCCCCCGACGGCACCCGCGTCACCTACGGCGACGTTTACCTGCAGAACGAACGTGAGCAGTCGGCCTACAACTTCGAGTACGCTGACGTCGATTACCTGTTCAAGGCATTCGACCATCAGGAAGGCGAATGCGCCCGTCTGCTTGAGGCCGAGCTGCCGTTACCCGCCTACGAACAGGTACTCAAGGCCTCGCATACTTTCAACCTGCTGGATGCCCGCCACGCCATCTCGGTGACCGAACGCCAGCGCTTCATCCTGCGCGTGCGCACGCTGGCACGCAGCGTGGCCAGCGCCTACTACGCCTCACGCCGCGCGGCCGGCTTCCCGCTGGCGCCCGAGGCGCTTCGCACCGAGCTGCTTCACGACGAACCCTTGGCCGATCAGGGAGATGCCTAATGGCTGTTGATACGCTTTTGCTGGAACTGGGCACCGAAGAGCTGCCGCCGATTGCCCTGGATGCACTCTCGGACGCCTTTGCCGACGGTATCCAGCGTGGTCTGGAAGCTGCCGAGATTCCGTTTGCTGACGTGGTCGCGCTGGCCTCGCCTCGCCGGCTGGCGGTACAGGTTACCCGGCTTGCCGATAAACAACCCGACCGCGAAGTCGAACGCCGCGGGCCAGCTCTCGCTGCCGCCTACAAGGACGGCGCGCCGACTAAAGCAGCCGAAGGCTTCGCCCGCTCCTGCGGCGTAAGCGTTGACCAGCTGATCGAGCTGGAGACACCCAAGGGCACCTGGCTTGGCTTTCGCGAACAGCAAACCGGCGAACACATTCAAACGCTACTGCCCGGCATTCTGAACAAGGCGATCGCCGCGCTGCCGGTGCCCAAGTACATGCGCTGGGGCGATTCACGCATTGAGTTCTCTCGCCCCGCCCACTGGCTGGTGGCACTTTACGGCCGCGATGTGGTGGCTGCGCAAGCGCTTGGGCTAACCGCCAGCCGCACCACCTACGGCCACCGCTTCCATGCTCCCGATGCCATCCAGCTTGGGCACGCCGACGATTACCTGAGCACGCTGGAAAACGCCTACGTGCTGGCTGACCGGCAGCGTCGTCGCGAACGTATTCGCGAGCAGGTGCTGGCCGAGGCCGAAGTGCAGGACGCCACCGCGGTCATCGACGAAGACCTGCTCACCGAAGTCAGCGGGCTGGTTGAATGGCCGGTGGCCCTCACCGGCAGCTTCGACGCCCGTTTTCTCGAGGTGCCGGCAGAGTGTCTGGTGTCCTCGATGCAGGCCCACCAGAAATACTTCCATCTGCTCGACGAAAACGGCACGCTCAAGCCGCTGTTCATTACCGTGGCCAACATCGACAGCCAGGACCCCGATCAGGTGATTCAGGGCAACGAAAAGGTCATTCGCCCGCGCCTGGCCGATGCGGCGTTTTTCTTTGACACCGACCGCAAACGCACGCTGGAAAGCCGCCTGCCCGCGCTGAACGACATGGTGTTTCAGCAAAAACTGGGCACCCTTGCCGATAAAGCCCGGCGCAGCGAAACGGTTGCCGCCTTTATCGCCGAAAAGACCGGGGGCAACGTAGCCCACGCCCAGCGTGCCACCCAGCTTGCCAAGTGTGATCTCGTCACCGAGATGGTGCAGGAATTCGCCGAACTTCAGGGCGTCATGGGTCACTACTACGCCGCCCGTGACGGCGAGCCGGCCGAGGTCGCCGCTGCGCTTGAAGAACAGTATCTGCCGCGTTTTGCCAGCGATACCATTGCGCAAACGCCCACCGGCAAGGCGCTGGCGCTGGCCGACCGGCTGGATACGCTGACCGGTATTTTCGGCATCGGCCAGCGCCCTACCGGCGCCAAGGACCCGTTTGCCCTGCGCCGCGCCTCCATTGCGGTTATCAACACCCTGGTCAAGGGCGAGCTTGACCTCGACCTGCGCGAGCTGTTGACGCTGGCCGCCGAGCAGCACAGCAACCTGCCCAAAGCCGATACGCTGGTCGACGACGTTCTGACTTACATGCTCGACCGCTTCCGCTCCTGGGGGCAGGATGACGGCATCAGTGCCGAAATGTATCTCGCCGTACGCAAACGCCCGGTCACCAAACCGCTGGACTTTGCCCGTCGCCTGCAGGCCGTCAAGGCATTTGCCCAGCGTGACGAAGCGGCCGCCCTTGCCGCCGCCAACAAGCGCGTATCCAACATTCTGGCCAAGCAGGAGCACGACGGCTCAACCACGGTCAACGCTGAGCTGCTCAGCGAGGACGCCGAAAAAACGCTGTATCAGGCGCTGGAAAACCGCCGCGACAGCGTTACTCCGCTGCTGGCCGACGGCCACTATATGGAAGCACTGGACGCATTGGCGACGCTGCGTGAACCGGTGGACAACTTCTTTGATCAGGTCATGGTCATGGCCGACGATGAAGCGGTCCGTCGCAATCGCCTAGCGCTACTGGCAAGCCTTCAGGCGCTGTTTCTGGAAGTCGCGGATATTTCCGAGCTGCCTCAGTAGGCCGGTGATAAATCCTGACACATTCGCTTCAGCACCGGATTAAAAGCAGTCAGCAACAGCCCGGCTAATGCC
>NZ_JAKDUR010000116.1 GCF_030457605.1 Halomonas sp.
GCCCAGAAACCTTCCGGGTCGTCGATCGAACGCTGATACATGTCCGCGTACCGGGTTTTGTCGGCCCAGGCTTTGGCGGCAAAATCGTCACGCACTGGATGGACTTGTGGTTGTTCGCTCATGATGGCCTCTCCGTGGAAATGCACTGCCTGATATGAAAATCTCGCCAGTAGTGTGGTCAGCGGTACGTTTCCGCCTTGTTTCACCCTAGCATAAACCTCGCCCACATCCCTTTACCTTAGACATTGGTATGAGCAATTTTTATTGAAATAACAGTATGTTAAATATTATTTACTGCTGTATAGCGCGCTGCTCAATCAGCTCGTCGACCACGCTTGGGTCAGCCAGCGTGCTGGTGTCGCCCAGGCTGTCGCACTCGTTGGCGGCAATCTTGCGCAGGATGCGTCGCATGATCTTGCCCGAGCGGGTCTTGGGCAGCGACGGCGCCCATTGAATGACGTCCGGCACGGCAATCGCACCCAGGTCACGGCGCATTCGCTGCGCCAGGGTTTGCTTGAGCGCGTCGGTGGGTTCCACGTCATCGGCCAGAGTGACATAGATATAGATGCCCTGACCCTTGATCGCGTGAGGGTAGCCCACCACCGCCGCCTCGGCCACGGCCGCGTGGGCCACCAGTGCCGATTCGATCTCGGCGGTACCCATGCGGTGACCGGATACGTTGAGCACGTCGTCCACCCGCCCGGTGATCCAGTAGTCGCCATCGGCGTCTCGGCGGCAGCCGTCACCGGTAAAGTAGACGCCGTCGTAGGTAGAAAAATAAGTGCTGACGAAGCGCTCGTGATTGCCCCAGATCGAACGCGCCTGCCCCGGCCAGGAATCCCGTATCACCAGATTGCCTTCGGCCTCGCCGTCAAGCTGGTTGCCTTCGCTGTCCATGATCGCCGGTTGCACGCCGAAAAACGGCCTGGTTGCCGAGCCCGGCTTGAGCGGCATGGCGCCCGGCAACGGTGCAATCATGATGCCTCCGGTTTCGGTCTGCCACCAGGTATCCACTATCGGGCAGCGCTCACGGCCGATCACGCGGTAAAACCACTCCCAGGCTTCAGGGTTGATCGGCTCGCCCGCAGTCCCCAGCAGGCGCAGGCTGTACCGCGAGCTTGAGTCCATCACTCGGTCACCGTGGGCCATGAGGGCGCGTACCGCAGTGGGCGCGGTATACAGGATGTTGACCTGGTGCTTATCGACGATCTCGCCCATGCGCCCGTGAGTCGGGTAGGTGGGCACGCCTTCAAACATCAGCGTAGTCGCTCCGTTCAGCAACGGGCCGTAGATCAGGTAACTGTGCCCTGTCACCCAACCCACATCGGCGGTACACCAGAACACCTCCCCCGCGTGATAGTCGAACACGTAATGGTGGGTCAGCGAAGCGTAGGTCAAATAACCGCCGGTGGTGTGCTTGAGCCCCTTGGGTGCGCCGGTGGAGCCCGAGGTATAGAGGATAAACAGCGGGTCTTCGGCGTTCATTGCCTCCGCCGGGCATTCCAGCCCCTGCTTGCCGACCAGCTCGTCATACCAGACGTCGCGGCCTTCGTGCCATTCAATGTCGCCGCCGGTACGCTTGACCACCAGCACGTTCTCGCACACGTCGGTGCCTTCACGGGTCAGGGCGGCATCGACGTTGTCCTTGAGCGGCACGTGCTTGCCGCCGCGCA
>NZ_JAKDUR010000117.1 GCF_030457605.1 Halomonas sp.
TGATTGCCGGCTTTATCACCGCCTGCCCGATGAACTGGTGGCTGATTCGTATGGGTATCAAGGAGAGGATGTAAAGCGGGTGGCTGCCGATGCGTGTCCGGACAGCGCTGGCCTATAGCCTTTCCGGTCAGGGGTAAAAGCCAACAGATGCCCTGGTCGGCGGGAAAGCACCGTTCTGTGCGAGTTTCCATTAGGTTGTTAATATTCAGCCAGTTTTACTGAACCATCATCGATACGAAGGAGTCATCGCATGGCGAAAAACGTCGCGGAAGTCATGGTCGATACGCTGCAAGGCGCCGGCGCTAAACGCTGCTGGGGCATTGTGGGCGATACCATCAACCATTTTACCGATGCCATTCGCCACTCTGAACTGCGCTGGCTGCACGTGCGCCACGAAGAAGTCGGTGGGCTTGCCGCCGGCGCCGAGGCCTTTGCTACCGGCGAGCTTGCGGTGTGTGCAGGCACCTGTGGGCCGGGCAGCCTGCACTTCGTCAACGGTATTTTTGAAAGCCACCGCAACGGCGCGCCGGTGGTACTGATAGCCACCGATGTCCCACGCGCTGAAGCGGGGCTGGGCTTTCCCCAGTCGGTAGACCAGCGCAAGGTCTACGAGCAGTCCAGCGTGTTTTGCGAATACGTCAATCATCCCGACCAGGCTCGGCGGATGACCGCGCTGGCCGCTCAGGCGGCGCTGAATAAAGGCGGTGTAGCGGTGGTCATCGTCAACGGTGACATGTTTGAGCAAACCACTGACGATGCGCTGAAGTGGGGCGTGTATCGCCCGGCACCGGTCACGCGTCCGGCAGATACCGAGCTTGATGCGCTGGCGCAGGTGCTCAACGAGGCCAAAACGATCACGCTGTATGCGGGCATCGGCGCGCGCCATTCGGCGGCCCGGGTGGTCAGGCTGGCCGAAGCGCTCAAGGCGCCGGTGGTGCATTCCAGCCGGGCCAAGGAATATATCGAGCCGAACAACCCGTATAACATCGGTATGATCGGAATTCTGGGCAACCGCGCGGGTGTGGAAGCCATTGACGCCGCTGATATCATGCTCTGCTTGGGCACTGATTTTGCCTGGACGCAGTTCTATCCCGAAGGCAAGCACGTTATCCAGATCGATACCGATGCCTCCCACCTGGGCCGGCGCGCGCCGGTGCGCATGGGGCTGGTGGGCGACGTGGGCGATACCATCGACGCGCTGTTGCCCAGGCTCACCGCCAGGGGCGATAGCCATCACCTCGACAAGGCGTTAAAGCGCTGGGCAAAAGACCGCGATAGCTATGCCAAGGCGGCAGAAAGCAATGATCCGGCGCTGATTCACCCGCAAACGTTGACCCAAATGCTGGACCGAATGGCAGCGGACGATGCGGTTATAACCGGAGATGGCGGCTCGCCCATGGCGTGGCTGCTGCGCCATATCACTGCCAACGGTAAGCGCAAGCTGCTGACGTCGCTGATGCATGGCACCATGGCCAACGCCTACCCGCAGGCCATGGGGCTTGCGGCGGCGTACCCTGAGCGTCAGGTGATTGCCATGTGCGGCGACGGCGGCATGACCATGTTGATGGGAGATTTGCTCACATTGGTGCAGGAAAAGCTGCCGGTGAAACTGGTGGTGTTCAACAACGAAGCGCTGGGTTTTGTGGAAATGGAGC
>NZ_JAKDUR010000018.1 GCF_030457605.1 Halomonas sp.
TTCACCGCCGGTGACGTCATGCGTCGTCGGCAGCGGATGCGTACTTTACGGACCGGATTGGGGTTTGGCAAGGGCTTTTTGAATTTTCCTGGAAAAAGAAGGAAAAAGCTCATCCCTTACCGTTCAGCGCCCGGCATTTACTTGAGCGTGACCCGGGCATAGCGTTTTTTGCCGGCCTGAATCACGTAGGCCTTGCCGGTGGCCAGCATGGCGTCCTTTGCCACTACTTCGCCGTCTACCTTGACGCTGCCGTTTTTCAGCATGTCCTTGGCCTGGGCACTGTTTTTGGTCAGCTCGGCGCGGTTGAGCACGGAGGCAATAGGCGCTTCAAGGCTGCCTTCGAAATCCACTTCAACTTCCGGCAGATCTTCCGGCAACTCGCCGTCGGCCAGCTGGTTGCCGGCGGACTTGTGCGCCGTAGCCGCCGCCTCTTCGCCGTGATAGCGCTTAATCAGCTCGCGGGCCAGCTCCATCTTGATGTCGCGCGGGTTGGCGCCTTCATCTATCTGCTGCTTGAGTGCGTCAATCTCCTCGTTGGATTTGAGCGACAGCAGATCGAAGTAGCGCCAGATCAGGCTATCGGGCATGGAGACCAGCTTGTTGAACATGGCCCCCGGCGATTCATCTACCCCTACATAGTTGCCCAACGATTTGGACATTTTCTGCACGCCGTCGAGGCCTTCGAGCAGCGGCATGGTCATTACCACCTGCGCGGCCTGGTCATAATGCTTCTGAACCTCGCGCCCCATCAGCAGATTGAATTTCTGATCGGTGCCGCCCAGTTCGATATCGGCCTCCAGCGCAACGGAGTCGTACCCCTGCACCAGCGGGTACAGAAACTCGTGCAGCGAAATCGCCTGATTGGCCTTGTAGCGCTTCTCAAAGTCGTCGCGTTCAAGCATCCGCGCCACGGTGCTTTGGGCGGCAAGCTCGATCATTTTGGCTGCCGAGAGTTCGCTGAACCACTCGGAGTTGAAGCGCACCTCGGTTTTGGCCGGATCGAGAATCTTGAACACCTGCGCCTTATAGGTTTCCGCGTTGCGCTTGACCTCGTCTTCGGTCAGCGGCTTGCGCGTTACGTTCTTGCCTGTCGGGTCGCCGATGCGGCCGGTAAAATCCCCGATCAGAAAGATGACCGTGTGCCCCAGGTCCTGAAACTGGCGCATTTTGGTTAAGAGTACGCTGTGCCCCAGATGCAAGTCCGGCGCGGTGGGATCAAAGCCCGCTTTGATACGCAGCGTGCAGCCAGAGGCAAGCTTTTGCTTGAGCTCGTCTTCCAGCAGTATTTCGTTGGTGCCGCGCGCAAGCAGCGCAAACGCCTGATCCACCTCACTCATTGATCTTTCTCCACTGACTGTTTTATGACCGGCCGGCCATGACGTATCGATAAACAACGCCTGATCCACAGGCGAAGCTGATAAACAGCGCATGATGTTACCATGCCCTGTCTTTGTGGTTGAGCTTTCGCCTCGGGAGAAATGCACTGCTTTATGGAAAACACGAAAGACCTCTACATCGGCCTGATGTCCGGCACCAGTCTTGACGGCGTTGACGCCGCGCTGGTGGAAATAACGCCGCACGCACCGCCGCGCCTGCTGGCCACTCATGCCGAGCCCATGCCCACCGCACTGCGCGAGATGTTATTAACACTGTGCCACGCCGACTCGGCACACTTTGCCGAACTGGCCGCCGCCGAAGAGGCATTTTGCCAGCTGCAGGCGCGCGCCGTGGCCGCTTTGCTCATGCAACAGGAGCTGAGTGCTGATGCTATTTGTGCCGTGGGCAGCCACGGCCAAACCGTTGAGCACGCCCCCAACGGCCATCAGGGCGGGCCGGCTTATACGCTACAGCTGGACAACCCCAGCCTTTTGGCCGAACTGACCAGGTGTCGCGTGGTGGCGGATTTTCGCCGCCGCGATCTTGCCGCCGGCGGGCAGGCAGCACCGCTCGCGCCCGCGTTTCATCAGGCGTTGTTTCATAGCCGCGAGGAAGAGCGGGTTATTTTGAATCTGGGCGGGTTTGCCAACATCACGTGGTTATCAAAAAAGCGCGATGCACCGCTCGGCTTTGATACTGGCCCGGCCAACGTGCTGCTCGATGCCTGGTGCCAACGTCACGGCCGAGGCATTTTCGATGCGAACGGCGCCTGGGCGGCGTCAGGCCAAGTGGACGAAACGCTGCTTGAGCGCCTGCTGAGTGCGCCCTTTTTTCACCAGCCACCGCCGCGCAGCACCGGCCGCGAGCTATTTCACCTGCCGTGGCTGGAAGGCCATCTAAACGGAAATGAGGCACCGACGGACGTTCAGGCCACGCTTGCCGAGCTGACCGCGACAAGCGTAGCGCAAGGCATACGCCAGCTGCTGGGAGACCGGCCCCTGACGCTGATTATCGGCGGCGGCGGCGCGCGCAATGCCGACTTGTGCCAACGGCTGGCCCATCACCTGCCCAACGCCAGCCTGCACTCGGCCAGTGACTGGGGCTTTCCGGCTGACTGGATTGAAGCCGGTGCCTTTGCCTGGCTGGCCTACCGTCGTCTGCATAATCTGCCCGGCAACCTGCCAAGCGTGACCGGTGCAAAAGGCGAACGCGTATTGGGCGGAGTGTATGCGCCCTGAGGCTTTTTACGGTTGAGCGCTAGAAGTCATCGGCATCGCGCAGCGCCAACCCGGCGGGCACCTGGCTTTCCAGCGACGGCGTCTCGCTGCCTTGCGCGACGCCATATTTCAGCATCATGCGCAGTTCGTTGGCCGAGTCCGCGTGGGCCAGCGCCACTTCCTCGCTGACTTTTCCCGCCTGGCACAGCGTATAGAGCGCCTGGTCAAACGTCTGCATGCCGTCATCCCGGGCATGTGCCATGGCGGCTTTTATCTCGCTGACGTCACCCTTGCTGATCAGGTCGGCAATCCGCGGCGAGCGCAGCATGACTTCAACCGCCGGGCAGCGCCCGCCATCCGGCGTGGGTAATAACTGCTGGGCAATCACCGCATGCAGGTTAAGCGACAGGTCCATCCATATCTGGTCGTGGCGCTCGTGGGGAAAAAAGTGAATGATCCGTTCAAGCGCCTGATTGGCATTGTTGGCGTGCAGCGTTGCCAGGCAAAGATGGCCGGTCTCGGCAAAGGTCAGCGCGTGCTCCATGGTTTCCCGGGTACGGATTTCGCCGATCAGGATCACGTCGGGTGCCTGGCGCAGTGTGTTTTTCAGCGCCACTTCAAAGGATTCGGTATCAATGCCCACTTCGCGCTGATTGACGATCCCGCGCTTGTGCGGGTGAACGTACTCGATTGGGTCTTCGACGCTGACGATATGGCCGCCCAGCGTTTCGTTGCGCTCCTGAATCATTGCGGCAAGCGTGGTTGACTTGCCGGTACCCGTACCGCCCACTACCAGCACCAGGCCACGCTTCTTTTTGGCCAGCTCCGCCAGCGCTGCAGGCACACCAAGCGTAGACAGCGCCGGGATTTCAAGCGCAATGCGGCGAATCACCATCGCCATCTGGTTGCGCTGCTGAAACGCACTGACCCGAAAACGCCCGAGCCCTTTCAGACTCAGCGCGAAGTTGGCTTCCTTTTCTTCCACAAACCGGCCACGCAGCCCCGCGGGCAACGCCTGGGTGACCAACTCGCTCACTTCGCTCTCGTCCAGCGGCTCATGGCCAAGCGGCGAAAGCCCCTCGGGCATTTTCAGGCTCGGCGGCGCGCCTGCCGAAATCAGCAGATCAGATGCCTGCGCTTCCATCATGCTACCCAGCAGCTGATGCAGCCACCGGGCCGGCGTCGTTGTTGCCGGCGTCTCGGCCATCACACTTTCCTCGAGATTGTCCTTTGCGTGCTTCATTACGTTCCGTGCCTGCTATCCTTTATGCTTCCTGCTTGATACATGCCGTATTCAATAAAGCAGGTCACCCTTGGCCTGAGCCTGCGCCTGCTCACGGCTGACCAAGCCCTTTTGCACCAGCTGCATCAACGCTGCGTCCAGCGTTTTCATCCCCAGCCCGCCGCCGGTCTGGATGGCCGAATACAGCTGCGCCACCTTGTCTTCCCGGATAAGGTTACGCACGGCGGGTGTGGCGATGAGAATCTCATGCGCCGCCACGCGCCCACCGCCTTCGCGCTTGAGCAGCGTTTGCGCGATGACGGCCTGCAACGATTCGGACAGCATCGAACGCACCATGGCTTTCTCTGCCGCCGGAAAGACATCGATGATGCGATCGATGGTTTTGGGTGCCGATGTGGTGTGCAGCGTCCCCAGCACCAGATGCCCCGTTTCCGCGGCCGTGAGCGCCAGGCGGATGGTTTCAAGGTCGCGCAGCTCGCCCACCAGAATCACGTCGGGGTCTTCGCGCAGGGCGCTACGCAGCGCATCGGCAAAGCTGTGGGTGTCGCGGTGAACCTCGCGCTGGTTGATCAGGCAACGCTTGCTGGTGTGTACAAACTCCACCGGGTCTTCAATGGTCAGAATATGCTCGTGGCGCTGGCTGTTAATGTGATTGAGCATCGCCGCCAATGTGGTGCTCTTGCCCGACCCCGTGGGCCCGGTGACCAGCACCAGCCCCCTGGGCAGCATTGCCAGGCGCTCGAACACCTCACCCAGCCCCAGACTTTCCAGCGACATGACCTCGCCCGGAATGGTCCGAAACACAGCGCCTGCACCACGCGCCTGATGAAAGGCATTAACCCGGAAACGCGCCACGCCGGGCACTTCGATCGAGAAATCCACTTCCAGATTTGCCTCGTAGTCACGGCGCTGACGGTCTCCCATGATGTCGTAGATCAGCTGGCGTACGGTCGCGCCGTCCATTTCGGGGACGTTCAGCCGGCGGATGTCGCCGTCAACGCGCATCATGGGCGGCAATCCGGCCGACAGGTGCAGGTCAGAAGCATTCTGCTTTGCCGAGAATGCCAGCAGTTCGGTAATATCCATTTCTCTTTTCCTGCTGCGGTAAGGTGTTAAGTATGAAAGACAGTGCGCTACCCGAGGCGCTGGCAAGCGCGCGAACGCGTCTTGAGCGGGCGCTGCACGAAGCCGGCCGCCCGCTGGATGCCGCCGCATTGCTGGCCGTGAGCAAAACTCAGCCGGCCGAGCGGCTGCGCCAGATCTACCAGGCAGGCCAGCGCGCCTTTGGGGAAAACTATCTACAGGAAGCGCTCGACAAGCAAGCCACACTGGCCGACCTTGACGACATCATCTGGCATTTTATCGGCCCGCTGCAGTCGAACAAGACCCGCGCCGTGGCCGAACACTTCGACTGGGTACACAGCGTTGATCGTCTGAAAATCGCCCGCCGCCTGAGCGAGCAGCGCCCTGCAGGGCTTGCGCCGCTGAATATCTGTTTACAAGTCAACGTCAGCCGTGAAGACTCTAAGGCCGGCGTGGTGCCAGAGGCACTCGTTGAGCTTGCCCGGGCAACGCACCAGCTGACCAACGTGCGCCTGCGTGGCGTGATGACCATTCCGGCGCCGGCAGACACGCTGGCAGCCCAGCGCCAGCCGCTGGCCGAGCTGCGCGCTTGCATGGAAACGTTGCAAAAAACGCTGCCCGACACCCCGTTGGATACGCTTTCCATGGGCATGAGCAACGATCTTGAAGCGGCCGTACAGGAAGGCGCGACCCTTGTGCGACTGGGCACCGCCATTTTTGGCCCACGCCAAACGTAACGTCACAAACCAACGCAGCGAGCACCACCCGCGACCCACCCACGCGACTGACATCAACAGGACATTCCCATGGCGAGCAAGATTACCTTTATCGGCGCGGGCAACATGGCCGGCGCCATCATCGGCGGGCTGACCCAAAACGGTACGGCACCCGACAACATCACGGCTACCGCACCCAGCCAGGAGGAGCTTACCGCTATCGGCGAGCGCCTCGGCATTCACACCTCAACGGATAACAATGCCGCGCTGGCAGGCGCTGACGTTGTGGTGCTGGCGGTCAAGCCGCAGATCATGCGTGACGTCTGCCAGGGGCTTGCCGAAAGCGTGCAACAGGCGCGGCCGCTGATCATCTCGATTGCCGCAGGGCTTGATACCACCACCATTGACGAGTGGCTCGGCGGCGGCAATGCGCTGGTGCGCTGCATGCCCAACACGCCGTCACTGGTCGGGCAAGGCGCCAGCGGCCTTTACGCCAACGCCCGGGTCAGCGAGGCACAGCGCGACGTTGCCACGCAGCTGATGCAGGCCGTCGGCCTGGTGGAATGGGTCGAAGAAGAAGCCCTGCTGGAAGCGGTCACGGCGGTGTCAGGCAGCGCGCCGGCGTATTTCTTTCTCATGTTCGAGGCCATGGAAGAGGCCGGCACCCAGCTTGGCCTGCCGGCTGAAACCGCGCGCCGGCTGGCGATTCAAACCGCGCTGGGCGCGGCCACCATGGCCGGGCAGAGCGAGCACGCCCCCGCCACGCTCAAACAGAACGTCATGTCGCCGGGCGGCACCACCGAACGTGCCATTGCGCATATGGAAGACACCAACCTGCGCCAGACCGTCGCCGACGCCATGCAGGCCTGCGCCGAACGCGCCCGACAAATGGCCAAAGAGCTGAGCGGCGAACGCTAACCGGCGTTCACGCCCACCAAAGCCCTGTACATCACCCACCACGGAGACTCCACTATGGGCACCCAACTCGGCAACGCCGGGCTGATGCTGATCAATTCGCTGATCGGCATTTATCTGTTTATTCTCATGCTGCGCTTTTTGCTCCAGGCATCAAACGCCGACTACTACAACCCGCTGAGCCAGACAGTGGTCAAGATCACCCAGCCGGTGGTGCAGCCGTTTCAGAGTTTTCTCGGGCCGGTAGCCGGACGCTTCGACCTTGCCACACTTGCCGCGGGTTTTGTGCTCAAGGTGCTGGGCATCATCGCGATTTTCATGATCATCGGCGTGGGAATTCCGCCGGTTGGCGGGCTGCTGATCGCCGCTGTTGCCGCGCTGGCCAACGCCATTTTAAAGATTTACTTCTTTGCGCTGATCGTGATGATCATCCTGAGCTGGGTTGCGCCGCAGGCCAGCCACCCCGGCGCGATGCTGGTGATGCAGCTGGTGGAGCCCATCATGGCGCCGGTGCGTCGCGTGATTCCGCCGCTGGGCATGATTGATCTATCGCCTATTGTGGTGTTTATCGCCATCAACTTGCTCGACGGTCTGGTGATCGGTGCCCTGGTCCGCGCCGCCGGTATATCCGGTAGGCTGGTCGGACTATGATTTTCTCCTTGAATAAAACGACGATATTGCATGCCTGATTCACATTCAGCCGACACGGAAAGCCAGCTACCGCCGGATTCGGTCGGGGTTGTCGTTCCGGAGGTCGCCCATTTTGAGACACCGCTGGAACTTGCCTGCGGCAAAACGCTGCCGGCCTATGATCTGGTGTATGAAACCTACGGCACCCTCAATGCCGAGCGTACCAATGCGGTGCTTGTTTGCCATGCGCTGTCCGGCCATCACCATGCCGCCGGCTACCACCATCCGGACGATCGCAAGCCCGGCTGGTGGGATGCCTACATAGGCCCGGGCAAGCCGGTGGATACCCGTCACTTTTTTGTCATTTCGCTGAACAACCTCGGTGGCTGCCACGGCAGCACCGGCCCGCTTAGCCACAACCCTGAAACCGGCCGCCTTTGGGGGCCGGACTTCCCGGTGGTAACGGTCAGCGATTGGGTTCACAGTCAGGCGCGATTGGCCGACCGGCTGGGCATCGAACGCTTTGCCGCCGTGATTGGCGGCAGCCTTGGTGGCATGCAGGTGCTGCAGTGGAGCATCGACTATCCCGAGCGCATCGCCAGTGCGGCCGTCATTGCGGCTACCCCGCGGCTCTCGGCGCAGAACATTGCCTTCAACGAGGTCGCCCGGCAAGCCATTCGTTCGGACCCCGACTTCAGTGGCGGCTGGTACGCCGAGCACGACACCATGCCCAAACGCGGGCTGAAACTGGCGCGTATGGTCGGGCACATTACCTATCTGTCCGCTGACGCCATGGGCTCCAAGTTCGGCCGCGATCTGCGCAGCGACGACTTGCACTTCGGATTTGGCGTGGAGTTTCAGGTGGAGTCCTACCTGCGTTATCAGGGCGACACGTTTTCCACCACCTTTGACGCCAACACCTACCTACTGATGACCAAAGCGCTTGATTACTTTGACCCGGCAGCAGCGTACGACGGCAATCTGTCCCGGGCGATGGCACCGGCACAGTGCCCGTTTCTGGTGCTGAGCTTTTCCTCCGACTGGCGCTTCCCGCCATCGCGCTCGCGCGAGCTGGTGGATGCCCTGATCCACGCCGGCAAGCCGGTCAGCTATGCCAACATCGAATCACCCTACGGCCATGACGCCTTCCTGCTTCCCGAGCCGCGCTATGAAGCCATCTTCAGCGCCTTCATGCAGCGTGCCGCGTCGTCATCAGAGGGTGAACCAAAGGAGGGCCAGCCATGATGCGCGCCGATCTCAACATCATTTACGACTGGATTGCCCCTGATGCCCACGTGCTGGATCTTGCTTGCGGTGACGGTGTGCTGCTGGAAAATCTGGCCCGGCACAAGGGGGTTACCGGCTACGGACTGGAAATCGACGCCGACGGTATTACCCACTGTGTGGCCCGGGGCGTCAGCGTGATCGAGCACAACCTGGACGACGGCCTCGCGAGTTTCAGCGACCAAAGCTACGACCAGGTGATCATGACCCAGGCGCTACAGGCACTGCGCCGCCCGGACAGAATGCTTCACGAAATGCTGCGCGTGGCCGACGAAGGCATCATCACCTTTCCCAACTTTGCCTACTGGCGCCACCGTGTGCACCTGGGGCTGCGCGGCTACATGCCGGTGTCCAAATCGCTGCCCCACGCCTGGTACGATACGCCCAACATTCACCTGTCGACGTTCAACGACTTTGAACATCTGTGCCGCGATCAGGGGCTGGTCATCGTCGATCGTGCCGTGGGCGTAGGCAACCACCGCGGCCACTGGACCTCAAGGCTGTGGCCCAACCTGTTCGGCGAAATCGCTATTTTCCGCGTCCGCCGCCAATCCTGAGCCCGGAAACGGCATAGGGGTCGCTGCGCACATCACCAGAGAGGCAACACCACATGGCTAAACGCTTGTTAATCCGCGCCATCGCCTGTGTCGGGCTGAGCCTGATGGCCCTTGCCGCCCATGGCGGGCAGCAGGCATCCGCCAATAACTACGAGATCCACTACAGCGCGGTGAGCACCCGATTTTTGACCCCGGAAGTCGCCCACGCCTATGGCCTGCAGCGCAGTGCCGGGCTGGGGCTAATCAACGTAAGCGTCAGGGAGAAGCAGGATGACGGCACCACGCGCCCGGTCAATGCCGGGGTAAAAGGCAGCGTCGGCACACTGGACGACGCGCCCGGGGCGCTGAACTTTCGCACCGTGCGTGACAACGGCGCCGTCTACCAACTGGCCACGTTTCGCCTGCAGCACGACACGCCAATGCACTTTACGCTCAAGGTGCGCGCTGACCGCAACGCCGAGCCTGAACGCATCACATTCATTCAGCGCTTTTATCTGGAACGTTGACGCGCGCAAAGGTCAGCCTTGCAAGGGGTTACGTTCTCAAGGGCTAGAGCCGCACGTCGAGCCGGCGTTCCAGGGCTACGGCTAGCGGCATGCTGCCATCCCCGGCACTATCCCGGTAAAAGCTCACACCGTAGGCCAGCACTTCAACGCCACTGGCTGCCGCTTCGCCAAGCGCTGCGGCGTAGGCGGGGTCGATGTGTGCAGCAGCCCCCACACTTTGCATGTCTTCCCGGGCCACGCAAAACAGCAGCACCGCGCGCTTGCCCTCCTGCGCCAGCCGGGCAAGCGTACGCAGATGGCGGGTACCCCGGGTGCTGACCGTATCGGGAAAGTAGCCCAGCCCGTCACTTTCCTTGAGCGTGACCTGCTTGACCTCGACATACGCCGGTTCGCGCTCAGGGTCTTCCAGCAGAAAGTCCAGCCTTGCGTCGTCAACGCGTGCCTCGCGCTTCAACGTGGCATAGCCGGCAAGTGGTGCCACACACCCGCCGGCCAGCGCCGCTTCCACGATGCGGTTGGCACGCCCGGTATTGATGGAAGCCAGCTCCACGCCGCCGCTCTCTCCGGGCAATTCAATCAACTCCCAGGTCCACTCAAGCTTTCGCCTGGGGTTATCACTCGGGATCAACCAGACCCGGCAGCCCGGCCGGTTAACCGCCGTCATCGCGCCGGTATTGGGGCAGTGGGCCACCACGTCGCGGCCATCATCCAGCCGCACATCCGCCAGAAATCGCTTGTAGCGGCGTATCAACGTGCCGGGCACCAGCGAAGGATAGCGCCAGGCGCCTGTTACAGCAGGTAAAGATGCTGACATGAGAGCTCCTTTAGTATCCGCCCCGGCTCGGGGCAGGCTACCCTAGCACCGTTCAACGCCGGCTTCATGCTTGCATTCCTCACGTTTTTACGCTAAACAAGCATCCCTTTGGCGCGACATCATGATCAGACATGGTCGTTCAGCAGTCATTTATGTAAGGGGCACTCCCATGCCAGTAGCGGAAAAGAAGACGGAAGCGTCCAACACCTTCACCCCGTACGAGCCGGCCGCGGGTGAGGAATACATGAACGAACGGCAGCTGGAGCACTTCCGTCAGCTGTTGTTGGACTGGAAACAGGAGCTCATGGAAGAGGTGGACCGTACCGTCCGCCACCTGCAGGAAGACGCCAACAACTATGCCGACCCGGCTGATCGGGCTACCCAGGAAGAAGGCTTCAGCCTGGAGCTGCGCACCCGGGATCGCGAGCGCAAGCTGCTGAAAAAGATCAATGAAACGATCGAAAAAATCGACGAAGACGATTACGGCTTTTGCGAGGCCTGCGGCATTGATATCGGCATCCGCCGGTTGGAGGCGCGCCCTACCGCCACGCTGTGCGTGGACTGCAAGACGCTGGCCGAGCTCAAGGAAAAACAGCTCGGCGGTTAAACGGCCGGCATGCTTGGCAAACACGGGCACCTCTGGGTGCCCGTTTGCGTTTCTCGCCCCCGCCGGCACACCGGCACTGTTACCATGGCTTGCATGAATACTGATACCCCCGTCCGTTACCGCGGCCGCTTTGCGCCTACGCCGTCCGGCCCGCTGCATTTTGGCTCGCTGGTGGCAGCACTCGGCAGCTATCTGGATGCTCGCGCCACCGGCGGTGAATGGTGGGTGCGCATTGAAGATATCGATCCGCCGCGCTGCCCCGCTGGCGCTGCCGATACCATTTTGCGTCAGCTCGAAGCTTTCGGCCTTGAGTGGGACGGCGAAATTCTCTGGCAGCACCGACGCGCGCCTGCCTATCAGGGCGCGCTCGAGCGGTTGAAGAAACAGGGCCTGGCCTATGCGTGCAGCTGCTCGCGCAAGCAATGGCGCGACTACGGCGTTTACCCCGGCTGGTGTCGCAGCGGCGTTGGCAATGAAAAGGCGCCCTGCGCCTGGCGTCTAAGAAGCGACCTGGGTGAACATCCCGCGCGCTTTGACGACCGCCTGCTGGGCCCGCTGACATTTGATCCCGCCGCGCTGGGCGACGTGGTGCTCAAGCGCAAGGATGCGCTTTTTGCCTATCAGCTGGCCGTAGTGGTAGACGATGCCGAACAGGACATGACCGACGTGGTGCGCGGCATGGACCTGCTGGACAACACCCCGTGGCAGCGCCAGCTACAGCGCGCGCTGGGCTACCCCCAGCCGCGCTATCTGCATCTGCCGCTGGTCGTGGCCGACAACGGCCAGAAGCTTTCCAAACAGAATCTCGCCCCGGAACTTGCCGACGATGACCGCGGCATTCGCCAACAGCTGTTTGACGCCCTGAGCGCACTCGATCAGGCACCGCCGGCCACGCTGGTCCACTGTTCGCCTCGGGAACAGCTCGCCTGGGGTACCGCCCACTGGTCAGCGGCGCGCTTGACCACAGCACCCACGCGCCCCGCGCCTCAGGAGAGTTAGCCGTGTACGTGTACCGCATCATGCTGTTTCTGGTTTTCGGTGGCTACCTGCTGTCACCACTGTTGATGAGCGGCTGGGGCAACCCGGATATCGCCTGGTATCGGCCGTTTCTGATCTGGGGCGGGCTCATCGCCCTCACCGTATGGCTGGAACAAAAAAGGAAGCTTGATGAGCGCTGAGTTAACGGGAATCGTGCTGCTGGGGCTGGGGTATCTGGCACTGCTGTTTGGCTGCGGCATTGCCGTGGAGCGCGGCTGGATTTCCACCCGGCTAACGCGCCACCCGGCGGTCTATACCCTGTCGCTCGGGGTGTATGCCAGTGCCTGGGCGGTCTACGGCAGCATCGAGTTTGCCGCCAACGCCGGCTTTGGCTACCTGGCCTACTACCTCGGCGCGGCCGGCGCGTTTTTGCTCGCCCCGGTGCTGCTGGTGCCCATCCAGCGCATTACCCGCACCTACCAGCTGGCTTCGCTGGCTGACCTGTTCGCCTTCCGCTTTCGCACCCGCTGGGCGGGCACCATCGTCACGCTGGTCAGTGTACTGGCGGTGCTACCGCTGCTGGGCATTCAGGTCAAAACCCTGAGCGAGGCGGTCAACGCCATGACCGGCACGTCCGCCGGCAGTAGCGTCGCCCTGCTGTTCTGTTTGGTCATTGCCGCCTTCGCGGTTCTGTTCGGCGCGCGTTACAGCCACCTGCGCGCACGTCACAACACGCTGCTTGCCGCCATTGCCTTCGAGTCGCTGGTCAAGCTTGGCATCATGCTCGCCCTCGGCGCCATCGCCCTGTGGGGTGTATTCGACGGCCCCCAACATTTGCAACAATGGCTGAGTGGCGAAGGCCGCGCACTGACCGCACAGACGCCAACGCTGGACCCGGCACACTGGCGCACGCTGCTGCTGCTGTTTTTTGCCGCCGCCTTCATGATGCCCCACCTGTTTCATATCACCTTTGCCGAAAGCCTCTCGCGCCATACGTTGCTACAGGCCAGCTGGACGCTGCCGCTGTTCCTGCTGCTCATGGCGCTGCCTGTGCCGCTGATCTGGTGGGCCGCGCAAAAGGCCGCCGGCGCGCCCATCAGCGTCACCGCCTACGCCGCCTACCTGATGAGCGAGCACGCCGTCGTCGGTGCGCTGGCGTTTGTCGGCGGGCTGGCAGCCGCCAGCGGCACCATGATCATGATTGCGCTGGCGCTCTCGGGCATGGTGCTCAACCACATCGTGCTGGTTGCCCATCCGCCCGAAGCGCGCGCCGACCTTTACGGCTGGCTGCGCTGGCTGCGCCGCGGGTTGATTGTCGCGGTGGTGATCGGCGGCTGGCTGTTTCATGCCGCGGTGGGCAGCCAGCACGATCTGATGTCGCTGGGGCTGGCGGCGTTTATCGGCATGGCCCAGTGCCTGCCGGGCATGCTCGCGCTACTGTACTGGCCCGGCGCCAACCGCAGCGGTCTCATCTCCGGGTTGCTGGCCGGCGTTGCCGTGTGGCTCTGGGGACTTTGGCTACCGCTTTTCATGTCGCTGCCCATGCCCTGGCTGCCGCTTCCCGGCGAGCCATTGTGGTATCAGGTCACACTGGTATCACTTGCCGCCAATATCCTCGCGCTGATCGTCGTGTCGCTGTTTACCCGCACCTCGGAAGGCGAGCGTTCCGCCGCGGAAGCCTGCTCGGTAGATGCCGTCATCCGCTCCAAGCGCCTGCCGCTTGAAGCCGCGACAGTAGCCGACTTCAGCGCCCAGCTGGCCGAAGCGCTGGGCGACGAAGCCGCCGGCCGTGAGGTTGACCGCGCCCTGCAGGCCCTGAATCTGACCCGCGAAGAACACCGCCCTTACGCGCTGCGCCGCCTGCGCGACCGTATTCAGGCCAATCTTTCCGGGCTGATGGGGCCGTCCGTCGCCCGGGACATCGTTGACCGCTACCTGCCCTACCGCCACGACGACGCGCCGGTCACCGATGATATCCACTTTGTCGAAAGCCGCCTGGAAGCCTACCGCTCGCGGCTGACCGGGCTTGCCCGAGAACTTGACAGCCTGCGCCGCCACCACCGCCAGACGCTGGCCAACCTGCCGGTCGGGCTTTGCGTGTTCGGCGATGACGACGAGCTGGTCATGTGGAACCGAGCGCTGGCCGAACTATCCGGCATCAGCGGTGAAAGCGTGGTCGGCGCGCACCGCGACAGCCTCTTCGCTCCCTGGCCGACGCTGTTGCAAAGTGCGCTTGCAAGCTCAAGCGTCACGCTTTACAAGCAGGCTGCCCACCTTCACGGCCGCGATCATTTTCTCACCCTGCATACCGCGGATCTCAGCGGCGACGACAGCCGCGGCGGGCGCGTGGTCATGATTGAAGACCACACCGAAATGAAGTGGCTCGAAGACGAACTGGTGCACGCCGCCCGCCTGGCTTCCATCGGCCAGCTGGCCGCCGGCGTGGCCCACGAGATCGGCAATCCGATCACCGGCATTTCATCACTGGCGCAAAACCTGCGCTACGACACCAACGACCCGGTGCTGCTGGAAACCGCCGACCAGATACAGACCCTGACCGAACGTGTCACCCGCATCGTCAGCTCGCTGGTGGAGTTCACCCACGGCGGGCGCCATGCCGTGGCGCTGCCCCGCTCGCCGGTGGCGCTTGGCCGCATCAGCGAGGAAGCCCTGCATTTGTTACACTTGGCACGCACCAGCGAAGCTGTCACGTTCCACAATACCTGCCCGTCGGAGGTCGTGGTACGCGGCGACGCCCAGCGACTTATTCAGGTCATGCTTAATCTGCTGGGCAATGCACGGGACGCCTGCTCCCCCCACGGCACCGTCACTATCAGTGCCGGCATCCATGGCAAGGATGCCTGGTGGCGCGTGACCGACGACGGCCAGGGCATTGCCCCCGAAGTGCGCGACCGCCTTTTCGAACCATTCGCCACCACCAAGCCTGCCGGCGAAGGCACCGGGCTGGGGCTGTCGCTGGCCTACCAGATTGTGAGCGAGCATCAGGGCAGCATCGACGTCGCCTCGCCGCCACCCGGTCACTCCCGCGGCACAGCCATGACATTATGGCTACCGCTCTATCACCAAGACACGCAACAGGACGATCCGCCGCCTCATGCAGAAGATTCTGATTGTTGAAGATGAAGCGATTATCCGCAGCGCCCTCAAGCGGCTGCTGGAGCGCCATGACTACGCGGTGAGCGAAGCCGGCAGCGTCGAAGACGCCGTCGTGCTCGACCCCCAGCGTTTTGACCTGGTGATCAGCGACCTGCGCCTGCCGGGAGAAGAAGGCACGGCGCTGATCGAGCGTGCTGCGCCGGTACCGGTGCTGATCATGACCAGCTACGCCAGCATGCGTTCGGCCATCGAGTCGCTCAAACAGGGCGCGGTTGACTACATTGCCAAACCGTTTGACCACGCCGAGCTGGTGGAAACCGTCGCGCGTCTTTTGCACCAGCAATCCATGCGTCAGGGCGAGCCGCCCGACATTACCGATGAAGGCGGCAGCAGCCAGCCGATGATCGGCGACTGCGCCGCCATGCAGCAGGTATATAGCCGCATTCGCAAAACCGCACCGGCCGACGTCACCGTCCTGATCCAGGGTGAGTCCGGCACCGGCAAGGAGCTGGTCGCCCGCGCCCTGCACCAGCAAAGCAAGCGCGCCGGCGCCCCACTGGTCTCGGTCAACTGCGCAGCGATTCCTGAAACATTGATTGAATCAGAGCTTTTCGGTCACGAAAAAGGCGCGTTTACCGGCGCCAGCGCCTCACGCACGGGGCTGGTTGAAGCTGCCGACGGCGGTACGCTGTTTCTTGACGAGATTGGCGAGCTGCCGCTGGACGCCCAGGCGCGGCTACTGCGCGTGCTGCAGGAAGGCGAAATTCGTAAAATCGGCTCGGTCGAAACCCGCCATGTTGATGTGCGCCTGATTGCAGCCACCCACCGCGACCTGGGCGCGCTGTCCAAAACCGGCGAGTTCCGGCTCGACCTGTACTACCGCCTGAACGTCATGCAGGTCGACCTGCCGCCCCTGCGCGAGCGCGAAGACGACGTGCTGGCCATTGCCGATATCCTGCTCGACAAGGCCTGCAAGCGCCACGATCGCGAAGGCCTGCGCCTGTCCCGCGCGGCACGTCAGGATTTGCGTGACTATCCATGGCCGGGCAACGTGCGCGAACTGGAAAATGCGCTGGAACGCAGCGTTATTCTCGCCGAAGGCCACCTGATTCACCCCGATGATCTCGGGCTCGCCCCGGCAGCAACGCGCCCGCAACCTGCCCCTGCCACGCCGGCACCAGCCCCCGACGAAACACTGGCCGAAGAACCCTGCGCGGACGAGACCGCTGAAGGCGTGTCGCTGGAAGACTATTTCCAGCATTTTGTCCTTGAGCATCAGGACCAGATGAGTGAAACCGAGCTGGCGCAGAAACTCGGCATCAGCCGAAAAAATCTCTGGGAGCGCCGCCAACGACTGGGCATCCCGCGCAAGAAAAACGCCCGGCGCTCCCCCTGAGGGCACCCGCCCGGCGGTTCAGCGCCGATGACACTACTGCCCAGCGTTCTGTATCAGCCACTTCTTCCAGCGGCTCTTCTCAAGCCCCTTATACCAAAGTCTAATACGCTGATTTTAAAGCATTTCCCGGCGCCTTCCGCGACTCAAAAAATGTTACCTCACACTGTTACCGTCCCACACATTCGCGGCGTTTTTATCATCAAAAAGCGGTAACACCCAGCCGGCCATGTTTTTTACACATCACCGCAAAAAATCTCAGGTTATTGAAAATAAAGGAGTTAATAAAAACTGGCACAGTGAATGCAACGCATAGGGTAAGAAAAACAAACAATTTCACATACTGGACCAGGCGGTCATCGCTTCCGCGCCGAAGCACCGACAACAACAATCAAGAGGCCGCCTTCGCTCTTGCCTCCAACAACAAAACGGCAAGACAGCCAAAAAACAGGGACAGGCTTGCACAATAACAACAACGAGCACTTTCTCGACCTGCTGCATTGACTCCGCCAACAACAACAATCGGAGACAGGCAACAGGACGTCCAGTAGCAAACGCGACGCACGCAAAAGCGGCCCAGAACAACAATAACGGCCATCAACGTGCACCCCGGCAACAACAATAATAGCCGGGATGAGAAGCTCGCGATTGGATTATTGTTTTGAATACGAGGCGGTCGGAATCATCCGTGAAACTCACGCCTACTACTGACTGCGGTGCGTATTCAGGGCGATGTGCCAACACGAAGAAAAACAGCAGCAGGGACGCTGACTTATCCGCTTGCAAGGGGAGCCCTATCGGGGCTCCCCTTTCTGTATCAGCGCCTGCATCCACCGTCTCGCTCGCCCACTTGTCGACGCTATTTCAGCCAGCTTACCAGCTGCCGGCAAGGAATTTATTGCCCTTTTGCTGTTGCTTGTGCTTTGCAAGGCCTGGGGGGTCGGCTACACTCGACCGTTTATGACACCATGTTTTGCATCCTGCGAGTCGAATTCGCCGCATGTTCAAAGGACTTACTCGCTTTTTAAATCCCGGAGAGCATTTGAAATCCCTCCACCATGAAAACGGCCCGACAGGCCTGACCACACCTCGCATCATTCCGCGCGCCGAACACCCCATCTCGCGCCAACACATCAGCGACGCTGCGCTAAAGGTCCTCTACCGCCTTGACGGAGCGGGCTTCGAGGCGTTTCTTGTCGGCGGCTCCATTCGCGATGCGCTACTGGGTAAAATGCCCAAGGACTTCGATGTAGCCACCAACGCCACGCCGGAGCAGGTGCGCGAGCTGTTTCGTAATTCGCGCCTGATTGGGCGGCGTTTTCGTATTGTTCACGTTCGCTTTGGCCGGGAAATCATCGAGGTCACCACTTTCAGGGGCAAACCCCAGGACGAGCACGCCGATCATATTTCCCGCCAGTCGGATGCAGGGCTGCTGCTGCGCGACAACGTATGGGGCAGCATCGAAGAAGATGCCCTGCGTCGGGACTTCACCGTCAACGCGCTGTACTACAGCATTGCCGACTTCAGCCTGCATGACTTTGCCGGCGGCGTTGGCGACATCGAAACACGTACGCTGCGCCTGATCGGTGACCCGGAAACCCGCTACCGCGAAGACCCCGTGCGCATGCTGCGGGCGGTACGCTTTGCTTCCAAGCTGGATTTCACCCTCGACAGCACCACCGAAGCACCTATCTACGAACTGGCTCCGCTGCTGTTGCAGATTCCACCGGCGCGGCTGTTTGATGAAGTGCTTAAACTGTTCATGGCGGGCCACGGGCTGATGACGTTCCGCATGCTCAGCCACTACGGGCTTTTCGGCATGCTGTTCCCCGAAGCCGAAGAAGCCATGGCCGATGCCGCCTGGGTCGAAGACATGGTGGAAGCCGCACTGACCAATACCGACCGCCGCATTGCCGACGGCCGCCCGGTCACGCCGGCCTTTTTGCTCGCGGCGTTTCTGTGGGCGCCGGTGATGAACCGCAAGGCGGCGCTGCAAAGCGATGGCATGCCCAGCGTTCCCGCGATGCAGACCGCCGCTCAGCAGGTGATCTCGCGCCAGCTCCACCACACTTCCATTCCCAAACGCTTCGGCATGCCCATGCGGGATATCTGGGAGCTGCAGGAACGGCTGGCCAGGCGCCAGGGCAAGCGCGCCTTTCAAACTCGGGAGCACCCGCGCTTTCGTGCTGCCTATGACCTGCTCCTGCTGCGCGAACAGGCCGGCGAGATTCCCCGCGGATTGGGCGAATGGTGGACCGCGTTTCAGCAGGGCGACGAGCACGAACAGCGCCGGCTTCTCAGCAAGGCGGGCAGCGATCCGGCAAGCCAGGGCAAGCGCCGCAAGCGCCGCCGCCGTAAATCACGCCCCGGCACGGAGTAGGCACCGCCATGTCGCGCACGCCTTTTCGCCAGACATCACTGGCCTATATCGGTCTGGGCAGCAACCTGGAACAGCCTCGTCAACAGGTAGCATCCGCCCTTGACGAGCTCGACGCGCTGCCCCTGAGCCGGGTATCGAGTGCCTCACGGCTGTATAGCAGCCGCCCGGTGGGGCCACAGGATCAGCCCGATTTCGTCAACGCCGTGGCAGCCCTCGAAACACAGCTCTCGCCGCTGGCCCTGCTTGACCAGCTGCAGGCGCTGGAACAGCGCCACAGACGCCGGCGGGAGCGCCACTGGGGGCCACGCACGCTGGACCTGGACGTGTTACTTTTCAACACCACGCCCGTTGACCACCCAAGGCTTCAGGTACCACACCCGTACATGCACGAGCGCGCCTTTGTGCTGCGCCCGCTGCTGGAAATCGCGCCGCACCTGAGTTTACAGGGCCTCCCACTGGAGCAGTGGCTGGCGAAGCTCAGCGACAAGGTAGCGCCGCTGGCCTGACTTCCTGCTCCGTTTTGCGTTCATATGTGCGGCTTTTGCTACCATTCGACACACCTCTCGACACCGGCAATGCATTCAGGTAACAATTAGCGCTCACATCACTATCAGACGCCTACCCAAGCCTGATTAGCGCCCACGATCATCCTGAAAACAACGAGAGCACGCCATGAAAACCGTCACCCTGAACACTCTGCGCGCGTTCAAACGCAGCGGGGAAACGTTCAGCTGCCTGACCGCCTACGACGCCTCTTTCGCACACGCTGCAAGCCAGGCCGGCATTGAAGTGCTGCTGGTGGGCGACTCGCTGGGCATGGTGCTGCAGGGACACAAAAGCACGCTGCCGGTTACCCTTGACGATATCTGCTACCACACCCGCGCCGCCGCCGCAGGCAAGGGCACAAGCCTGCTGATGGCGGACTTGCCTTTCATGAGCAACGCCTCCGTCGAACGCACACTCCACGACGGTGCCGCACTGATGCGGGCCGGTGCCGAGATCGTCAAGGTGGAAGGCGAAGCATGGATGGCCGACGCCGTACGCGAGCTGACCCGCCGCGGCGTACCGGTGTGCGCACACCTGGGGCTGACTCCGCAAACCGTGTATCAGCTGGGCGGCTACAAGGTCCAGGGACGCGACGCAGCGCACGCCGAGCAAATCATCGCCGACGCCCGGGCGCTGGTTGAGGCCGGTGCTTCGATCATCCTGCTGGAGTGCGTGCCGGCAAGCCTTGGCCGCGCGGTGACCGAAGCGCTGGACGTGCCGGTGATCGGCATTGGCGCTGGGCCGGATACCGACGGCCAGATACTCGTCATGCACGACGTGCTGGGCGTAAGTCCCGGGCGCGCACCACGCTTTGTGAAAAACTACATGGCCGAGGCCGCCACTATTCAGGACGCTTTTTCGCGCTACCACAACGACGTCAAACAGCATGCCTTTCCCGCGTCTGAGCACTGTTTTTAATCACGATTTTCCATCACGGTTTCCAAGCACGATGTTAGGGGTCACCACGCCATGCATACCCTGCAAGCTATCCAGTCGCTAAATGACGCCTTGTCCGGACCCCGCCAGCGCGGGCAGCGCATTGCACTGGTTCCCACCATGGGCAATCTGCACGCCGGGCACCTGGCGCTGGTACAACATGCCCGCGAGCGCGCCGATGTGGTCGTGGCCAGCCTGTTTGTCAATCCGCTGCAATTCAGCCCGGGTGAGGACCTCGATGCCTATCCGCGCACGTTTGCCGACGATCAGGCGGCGCTGGAAAGCGCCGGTTGTGACATGCTGTTTGCCCCCCGCACCAGCACGCTTTACCCCAACGGCCTGAGCACGCCGACCCAAGTGCATGTCCCGGACGTCAGCGAAGGGCTATGCGGCGGTTCACGCCCCGGCCACTTCGACGGCGTTGCTACGGTGGTCAGTATGCTGTTTCACCTGGTGGCTCCCACGCTTGCCTGCTTTGGTGAAAAAGACTACCAGCAGCTGGCGGTGATTCGTAAAATGGCGGCCGACCTGCACATGCCCATCAAGATCGAAGGCGTGCCCATTGTCCGCGCCGAGGATGGGCTGGCACTGTCATCACGCAACGGCTACTTAAGCACCGAGGAACGTGCCCGGGCGCCAGCGCTATACCGCACGCTGAGAGCCATGCGCGAGCAGTTAATGCACGGCGAAAGCCACACAGACGTGCTCGAACAGGGGCACAGGACGCTGCAGGAGGCGGGCTTTACGCCAGACTATCTGGCCCTGCGCGATACGCACCTCAACCCGGTAACGACACGTACCCGCAAGGCAGTGCTGCTGGCGGCGGCCGGTCTTGGCCCTGCCCGCCTGATTGACAATCTGACACTCGAGCTTCCAGCCTATTAGGCTGGGCAGGCGGCTTTTGCCGCCAGGCTCCCTACGCTTCTTAACGCTTCAAAGGATTTTTCCATGCACACCGTCATGCTTAAAGCCAAGCTCCACATGGCTCGCGTTACCCACGCCGTGCTCCACTATGAGGGCTCCTGCGCCATCGACGGCGAGCTGCTGGACATGGCCGGCATTCGCGAGAACGAGCAGATCCAGATCTACAACGTGGCCAATGGCGCACGCTTTACCACCTATGCCATTCGTGGCGAGGAAGGCTCGAAGCTCATATCCATCAACGGTGCCGCTGCCCACCATGGCAGCCCGGGTCACCGCATCATCATCTGCAGCTATGCGCATTACGCGGAAAACGAGCTGGATACCCACAAGCCGTCGATTGTCTACCTCAAGGAAGGCAACGACGTCAGCCACACCAGCAACGCCATTCCGGTGCAGCTGGCCTAGGTAGCACGCTTTGTCGGCAGCAACAAAAGCCGACGCACTCGATTCGGGAGGTTTGCATGCAAGACGTCGTCATTGTCGCAGCCAGACGCAGCGCCATCGGTACCTTTGGCGGCTCGCTTTCAGGCGTACCGGCCAGCGAGTTGGGTGCGCAGGTGATTCAGGACGTGCTGCGCTCCACCCGTGTTGACCCCGGCCAAGTGGATGAAGTGTTGCTCGGCCAGGTGCTGACCGCAGGCACCGGGCAGAATCCCGCACGCCAGGCGGCAATTGGCGCCGGCCTGCCCCATGCCGTTCCCGCCATGACCATCAACAAGGTGTGCGGCTCGGGACTCAAGGCGCTGCACCTGGCCACGCAGGCCATTCGCTGCGGCGATGCCGACGTAGTGCTTGCCGGCGGTCAGGAAAATATGTCCGCCGCACCGCATCTGCTGCCCCACTCGCGTCACGGCCAGCGCATGGGCGACTGGAAGGCCGTGGACTCGATGATTCACGACGGCCTTTGGGATGCGTTCAACGACTATCACATGGGCATTACCGCCGAGAATATCGCCGAAAAGTACGCCATCAGCCGCGAAGCCATGGACGCGTTTGCCGCGGCCTCCCAGCAAAAGGCTCATGACGCGATCGAAAACGGCCGCTTTGACAGCCAGATCACCCCCATCAGCGTGCCCGGCCATAAAGGTCATATCACGCAGTTCGATACCGACGAAGGGCCTCGCCAGCTGACCGCCGAGAAGCTCGCCGGTCTGCGCCCGGTGTTCAGGAAAGACGGCCGCGTTACCGCCGGCAATGCCTCGGGCATCAACGACGGTGCGGCGGTAGTCATGCTGTGCTCGGCCGTCAGGGCCCGGGAACTGGGGCTGGAGCCGCTGGCACGCATTGCCGGCTATGCCAACGCCGGCGTGGACCCGGCCATCATGGGGATGGGCCCGGCGCCCGCGACGCGGCGCTGCCTGGATAAAGCCGGCTGGAGCGTCAACGATCTCGACCTGATCGAAGCCAACGAGGCCTTTGCCGCCCAGGCGATTGCAGTCAATCAGGAACTCGGCTGGGATACCTCGCGCATCAACGTCAACGGCGGCGCCATTGCCCTTGGCCACCCTATCGGCGCATCGGGCTGTCGCATACTCGTCACGCTCGTGCATGAAATGCTGGCCCGGGACGTGCACAAAGGCCTGGCCACGCTATGCATCGGCGGCGGCCAGGGCGTGGCGCTGGCGATAGAGCGCTAGCGGGCGTGAGTGACCAGCCGTGACGGCGTGCGCAATACCAGCAGCGCCCCGGCCAGAAACAGCGCAGAGGCCGCCCATAGAGCGCCGGAAAGCCCGGCGCTATCCACCAGTCGCCCGCCCACCATCGAGCCGATACCAATCGACAGGTTGAACACGAACGCCATTAGCGCAGTGGCGGCCTCGGTATTGGGGGCAGTACGCAATATCCACGTCTGAATACTCACCGACACGCTGCCGAACACCCCGCCCCACAGCATCAGCAATATAACGCCACTGACCGGCACCACGCCGAGCAGCGGAAAACTGCCTACCACCGCCAGCAGCACACAGGGAATCACCAGCACTGCGGTGTAGGGATGGCGCCCGGCAAACATGCCCGCCGCCACGTTACCGATAATGCCCGCCGCGCCGTACAGCAACAGCAGGCTGCCGATATGGCTGAGCGACACCCCACTGATATTCTGCAGCACCGGGCTGATAAAGGTATAGGCAGCGAAATGGCCAACCACCACCAGCCCGGTAGTGATCACGGCAACCCGCACACCGCGATTGCTCAACTGTTGGCCAAGCACCGCAAGGCGTACCGGCTCGCGGGGTGCCAGCCGCGGCAGCCAGAACCATAGCGCGGCGGCGGTCATCAGGCTTAACCCGCCCAGCGCGCCAAAGGCGACACGCCAGTGGCTCAGCTCGCCCAACAGCGTACCCAGCGGCACCCCCAACACCGAAGCGGCCGCCACGCCGCCAAAAATGAGGGTCATGGCACGGGGCACCCGGTCTGCTGCCACCAGACGTGGCGCAATACCGCCGGCAATCGCCCAGAAACCACCGATGCTCACGCCCACCAGCGCCCGCGCCGCCAGTAGCAGCGCAAAGCTCTGGGCCATGGCAGAAAGCGCGCTGGCCCCCACCATCAGCAACATCAAAAGCGTCAGCATCACCCGCCGATCAAGCCGCCCGACCGCCACGGGCAAAAGCGGTGCGGAAAACGCCGCCACCACCCCGGGCACGGTCACCATCAATCCGGCCATGCCTGGCGTCACCCCGAGTGATCCCGCCACCTGGGAGAGTAACCCGATAGGCAGTTGCTCGGCGGTCACCAGCAAAAAGATGCCGCACATGACTGCCACCACGCCCCACCAGGCATCGGGTTGCGCTGCGGTATCAGCTGTTTGTTGTTCCATCACGTTTCTCTTTTCTGCCACATGCTGTCATTCAGGCCACATAAAACGCCCCCGCCGCCAGGGGCGACGGGGGCGAAGGCAACCCAACGGCCGGCGTTTTACTATTCCGCCTCGACTTCGGCTGCCGCCGCCGCTTCTGCGGCCGCAAATGCGGTCTTGTCTTCTTCGGTGATTTCCTTGATCGACAGCTTGACCCGGTTGCGGTTGTCGATATCCAGCACTTTTACTACCACCTCGTCGTCTTCATTGAGATAGTCGCGCACGTTTTCGACCCGTTCAGGTACGATCTGGGAAATATGCACCAGCCCGTCGGTGCCCGGCATGATGTTCACAAATGCACCAAAGTCGGCAATACGCGCCACTTTACCGCGATACAGCTTGCCGATTTCCGCCTCGGCGGTAATTTCAAGCACGGTATCGATGGCGGCTTTGGCGGCCTTTTTGTCTTCGGCGTAGATACGTACGGTGCCGTCATCGTCGAGATCAATGGAAGCGCCGGTGTCATCGCAAATCCTGCGAATGGTCGCGCCACCCTTGCCAATCACGTCACGAATCTTGCCCGAGTCAATCTTGATGGTGGCCATGGACGGCGCATTGTCGGATACTTCGTCACGGCTGGCATCAATGACGGCGTTCATCTGCTCAAGGATCTCAAGGCGTGCCTTGTGCGCCTGCTGCAGCGCCATTTCCATGATTTCTTCGTTGATGCCCTCAATCTTGATATCCATCTGCAGGGCTGTCACGCCTTCTGCGGAGCCAGCGACCTTGAAGTCCATGTCGCCCAGATGATCTTCATCACCCAGAATATCGGTGAGCACAGCGAAGTTCTCGGCGTCTTTCACCAGCCCCATGGCAATGCCCGCCACCGGCGCCTTGAGCGGCACCCCGGCGTCCATCAACGCAAGCGACGAACCGCATACCGAGGCCATGGAGCTTGAGCCATTGGATTCGGTAATTTCCGACACCACGCGAATGGTATAGGGAAACACGTCTTCCGTGGGCAGCATGGCCTGAATGCCACGCCGCGCCAGACGCCCGTGGCCGATTTCCCGGCGCTTGGGGCCGCCCATGAAACCGGCTTCGCCCACGCAGTACGGCGGGAAGTTGTAGTGCAGCAAAAACCGGTCCTTGCGATCGCCTTCCAGCGACTCGATCAGCTGGGAGTCGCGCAGGGTACCCAGCGTTGCCACGGCAATGGCCTGCGTCTCGCCCCGGGTAAAAATCGCCGAACCGTGGGTCTTGGGCAGCGCGCCGACTTCAATATCCAGCGGACGCACGGTCTGGTTGTCGCGCCCGTCGATACGCGGCTCGCCGCTGATGACTCGCGAGCGCACGACACGTTTTTCAAGGCCGGCAAAAGCGATCTTTACGTCTGCCTCGGGATAGCGATCGTCAGCCGGCGCGTCTGCGTTCTCGCCCAGCGTCGCCAGCGCTTCGTCCTTCAGCGCAGCCAGGGCATCCTGCCGCGCCATCTTGTCGGTAATGCGGTAGGCATCGCCGACTTTCTCCCGGAAACCATCAGCAATGGCAGCGGCCAGAGTGGGATTGCCGGACACCGGCTGCCAGTCCCAGCGCGGTTTGCCCGCTTCAACCACCAGCTCGTTGATGGCCGTGATCGCCGTTTGCATTTCCTGGTGCCCGTAGAGCACGGCCCCCAGCATTTCGTCTTCCAGCAGCTCCTGGGCTTCGGATTCGACCATCAGCACGGCATTTTGTGTGCCGGCAACGACCATGTTCAGCTCGGAGGTCGCGAGTTCTTCCACGGTGGGGTTGAGGAAGTAGCCCCGGGTTTCGTTAAAGCCCACCCGCGCGGCACCAATGGGGCCGCTGAACGGCACGCCGGAAATACTCAGCGCCGCCGAGGTGCCAAGCAGTGCGGCAATGTCCGGGTCATGGTTACGATCGGTGGACAGCACCGTACAGACCACCTGAACCTCGTTCATGAAGCCCTTGGGAAACAGCGGGCGAATCGGCCGGTCGATCAACCGCGACGTCAGGGTTTCTTTCTCGGTAGGACGCCCTTCACGCTTGAAAAAACCGCCGGGAATCTTGCCTACCGCGTAGGTTTTTTCCTGATAATGCACCGACAGGGGGAAAAACGGCTGGCCGGGTTTCGGCTCTTTTTTGGCCACTACGGTACACAGCACGACGGTGTCGTCCATGGTGATCATAACGGCACCGGATGCCTGGCGGGCAATACGCCCGGTTTCGAGCGTGACGGTACTGCGACCGTACTGGAACGTCTTTTTAACCGGATTCACGGCAACTTCCTTTCGCGTTGGATCAACTTGTTCTCTACGTTTGCGTCGTTTTCATGACTCAGGGCCATTCTAGGTGCTGCGCTGCGCTGCGACCAGCCGTTATCCGGCATGGAAGGCATAGCTGACAAACCAAACGCCAGACACACAAAAACGGGCGGCCCGAAGGCCGCCCGTTTGCGCAACTTACGCTACGATTTGCGCTGCCATTGTCGCGACTACGCCCCATACCCACAGCCACTCAGTATCAAGCTCCGGGGTAGCTGGCGTCATGTGCCCAGCGCAAAAAGTACCGGCAGGTACCCGTCTTAGCGACGCAGACCCAGACGCTGGATGATCGCCTGATAGCGGTCGTAGTCCTTGCGCTTCAGGTAGTCCAGCAGTTTGCGGCGCTGGTTGACCATGCGGATCAGGCCACGACGCGAGTGGTGATCCTGCTTGTTGGTCTTGAAGTGGTCCTGCAGACCGTTGATGTTGGCGCTCAGCAGCGCTACCTGAACCTCGGGGGATCCGGTGTCGCTTTCGCCACGGCCGTATTCGTTAACAATCCCGGCTTTCTGTTCAGCGGTTAGTGCCATCTGTCTCTCCAGTAAGCAATATGCCTGAAAAATGAATGGGGTGAGACCACGCATATTTGCAGTCTCGAATAACATGCGCAGGGCAAGCCCATGGAGGCTTACCCTACGCAGCAGCGGCGCTACTTAACAGCCGCTTCGGTGCTACCGTGGTAACACCGTCTGCCTTGCCTGAAATGCGTCCCAGACCTACAAAGGCCGCATCCCGGTAAAGCCTGACCATGGCCTCGTCGGCAAGCGCACCTGCTGACGACGTGTCCAGCGAAGCTTGCTGGCCATGAACCAGACGCTGATAGGCGCCGTTATCCAGCGCCAGTGCCGGCAGATGATCCACCAGCACATCCGGCGCCATCAGCTCGGCCTCTCTGGCCGCCTGGTCCGCCAGCGCTTCAAGGGCATCAATCGTCCACATGGCAGTGGCGTCAAACGGCCCGGTTTCAAGCCGCCTGAGCGCCGAGATATGGGCGCCGCAACCAAGTGCGAGGCCGATATCTTCGGCAAGCGTACGAATGTAGGTGCCCTTGCTGCAGCGGACTTCGAATTCGAAGGCGTTCTGATCAAACGCCGTGAGGCGCGCATCATACACGGTTATACGCCGCGCTGCACGCTCCACATGCTGCCCTTCACGCGCCAGTTCGTAAAGCTTGCGGCCCTGATGCTTGAGCGCCGAATACATCGGCGGTATCTGATCAATCTCACCGTGGAAACGCGCTATCGCGTTCTTGACCGCAGCTTCATCAAGCGCCGGCACTTCCCGGCGCTCGATCACCGTGCCTTCAGCGTCGCCAGTGTCGGTCATGACACCAAGCTCTACCCGAGTACGGTAGACCTTGTCAGCCTCCAGCAGATGGGCGGAAAACTTGGTCGCCTCGCCCAGACAAATCGGCAGCAGGCCGGTCGCCATCGGATCAAGGGTGCCGGTATGTCCCGCTTTTTGCGCCTGTAACAAACGGCGCACGCGCTGTAGCGCATGGTTGCTGGAAAGCCCCTGAGGCTTGTCCAGCAGCAACACGCCGTTCACCGGCAGGCCACGACGACGACGCGCCATCAGCTGAGCTCCTCGCCGTTGTCTGTGTCGCTTTCGTCCTCGCTGCCGTTTTCGGCGTTGCGCTCGCGATCACTGGCCACGGCGTCTTCAATCAGCGACGACAGCGCCTGGCCGCGCACCACGCTTTCATCAAAGTGAAAGCGCAGCTCAGGCACGTGGCGCAGCTTTACCCGACGGGCAATCTGGCTGCGCAGAAAGCCAGCAGCGCGCTTGAGCACCTGCAGGTTTTCCTTCACCCGTTCAGGCGACTGCTCACCCAGCAGCGTGACATGGACATCGGCATAGCCAAGATCACGGCTCACGGTCACACCGCTTACCGTCACCATGCCCAGGCGCGGATCCTTGACTTCCCGCTGGATCAGTACCGCCAGCTCTTTTTGCAGCTGATCGGCAACCCGGTCAGTACGCTTGAATTCCCGCATGTTGACTCCTGGCGCGGCCTTAAAGGGTACGCTCGACCTTCACCTGATCAAAGACTTCGATCTTGTCACCGACCTGCACATCATCGTAGTTTTTCACGCCGATGCCGCACTCAATGCCGTTGCGCACTTCCTGGACGTCGTCCTTGAAGCGGCGCAGTGACTCAAGCTCGCCTTCGTAGATCACCACGTTCTCGCGCAGTACACGGATCTTCTTGTGACGGTGTACGGTACCTTCAATCACCATACAACCAGCCACAGAGCCGATCTTCGGCGCGCGGAACACGTCGCGCACTTCGGCCACGCCGACAATCTCTTCTTTCCAGTCCGGCGCAAGCATACCGCTCATGGCTTGCTTGACTTCGTCGATCAGCTGGTAAATAACGCTATAGTAGCGCAGATCCAGCCCTTCGCGTTCGATAATTTCACGCGCGGCGACGTCGGCACGGACGTTGAAGCCGACCACAATAGCCTCACTGGCCAGCGCCAGGTTGGCATCGGTGCCGGTAATACCGCCAACGCCGGAGGAAACGACTGCCACTTCCACTTCGTCGGTGGAGAGCTCTTCCAGTGCGCTACGAATGGCTTCAAGCGAGCCCTGCACGTCAGCCTTGAGCACCACGTTGACCTTGGCGGACTCGTTTTTCTCCATCTGGCTGAACATGTTTTCCAGCTTGGACTTCTGCTGGCGTGCCAGGCGCACTTCACGGTATTTGCCCTGACGGAAGTTGGCCACTTCACGGGCCTTCTTGTCGTCGGCCACGACCATGAACTCTTCACCGGCATCCGGTGTGCCGCCCAGCCCCTGGATTTCCACGGGCATGGCCGGACCGACTTCGTCGACCTGTTTACCCAGCTCGTTGGTCAGGGCGCGTACGCGGCCGTAGTGCAGACCGGCCAGCACGATATCGCCTTTTTTCAGCGTACCGTTCTGCACCAGCACGGTAGCCACCGGACCGCGGCCCTTGTCGAGCCGCGATTCCACGACCACACCCTTGCCGGGGGCTTCGGGAACGGCCTTGAGCTCGAGCACTTCGGACACTAGCTGCACCGCTTCAATCAGCGCATCGATGCCTTCACCGCTTTTCGCCGAGACGTGAACGAACTGGGTATCACCGCCCCACTCTTCGGAAATTACGCCGTACTGGGAAAGTTCGTTTTTGACTCGATCCGGGTCGGCTGCCGGCTTGTCGATCTTGTTGACCGCGACCACCATCGGTACTTCGGCAGCTTTGGAGTGTTCAATCGCCTCGATGGTCTGGGGCATCACGCCGTCATCGGCGGCCACGACCAGGATAACCACATCGGTGGCCTTGGCACCGCGCGCCCGCATGGCGGTAAACGCTGCGTGGCCGGGGGTATCCAGGAAGGTCGCCCCGCCGTTTTTGCCTTCTACGTGGTAGGCGCCGATATGCTGGGTGATCCCGCCGGCTTCGCCGGTGGCCACTTTCGCCTTGCGGATATAATCCAGCAGCGAGGTCTTGCCGTGGTCAACGTGACCCATGACGGTTACGACCGGCGCCCGTGTAATCTGCTCGCCCTCGTAGGAAATGCTTTCGAGCACTTCAGACTCCAGCGCGTCATCCTTCACCAGCTTGGGCTTGTGGCCCATTTCCTCAACCACGATCACCGCGGTGTCCTGATCGATGGTCTGGTTGATGGTGACCGCAGCGCCCATGGTGAACATGGCCTTGATGACTTCGTTGGCCTTGATCGACATCTTGTCGGCCAGCTCAGCGACGCTGATGGATTCCGGAATGGAAACCTCGCGTACGATCGGTTGCGTCGGCTTCTGGAAGCCGTGCTTGCCGCCGCCCTGGCTGCCGCCACGGCGGCTGCCGCCACGACGCTCGGCGCGTTTGGCTTTCTTGCCACCGCGACGACGCTCTTCGCGGTCATTGCGGGAATCGCTTTCGTCACGACGGCCTTTTTTCTTGGCTGCCGCTTTCTTCGGCGGCGCGCGACGATCGGTGCGGCCTTCCTTGGGCGGGGCCGGCGGCATGTCGTCGCCTGAGGTATTGCCGCTGTCAAAGTCGGGTACCGGGATCTCGAGCTCGTTGGGAATGTCGGCGCTTTTGGCCTTTTCCGCAGCGAGCTTGCGCTCCGCTTGATCGGCGGCGCGTTGGGCGTCGGCGGCCTTTTTCTCTTCGGCTTCGCGGGCCTTGCGCTCGGCTTCGGCTTCAGCCATGTCGCCGACCAGCTGACGCGGCCCTTCGTACTTCGGCTCTTCCTTCCTGGGTTTTTCTTCGTCAGCACGCTTAACGTAGGTCTTTTTCTTGCGCACCTGAACGTCAATGGTCTTGCCGCGTTCGCCGGTCTTGATGCGACTGCGGGTTTTGCGCGTCAGGGTGATGCGGCTTTTACTCGCCTCATCGCCGCCGTGACTTTTCTTCAGCGAGTTCAGCAGGGTTTGCTTGTCGCCTTCAGACACCGCATCGCTTTCCGATGTGTGCGAAAGCCCGGCTTCTTTCATCTGCTCAAGCAGGCGGGACGCATCGCGGCCCACCTTTGCTGCAAAATCTTTTACTGTCATGTCTGACATTCTTGACCCTCCTCAGCCCGTGACCTGTTTACTGTGTGTTCGAATCGGATTCGGTTTCGTCTTCGAACCAGGGCGCACGGGCAGTCATGATCAATGCCGCTGCGCGCGCTTCGTCCAACTCTTCGATATCGACCAGATCGTCGACAGACTGCTCGGCAAGGTCTTCCATGGTAACAATGCCGCGGCTGGCCAGCGTAAAGGCCAGGTGACGCTCCATGCCATCCATCGTGAGCAAGTCTTCGGCAGGCTGGGCGCCGTCCAACGCTTCTTCCGAGGCAATCGCCATCGTCAGCAGCTCGTCTTTTGCTCGTGCGCGTAGCGCATCGATGAGTTCTTCGTCGAACTCTTCAATTTCCAGCATTTCTTCCAAAGGTACGTAGGCCACTTCTTCAAGCGTGGTAAAGCCTTCTTCCACCAGCAGCCGAGCGACGTCGTCGTCCACGTCAAGATGCTGGATGAAGGACTCGACCAGACTGTCGATTTCCTGCTCCTGCTTGGAATCGGCTTCGTCTTCGGTCATCACGTTGATGTGCCAGCCGGTCAGTTCGGAGGCCAGACGCACGTTCTGCCCGCTGCGGCCAATGGCCTGGGCCAGGTTGTCTTCGGCGACCGCCACGTCCATGGCGACCGCGTCTTCGTCCACCAGAATGGAGGCGACATCGGCCGGTGCCATTGCATTGATCACCAGCTGGGCGGGGTTGTCGTCCCACAGCACGATATCCACGCGCTCATTCTCAAGCTCGCTGGATACCGCCTGTACGCGCGAGCCGCGCATACCGACACAGGCGCCAACCGGGTCAATGCGGCGATCGTTGGTCTTCACCGCGATTTTAGCCCGCGAGCCGGGATCCCGCGCCGCGCCCTTGATTTCGATCAACTGCTCGGCGATTTCGGGCACTTCAATCTTGAACAACTCAATGATCAATTCCGGGCAGGTACGGGAAAGCTGCAGTTGGGCACCCCGGGCTTCCGGATCGACCTTGACCAGCAGCGCGCGCACCCGCTCGTTCATGCGATAGCGCTCGCCGTGAATCATCTCGTTGCGCGGCAAAAATGCCTCGGCGTTGTCGCCCAGGTCAATAATCAGCCCTTCACGGGTGGTGCGCTTGACAATGCCGGCAACCAGCTCGCCTTCACGGTCAGCGTATTGACGCACGACCTCGGCACGTTCGGCCTCGCGAACCTTCTGCACGATGACCTGCTTGGCCGTTTGCGCGGCAATACGGCCAAACTCGGCGTTTTCAATCTGGTGTTCAACGACGTCACCCAACGCCAGCGGCGGATCGCGCTGCTCGGCAATCGTCTGTTTGATTTCATAGTCGGGGGTTTCAAACTCGTCGTCTTCCACCACCGTCCAGAAACGGAAGGTGTCGTATTCCCCCGTGCTACGATCAATGCGCACCCGCACGCTGGCTTCTTCACGGTCAAAGCGCTTGCGCGAGGCACTGGCCAGCGCCGCTTCTACCGCTTCAAAAATTACATCGCGGGGGACGCCTTTTTCATTCGAGATCGCGTCAACGACCATTAAAATTTCTTTACTCATGCGTTTGCCTCGCCAAAACCTGTCCTTATGTGCTCAAGCCGGCCAAGCGCCGGTTGCGTCCGCCCGGTCAGTTCTTGAACTGGGGCACGATGTTCGCCTGATCAATGCTTTCGATGGGAAAGCAATATTCCTCACCGTCAAGCTGCAGCAACACCTCGTCGCCTTCGATGCCAGCCAGCAGGCCGCTGAATTTGCGCCGCCCGTCAAACGGCGTGCGCAGCTTGAGTGCGACCTGATGGCCCTGAAAACGGCTGAAGTGATCGAGGGTATAAAGGGGGCGCGCCATGCCCGGCGAGGAAACCTCCAGCCGGTACGCCTCGGCTATCGGGTCTTCCACGTCCAGAACGGCGCTGACCTGACGGCTGATATCGGCGCAGTCATCCACGCTGACACCGCTTTCACGCTCGATATAAATGACCAGGCGTGAATGCTTGCCCTGGGAAAGATAGTCGATGCCCCATAGTTCAAAGCCCATGGCGGCAGCAACAGGTTCAATCAGCGCGTGAAGCGCGGCGTGTTTCGTGGCCACAGACAAAGCTCCTATAGCCGTTGCATCAGGCACCTGGCCAGGAGTCATGAGAAAAAGCCAGGTGGCTGATAGGCGTTAACCGGAAATGTGCCTCCGGCAACCCGGTAGACATCCGCTAGTGAGAACGTTCCTGGTGATAATTCCTGACTGGCCTTGCCCGCATGAAAGGGTCATGCACGCAGCGCCAGTCCCCGACTTTTGCTGTTGCAATGGTCCAGCGGCAGCCGGCCCGACAAAGTCGAAAATAAAAAGGCTGCTAACAAAAAGCCCCTTCACAGGAAGGGGCTTTTTGCAAGAAACCTGTAATACCACTATCCTGCCCTTCCTATCAAGGCGCCTTGTCTGGCCTGCCTTGTAGATCCTGCTGACCATACCCGGTTAAAAATACTGCTTAACCAAAAGGCATATGCCGCATCAGGCTTTCAGGAAATGGTAGCGGGGACCGGATTTGAACCGATGACCTTCGGGTTATGAGCCCGACGAGCTACCAGACTGCTCCACCCCGCATCAATCTAGGGAGACGATACTAGACGCTTGTTAATGTTTCGTCAAGCTGACTTTTTCGCTTTCCCTTGTTCTGCGCACTGCTGATTTCGCCGTACGACTTGTCCTGCAATGGTGCCGAAGGCGGGACTTGAACCCGCACGACCGTAAGGTCACTACCCCCTCAAGATAGCGTGTCTACCAATTCCACCACTTCGGCAACAGGGGAGGCTATTGAAAAACAGCCTGATTACTCGCTGCTCTCCTCTAGCACTGGCGCCGTATTATCCACATCACCGGAAGCATCGTCAAGCGACTTTGATGCGTCAGCGGAGGTATTTTGCTGCTCAACCAGTTTGGAGTCGGGAATCCCCGCCTCGGGCGCCTGGCCGGCTTCGCTGGCAAAGTAAGCCAGCGCCAGCGAGGTGACAAAAAAGCAGGCTGCCAACACGCCGGTGAAGCGCGAGAGGAAATTGCCGCTTCCTTTCGAACCAAACACTGTTTGCGAGGCGCCGCCGCCAAACGAGGCACCGGCATCCGCGCCCTTGCCCTGCTGGAGCAGGATCAGCGCGACCAGAGCGATCGCCACCACCACGTGAATCATGAGAATTGCAACTTGCATGGAATTATCCTGCTGACTGACAAATAGCGAAAAAATCATCGATCTGGAGCGAAGCACCGCCGACCAGACCACCGTCGATATCCGGCTGAGCGAGAAGCTCCGCCGCGTTACTGGCTTTCATGCTGCCGCCATAAAGGAGCCTTAGCGTCTCGGCCAGAGCGTTATCCAGCGTGGCCAGCCAGGTGCGTATTTCCCCCATGGTCGCCTGCGCCTCTGCCGGCGTTGCGGTCACACCTGTACCAATGGCCCAGACCGGCTCGTAGGCGATAACCAGCCGCTCGCGCTGGCTGGCCTCCAGATGCTGCATGACCGCGGCTACCTGACCCAACACCACGTCCCGCGTGGCTCCCGCATTACGCTCATCAAGGGTTTCCCCCACACAGAGCACGGGGATCAGGCCGGCCCCAAGTGCGGCACACACGCGCTGGCAGACATCTGCATTGGTTTCACCATAATGCTGACGACGCTCGGAGTGCCCCACCAACACATAGCTAACGCCGAATTCGACCAGCATGGCGGCGTTAACTTCGCCGGTATGAGCACCGGCCGGCAATGGGTTGAACGTTTGGGCGCCCAACGCCAGCGGCGTGCCGGCAAATGCCTGAGCGGCCGCCGGCAGATAAGGGAACGGGGGAATCACGGCAACCTCTACCGCGGCAGAAAAATCTGCCCCGGCAAAGGCCTCTCCAAACGCGCGAACCCGCTCAACAGAGCCGTTCATCTTCCAGTTACCAGCGATTAGTGGCGTACGCATCAAGGCTCCTTCTCAAGGTTGCGCAAAATGGTATAGGAGCGGCCATGGCAAGACAACCGCTGCAGTAACGGGTGCTAGTCCAAAAGCGCCTGCACCTGCCCGGCAAGCGTTCGGGCCAGTCCGTCAACGTCCAGATGCGCGCGGCCTTCGACCATCACACGAACCAAGGGCTCGGTGCCCGAAGGACGCAACAGCACACGGCCTTCATCACCCAGCTGTGCTTCAATATCGGCAACGGCCCGGGCCAGCTCAGGCGACGCCATGGCTGCCGTTGGTTGCGTGCCCGCCGGCAGGCGCACGTTCACCAGCACCTGCGGCACCTTCTCCAACTGGTCAAGTAATGCCGGCAACGAGGCGCTCTGGCGGATCATGATCGCGACCACCTGCAGCGCCGAGACAATGCCGTCGCCGGTGGTTTGCGTATGCGCACAAATGACATGACCGGAAGGCTCGCCACCAAGCTCCCAGCCGTTGGCCGCCATACGCTCCATGACAAAACGGTCACCGACTTTAGCGCGCTCGAACGGAATCCCGAGTGTTTCCAGCGCCATGGCCAGGCCGAAATTGGTCATCAGGGTGCCGACCACGCCACCGTTCAATACGCCACGGCTCTGACGATCCCGAGCGATCAGGTAGAGAATATCGTCGCCATCAATCTCGTGGCCGTCGGGATCCACCAGCAGTACCCGGTCGCCGTCGCCGTCAAAGGCGATGCCCAGATCGGCACCGCGATGAATGACCGCGGCACGCAGCGATGCCGGATGCGTTGAGCCGACATCACGATTGATGTTTACGCCGTCGGGCTCGGCACCAATTATGCTGACGTCGGCGCCCAGCTCACGAAACACGTTGGGCGCAATGTGGTACGTCGCGCCGTTTGCGCAGTCGAGCACGATACGTAAACCGTGCAGACTCAACCGCTCGGGCAGCGTGGATTTGCAAAACTCGATATAACGCCCCGGCGCATCATGGATGCGCATCGCCTTGCCCAGATCGGCGGCATCCGCCGTGGTCAGCGGCTCGTCCAGCATGGCCTCGATACGGGCTTCCAGAGCGTCGGGCAGTTTAGTGCCATCCGCGGAAAAGAACTTGATGCCGTTATCGTCAAACGGGTTATGCGAGGCAGAAATCACCACCCCGGCCTCGGCGCGAAAGGTACGCGTCAAATAGGCAATACCCGGCGTGGGCATCGGGCCAAGCAATGCGACATCCACGCCGGCGGCGGAAAATCCTGCTTCCAGCGCCGACTCGAACATATAGCCGGAAATCCGCGTGTCCTTGCCGATAAGAACCCGGGTGCGGCCCGTTTCGCGACGCAGCACCTGGCCTGCGGCCCAGCCCAACTTGAGCATGAAGTCCGCCGTGATCGGCGCACGCCCGACGGTGCCACGGATGCCATCGGTACCAAAATAACGTCGAGTCATGCGCGCACCTCCGCCGGTTGGTCGTCACAGCCTTCGTTGAGGACTGCCCATGTCATGTTAACGGCATCCACCGTTGCGGCCACATCGTGAACCCGAAGGATTTTCGCGCCGCGCTCCACGGCCAGCGCCGACAGCGCCAGCCCGCCAGCCAGCCGCTCCTCTACCGGGCGGCCAAGCACCTTGCCGATCATGCTCTTGCGCGACATGCCCACTAACAGCGGCAACTCAAACTCGCCCAGCGCTTCAAGCCGGTTCAGCAAACGCAGATTATGCTCGACGGTTTTGCCAAAGCCGAACCCCGGGTCAAGCAATAACCGCTCCCGGCCAAGCCCCGCGCCTTCGCAGGTGGCAATACGCTGCATCAGGTACTCAACAACGGCATCCTCGACCGGTTGAGTGTAATCCGGTGCCTGCTGCATGGTCTGCGGCTCGCCCTGGCGATGCATCAGGCACACTGGCAGGCCGCTTTGCGCCGCAGCATACAGGGCACCCTCACGCTCAAGGGCGCGCACGTCGTTGATCATACCCGCCCCTAGGCCGCTTGCTTCGCGCATGACGCTGGCACTGCTGGTATCCACCGATACCAGTGCATCCAGTTCCCGCGTTAACGCTTCTACCACCGGCGCCACCCGGTCAAGCTCCTGCTGTGCCGATACTGCATCGGCACCGGGGCGGGTGGACTCGCCGCCCACGTCGATAATGGCCGCGCCCTGGGCCAGCATGCGCTCGGCCTGGCGAAGCGCTTCGTCCGGCACGTTATAGCGGCCACCGTCAGAGAAGGAGTCAGGCGTGACGTTCAACACGCCCATGACACGGGGAACAGAAAGGTCAAGCCGGTGATGCCCGCAGCGTAGCGGCATCGCACCGCCGGGCACGGCAGCAAAAGGTGGTTGCATGCAGGGGCTCGATTAGCAGTGACAGTGAGTTGGCAGCCGTATCCGGAGGCATGTCCGGATGACAGGGCAATGAACGGCAGAATAACAAAAAAGGCGCCTCAAGTGAGGCGCCCAGGTCGGAAATTCGCAATCCGGTTACGGGCCGGCCGGGCCGCCCAGCGGGTCAGACGGGCGACGCCGTGGCGTCTCGTCGTCTTCATCACCGCCGTCGCCGGGAGCATCATCCGCAGAAGATGAGGAAGCAGTGCCTTCATCAACGGGCGTACCGCCACCGGAAGAGTCTCCGTCATTCCAGCCCTCGGGCGGACGCGGATCAACGCCATTCATGATGTCCTTCAGCTGATGCGCATCGATGGTTTCGTACTTCATCAGCGCCTCGGTCATGGCGTCCAGCTTGTCACGGTTGTCCTCGAGGATCTGATAGGCCTGCTCGTAGCAGCCGTCAATGATCTTGCGCACCTCTTTATCCAGGCGTGTAGTGGTATCACCGGACTTGAGCATACCGCCGCCCTGACCGCCACCCATGAACTGATGGGATTCGTCCTCATCGTACATGATCGGGCCCATCTCCTCGGACAGCCCCCACTTGGCCACCATATTGTGGGCAAGCTCGGTAGCACGCTTGATGTCGTTGGAGGCGCCGGTAGTGACACCGTTGGGTCCAAGGGTCATCTCTTCGGCAATACGGCCGCCGAACAGCGAGCAGATCTGGCTGATGATCTGTTGGCGCGAGAGGCTGTAGCGATCTTCTTCCGGCAGGAACATGGTCACGCCCAGCGCCCGGCCACGCGGAATAATCGTCACTTTATAGACCGGATCGTGCTCGGGCATGACCAGGCCGATAATCGCATGACCGGATTCGTGATAGGCCGTATTGAGCTTTTCCTTGTCAGTCATGACCATGGATTTGCGCTCGGAGCCCATCATGATCTTGTCCTTGGCCTCCTCCAGCTCGTCCATGCCCACCAGACGCTTGTTGCCGCGCGCGGCAAACAGCGCCGCCTCGTTGACCAGGTTGGCCAGGTCAGCGCCGGAGAAGCCCGGCGTACCGCGAGCGATCAGCACCGGCTTGACGTCGTCGGCCAGCGGCACCTTGCGCAGGTGAACGCCGAGAATATGCTCGCGACCGCGAATGTCAGGCAGCCCTACCGTGACCTGGCGGTCAAAACGGCCCGGGCGCAGAAGCGCCGGATCAAGCACGTCAGGGCGGTTGGTGGCAGCGATCACGATCACGCCTTCGTTGGCCTCGAAACCGTCCATTTCCACCAGCAGCTGGTTGAGCGTCTGCTCGCGCTCGTCGTTGCCGCCGCCCATGCCGGCACCGCGCGAGCGGCCCACGGCATCGATTTCATCGATAAAGATGATGCACGGCGCCTGCTTTTTCGCCTGCTCGAACATGTCGCGCACCCGGGAGGCGCCCACGCCCACGAACATCTCGACGAAGTCGGAGCCGGAAATCGAGAAGAACGGCACCTTGGCCTCGCCGGCAATGGATTTGGCCAGCAGGGTTTTACCTGTACCCGGCGGGCCCACCATCAAGACGCCACGAGGAATGGTGCCGCCCAGGCGTTCAAACTTGCTCGGATCACGCAGGAAGTCGACCAGCTCCTCAACTTCTTCCTTGGCCTCGTCGCAGCCGGCCACATCGGCAAAGGTGGTCTTGATCTGGTCGTTGGACAAAAGCTTGGCCTTGGACTTGCCAAAGCTCATCGGGCCGCCCTTGGAGCCGCCACCGCCACCCTGCATCTGGCGCATGAAAAACATGAAAATGCCCAGTATCAGCAGGATCGGGAAGCTTGCAATCAGCAGCCGTGACCAAATGCTTTGCTGTTCGGGCTCCTTGCCCACCACGGTCACGTTGTTGGCCAGCAGGTCATCCATCAGCTTGGGGTCCTGCGCGGCAGGCCGCACGGTCTGGAACCGCGAGCCGTCGGAGCGTTCGCCCTCGATGGTATAGCCATCAATGGTGACGCTGCGCACCTGCTGATTTTGCACCTGCTCCACAAACTGTGAATAGTTCATGGACTGCGGCGAGCTTTCTGTACTGAAGTTGTTGAACACGGTCAGCAGAACCGCCGCGATGACCAACCACAGAACCAGGTTCTTTGCCATATCGTTCAAGGGGCTACCCTCATTACAAGAATCCGTCAGTTAACGCTGATACCAAGACAATCATATCTGAGACATTGTATCCGCATCATGCGTTCATTCATTTTCAACACGTCTTCAACGACATGCGGGAGTTAAAGCATTCGGGCATCAACAGCGCACCTGCGTTGACGCAGTTACGCCACCTTCAGCCATACGCTGCAATCCGTACACCGGCTCGTTGCGCGCAGTGGCGGCAAGGTATCTGGCACCTACTGTGGCACACCTTGCCCCCACCTGTCCGGCAATAGCGATGATAAATATTCATTATTCGCCTGCCCACCTAGCCGCGAAACCCGCTGGCCACCAGGTACACTTCCCGAGAGCGGGCGCGAGACGCCTCGGGCTTGCGCGTCACGACTTTGGTGAAATGCTCACGCAGCACTTTCAGGTAGGCATCAAACCCTTCTCCCTGAAACACCTTGGCCACAAAGCGCCCGCCGGGGGCCAGCGTTTGCTGGGCCAGATCCAGCGCCAGTTCGACCAGATACATCGCCTGGGGCTGATCAATGGCAGCCATGCCACTCATATTGGGGGCCATATCCGACATCACAAGGTCTACCGGCCGGCCGTTGATGCGTTCAAGCAGCGCTTCAAGCACATGGCCTTCGGTAAAATCGCCCTGAATGAAGCCCACATCGGCCAGCGCATCCATTTCCAGAATGTCTGACGCAATGACACTGCCTTCCGAGCCGATCTTCTCGGCTGCTACCTGGCTCCAGCCGCCGGGAGCGGCGCCCAGGTCAATCACGGTCATGCCCGGACGAAACAGCTGGTCCTTGTCATCCAGCGCCAGAAGCTTATAGCTCGCCCGGCTGCGATAGCCGTCCTGCCAGCTTTGCTGCACATAGCGATCGTCGAAGTGTTCCTTCATCCAGCTACCGCTGGTTTTACTGGCCTGTCGTTTACGGCCCTGAGGCTTTTGCTGCATGTGCTTGTCTATGGGCTTGTCTGTGAGGTGATCGTAAGATGATCCAGGCGGACTGTCTGACGCTGGAAAAGCAGGATGGGCGCTTTCACCCGGCGGCGTTTCGCCGTAAGATGGAGCGTTAAGCGCAAACTTGGGATACCGCAAGATACCATGAGCTTGTCACAGGCACAAAAGAAAGCACTGCGTAGCATCGGGCATCACCTGAACCCGGTGGTCACCGTATCGGAGAACGGCATCTCGGAGAACCTGCTTGCCGAGCTTGACCGCGCCCTGCGCGATCACGAGCTCATCAAGGTAAAGCTGGCCCTGCCCGACCGCGACGACCGAACCCTGATGCTTGAAGAACTCACCCGGGGTGGCCAGGCCGAGCTGGTACAAAGCATCGGCAAAACAGCGCTGCTATACCGCAAAAACCCCCGAGCCAACCCGAAGCTTTCCAACATCGTGCGCTTCGAGCACCACCACGGCCGGCGCTGATGTTACGCAGCCGCTGAACACAAAAACGCCCCCGAAGGGGTAATGCCAGTCAGTTAACGCTGACTGGCATTTTTCTTAGTGGGGTATTTCTG
>NZ_JAKDUR010000118.1 GCF_030457605.1 Halomonas sp.
TCGCGTTCGCTGGCCTCTGTTTCGAGTGTCTGCACGGCTTCCCGCGCTTCTTCGACCTCTCCGATGGCTTGTGCCTGGGCCTCGTCCAGTGCAGCCCGTTCCGCAGATAAACGGCGCTCGGCTTCTGCCACGGCAGCTTCCCAGGCCGCCGCTTTAAGCTGCTCTACGCGCTCATTGATGGGCTCCGGCACCTCAACTTCCGCCAGCGCGTGCTCCTGCGCCTGCTCGGCCCGCCAAGACTGCATCGCTTCCGAAATCGTGCTGAACGACCCACCGCCGAGGGCTTTGCGAACACGAGCCAGCGTCGGGCGCTCGCCGGCTTCGGCAATTTGGTCGGCGGTGGCGTGTATTTTTTCCGGTGTAAGGGCCATATTTCGCTCCGTGCTTGTATTTTGTTGTATATAGTATAATACTACATACAACATATTACAACACTTTGTAGTGTATCGACGGAGAGACAGCGATGACCCAGCCGCGAACCGTATTCCTCGACACCGAAACCACCGGCCTGCACGCCGGACACGACGAGATTCTGGAGATTGCCCTGGTAGACGACGCAGGCCACACGTTGCTCGATACGCTGATACGCCCGAATCACCGCACAGAGTGGTCGGGGGCACAACGCATCCACGGCATTGCGCCCGAGGACGTGAAGGGCGCGCCGAGCTTGGAGGACGTGTTGCCGGAGGTGGTGGCAGCCGTCAGCGAAGCGCGGCTGGTGATCTACAACGCCGCTTTCGACATGGGCTTTCTACCGGAAGCCGTGAGCCGCTCTGCCGCCCAGGTGGCGTGCTGCATGGAAGTCTTTGCCGTCGAGTATGGCGAGTACAGCGAGTATCACGGGAGCTACACTTGGCAGCCGTTGCACCGCGCTGCGGCGCATGTTGCGCATGACTGGGGAGAGGATGCCGCCCACCGCGCCCGCGCCGATACGCTGGCCTGTCGGGCAGTGTGGCGCTACTTGAACGGCTCGGACGCCTACCGCGCCGCCGCTGACGCCCGGCGTGTGGCCCGGCAGCAGGAGCAGCAAGACGAGGCCCAGGCCGCTACGCTACTGACCAGCTACGAACAACGCCGTCGCAACGCCGCCCGGCAGCACCACGACGCTGCCCAGGCCCACGCGAGCCGTGTCATCGAGCGCTTTTTCCTGAGACAAACCGCCGGGGCGCACTGGATCACCGGGCATGACGCCGCTCAGCGCTTTGCCGCGATTTTTGCCGAGCTGCCTTACAACACGCCCGCCGAGTGCCTGGATGCCGGCATTGGGATCGAATCGGTATATCGCCGGAAATGCGATATCCCCGAGCATCTGGCCCCGGCCCGTTGGTTTCCAACCTGCCGCTGGCTGCGCCGCGCCCTGGTGCCGGTAGCGGTCTATGCCGGGCCACGTGCGGCTCATGCGCTGTACGCGAAAGACCAGCTCGACGATATCCGGGCCGCGTATCCACTGCGCTTTGCGCCGATGCCGGACAACCCGGCCACACGCACCGACTTGCGCCATGACGGGGTGCCGGAGGCCCAGATAGACGCCCTGGAGCCAGTCGCAGAGCAATGGAACATGATCGGTAAATGCTGGTACCCGGTGTACGACCGGAACGCCCTCAAATCGACCTGAAACGCCGGAAAATCAAGATTAC
>NZ_JAKDUR010000060.1 GCF_030457605.1 Halomonas sp.
AGCTAGCACTGGCCCAGGCACTTGATGGAATATCGGTATGGTAAGTCAGGCTAGGTGTTTAGTCCGAAAAGTCGTCGAGCGCAGGTCAGGCAAGGCAGAAAACAGCAAAAAAGCGCAGTTTACAGCGTGTAAATGAGCATTTTGAGCTGGTTTTTAACATAGCATGAGTAAGTGCAGGCACTTTTCGTACAAAGCCTAAATCGCCGGGTGATATACAGCGATTCCCCGCCTTTTTAATAATGGTCTCGTGTTTTATATCAGTTCGAGACTATGTAGGAACGTTGCTTGTGCAGTGTTTTTTATGCATTGGTGCAACGGCCTGTTATATGATTAATGGTTGCGAGTTGGCGTTTATGCAGTAATAATGTGCCAGGTAAATGAACGCCTGTTTCTTTTGGCGGTCAATGTTTTCTGTAATGATCGTGGCTGTCCCGTTTGACGAGCGGGCTGTTTTGGTTTGCCCTCTTTACGTGGGCTGATCAACGGCCAGAAAACGTTCAAGCAGAGTTTTGGACAAATACCGGCAAACGGCGCCTGAACAGGGTGCCCAGTCACGATCTCCGATTCAGTAGAAGGGTCTTGCTCCATGTCTTTACTTAACGAATACATCCAGAAAGAACAGCAACTCAAACAGCTTCAGCAGGATCTGGCGCGTCTTGAGGACGATCAACGCTTGAAAAGCGAGCTGGAATTCAAGGCGAAGCTTGAAAGCCTGATGCAAGAGTTCGAGAAACGTCCGGCTGACGTCATTGCGTTGCTGGATCCGAATCAGGGTAACGGAAAGTCGGCTACCAGCTCAACGGGCCGTCGTAAGCGCCGCTTGAAAATCTATAAAAATCCCCATACCGGCGATGTGATTGAAACACGTGGTGGCAACCATAAAGAGCTGCGCAGCTGGAAAAGTGAACACGGTGATGAAACCGTTGAATCCTGGCTTGTCCGTATGGAAGACTGAAGAGCAACGGCCAACTGCCGCGCTCCCGAGAGCGGCAGTGTCCGGTGTTGGTAAGATGCTCGAACATGATCACGTGTGCCGGCTAATGCCCGAGGGGTATACGTAGCTCCAGACAATCCTCCAGCCACAGCACCCAGGGTGCCTTGCCGCTGATATGAAACGGCACGGGATGGCTCAGCAGGTGGCGCACCAGGCAGTGTACAGCAGCGTCCAGCTGGCTGATGTTTTGCAGTCGGATGATGGCATAGGGCTGTGTGGCAATATATATACGGCGATAGGGCACGGGCAGTGGTAAACCGGTGGCTTCATTTTGTGGTGCCAGGCACAGCCCGATATCCATGCGCTGTGAACTGCCGGCTTCATTACAGGCACTGATGTGTCGAGATAGCAAGTCAGGTAGTGCAATGCTCAGAGCGGCGTCGCCATATCGGCGATCCAGCCCCTTCAAGTCTTGTGTGTGCATGCCCGGGTTACCGGGCTGCCACAGTATATGGGGCGCTTCGTAAAGGCGGCGCATGACAGCGTAGTGGCTGCTTTTCTGTTCAATGCTTAGTGTCATCTGGGAAGAGAGCTGGCCCCGGTTCAGCGTCTGGCGTACAGCACGGCGATAGCTGCGGGGCGTTTTGCCATAAAGGCGCTGAAAAGCGCGTGAAAAAGCGGAGTGGTTCTGGTAGCCGCAGGCCATGCCGATTTGCGCTATGTTTTTTGTGCCCAGCGCAAGCAGTACGGCGGCTCGCTCCAGACGCCTTCGATCGCGATAGACTCCGGGCGAGCTACCAAAGTGATGGCCGAACTGGCGCCTGACCTGGGATGGGGAATAGCCCAGGTGCGACGCAAGATCATCGATTCCCAGCGGCATGCCGAGTGTATCCTGTAGCCAGATTTCAGCGCGTGTCATCGCATCCAACATGTTCCAGCCTCCCTTGCGTCTGTCTGGCAGGTGGCGGTATACCTTGCCTGCTGTGCACTGTCCGGGTGCATAGGGATAAAAAACGGTCAAGCGTGGCAGAGCCGCTTATGCAAGGTAGCGTCTGTAGCCTGCTGGTCTTGATCACTGTAACGCTGCGACGTTGATATAAAATGGTAAAAACCCACGGTAAATATGCAAAAAAGCGTTACGCGCACTGCCTTTATGCGGGTTTTATGGGGGAAAAGGCAAGTTTACTTTGCCTGTATGCGCGTTTTGGCACAGTATTTATGAGCAACCGTTCATAAAAGGTTTTTTTAGATGAGATAACATGGTTGGCGTGACAGGAGTTGGTATAGCCAGGCATTTTTCAAAAAGGTGTAAATGGAACATCAATGAAATATCGGAAAGCGGCCAAGCCACATAACGAACGCGACAAGCTACGTCAGTTCAAAGAGCTGGATGATGCTTTTGCCAAGGCGTTACAAGCGCTGGATGATCCCGAGAGCGCTGCAGATATTCCCACTGGGCCGCCGGTTCGTTCGCTGGCAACACTGGAGGAGGAAGAAGACAGTGAGGTACGGGCCAAGGCGCATGATCAGGAGTTTATCCGCCGGTTTGAAGCGCTGATCAATGAATATCACGTTCCCCACGCAGCGCTTGCAGAGCTGATTGATACGCTGCTTGAGTACGGGCTTTGGCAAGAGAACAAAGCCGTATAATCATCAACACAAGGATGCGTTGAAACCGCTGTTTAACGGTAGCGGTATACCCGCAGGCTGGGTAGAAACGGCTCGCTCTCGAGCTTTTCATCACGGCGTTTGGCGCGCGTACGTTTTTCGGGGGGCGTAAGCGGTGGCAGGTTGGTATGCGGCAGCCGACCGTCTTCGCTGGGAATGAAAATCGGCATGGCGGCATTTAGCGCACGCCGGGTATGGCCGTCTGTCAACGGTTCGGTAAAAAACAGGTTGGCGCGCATCAAGGGTGCCTGGGGTTGTACCTGTGCCAGGGGCTCAGTATCGGGGATGCCAGCCAGCCGGCGTAGCTGAATGCGCACGTGTGCGGCCTCGCTATCCAGCGCCAGCAGTTTCTTTTCTGCCTCCTGCACGCTGAGCCGCTTGATCGAGCGGCCACTGCTGTACCAGGCAAAGCGCACACGGGCTACCGGCCCTTCGGCCACAGGCAAATGGCGCCAACATTGCTTCAAATGCAGGCGTGCAAGGCCGTTACGCTCGAGAATGGTTTCTACTCCGGGGTGGCGCCGAGGCAGGCGAGAGCGGCTTTCGCTGAGCAGGGCTGGTGCCTGTTGCTTGATGGCCTGAAGACAATCGCTGAAGGCATTTTTCGCTGCGTTAGCCTGGGCTACCGCTTGTATCAGCGCCTCATCGGCGGCAATCAAACCCACGTAGTTGCGTGTTTCCCGGCCATCCTGCCCCGGTTCATGCCACATATCCAGCAGCGCGGTGCGCAGCCATTCGGCATCTGATGCATTGCCATACAGTGCCCAGGCGTTCGCTGGCCCATCGGCAAATCGGCTGCTGACCTTTTCCAGCGCGGTCAGTATCTCGTCAAAGCGGCTATCCAGTTGATGCAGTAGCTGATATTCCCAACTGGGCATGATGTTTCCTTGTCTAGCGGCTCAGGATAGCGGCGCGTCACGGTCGGCCTGTTGTAACATGGCATCGATATCAGCTTCATCCATGGCAGATTCGCCGCCGATACGATGCGATTCGTCAGCCCAGGCGCCCAGATCCAACAGTTGACAGCGGCGGCTGCAAAACGGCCGATAAACATTTTCTTCCGTCCAGGCAACGCGAGTGCTGCACTGGGGGCAGGGTAGCTCACTTGGAGTGCGCGAGGCAGTCGTATTCGGGTTGGCAGGGGGCATAAAAACGGCTCCTTCTATTGGGCAAGTGCGCGATAGCGTGCGTCAAGTTCGCTTACCTGCTCGCGCATGTGCGATTCATCGCCACTATTATCAATGACATCGCAGCCGTGGGAAAGGCGCTGTTCACGTGATAGCTGCGCGGCCAGAATTGCCTCGATCTGCTCGCGGCTGACGTTATCGCGCGCCAGGGTGCGCTCGCGTTGTAGCGTTTCGGGCAGGTCTACCACCAGGCAGCGCTCAACCAACGCGTTCTGACCTGACTCAAAGAGTAACGGTGATACCAGCAGAACGTAAGGTGATGGGGCGCCTTGCGCAGGCGTGGCCTGCAGGCGTTCAAGGTAAGCCAGCAGGCGTTCGCGCACCCGCGGGTGGGTAACGCTTTCCAGCCACTCGCGCTCGGCCGGCGTGGCAAAGATGATGTCACGTAGCGCTGCCCGGTCAAGCGTGCCGTCCTGCTGTAGCACGCGTTTGCCGTAGCGTCCGGCGATGATGTCAAGCGCCGGCTCGCCGGGGGTGACGATCTCCCGGGCGACGTCATCGGCATCTACCCAGGCCACTCCCCGTGCGGCAAACGCGCGGGCGACGGTAGATTTTCCCGAGCCGATACCGCCAGTCAAACCGATAATCATGGTGGTGCTCCGGTTGATTGAGGAGGTCAGATGACCAGCGCCAGATAGCCGGCCATGAGCTCATCGCCGGCGAGCAGTGCCGCCAAACCCGCCATGACCAGAAAAGGGCCAAACGGCATAGGCATACCGCGATGTTGTGGGTTGGCCTGAAGGATGAGGCCAATAATGGCGCCAAACCCTGCTGAAAGCATCAGTATCAGCGGTAAAAAACTCCAGCCCAACCAGGCGCCGAGCGCGGCCAGTAACTTGAAGTCACCGTAGCCCATGCCTTCCTTGCCGGTGACCAGCTTGAACATCCAGTAGAAACTCCATAGCACCAGATACCCGGCCATGGCGCCAATGATGGCGGAGGGAAGCATCAATGGCTGGAATAATAGCTGGTACAACAGTCCCGCCCACAGCAGCGGCAGCGTGATGATGTCGGGCAACAGCTGGGTACGAAAGTCGATCACTGCCAGCACCAGCAGCGTCAGGCATGCCGCCAAAATAAAGCCGGCTTCCCAGCTGATGCCAAATAGCACCAGCACGCTGACACTCAACATGCCGCCGGCCAGTTCGATAAGTGGATATTGTATGCTAATGCGGGCATGGCAATCGGCACAGCGGCCACGCCGTTTCAGCCAGCCAATCAGCGGTATATTATCGTGCCAGCGGATGGGCGCTTCACAGGCCGGGCAAATGGAGTTGGGCACGGCCAGATTGAAGCGTGGCTGTTGTTCGTCAGGTAGATCAAGCGCCGCGCGCGCTTCCGAGCGCCATTCACGCATCAGCATGACCGGCAGCCGGGTAATCACCACGTTGAGAAAGCTGCCCAGGCAGAGCCCTGACAGGAGTGCCAGTAATAGAACAGAAAGCGGGGTCATTAGGTTCCTTTATAACGCGGTGCCCAGATTGATGATGGGAAGATACATGGAAACCACCACGCCGCCAACGAGCAACCCCAGTACGACGATGATGACCGGCTCCATCAGCGACGTTAGCGCATCCACCTTGTTATCCACTTCTTCTTCGTAATAGTCCGCTACGCGGTTGAGCATGGCATCCAGCGCGCCGGACTCTTCGCCGATGCTGATCATCTGCACCACAAGAGAGGGAAACTGGTTGGTCATGCGCATGGCAAAGTGTAGCGGCTGGCCGGTTGACACATCCTGACGCGCCTGTATGACGGCATGCTGATACACTTTGTTGCCAGTAGCGCCCGAGCAGGTCTGCAGCGCCTCAACCAGGGGCACGCCGGCGGCAAAGGTGGTAGCGAGTGTGCGGGAAAAACGGGCCACGGCGGATTTTTGCAAAATGCTGCCGATAACGGGTAAGCGCAGCAGCAGAAAATGCAGGCGATAGGCCAGCCGGGGAGAACGGCGGGCGGCACGGCGCAATACGAAAATCCCGGCTGCAAGCCCTCCCAGTGCATGCAGCCAGTAGGTCTGAGCCAGCTCTGACAGGCGAAGAGTCACCTGTGTCATTGCCGGCAGTTCGGCACCAAAGTTGTGAAACATATCTTCAAACTGCGGCACTACCTTGATCAATAGCAGCATGGTAATACTGATGCCAATTGTCATCACGGCGGCTGGGTACCACATGGCTTTCTTGATGCGTCCCTTGAGCATTTCCACCTTTTCCTTGTAGGTGGCAATACGTTCCAGCATCTGGTCGAGCGCACCGGCCTGCTCGCCCGCTTCGACAAGATTGATGAACAAATGGTCGAAATGCCGGGGATGGCGACGCAACGCATCGGAAAAGCTGGCGCCGGCTGATACATCGTGAATCATCTGCTGAACCAGCAGCACCATGGACGGCTTTTCAATGCTTTCGGTCACGATCTGCAGTGCCTGCAACAGCGGCACACCGGCACGAATCATGGTGGCCAGTTGGCGTGCAAAGACGGCGATGTCCTGTGCCTTGATACGCCCGCGGCCATGCAAACTGCTTTTTTTGCGTACGCGCCGGATAATGATGTCGTGGCGTTTAAGCTCGGCGCCAACCTCGGTTTTGCTGCGGCTGACCATCTCGCCGCTGAGATTGCGCCCGCTCGTGCTTTTGCCGCTCCACTTGAATCGGTACAGCTGTATGGCTGGCGTGCGGCGCTTGCGAGATGATTGCGCCATGGCTTATGCCCTGGTGACCCGGTTGATTTCTTCAAGGCTGGTAATGCCCTGCATCACCTTGACCAGGCCACTATGATGCAGATTGGCGTAGCCTTCTTCACGCGCCAGCCGGTCAATATCGAGGGCGTGCGCTTCGTGCATGATGAGCTGGCGCATCGCTTCGGTCACGGGAACTACCTCGTAAATGCCGATACGCCCTTTATAACCCTGAGTACACTGCTTGCAGCCTACCGGCTGGTAAATGGTCGAGCGAGTGATATCCGCATCGCTGAACCCTTCCCGGCGGAGCGCTTGGTCCGGAATATCGGCGGGTTCCTTGCAGTGCTTGCATAGCACCCTGACCAGCCGTTGGGCGATGATCAGGCTGACCGCGCTGGCTATGTTGAACGGTGAAACGCCCATGTTGGAAAGCCGCGTGAGCGTTTCTGCCGCCGAGTTGGTATGCACGGTAGATAGCACCAGGTGGCCGGTTTGTGCTGCCTTGATGGAAATTTCAGCGGTTTCCAGATCCCGGATTTCACCCACCATCACCACGTCAGGATCCTGACGCAAAAACGCCCGCAGAGCGCTGGCAAAATCCAGCCCGATCCGGGGGAGTACGTTGACTTGGTTCACGCCGGATACCTTGAGCTCCACCGGGTCTTCAGCGGTGCAGATATTGCGCTCGACCTGGTTGAGGATATTGATGCCGGTATACAGCGACACGGTTTTACCGCTACCGGTCGGCCCCGTTACCAGAATCATGCCCTGAGGCTGAGTCAGTGCCCGTTCGTAAAACGTGCGCTGATCGTCGGTAAACCCAAGCTGATCAATACCCATCTGTGCCGTGCTGGGATCCAGCAGGCGCAGCACGATTTTTTCGCCGTATACAGTGGGCAGCGAATTGACACGAAAATCCAGTGAACGTGTGCTCGAAAGTCTTAGCTTGAGCGCGCCATCCTGGGGCAGGCGGCGTTCGGAAATATCCAGCCGTGCCATGATTTTCAGACGTGCGGCAATTCTGTTGCGCATGGCAAATGGCGGGCGGGCAATTTCGGTGAGCATGCCGTCAACGCGAAAACGGATGCGATACCGAGTTTCGTACGACTCAAAATGAATGTCGGACGCGCCCCGACGAATGGCATCGAGTAATATTTTGTTAACAAATTTGACGACGGGCGCATCGTCGCTGTTTTCGGGCACCTCATCCAGCGGGATTTCTTCTCCTTCACCTCCCTGCACTACGCCCAGCGAGGTAACGGCATCGTCCACGCCGTCGAGTTCTTCCAGCATGCTGCGCTCGTTTTGCGCCAGATAATGGCTAAGCGCATTGTTCAGTTGATCAATGGGAGCCAGCACGCCCTCAACGCTCAATCCGGTCGCAAACTGTAGCTCGCCAAGCTGTGTCAGCGTGGCAGGGTAGGGCACGGCCACTGTCAACCGGTGATGATGGCGAACCAGCGGCAGCACGCCCAGGTTGCCGAGCACCTTGACCGGATAATGCTCGGCCGGCGGCAGTGCGCTGATGCGCACCGCGTCAAGATCAACCACGGGCAACCCGTACTCCCAGGCAGCGGCGACGGTTGCTTCCGCGGGATCCACTAGGCCGCACTCCACCACGTGACGAAGCAGCGGAATTTCCTGCTCCTCGGCGGCAGACTGGGCCGTGGCAATCTGGGTCTGAGTCACCAGACCGTGGCTGACCAGACGCTCGGCAATGCCGCGTAGCCCGCCGCGCGCCGCCGCGTGGCTCAGCATTGACTCAAAAGGAGATTGGCTCATGCGCTACTCATTAGTGGCTGTTCGCTGTGCGTCTTACTTGTACCATACTTGACGCATGAGCGGCATCAGCCACCACTCGGCCATGCACTGACTTGTTTATACGAGTAAAAGTGCGCGGATGGTTGAAACGGCTTAGGTCGTAAGGTAATGTAACATAATGAATCAGGATTATCCGGTAGTCTTGCCGGGCATTTTCTCCCAAGGAGCAGTATCGATGCACAACACGACAACGACTGCAGTACGCCCCCTCAAACAGGTCGGTTTTACGCTGATCGAGCTGATGATCGTCGTGGCGATTATCGGGGTCCTGGCTTCTATCGCGATTCCGCAGTACCAGAATTACACCGCCCGCGCCCAGGCCAGCGAAGCGCTGTCGATCACCGCGGGTGTGCGTACCGACATTGCCGAGCAGTACTCGCTTAACGGAGAGATGCCAGAAAAAACGGATCTTGGCTTAGCTGCTGATGATGCTGGTTTCAGCGACATGTCCGGCCGCTATGTTGAAAACGTAGATTATGCTTCTCCTGCTATTTTAGTAACTTTTAATAGTGACAGTGCTCTGGACGGAGCCATGATGAAAATCGCGCCTATAGGAGATGCAGAAGGTAAGGCAGGTACTAGCGACACAGCCAATCCCGGTAACGGCTGGACATGCGTTTGGGCTGATCGTAGTAGCGACGCTAATGAAAGCTGGTTGCCTTCAGGCTGTAAAGCCTGAATTCAACCAATAAGCGCAGCACCTGCGGTATTCAGTGCTCCAGAGTACT
>NZ_JAKDUR010000061.1 GCF_030457605.1 Halomonas sp.
TGAAAATTACATCACCTGCCAGAAGGGAGAATTTCTCAATCTGACCTTCTGAGGCCGTGGCTTTCATGAAGCGCATGCCCCGGACAATTTCATCGTGGTAATACACGTCTGTATAGTTACAAAGGTGGACTGGCCGTTCGCCCTCTACCGATTTTTTATCCACATTGCTTGGCATAACATCGCATTGTCGCTTAAGCGGTTGAATGCCCCAATGCGCCGGCACTTCGCCCAACCATTCGACGCCGGAGTCTTTGTATTCGGGATATGCGGGAAAGCTCTTCGCGCCGGCCGCTATTTGCTCGCCTGTGCTGCTCATACCGCCATCTCCTCGATCATCTGCTTGATGCGGTCGGTGCAAGCTTTCAGGTCGGCGTCGATATCTTCCAGCGGGCGCGGGGGCTCGAAGGTGTAGAAGTGCCGGTTGAAGGGGATCTCGAAGCCGACGATGCCGATGCGCTCATCCAGCGGGTCGATCTTGCCTTCGTCGATCCAGGCGTCGGGGACGTGGGGCAGCACCTCGCGGTCGAAGTAATCGCTTACCGACTCGCCCAGCGGGACGTTTTCGTGGTCGCGCAGGCCGGTGTCGGGTTCGGGGTGGCCCTTCTTGTCGCGGCAGATGTCGGCCTCCGGGTCGCGCTCGCCAAGGGCTGTGAGCACGGCCTTTTGCAGCGGCGCGCCGACTTTCATGCCGGCGGGCAGGTGCTCGGCAAAGGCGGCCTTCAGCGCCTTGAGAAACGCTTCGCGGTTGGTGAACGTTTGCTCCTCGCCCAGGCTTTGGCAGGCGGCGACAAGTGCTTCGCGCTCGGCGTCCTCGAGCTTGTGCACGGGTTTTTGTTCATCCAGCCGGGCCAGGCGCTCGGGGCTTGCCTGAAAGTTCAGGCGCAGCGGGCGCTCTACGGTGATGCGGCGGTAGCCGAAGGCCTCGACCGGGAACAGCTTGCTCTCTTCGGTGTCGGCGAAGCTGCCGTAAAGGCGCACGATCTCGTCGAGGTCGCCGTCGGCGATGTAGTGGCGCTTGCTGCCCAGCGACTTGCGCATCTTGCTGCCCCGGCCGGTGGCGTCGATCAGCTGCACCTTGCCCCGGCGCTCAGCAGGCTTGTTATTCGACAGCACCCACACGTAGGTGGCGATGCCGGTGTTGTAGAACAGGTCGGTGGGCAGGCCGATAATCGCCTCGACCATGTCGTGCTGCAGCAGGTAGCGGCGGATCTCGGACTCGCCGCTGCCCGCGCCGCCGGTAAACAGCGGCGAGCCGTTGAGGATGATGCCGATGCGCGAGCCGCCCTCTTTTTTGGGGCGCATCTTGCTCACCAGGTGCATCAAAAACAGCAGCGAGCCGTCGGACACCCGGGGCAGCCCCGGGCCAAAGCGGCCGTCGTAGCCTTTGTGCTTGTGCTCGTCGACGACGCCCTTCTGCACCTTCTTCCAGTCCACGCCGAACGGCGGATTGGCGAGCATAAAATCAAACCGCTGACCGGCCAGCTGGTCGTCAGACAGCGTGTTGCCCAGCTTGATGCGGCCCACGGTCTGGCCCTTGATCAGCATATCCGCCTTGCAGATGGCATAGGACTCGGGGTTGAGCTCCTGGCCGTGGAGCGAGACGCTCATGCCGCCGCTGATCTGCTGCATGTAGGCGTCGCTTTCCGAAAGAAAGCCGCCGGTGCCCGCGGTAGGGTCGTATACGGTGACGATGCCGCCGGTCTTGAGCTTGTCGTCCTGCCCGGTGAGCACCAGCGACGTGGTCAGGTGGACGACGTCGCGCGGGGTAAAGTGCTCCCCCGCCGTTTCGTTGGAGCTTTCGGCAAACTTGCGGATCAGTTCTTCAAACACCAGCCCCATGCCGTAGTTGGACAGCCGCGCGGGGCTCAAGTCGGTGGCGGCGAAGTCTTCTACCACGCGGTACAGCAGGTTGGCGGCGTCCAGCTGCTGGACGTAGCTTTCAAACTCAAAGTGCTCGAATATCTCCCGGGCGTCCTGGCTGAACGAGCGCACGTAGCTCAGCAAATCGTCGGCGGTCTGGGTCGGCGACAGCGTACCCAGCGTCAGCGGCGAGGCGTTGAAAAACGGCTGACCGGCGGCGTTGAGCAGCAGCTTGTCGCGCATGGCATCGGGCCTGTCCCGGTGGGTCTGGGCGGCGTCAAGCACCTTGCCTTTGGTGGGCTCCAGGATGCACTCAAGCCGGCGTAAAAGCGTCAGCGGCAGAATGATGCGGCCGTACTGGGACTGCTTGAAATCGCCGCGCAACAGGTCCGCCACGGACCAGATAAACCCCGCCAGCTGCGAATGGCTTTCCGTATTCACTGTGCATCCCCTTTATTCTGTTAACTGCTGCGTGCTGCCTGCGCGCGGCGCGGCACTCGCGTAAAAATGACAAAAGGGCTACATGATACACAGCGCCGCGGGCGCGTGCAGAATGCGCACCCGGCAGGGGTTATTGAGCTATGGGCAAGCGGCCGATGTGTGAATCGATAGCATCACGGACTGGCGCTTTCATGGGGAGGCTATGCTTTTCGGCATGCCAGTGCTGTTGAAAACGCTCGACCGTCTCTTGCGCTGTTTCCCATACCAGCTGCGCAGGAATAGCGGCCTTGGCAGCCAAATGCTCAAGCTCTTCGCGGGTCACCTCGGCAAAGGCTCGCGTACGGCTGATCTTGAGTCCCATATCATCATGGGCAATATAGGGAATGGTCGAGACAAGATCGTAGGCAGGTGCGAGCGCCGCGTGGCGGCGGTCGGGATACATGAGCGACCAGTTTTTCAGGTGCATGTCGCCATTGCCGATCAAAGCGCAAAACACCAGACGCCGGATAAACTCAGTGATATCGGCATCGCTGGTTTCAACGGCCAGCACCTGGGCGATGTTGCGCAGCGATGCTGCTCTGTATTTTTTATCGGCATAAACGCCAAAGACTTGTGAAAAATCCTCGATGTGAACGGCACTGCCGTCAGGCAACCGGTCGAACCGCTCGATGAGGAAAGCCTTTCCCCCGACTCTATCCATACCCTTGGGCAAATTATCGATGCTATCGACATCGACAAGATCAATGGATGGCACGTCGATACCCACGAGCTGCGCCAGCGTCATCATGGAAAACTCATTTTCGGGGACGCCGTCAAATTCACGCGACGGTAGCTTTACGATCCATGAGCCGCCTATGCCAGAGGCGGGGATGGTCAAACCGCCAGCCGGTGCCAGAACCGCCGAAAACTTAAGCTGTACCCCGGCAAGAGAAAACCGCAAAGCATTATCATGATGGCTAGCCGAGCTATCGTCCGCGTGACCGTGTTGGCTGTCTGCCAGCGACAATGCTCCGCCCTCGGCAGGCTTTACCGTTATCGCACCGGGCAGATCATTACCCAACGCCGAGAGAAGATGAAATTCACGCTCTGGTTTTACGCCGGCACTTTCCGCGAGGTATTGGCGTAGATGGCCTTCAGGTAGCAGGTTGGAAAAAAACGGCATGACGCGCCTGCGATAAGCGCGAAACTCCGTCAGCAGCCCGCCAAATTCATCCTTGAAACTCAAGCTCAGGGTCGGCCGGTCCGGGTTATCGATATAGGCATCATCAAACGCGAATAGCGTACGTTCTCCGCCCACATGGGTCAGCGTGCCGATAGGCTCATCGTGAAGCGCGACCTCCAAAACAGCGATATCAGTCATCTGAATCCTCCTCAAGCCGGTAGGCCGGCCTTGGCGCACGCGGCTTTTTATACTCTGCGGCCTCTCGTGCCAGCTGGTTGCGCAGCGAGTGAATGGTGTCAGCGGCCTGACTAACGGCATTTTCACTGCTGGAAGACGCTAGCGTTTCCACGACGCGGCGGATCTTTTTCAGCACGCCGGCGTCGAGCTGGCTGTGAACCTGGGTGATCTCACGCACGCGGCGCTGCACAGTGGCAAAATGCGTGCCGGGGGCGCTTTCGACGAGGTCATTGATTTTGTGTTGAATACGCGCCAGCTCTTTTTGCTCGGCGCGACTGGGGAGCGGTTTGGGCGTCACGCTACGCGTCACCGAGCTCACCGCCGGTAATGCCTGGCGGGGAATCAGCATCAGTTCCAGCTCAAGCGCGTGCGCCAGCGTAACCAGGCTTGAAACGCGCAGATCAACGGCGTTGCTCTCGATTTTCGAGATGTGGGACTGCGGCACGCCGGAAAGCGCGCTCAATCCACGCTGGCTAAGCCCCTTGGCCTCTCGGGCGGCCTTGAGGCGCTCGGCAAGATGTTCGGTCAAAACGCTCATATGATTAACTTTGCTATATCATTCTTTGTTTTTGATACATAGAAACATATCACTATTTAGGCTAAACACAAAAAAAGCCCTCGCAGCGTCAGTTCAACGCTGCGAGGGCCAAAGGGCTCGGCTGAAGGCTTATTTAGCCTTCAAGCTCCTTGCGCACAATGGCCGCGCCGGCGCTGAGCGCCTGCATCTTTCCCCGGGCGACGTGTCGCGGCAGCGGGGCCATGCCGCAGTTGGTGGAGGGGTAGAGGTTGTCGGCGTCGACAAACTCAAGCGCTTTGCGCAGGGTGGCGGCCACTTCTTCCGGCGTTTCGATGGCGTGGTTTGCTACGTCGATGGCGCCGACCATCACCTTCTTGCCGCGGATCAGCTCGATCAGCTCCATGGGCACGTGGGAGTTCTGGCACTCCAGCGAGACAATATCGATGTTGGACTTTTGCAGTTTGGGGAACACCGCTTCGTACTGGCGCCACTCCGAGCCCAGCGTCTTTTTCCAGTCGGTGTTGGCCTTGATGCCGTAGCCGTAGCAGATGTGGACGGCGGTCTCGCACTTAAGGCCCTCGATGGCCCGCTCAAGGGTGGCGATGCCCCAGTCGTTGACGTCGTCAAAGAAGACGTTGAACGCCGGCTCGTCGAACTGAATCACATCCACGCCCGCCGCTTCCAGCTCGCGCGCTTCTTCGTTCAGCGCACGGGCAAACTCCCACGCCAGCTTTTCGCGGCTTTTGTAGTGGCCATCAAAAAGCGTGTCGATCATGGTCATGGGGCCGGGAAGCGCCCATTTGATCGGCTGGTCGGTTTGCTCGCGCAGGAACCTGGCGTCTTCCACAAACACCGACTGCTGGCGCGAGACCTCCCCGACCACCGAGGGCACGCTGGCCTCGTAGCGGTTGCGGATCGTGACGGTTTCGCGCTGGTTGAAGTCAACGCCGTTGAGGTGCTCGATAAAGGTGGTGACGAAGTGCTGACGCGACTGCTCGCCGTCGCTGACGATATCGATCCCGGCGTGGCGCTGTTCGTGCAGCGCCAGGCGCAGGGCGTCCTGCTTGCCTTCTACCAACCCCTCACCTTCCAGCTTCCAGGGGGACCACAGCACTTCGGGCTCGGCCAGCCAGGACGGTTTGGGCAGGCTGCCGGCAGTGGACGTGGGTAACAGTGTTGCCATGGTAAAAACCTCGTAAAGACGGAATCAAAGCGCGCAGCTGGCGGACCACTGCTCGAGAATATCGCGGTAGGGCTTGATGAAGTTTTCTTCGACAAACCTGCCCTGCTCGGTGGCCAGCCGGCCGCGTTCTTCCCGGTCGTAGACGATGCGGGTCAGGGAGTAGTCCTGACGCTCCAGGCTCGGCCGGTAGACCTTCTCTGCCGCCGAGTTGGCGTTGTAGATTTCCGGGCGATAGATCTTCTGGAACGAGTCCATGGTGCTGATGGTGCTGATCAGCTCAAGGCTGGTGTAGTCGCTGAGCAGATCGCCGATAAAGTAGAAGGCCAGCGGTGCCACGCTGCCCGGCGGCATGAAGTAACGCACCCGCATGCCCATCTCGTTGAAGTAGGCATCGGTCAGGGAGTCTTCTTCCTGGCGGTACTCCACGCCCAGTACCGGGTGGACGTTGTCCGTGCGGTAGTAGGTCCTGGTGCTCGACACGCTGATGCAGATGACCGGCGGCTTGTTGAAGTTCTCGCGGTAGGCATCGGAGTTCAAAAACGCCCGAAACAGCTGGCCGTGCAGCACGCCAAAATCTTCCGGCACGCTGAAACCTTCCTTCCCTGCGTTGTGCTCTTTCAGCACCACGCTGAAGTCGTAGTCGCGCACGTAGGAAGAAAAGTTGTTGCCCGTAATGCCCTCGATGCGCTCGCCGTTTTCCTTGTCGAGGATATCGACCTTGAGGATTTCGATCAGCGGCAGGCCGCTGTTTTCGGCGGTGTGATCCACGGCCATTTCGGCGGAAATGATGTTCAGCTCCACGCCATAGCGGTCGCCGTTGGGGTTGTCCCAGTTCGCCAGGGCGTTGAAGCGGTTATCGATCATCTGCAGGGTGTTGCGCAGGTTTTCTTCGCGCTTCTCGCCCCGGGCCAGGTTGGCGAAGTTGGTGGTGATGCGGGTGTTGTCCGCCGGCCGATAGTTCTCGTCGAAGCGGATACTCTTGATCGAAAATGCAAAATCGTTGTTCATCGGAGTGACCGTCCTGGTACCTGAAACATGAACCCAAGGCATCTGCCTGCGGCGCAGCCCTGTAGCGTGATCTCGCGGGGCAGCGCCCGGCGGCTGCACCGCTGCTGCGATAATGACAGGGAGTATCCAGCCCGGCCGTGCACAAGGCAAACTGGAGATACTCATGGTCAACATTAGTTTCATTCATGGTGAACGAAAGCGCCCGGCCCCGGCGCCTCGGCGTGCGCCGCCCCTACACGACAAAACCCGCACCGGGCGGGTTTTATCATGCCTGTCAGTCTGGTTAGCGGTGGCTAAAAAACCATATGCGCCACCAGCGCAATCACCGGCAGGGTCACCAGGGTGCGCAGCAAAAAGATCACAAACAGCTCCACCACGTTGACCGGGACTTTACTGCCCAGCAGCAGCGCCCCCACTTCCGACATGTAGATCAGCTGGGTGACGGAGAGCGCTGCAATCACAAAGCGCGTCATATCGCTCTCGATGGAGCTTGCCAGAATGGCGGGAATGAACATGTCGGCAAAGCCCACCACCATGGTCTGGGAGGCGGCGGCGGCTTCGGGGATGCCAAGCCACTCCAACAGCGGCACAAACGGCAGGCCCAGCCAGCTGAACAGCGGCGTGGTTTCGGCGATGATCAGCGCCACGGTGCCAAACGCCATCACCACCGGCAGCACGCCCAGCACCATATCCAGCGCGTTGTGAATGCCGGTGCGCACCACCAGGCCCAGACTATCTACCCGGCTGGCCCGGGCCAGCGCCAGTGCGTAGCCGTGGCTTAAGCGCGAATAGCCTTCCGGGGTGGCTTCGCTACCCGCCGGTTGGGGTTCGCCGTTGATGAACACGTCCTTTTTCCAACGCAGCGGCGGCAGGCGCGGCACCACAATGGCCGCCACCACGCCCGCCAGGCACACCGCAAAGTAGAACGGCAAAAACAGGTGCTCAAGGCGCACCTGGGCCAGCACCACCAGGCTGAAAGTGATCGACACCGCCGAAAACGTGGTGCCAATGACTGCCGCTTCGCGCTGAGTGTAGTGGCTGGTTTCGTACTGCTTGCTGGTGAGCAGAATGCCCACGCTGCCGTCGCCAAGCCAGGAGGCCATGCAGTCCACCGCGGAGCGCCCGGGCAGGCGAAACACCGGGCGCATCAGGCCGGTCAGCAAGGTACCGATAAACTCCAGCAGGCCAAAATCCAGCAGCAGCGGCAGCAGCAGCCCGGCAAACACAAACACCGCAAACAGCACCGGCAAAAGGTCGTTCAGCACCAACCCGCCGGTATCGCCGCCGTACAAAATCTCCGGCCCCACCCGGACGTAAACCAGCACCACAAACACCGCCCCCACCAGCCGGCTGACCAGCCACACCGGGCTTATGTTGAACAGGGTGTTCAGGAAAGGATGCTCAAGCACCGGCTTTGGCCGAAAGACCTTGACCCCCAGCGAGAGCAGCGCCGAGGCGACGATGAGCACGGTGACAATGCTCGGCAGCGCGCCTTCCAGCACCGCCTGCAGGCTTTTGGCCAGCACGGCTATCATGATGGTGAGATCGCCCTGATAGCTCACCGGCGTCATGAAGAGAAAAACGCCCAGCAGCGAGGGCAGCACAAACATCAATACGTTACGCTTGCCGGGCTTCGCTGGTTCTGCCGGTGAATCTTGCATGGCCACTCCGTCAGGCAGGTGGGCTCTCCCCCGCCCGGATCAATTTCAACATTGATGGGTTCACATCATCGACGACGCATAAACGCCGAACAATATGCTGGAAAACCGCGCATTTTACGTCAAAAACCTGCTTCCAGAAAGGGAGAGACGAGGCCTATCCCCTGCGCGGACGGTGCCGGCATGCACCCGCCGATATTTGCCCTGCCGCTTGCAGTCAACGGCGTATGGGCTGAAGCTGCTATCAACAGCATCCCGTGTTTTGTCATACCCGGAGACACCCCATGCGCCGCAACCCCTCCACCACCCAAGGCCCCTCCGCCACTGAAGGCACAAGCCCCGAGACGGCGGACGACATTCAGCAACACGAGCGGGACTACTCGGAAGAAGGCTTCTGGAAGAAAACCACCCGGCACGCCAAACAGGCAGGCGAAGGCACCATCACCCAGGCACTGAAGCTGTACTACGCCGCCAGGGACCCGGACACCCCCACCTGGGCCAAAACCACCATTTACGGCGCGCTGGGGTATTTCATCTCCCCCATCGACGCCTTGCCGGACTTCACCCCGGTGCTGGGCTACACCGACGATCTTGGCGTAATGGCCGCCGCCATCGGCATTGTCGCCACACACATAAAGGACGAGCACCGCGAACAGGCCAGGCAAACGCTCAAGCGCTGGTTTGGGTGAGGGTTGGCAAAGACCAGGGGCAGGCCCGCCCTGCTCTCTCGGCAGGGCTCCGTGGCCGTTTCGCTCAATAAATTGAGCTCCTACAGCGGCTTGGTGACTTGCCCGGCGGGCGTCATGGCCCAAAAACAACAAAACCCGCACAAGGCGGGTTTTGTCATGTATATACGATGGTGGGCCCAGCTGGACTCGAACCAGCGACCAAGGGATTATGAGT
>NZ_JAKDUR010000062.1 GCF_030457605.1 Halomonas sp.
CGGTGACGTCATGCGTCGTCGGCAGCGGATGCGTACTTTACGGCCTGACCGACGCGTTGGCAAGGGGTGTGTGAAAATAAATCCGGCAGTCCCTCCCTGACGACAAAAAAGCATTTCTGCCAGAGGGCAGCTGGCGAGTAAACTAGAGTCATCATTGATCTGCGCCGTGCGCGAGTCTGCCCGGCGCGACCACTTGCCTATTCCTGGGAGCCCCTGATGAACCCGCATCTACTTTCCGTTGATTCACTGGACCGAGGCCGCGTCGATCATCTTTTGCGCGTGGCGGCGCGCATGGAGCCCATTGCCAGCCGCCGGGAAACGACACGCGTGCTGGAAGGCGCTGTGCTCGGCAATCTGTTTTTCGAAGCCAGCACACGCACAAGGGTCAGTTTTCATGCTGCGTTTTGCCGACTGGGGGGTAGCGTATGCGACACCACCGGCTTCACGTTTTCGTCGATGGCAAAGGGCGAGTCGCTATATGACACCAGCCGCGTGATGAGCGGCTACTGCGATGCCATCGTCATGCGCCACCCCGAGCAGGGCTCAGTGGCCGAGTTTGCCAACGCAACCAACGTACCGGTCATTAATGGAGGAGACGGACCGGGCGAGCACCCGAGTCAGGCACTGCTCGATCTGTACACCATCGACAAGGAATTCACGCGGCGGGGTAAAACGCTGGCGGGAGCGCATATCCTGCTGACCGGTGACCTGCTCCACGGACGCACCGTACACTCGCTGATCAAGCTGCTGTCGCTTTATGAGCCCATGCGCCTCACGCTGGTGGCGCCGCCCGGCCTGGAGATGCCTTCGGCGCTGGTAGAACTGGTAGCCTCCCGCGGGCACCGTGTCGAGCTGCGCGAAAGCCTGGCCAGCGACTTCAGCGACCTGGACGTGGTGTATACCACCCGCATCCAGAAAGAACGCTTTACCAGCGAAATGAGCGAAACCTTTGCCGGTGTATCCGACGACTTCGCCGTCAACAAGCGCTTTATGGATCAACGCTGCACGCCCGAGACGATTGTGATGCACCCGCTGCCGCGTGATAGCCGCCCCGGCGCCAACGACCTGGATGTAGACCTGAATGGCGATCCACGTCTGGCGATTTTTCGCCAGACCGATAATGGCATCCCTATACGCATGGCTATTTTTGCCACGCTTTTGCAGGTAGAAGAGCTGATTGAGCAGGATCGGCGGCCGGTACGCTGGTTTGTGCCCGAGCGGCTGGGCACCCTGGACGCCTAACCAGTCGTGCGCCCACCGGGCAGCCCTTCCCGGTGGGCAAACCAGCCTTCCAGAATCAGCACGGCGGCAATACCGTCAACGCTTTCCGCCCGGTAGTTGCCTTTATGCCCGGCTTCCCGGGCGATCTGTTTGGCTTCACGGGTTGAGCCGCGCTCGTCCACCATGTGGCAGGGTTTGCGGTAACGCCCGTGCAGGCGGTTGCCGAACTTGCGCGCCCGCACGCTCATCTCGGATTCGCTGCCATCCATGTGTAACGGCAGTCCGACGACCAGCAAATCCGGCTGCCATTCGTCCATCAGCCGCGTGACGACATGCCAATCGGGAATCCCGTCCCGGGCAGTGAGCGGCTCAAGCTCGCGGGCACTTTGCACCAGCTCATTCCCTACTGCGACGCCAATACGCCGGGCACCAAAGTCAAAGGCCAGCACCAGCCGCTGCCCTTCAATAGCCATCAGGCATGCCCCGCATCAGGGGTCATCAGGTTAAGGTCAATCCCCAGAATGCCCGCCGCCGCGGTCAGGCGCTCTGCCGGCGGCGTTTCAAACAGCACACTCGACTCGCCTTCGATGGTGAGCCAGGCATTCTCCTTGATTTCGTCTTCCAGCTGACCTACATCCCAGCCGGCACAGCCCAAACAGACGATAAAGCGCTCGGGGCCTTCGTTGGACGCCAGCGCCTGCAGCATGTCCATGGACGTGGTCAGGGCGACTTCATCAGTGACCTGAACACTTGAGTCCCAGTCATCGCTTTGGCCTTGGTGCAGGATAAAACCGCGATCCTTGTGCATGGGCCCACCGTAATACACCGGCGCGTTGCGATGCAGGCTCTGGCTACCGCCCAGCTCGAGCTGCTCGAACAGGGCATCAAGCGTAATATCCAACGGCCGGTTGGCGATCACTCCCATGCTGCCGTTGTCGTCGTGGTCGCACAGATAGACCAGACTTCCGGCGAAGTTCGTCTCGTCCATGTGCGGCATTGCCAACAGGAAATGATTCTTCAAACTTTGCATGGTTCTCCTGGCGCTGCCGGCAAAACGCCGGCGGCTATTTGTCAGTGGCCGATAATAAGGTGGCCGGAACTGGCGGCTGTAGCCGTTTGGTCTAGTCGGCGCGCGCAGCATCCAGCCGCCGCGCCACCGCGTCAAGCAGCTGATCGGCAATACAGGTGCCGCGCTGGTCGTCTATTTCGCGTATGCAGGTGGGGCTGGTGACGTTGATCTCGGTGATGTAGTCGCCGATGACATCAATCCCCACAAATAACAGCCCTTTCTCGCGCAGCGTTGGCTGTACCTGTGCAACCAGCCAGCGGTCGCGGTCGGTCAGCTCACGGCTCACCCCGCGTCCGCCGGCGGCGAGGTTGCCACGGGTTTCGCCTGCCGAGGGAATGCGCGCCAGCCCGTAAGGCACCGGCTCGCCGTCGATCAACAAAATGCGCGTATCGCCTTCCTTGATGGCCGGCAGATAGCGTTGCGCCATGACTTGCCGCGTACCATTGAGCGTCAGCTGCTCGATCACCGCGCCGAGGTTACGGCCATCCGGGGCAATGTGGAAAATACCGCTGCCGCCCATGCCATCCAGCGGCTTGAAAATTACGTCGCCGTGCTCGGCGTGGAACGCGCGCAGCACGTCAGCCCGTCCCGACACCAGCGTGGGCGCGCAACACTGGGGGAACTGCTGGGCAAAGAGTTTCTCGTTGCACGTCAGCAGCGCCTCCGTAGGGTTGACGACAAGCACCCCTTCACGCTCGGCAAAGCCGAGTAAGTGCACGGCGTTGGTGAAGTTGTCATCAACCGGCGGATCCTTGCGCATCAAAATGACGTCGAGCTCGGCCAGCGGCCGGGCGTCGGCGTCACCCAGGTCAAACCAGTGCTCGGGATCGCGATGAACCGTTAGCGGGCGCATCCGCGCGTAGGCCTGCCCCGCATTGAGGAACAGGTCTTCCTGCTCCATATAGTGCAGCGTATAACCACGATCCTGGGCGGCCCAGAGCATCGCCATGGTGGAATCTTTCTTGTAGGCAACCGCGGTAATGGGATCCATCACCACGCCCAGATGCAGGTTTGTCTGGCTCATTGCAATAACCATTCAGGAACGAACGCGCCAGGGTGGCGCGCCGGGGGTGAATAACAGGCCGTAAAATCAGTCCAGCGACTCCAGCGCGCCCGGCACCAGACGCACGGCCTCGGGTTCAAGCGTGATCAGCTGGCGTTTGAACAGCCGGCCGATCGCTTGCTTATAGGCGCTCTTGCTCACGCCCAGCCGCGCCTTGATATCGTCAGCCGCGCTTTTATCGCCCAATGGCAGGTAACCGCCGCTTTCGCGCAGGGCCTTGAGCACTTTTTCGCCCACCACATCCAGCCGGGCGCTACCGGGCGGCAGCAGGGAGATATCCAGCCGGCCATCGTCACGCCGCTGTTTGACGAAACCCGGCAGCGTCTGCCCCCGGCGTAACGGCTGGGACATATCATCAATGTAGATCAGCCCCCAGTAGCGATGATTGACCACCACTTTCATGCCCAGATCAGTCCGCTCAGTGACCACCAGCGTCACTGCCTCACCGTTTTCCAGCGCCCAGGCATCATCGCTCAAGAAACGCTCCAGGCGCATTGAAGCAACCGGCCGGCCCTGATCGTCTTCATACAGCTTGACCAGCACACGCTTGCCGGGGTCAGGGCGGAACAGCTGCTCGCTGTACGGCAACAGCACGTCCTTGGGCAGCCCCCAGCGCAGAAAAGCGCCGGTATTATTGACCGTCGTGACCGACAGATACGCGACCTCGCCGATGTGTGCCACGGCATCCGTTGCGGCCAGGTGCGTGTTATGAGTGTCGCGAGTCATGTCAGAGCCGTCCTTAACGAGAGTGGGGGGTTATAGATCGCCCCAGAGGTGCTGCAGCAGGGTAAGTGCCACCACCGGCGCGGTTTCGGTGCGCAATACCCGGGGGCCAAGCGTCAGCGGGATAAACGACGCCGAACGGGCCGCTTCAGTATCTTCCGGCGCGAGGCCGCCTTCAGGGCCAATCAGCAGCGCCGCCTCGTTCGGCCCCTGATCCACTTGAAGCCCGTTTTCCGTGGCCGGGTGAAGCATCAGCCGCAGCGACTCGTCACGCTGCACGAGCCACTCGTCTAGGCTCAGCGGCGGATGCACGGGCGGCAGCGTCGCCCGCCCGCTTTGCTCGCAGGCGCTGGCGGCCACGGCCTGCCAATGCGCCAGCTTTTTCGCCTCTCGCTCGCCTTTCAAGCGCACGTCGCCGCGCCGGGTATACAGCGGCGTGATCTCCGCCACGCCCAGCTCCACGGCTTTCTGGATAGCGTAGTCCATCCGGTCGCCCTTGGAGACCGCCTGCCCAAGATGCACCCGCAGCGGCGACTCGAAGCGCCCCGCCCATACGGCCTCCACGCTGACCGTTGCCTGCTTGCGCGACACGTCCGCCAACCGCACGCCGGCCTCACGGCCCTGGCCGTCAAACACCACCAGCGGCGCACCGGCGCCAAGGCGCAGCACCCGCGTAACGTGACGCGCCACGCCCTCGGGCAGCGTTACGCTGTGCCCCTCGCTTAGCGCCACCGGCACATAAAAACGCGGCATTTTGCCGTTGGCGGCGTACCAGTCATCAGCTTGCACGGCTTACTCGGCGCTTTCGGCGGCCTGGGCTTCGCGCTGCTTGCGCTGGGCGTACATGGCATCAAAGTTGACCGGCGCCAGCATCAGCGGCGGGAACCCGCCACGGTTCACGAGGCTGTCCACGCACTCGCGGGCATAGGGGAACAGCAGGTTGGGACAGAACGCACCCAGCGTTTGCTCCAGCTGCTCGCCTTCAATGCCGGCAATGCGGAAAAGCCCCGCCTGTTCAACTTCAACCAGAAACGACGTGGTGCCGGTTTCGCTGTCGTTGACCTGAGCCGTCACCTTGATCACGACTTCATACTGATCATCAGCCGTCTGCGTACTGGTGGTGTTCAGGTCCAGATTGACCTTGGGCTTGAACGGCTGCTTGAAAACGCCGGGGGAGTTCGGCGCTTCAAAGGAGATATCCTTGACGTAGATACGCTGCAGCGAGAACGTCAGTTTAGGCTTGTCTTCCGCTGCACCGGCCTGCTGGGTGTTAGTGTTGTTGTCTTCCGCCATGGGGGTCTCCTAACAATTCATTTCACGAGTAAAATGTTCAATTTACGCAGATAACGTGCCGCCTGCTATCCGCGACACAATGATGATACGGCCCGGAAAGCGCCGAACCAGCGGACTTATTTTTTCACGACCGGAAGGCTGTCGGCCTGCCACTGGGCCATGCCGCCCTTGAGTTTCAGCGCGCGCGCAAAGCCGGCCTTGGCCAGTTTTGCCTGGGCCACGCCCGAGCTCTGGCCATGTTTACAGACAATCACCACCGGCTTGTCCTTGACCTTGTCCAGCTCGTGCATACGCTCATCAAGCTTGCTTTGGGGGATATGACGGGCACCGGCAATATGCCCGGCCTTGAAATCCTTGTCTTCACGAATATCCAGCACCACCGCATCTTCACGGTTAATCAGGTGCGTGGCTTCACCGGAACCGACGCCGTTACTCGCCGCACTGCGTGTTTCGTAGACAAGCCAGGCCAGCAGCACCAGCAAAAAGGCGCCCACCAGCAGCATATGGTTCTGTGCAAATTCAAACAGTTGATCGATCATCGCGCGCTCAATCTCTTTGTCAATATACTAATAAGGTCTACCAATACGACACTACCCGCGGCGGCCATACCGCCGTTAAGCGCCCCAGTATACACACCGCAACCCGCTGCGAGCAGACCCCGCCATGACGACAAGGGATCGCCTGCGTTATGATGCGAACAACTTGCATCCGACGCGACGTTGAGTCACGCCTGCGCTCGGCCTAATGACGAGAGGTTTTCATGGATACTGCAACCACGCCGCGCCCGGTGGCGCTGATCATCCTCGACGGCTACGGCCATAACCCCGACAACCAGCACAACGCCGTGGCCGGGGCACATACGCCGAACATGGATGCACTATGGGCCGAACGCCCCCGCGCCTTCGTACATACCGACGGCAACCACGTGGGCCTGCCCGACGGCCAAATGGGCAACTCCGAGGTTGGCCACATGAACCTGGGCGCCGGACGCATCGTCTTTCAGGATTTCACGCGGATTACCCAGGCGGTGGAAAACGGCGATCTTGACCACAACCCGGCGTTCACCATTCCCATGGATGATGCCGTGGATCACGGCCGCGCCGTACACCTGTTCGGCCTGCTTTCGCCCGGCGGCGTACACAGCCACGAAGACCACTTTATTGCGCTGGCTGAGCTGGCTGCCCGTCGCGGTGCCCAGCGCATCTACGTACACGCCTTTCTCGACGGCCGCGACATGCCGCCCCAAAGCGCCATGGCCTCGCTTGAGCGCGTCAATGCCCGGCTGGCCGAGCTGGTCGGCGCCGATAACGGCTTTATTGCCTCCATCATTGGGCGCTTTTACGCGCTGGATCGCGATAATCGCTGGGAGCGCGTGGCCCGGGCCTACGAGCTGCTCACCGAAGGCAAGGCCGATTTTCAGGCCATCAGCGCCGAAGCCGCACTGCGCGACGCCTACCATCGCGGTGAAACCGACGAATTCATCGCCGCTACCAGCATGCATATTCATGGCCGCCCGGTGGTGATTGAAGACGGCGATGCCGCGATTTTTGCCAACTTTCGCGCCGACCGCGCCCGGGAGCTGGCCCGTGCCTTCGCCGAGCCCGACTTCAGCGGCTTTGAACGTACGTCCCGCCCAGTGCTGGCCGGCGAAGGCCTGGTGATGATGACCCGCTACGCCGACGACATTCCCGCGCCGGTGGCCTTTCCGCCCACGCACCTGGCCGACACCCTGGGCGAAGTGGTCGCCCGGCGGGGGCTCAGGCAACTACGTATTGCCGAGACAGAAAAATACCCCCACGTGACGTTTTTCTTCTCCGGCGGGCGCGAAGACGAGTTTGAGGGCGAAACCCGCATTCTGCTGCCCTCGCCGCAGGACGTACGCACCTACGACGAAAAACCCGAAATGAGCGCCTTCGAGCTCACCGACAGCCTGGTCGATGCCATCGACGGCGGCACCTTTGACCTGATCATCTGCAACTATGCCAACGGCGACATGGTCGGCCACACCGGCGACTACGCCGCGGCGGTCAAGGCCATCGAAACCGTGGACCACTGCGTCGGCCGAGTGGTCGAGGCCATCGAGCGTGCCGGCGGTGCCTGCCTGATTACGGCCGATCACGGCAACGCCGAACAGATGGTGCACCCCGTCACCGGCGCGCCGCAAACCGCGCACACCACCTTTCCCGTGCCGCTGGTATATGTCGGCAAACGCGAGGCCTCCCTTGACGAAGGCCGGCTGTGCGACCTGGCCCCAACGCTTTTAACCCTGATGGATCAGGAGATTCCGCCGGCGATGAGCGGCAACCCGCTGGTCCGGTTCAGCTGATTTGAGCATTCGGACCATTCTGCAGCGCTACGCTGCCAGTACGCTGGTACTGCTGTCGCTTATCGCCCTGCCGGCCTACGGCCAACCGGACGAAGCGTCTGCACAACACAAGCTCGACGCGCTGGGCCAGGAAATACAGACGGCATCAGAACGCCTTGAGTCCACTACCGAAGCGCGCAGCGACGCCGAAAACAAACTGCGCGAGGTGGAAGTCGCACTGGCAGATATTCACGCGCGTCTGGATGACGTTCAGGCCCGGCGGCGCGCGCTCACTGAAGAAAGCGAAGCGCTGAAACAGCGCAGAAAACGCCTGCAAGCCACTCGTCAGGCGCAGCTTGACGCACTGGCTACCCAGCTGGCTGCCCTGTACCGGCTGGGTGATTCGCCCCAGCTGAAGCTGCTGCTCAACCAGGGCAACCCGGCCGAGCTTGACCGCATGCAGGCGTACCTCAACCGTCTGAGCCGGGCGCGCCACAAACGGCTGGCCGATATCGCCCGGCTGGACGACGCCCTGGCGCAAAATGCCGCCAGGCTGGCCGACCGCCGCCAGCGCCTTGAAACCGCCAACCAAACGCTGAAAGAGGAAAGCGCAACCCTTGCCAGCCGCACGGCCAAACGCCGTGAAATACTCGCCGGCCTGGGCCAGCGCGAACAAAGCCAGGGCCATCACCTGGCCGAGCTCAAGGAAGATCATGCCCAGGCCGAGCAACGCCTGCGCCAGATTCGGGAACAGATGGCACGGCTTGCAAGCCCCACGCCCAGCACGCAAATGGCCAAGACCCGGGGCGACCTGCCCTGGCCCGTGCAAGGCACCCTTAGCGCCAACTTCAAGCGTAAACCGGGTGTGCACCACAACGGCATTATCATCAAGGCCGGGGCGGGCACGCCGGTCAAGGCGGTACACGCAGGTCGGGTGGTATTTGCCGACTGGATACGCGGGTTTGGCAACCTGTTGATCGTTGACCACGGTGACCACATCATGACGCTTTACGCCCATCTCCAACGCTTTACCCAAAGCCCCGGTGAGAAAGTCGCCACCGGCGACGTGATTGGTCACGTGGGCAATAGCGGCGGTCAGCCCCGGGCTGCGCTATATTTCGAAGTGCGCCGGAACGGCGAGCCGATCAATCCCGGACGTTGGATTGCACGCCGCTGACGGGATAAGCTTGCGCGATTGACGTTTTCCCGGCGGCGCCCCGTCGCCTTTCGCCCTGCGGAGCCACTATGACGCCATCTGTTACCCGGCTACTGTCCCAAGTACTGC
>NZ_JAKDUR010000119.1 GCF_030457605.1 Halomonas sp.
CTGAAAGACAACGTGCTGATCGAGGGCATTCACTACATCCGCCCGTTTGGCGGCCGCAAGATCCTGTACCTGTGGGAGCCTATCGAGCGGGACATGCAGCTGTATTCCAAGGAGGAGAGCCTTGGCGTGCCGATGGCCGGGGGAGGTGTGTGTCATGGGTAAGATTGCTGCACGGCCAGAAACGGGAAACCTCTACTTTGATTTTCGCTACCTGGGCAAGCGCTGCCGTGAGCAGACGGCACTGCCCGACACACGTCAGAACCGACAGAAGCTTGAGCGGATTCTGGAGAAAATCGAGGCGGAAATCACGCTGGAGACGTTTGATTACGGCCGCTACTTCCCCGATAGCCCACGCGCCAAAACGCTGAGCAAGCGGGCGCTGGTCAAGACGAGCGGCTATCACGCCACGCCGCTGTTGCGCGAGTTTGCCGAGACGTGGTTTGCGGAGAAGGAGATCGAATGGCGTGACACGCAGATCGTGACGGTGCGGGGGTGTTTGGAGCAGCACATTCTGCCCGGCTTGGGGCATAAAGAGGTCGGCAGCATCACCCGTGCAGAGATTCTTGAGTTCCGGGCGTTACTCGCCAAAGTTCGTTCCCGGAACGGCAAGAAGCTCTCTGCCAGCCGTATCAACCACATCATGACGCCATTGCGCATGATGCTGAATGAGGCCGCCGACCGCTACGAGTTTAGCTCATCGTTTCGCGGGATCAAATCGCTCAACGTGCCACGCACCGACGTGGAGCCGTTCACGCTTGAAGAGGTGCAGCAGATTATCGGGCGGGTACGTCCGGACTATCGCCAATATTACGCCGTGCGCTTTTTTACTGGCATGCGTACCGGCGAGATCGACGGCCTGACGTGGGAGCACGTGGACTTCGCCCGGCGCCAGATTCTGGTGCATCAGGCGCTGGTCACAGGCGAATTTGTGCCCACCAAGACCGACGGTTCGTTTCGCTCCATCGATATGTCGCAGCCGGTGTTTGATGCCCTCAAGGCGCAGTTTGAGGTGACCGGCAAAACCGGGCTGGTATTCGCCACACGCAAGGGAACGGCGCTGTCGCATCGCAATGTGACCAAGCGCGTGTGGTACCCGCTGCTGGAAGAGCTGGGGCTGCGGCCCCGCCGCCCCTATCAGACCCGTCACACCGCGGCGACGCTGTGGCTGGCGGCAGGGGAAAGCCCCGAGTGGATCGCCCGTCAAATGGGCCATACCACCACCGAGATGCTTTTCCGCGTGTATTCGCGCTTTGTGCCCAACCTGACGCGTCAGGACGGCTCGGCCTTTGAACGCATGCTGGAACAAAAACAGGCGTAAGGAGACGGTGATGTACACCCTGGATGAAATCCAAAAGACCCGCGAAAAAATCGAGCGCTCCATGCACGCCCAGCTGGAGCATAAGTCCCGGCGGCGTGTGGAACGCCGCCTGGCCGAGTCGTTGGCCGCGGCGACCAGTATTGCCCAAGGCAGCGCTTTGGTGATGTGGCTGGGCAACGGCGATGAAAAGAGCAACCTCGACGCCTTGGTGACGTGGACGGGTTATACGCTGAATCAGCTGAAGCTGGAAGCCAACCGGCAGGCTATTCCATTGCTGCTCGCTGA
>NZ_JAKDUR010000120.1 GCF_030457605.1 Halomonas sp.
CTAGCTACCGGATACCGATTCCATGCCGCCCAGGCAGAAGAACTTGGTTTCCATGTATTCATCAATCCCCGTGGAGCCGCCTTCGCGGCCCAGGCCGGATTCTTTCACCCCGCCAAACGGCACCGGCGCACCGGTCATTTTTACCGAGTTGACGCTGACCAGCCCGAACTCCAGCCCGCGCATGATCTTCCAGATGCGGCGCATATCGTGGGTATAAACGTAGGACGCCAGCCCGTACTCGGTATCGTTGGCAAGCTCGATGGCTTCTTCATCAGTCGAGTAAGGCAGAATGCCCGCCACAGGGGCGAAGTTTTCTTCGCGCCAGACTTTCATCTCACGGGTAATGTTGGTCAGCAGCACCGGCATGAAGAAGTTCTCACCGGCCACCGGCGGCTGGGTGCTTTCGTGCAGCGTGGCACCCATGCTGACCGCGTCATCCACAATGCTCTGGGCTTTTTCCACTGCCTTGTCGTGAATCAGCGGGCCCAGGTCCACGCCGTCGGCCAGACCGTTGCCCACGGTCAGCGCCGACATGCTGTCCTTGAACGCCTCGACAAAGGCATCGTGGATCGACTCGTGTACCAGAATGCGGTTGGCCGCCAGGCAGTCCTGCCCCGAGGTCTGGTACTTGGCTGCCACTGCCGCCGCGGCGGCCTCAGCGGGGTCCACATCGGGGCCGACGATAAACGGCGCGTTGCCGCCCAGCTCCATGGAGAGCCGCTTGACCGTGCTGGCGCTCTGCTCCATCAGCAGTTCGCCCACCCGGGTAGAACCGGTAAACGACAGCGCGCGGATGCGCGGCTCGGCGCACAGCACTTTGGATACTGCCGGCGGCTCGCCCAGCACTACGTTGAAGATGCCCGCCGGAATGCCCGCGCGCTCGGCCAGCTCGGCAAGCGCCAACGCCGTGAACGGCGTTTCATTGGAGGGCTTGACGATAACCGGGCAGCCGGCAGCAAGCGCCGCAGCGGCCTTGCGGGTGATCATCGCCAGCGGGAAATTCCACGGCGTAATCAGCGCCGCGATGCCCACCGGCTCCTTGATGGAACCCAGTGCTGCGTTATTCATGTGGCTGGGGATGGTTTCGCCGTAGGTACGCTTGCCCTCTTCGGCAAACCAGCGCACAAAGCTCGCGCCGTACTGCACTTCGCCGCGCGAATCGCCGATCGACTTGCCCTGCTCAAGGGTCATGATGGTAGCGAGGTCTTCGCTGTTCTCACGGATCAGCGCATACCATGCCTGCATGATCTCGCTGCGCTCGTCGGCGCGCAGTGCCCGCCAGCCGGCAAAGGCGGCATCGGCAGCGTCTACCGCAGCAGTAATCTGGGCGTCTTCCAGTACCGGAATATGACCCAGCACGTCGCCGGTAGCAGGGTTGGTGACCGGCTCTTCGCGGCCGCCTTCACCGTGGGTCCATTTGCCGTTGATGTAGGCGTACTGACGGAACAGGCGCGGATCCTGCAAACGATCGGAGAGCATCGCGGAACGCTCGGAGAGCGTAGTGGATAGTACGGACATAAGCCCCTCCCTCTGGGTCTTGGCGTATGGGCAGGTTCATCACAACCTGTCGTAACAACCTGTCG
>NZ_JAKDUR010000121.1 GCF_030457605.1 Halomonas sp.
AGCCAGCTCATCGCCGCCTCAAGGCTGACCTCGGCCAGCGCCGTGACGGCTGACGCGGTATCCCAGACGTCGTAGTCGTCCGGCCGGTTCAGGTCACGCCAGATAATGCCCAGCATGCGCGCCTGACGAAAACGCCGTACCGCCTGATGCATCGCCGCTTCGTCATCTGCCTCTGCCAGCGCCTCTTCAAGCCAGCGTTCAAGCGTGGCGCGCTCGGGCGCGGCGTCGAGCTCGCCGGCAGCCATCAGTTCGTCCAGCAGCCCCGGCGTGCGTACCAGCACGTCCAGCGCGAAGTGGGAAACCGTCACCACCCGCATCAGCGCCGTTCGCCGGGCGGCCGATAGCGCCTGCCATGCGGCGGCGCCATCGGTGTGGTCCAGCGCTTCATCAAGGCGCAGCAGAGCCTGGCACGCCGGCGCCTGAAGCGCCTGCGGCAGCGTATCCAGCGGTAAAAAGTCGTCGTTTAGCGCCATCGTGCCCGTCCTCGTTATCAGCCCGGTTTATCCGCCCCGTTTCGCTTCTGACGCCTCAACCCCAGAAGCGCTGCCAGAGTAGCAGCGCCCAGGTCAGCCCGGCGAACCCAAGCGCCAGCATCACCGCCGCCGAGCCGATATCCTTGGCCCGGCCGGAAAGCTCGTGGTGCTCGGTGCCGATGCGGTCCACCACGTTCTCCACCGCGCTGTTCAAAAGTTCGGTGATCAACACCAGCACGCAGCTGCCGATCAGCAGCAATATCTCCGTCACGCTCTGACCAAGCCATACGGCCAGCGGTACCAGCGGTACCCCGAGGGCGACTTCCTGGCGAAACGCCGTCTCGTGGCGAAACGCGGCCGCCAGTCCCTTGAGCGAATAGCGCGTTGAGTGCAGCAGGTGCGCAAGGCCGGTGCGCTCAGGCTTCATGCCTTGTTTATCTGTCATATCCTGTGCCTCGAACAGGCGGGGAAGTCCACGTGGGAACCGTCCGCATTAATGGGCATCAACCATGTCCGCCAGGTCCTTCGTCAACGGCTCAAGCACTTTGGTCCAGTTAAGATACGGCGTGGTGCGATCGCCGTTGACCAGCACGCTGAACACGCCCCAGCGCCCCAGCGCCCTGTGGCCGTGCGGAAATATCCCGCGGCCGCGCGTACCGCGTAAGGCTCGTTGAGCGTTCCGGTTTTCATCATCACGTTATGCTGGAAGCTTTGTGGGCCACGACGGATAAATTTCATCACGCCGTTTTCCGGCGACTGCAGCGCGGCGACAAAGCTTGGAAACAACGAGCTCTGGTGATACATCGACTCCAGCATCACGTTGACGCCATGGGCCGTGGTGCGGTTGTCGGTGGTCAGCCCGCTGCCGCTTTTCAGCGTGACGGCGCCGTGGCCGGGCAGGCTGGCCACATAGTTTTCCAGCTCCTGGCCGGCCTGCGCCAGTTCGGCGTGGGGCGCCTCGACCAGATTCAGCGCCAGCACGTCAGCCATGTAGTTGTTGGAGTAGTTGAGCGTGCGCAGTAACAGTTCCTGCAGCGGCTTGCCGTCAAC
>NZ_JAKDUR010000019.1 GCF_030457605.1 Halomonas sp.
TACGCCGCTGGAAGTTTACGCCGAGATGCTCAAGAAATCGGTTGCTGGCCCGAGCACCCTTCAATAGCGTTGCGCTTGGAACTTGAGACCGCCCACCCAAGCAGGCCACGGGACTGCATTCACACAATAAATGTCAGGCACCGCATCTAAGCTGATGCTCTGGCCCAGCCCTGCAGCCGGCGGCCAAGGCGCATCAGGCCGTAGACCACGCCCGGCATCACAAGCATCAGCGCAATGCCCCAGTCGCGGTTGTTGATCAGCCATACCAGCGGCAGCATGACCGCCACCGCCAGGCCAAACCAGCAGACCAGCGCTGCACACAGGCGCGGCTTGTTGAACGACTCGACCCACGAAGTATCCACGGCATGTTCTCCTTTCAGCGCCATCAGGTGGCAATAATCTGGCGGTAGATGCTCGGCAGCGCCAGCGACAGGTGCTCCGGCCGCTCGACAATGGCGTAGCCGCCGCGGCCGAACAGGCGCGGAATATACTGCCCCGCCTGGCGGTCGATGGTCACGCCGAATACCCGCACCTCTTCCCGCCGGGCTTCAAGCACCGCCTTGCGGGTATCCTCGATGCCGTAGCGGCCTTCGTAGTAGTCGTTGTCGTTGGGCTTGCCGTCGGTAATCATCAGCAGCAGCCGGTGGCGGTTGGGGCGCTTGGCAAGCTCTCCGGTCAGGTGGCGGATCGCCGGCCCCATGCGCGTATAGCTGCCGGGCTTGAGCGCCGAGATGCGCCGCGTGACCCGAGCGCTCATGGGCTCGTCGAACTCCTTGAGCGTATTGACGAACACCTTGTGGCGGCGCTGGGAGGTAAAGCTGTGGATGGAATAGTCATCGCCGCAGCCGTCAAGTCCGTGGCCCAGCACCAGAAGCGCCTCCTTGGCCACGTCGAGCACCCGCCGGTCATCGAGCCAGGCTTCGGTGGACAGCGACACGTCGACCAGAATCGACACCGCCAGATCCCGCGCCTGGGTGCGGGTATCGAGATACAGTCGGTCGCTTGATTCGCCGGTGGCGGCCAGATCGCAGCGCGCGCGGATGACGGCGTCCATGTCCAGCTCGCTGCCGTCCAGCTGGCCGCGCAGCGTTTCGCGCCGAGGCCTGAGCGCCTCGAACTCCCGGCGCACCCGGCGAATGCGCCGGCGGGTCAGCTCGTCGGGCGTCCAGTCTTCGCCCTCTTCGCTCTGCACGTCGCTGATGACTCGGCAGTGTTCGGGCAGATACTGCTGCTTGCGATGGTTCCATTCGGGGTAAAGGTGCTCGCCCCTGAGCCGCCCGCCGCTGGCCTCGTCCGGTGCCAGGTCCAGGTCCAGCTTGAGCTTGGAGGCGGCCTTCTTGCGGTTGGCCGAGAGCACGATCTCCTCCATCTGATCCGCCGCCTGGCGGGCGTCTTCGTCCTCGTCGTCGACGTGGCGGTTGAGGTTGACCATCTCGGCCCAGGAGAGCATTTTTTCCGAGGCGTTGAGCATAAAGGAGTCGTCGCGGTCGGCCTGGTCCTGGTGCCGGCGGTCGGCCTGGCGCTTGCCCTTGTCGTCCTCTTCTTCATGCCGGGTCTTGAGCTCAGCACCGTCATCGTCGTCCTCGACGCTGTCTTCTTCGGCGTCGCGGGTGCCGATGGAGACGGCCTGCCCCCACAGCGGCACCGGCAGCGGCGGGCGATAGCCCTGGGGCGCACGAAATTCATCGAGAGCGGCGTGGGGGTCGCGGATGGCCTGCTGCAGCGCCAGCGCCAAACCGCTTTGGGGGTCGGGCGCGCCAAGCTCGGCGCACAGCGCGGCTTCAAACGCGGCTTCCACCGGCGGCAGCCGGCGGCGCGTCGGACGAATGCTCAAAAGCCCGGCGCACAGCGTCATGTAGCGGTTCTGCAGGCCAGGGAAGCGCTCAAGCGCTGCCTGCCAGGTGCGCCGGGCTTGGCGCAGCCGGCACACGTCGGCCTGCAGCGGGTCGGCCGGCAGCTCAACCGGGCGCACTTCGGCCAGGTAGGCGGTAAGCCACAGGTACAGGTCACGGTTGAGCGTGGCCTCGGGGAACAAAGCAATCCCTGGCGGCAGCAGCAGGTGGTCCTCATCGCGGCGGGCCTGATCCAGCTCTTCTTCGTCCAGCCCCAGCCGCTGGCGCAGGCTGAGCCGGTGGCGGGATGCGCGGCGCTTGATCGCCGCGACTTCAAGCCCTGCGTCGCCACCGGCGGCACGAAAAAACACGCCAAGCAGGTGCTGCATGTCGTCCAGCAGCACCTCGGCGTCGGGGTATTCGGGGTAGCTCTCGGCCCGAGAGGCCCAGCGGTGCCAGTGGCGGCCGACAAACTCCTCAACCTCAAGAAAATCCAGCATGGCGGCCTCCATCAGGTTCATGCAAAACGCGAACGGGTCACGGGTGTATCAGCGGCATCAGCCAAACGTCGCGCGCACGGCTTCCATCAGTCCTTCCTGCACGTCGGCGTCATCGGACAGCGGTTCGACGATGGTCGCGCGGGCGGCGTCAAGAATCGGCATGCCGGCCTGAATCAGCGTCGCGCAGTAGATCAGCAGGCGGGTAGAGATGCCCTCTTCCAGGTCCTGGCCCTTCATCGCTCGCAGGCTGGCGGCGAGGTTGACCAGTGCGGCGCAGCGCTCCGCGGGCAGGCCGCTCTCTTTGGCGACAATGTCGCGCTCCACCGCCGGCGGCGGAAAGTCGAACGACATCGCCACAAAGCGCTGGCGAGTGCTGGGCTTGAGGGTTTTAAGAATGTGTTGATAGCCGGGGTTGTAGGACACCACCAGCATGAAGTCGTCCGGCGCTTCGATCAGCTCGCCGGTGCGCTCAAGGGGCAGCACGCGACGGTCGTCGGTCAGCGGGTGAAGCACCACGGTGACATCCTTGCGCGCCTCGACCACTTCGTCCAGATAGCAGATGCCGCCCTCGCGCACAGCCCGGGTCAGCGGGCCGTCGACCCAGCGGGTTTCGCCGCCCTGCAACAGGTAGCGTCCGGTGAGGTCGGCGGCGGTCAGATCGTCGTGGCAGGCCACGGTGTGCAAAGGCTTGCCGAGCTTTGCCGCCATGTGGCTGACAAAGCGCGTCTTGCCGCAGCCGGTAGGGCCCTTGAGCAGCAGCGGCAGGCGCTGGGCGTAGGCCTGTTCGAACATTTCGCACTCGCTGCCCACGCTCTGGTAGTAGGGCAGGCGGGTATCGGCTGCGACAGAAGATTCAGCGGCAAAATCGGTTACTTGGGACATGAAAGTCTCCCGGCAGAACAAAAGAAGCAACAGGAGAAACGGCCCCGCGCACGGGGCCGTTTGACATCAGGCGTTGTCGGTACCGGCGGTCATCTGGGTACCGCCCGCAGGAACTTCTACCCGTTTCGGGCCGAAGAAGGCGTAGAGCAGAAGCCCCGCGCCGATGGCCACGGCAATCCCCGCGCCCAGGCGCATGGCGTAGAACAGCCCCAGCTGGTCCTGGACTTCCATGTAGTTCATGCCCAGTACTCGCTGCAGGTGAGTCTGCACCACGCCGGCGAAGGTCAGGGTAAAGGTCATGAAGCACATCGCGCCGGTCATGATCCAGAAGCCCCACATGTTCATCACCTGGTTGTACGGCTGGCTGCGGCGCAGCGACGGCATGGCGAAGGTCATCACGCCAAGGATGATCATCACGTAAGCGCCGTAGAACGCCAGGTGGCCGTGGGCCGCGGTGACCTGAGTGCCGTGGCTGTAGTAGTTGACCCAGTGCAGGGTGTGCATGAAGCCCCACACCCCGGCGCCGAAGAAGGCAACGGTCGGGCAGCCCAGCGTCCACAGCATGGCGGCCTTGTTGGGGTGGTTGCGGCGGCCTTTCCAGAACATGGTGAAGGCGAACATGACCATGGTGAAGAACGGTGCCACTTCAAGGGTGGAGAAGATACTGCCGATGGGCTGCCAGTAGCTCGGCGCACCGATCCAGTAGTAGTGGTGGCCGGTACCCAAAAGGCCGGAGAACAGCGCCAACCCCACGATAACGTACATCCACTTCTCGACCACTTCGCGGTCCACGCCGGTCATCTTGATCACCAGGTAGCCCAGCAGGGCCGCCATGATCAGCTCCCACACGCCTTCTACCCACAGGTGAACCACCCACCACCAGTAAAGCTTGTCGACGGCGAGGTTGGTGGGGTTGTAGAAGGCGAACAGCCAGAATACCGCTGCCAGCCACAGGCCCAGCATCAGCACCATGTTGATCGCTGTCCTGCGCCCCTTGGCAAGCGTCGCACTGGTGTTGAACAGGAACAGCAGGAAGGAAATGGTGATCAGTACCTTGATCCAGAACGGCTGCTCGAGGAACTCACGGCCTTCGTGGATGCCGAACTGATAGCCGACCAGCGCCGCCGCCCCGGCGAAGGCGAAGATGCCCAGCTGGATGTAGGCAAGCCCGGGGCTTGCGATTTCCTGCTCGGCTTCTTCGGGCATCAGGTAGTAGGTGCAGCCCATAAAGCCGATCAAAAGCCACACGATCAGCAGGTTGGTGTGGCTCACCCGCATGATGTTGAACGGCATGAAACTGGCCATGAACTCCGGCCAGGCGTAAACCGTGGCCGCCAGCAGGCCGAACACGATCTGCAGCGCGAAAAGCGCCATGGCAACCATGAAGAACGGTAGCGCCACCCTTTGTGTTTCGTATTTCATCGCGGTGTTCTCCTTGGGTTAACCGGCGGGATGCGGGGGCCAGTCCTGCGCATCGATGCCATCGGTCCATTCGAGGAAATCAATCAGCGACTGCATTTCCTCTTCGCTGAAATCGTAGGCCGGCATCTGCCGGCGGCCGGGCACCTCAAGCGGCTGGGCGCGGATCCAGGCAGCAAGGCCGGTACGCGCCGCTTCGGGGCTTTGGTGCCCGCCGTAGCGCTCCCAGACGTTTGACAGCTCCGGGGCAAAGTACGCGCCCTCGCCCAGCAGGCTGTGACAGTTGATGCACATGTTTTTTTCCCACACTTCCTTGCCGTGCTTGACCGACTCGGTCAAACCCTCGCTGTCAGTGGAAACGTTCACCATGTACCAGTGGCTGTGCACGGTCAGCGCCGTGAACAGCAGAAAGAAGAACAGCGACCCGCCGTAGAAGATATTGCGGGCCGCCGATCTGGTGAGTCCTTCGGCCATGAGTTATCCCCCTTTTGCTCGCCGGACGTGCCGCAGTGGCTCCTGCCAGGCGATTTTATAAGATGCACTTTGCATGCATGTTTATTGTAAGACATACCCCCGGGGGCAAACGTTGATAAGGATCAAGTAGAGGAAATATAGCGCCGAATCAGCGACGCACGTAAAGCGAAACGCGGTCGTAGCCGCCGGCCGGATAGCGCGCGCGCACCGCCGGATCTGCCTCGATCAGACGAATGTCGCGAGTGGCGTCGAGCAGTGCCCGCATGAAGTGGACAAGCTCCATGCGCGCCAGTGGCGCACCGGGGCAGACATGCACGCCGGCACCGTAGAGCAGGTTCAGCGACGGATCCCGATCCAGGCGTACCTTGTCCGGCTCGAGGAAGACGTCCGGGTCACGGTTGGCCGCGCCCCACAGAATCGTCAGCCGCTCGCCCTGCTCGATGCGCCGGCCGCCCACGTCTACCGGGCAGGTGGCCACGCGGCGGTTGGACATCAGCGGCGCGTCCAGGCGCAGGATCTCGTCAATCACGTCAGACGTTATCGCCGGCTCGTCGCGCAGACGCTGCTGCCACTCGGGGTGAGCGGCAATGAAGCGCATCAGAATGCCGATGCTCGCGGAAATGGTGCCAAGCTCGCCCACCGTCCAGTTGCGCATCAGGCTGACCAGCTCTTCGTCGGTCAGCGGACGGCCGTCGACGGTCTCGTTCATCAGCCGAGTGGTGACGTCATCCGGCGGCGTGTCCATTTGCCGACGCACGTCCAGCCGCTCGCGGATCACACCGTCAAACTCAAGCGCAAGCCGACCCAGCGCCTCGCGGTCACCGGCAAGGGTGGCCGCCTGCTGGCGCTTGACCCAGTCGCGCAGCGGCTCGTGCAGGCTATTGGGCCAGCCCATGAAGGCGCACTGAATCTCCAGCGCAAAATCCTGACCCATGGCCGCCATGGCTTCGACTTCGCCGTCGTCGGGCAGGCGGTCGACCACGCCCTCGGCGATGGCGCGGCAGCGTGGAGCAAACTCGGCCATGGCGGCCTCGTTGAAGTAGGGCTCGATAATCCGGCGAAAGCCGGTGTGCTGCGGCGGGTCCATGGCGTTGGGCACCGACAGATGCCGGCTGGCGGCGTTGCTGAAGGTGGCGTGGTCCTGGAGCACGCGCATGACGTCGGCGTGGCGCAGAAGCGACCACTGCAGATAGTCGCTGAACGCGACCGGGCAGTGGCTGCGCATGTCATCGTAGGCATGGATCTGGTCGGACTGCACGGCATCGCTGCGCGGATCCCAGTCACTGTCGCGGGGAGTACTCATCCTGCCTCCTGAGAAAAGGGGGAATAACACGTCTCTCAGGGAACCATGCCCGGGCGGTATCGCGCATTGATACAGGTCAAGCGATAAGCAGGCTCAATATTTTCCTACGGGGATGAGGCATCCATTCCGGCCACGCAGAAGGTCTCGCGAAACCGGCACAGTTCGGGCTGGTGGCGGGCCGCAATGGAGCGGGCCAGCCTGGCTCCGCGCGGCAGCAGGTGAACCTCGCTGCGGCGGCGGTCTTCTCGCCCCCGGGCGCGCTTGACCAGCCCCGACTGCTCGCAGCGGTCCACCAGCATGACCGTGCCGTGATGCTTGGCCTGCAGCCGCTCGGCAAGCTCGCCGACCGTGGCCCATTGGGCGTCATCGGCCAGCAGGTGTAGCAGCAGTTGATACTGCAGCGGCGTGACGCCGTATTCACGGCAAACATCTTCACTGTGGCGCAAAAAACAGCGCAGCTGATAGCGAAAGGCCGACAGCTGTTGGATATCCGCCGAGGAAAATGTGGGGTCATGCTGAGTATCGTCCGCCATTATCGCCTTTGGGCCGTCGCCTTTGTTTTGTACTGTCATCTTTGTGCTGCCATCTTTGTACTACCATCCCGGTATCCATGGGACACTTTGACACAGAACCATTTTACTCGGAGAGGCAGAGCCGGCCTATGGATTCAATACGAAGTATCATACTATGATGCTTCCAACGGACTGACGACTATCACCCCGCGTTTACCCCACCTGATCAAGGAGATCACCATGAATCCAACGACAGTGATCAAACTCCCCTTCACGCGCGGGGCGGGCTGGAAAGAGCTGCAGCGCCGCCGCCCCTCCATTGCCAAACTGGCGTTCGGTCTGGTGCTGCCCATGTCGCTGTTGCCGCCGGTGCTGTTGTACTACGCCGGCACCCACTACGGCGACGCCTTTGCTCCGGGCTTTGGCGATCGCGAATGGCGCTTCATTACCACCATCCTGTTCTTGTCCGAGCTACTGACATTTTTCGTCATGGGCTGGCTGATCCACACCGTGGCCAACATTGCCGATGAACTCTCCATCGACTATCAGGATGCCTACCTGCTGGCGGCTCTTGCTCCGCTGCCGTTGTGGTCGTCGTCCATCGTGCTGCTGGTTCCCAGCCTGTTACTCAACGTGCTGGCCGTGCTGGTGGCACTGGGCATCTCGTGCAGCCTGGTGTATCAGGGGCTCGGTGCCCTTTGCGCGCGCCACGGGCAGGACATCACCACCATGTCAGCGACCTACACCATCATGGCCGCCGGCGTCATGGCCTGGGGTCTTTTGATGGCGATTGTCTGGGCTTACTGAGGAGTCACCATGTTGTTACGCAAACGCCAACGTCCCCCAACGCCCGCGCAGGCAGTGGATGACCCCCAGACCCTGTGTCTGGAGCGCGATCGCCTGCAGGCACGGGTAGCCGAGCTGGAGTCGGAGCAGCGCGTGCACCAGCACCTGTTCACCAACCTGACCGGCTTCGGCGACTCGGTTATCGCCCTGCGCGAGTCCTTTACCGATCTGTCTTCGCTGCTGCTGGACAGCCACCAAACCAGCGCGTTTACCACCGAAGAATCCCAGCGCAGCCAGCAGGCCTTGAACGCCATGCTGGAAGAGCTCAAAGCGCTCAACCAGCGCATCAGCCATGCGGCAGAAGAAGTTACGGTGCTGCACCAGGACGCCGAGCACATCGACAGTTTTGTGCAGGCGATCGACAAAATCTCGCTGCAATCGACTCTGCTGGCCTTTAACGCCAGTATCGAGGCCGCCCGTGCCGGTGAAGCCGGCCGCGGCTTTGCCGTGGTAGCCACCGAAGTGCGCCAGCTGGCCACTCGCACCCACGGTGCCACCGGCGAAATCGGCGAGCTTAACCGCAGCATTTTGCAGCAGGCAGAAAGCGTCGACGGCACCATGCTGGACAACGCCCAAAAGGCCGACCACCTGAGCACCGAAGCCGGCCAGGTCATGCAGCGCACCGAGCAGCTGCTCACCTTGACCCGGGAGAGCAGCAAAACGCTGTCGTTTTCTGCCATGTTGAGCGAGGTGGAGCTGGCCAATCTGGAGGAGCTTGAGATCAAGCTGGACGTCTACCGAATTTTCATGGGGCTCTCGGACAAAAGCGCCTCCGACATCCCCGACGAAACCCAGTGCGCACTGGGTCAGTGGTACTACCAGGGTACCGGCAACCAGCAGTTCTACAACGACCAGGATTTCCAGGCGCTGGAAGCGCCCCACCGCGAGGTGCACCAGCAGGCCATCGCCGCAGTGGATTATCGCCAGGCCGGCGACACCGTGGCCGCCATGGCAGCGCTTTCGCGCATGGAAGCGGCTAACCTGAACGTCATGGAACGGCTGCGCTATATCATGCGCAAATACCGCCCGGCGGCGTCAACGTCGCTGCCGACAGAAGCCGATTCCCAGCCGACGACGTTGGCGCTCGCCTAGCGCCCCACTCTGGCGGCGGCGATCCAGTGCACCAGCCGCCAGGCCACTAACAGCCAGGCCGCACTCCAGCACAGCGCCGCGCTCCACAGCGCGGCCTGCCCGCCGCCAAAGGCCACCGCCAGCCGCAATACGGCAGCGGCGGCAAACAGCAGCGCCAGCGGCACAAACGCCGGCTCGTCTTCCGGGCGGGCCTTCGCTCGGCTTGCCGCCTGGCGCAGCATTACCGCGCTTGACAGCGTGCCCAGCGCGCCCACGGTAATCGCGTGCAGCGCGGTGCTCACCGGCAGCACGCCCATCACCGCTGCGCCATAAAGCCAAAGCCCCGCCGCCAGCCAGGCGTAGCCCGCCATGGGGGCCAAAAGATCGGCGCGCCGGCGGCACTGCCACGGCTCGAACCCCCACAGCCGATACGCCACCAACACCCCGGCCACAAGCGCCAGCAGCGCGGCAACGGTGCGCCCCAACGGCAGCCAAAGGACGAGCGGCAGCGCGCCCAGCAGCACAATCAGCGCCGCCTCAAGCCGCGGCTGCACACCGGCACCGCTTTTGTTGCGATGGCGCTTGAAGTAGCCGTTGACCGCCGGCGCAATCAGCCGCCCGCCCATGAACGTCATCAACAGCGCCAGCCAGAAAACGCCCTGTTCCAGTAGCGCAAACGCCGGCCAGCCGCCTTGATGGCGCGCCCCCAGGCTCGCCACGGCCACCAGGCAAATCATCCCGATCAGCGGCCCCAGCACCTTGTTGCGCCACTTTTTCGCGGCAAAAAAGCGCGGGATCACCAGCCACGCCACCAGTGCGGCGAACGCCGCGTCGGCCACGCTTGAGGCGAACAGCCAAACGCCGCTGACAAGCGCCAGCCGCCCGGCCAGCCACAGCGTCACCAGTATCGCCATTCGCTCCCGGCTCAGCGGCCCCAGTAGGTAGCCGGCCACCACCGCCAGCGCAAAACCGAACAAAAGCTCCCGAGCGTGCCCGGCGGGCGTTGCCAACAGCCCCGACAGCGGCAGCCAGCCAAACATCGCCAATAGCGACAGCGGCAACACCAGCGCGGCGTGCAGCGCGGCCAGCGGGAAAAACATCTGCCACGCCTGGGGGCGGCCGCGCCCGGCGGATGCGTCAGCGTGGCGCTCGGCCCACTGTCGATAAGCGGTGAAAAAATTGAACATGCCCCCAAACTAGCGCTTTACGCCGGCAAGTTCGACCACCTTCGAGCGTCCGCCGTTTGCAAGCCATACGGCGGCGCGGTAGCTTCGCCATGTACTTCACGACATCACAACGGAATATCACCATGGGCAACGCATTGTCTTCGCTCGCCATGGCTCGGCCACGGGCCTGCTTCATCTCGCTGCGCCCGGCGCTGGCGCTGGCCGCGCTGGGTACGGCCGGTATCGCCCAGGCCGGCACCCTGCACGTGGCCGCCGCCACCTCCATGACCGACGCCATGAACGAGGCCATCGCCGCCTACACCGCCGAGCGCGCTGGCGTAAACATCGTGCCGGTGTACGCCTCGTCCTCGACGCTTGCCCGCCAGATCGCCAACGGCTCGCCGGCCCGGGTGTATATCTCCGCCAACCAGAAATGGATGGACTGGCTGGAAGACGAAGGCGTCAACGTCCAGCAGCGCGTCGATCTGCTGCAAAACCGCCTGGCGCTGGTGGCCCCCGCGGATGAGGCCGACGGCGACTTCATCCCCGGCGAAAGCGGCAGGCTTGCAAGCCTTTTGAGTGACGGCGAACGCCTGGCCGTGGGCGACCCGGACCACGTCCCCGCCGGCATCTACGCCAGGCAGGCGTTTGAAGCCCTTGGCGAGTGGGAGGCGCTGGCCCCGCGGCTGGCGCGCGCCAGCGACGTGCGCAGCGCACTGGCGCTTGTCGAGCGCGGCGAGACCCCGGCCGGCGTGGTCTACCAAACCGATGCCCAGGCCAGCGACGGCGTCACCACGCTGGGGCTTTTCCCGCTCGACACCCACGACCCCATCGTCTACCCGGCGGCGCTGATCAGTGCACAGGGCAACGACGACGCCTCCGCCTTCCGTGCCTGGCTTGAAGGCGAAGAGGCCACGGCCATTTTTGCCGACCACGGCTTTGCTTCGGCGCGGGATCACTCAGCACAGGATCAATAGAAGCGAGCCCTATGTTATCCGCAGCGGAATGGGACGCCATCCAGCTCAGCCTGCGCATTGCGCTAAGCGCGGTAGGCTGGATTTTGCTTCCCGGCATTGCCGTGGCCTGGCTGCTGGCCCGGCGGGAGTTTCGCGGCAAGGCGCTGCTTGACGGCATCGTCCATCTGCCGCTGGTGCTGCCGCCGGTGGTGATCGGCTATCTGCTGCTGGTCTCGCTGGGCCGGCGCGGCGTCGTCGGCCAGTGGCTTTATGAGCTGGCCGGCGTCTCCCTGCCGTTTACCTGGCAGGGGGCGGCGGTGGCCAGCGGCGTCATGGCCTTTCCGCTGCTGGTGCGCGCGGTGCGTCTCTCGCTCGAGGCGGTGGACCCAAAGCTTGAGGCTGCTGCCTACACCCTGGGCGCGAGCCGCTGGCGGATTTTTCTCACCGTCACCCTGCCGCTGTGCGTTCCCGGGCTTATCACCGGCACCATGCTGGCCTTTGCCCGAGCGCTGTCGGAGTTCGGCGCGACCATCACCTTTGCCTCCAACATCCCCGGCGAAACCCGCACCCTGCCGCTGGCGCTTTACAGCCTGATCCAGACCCCCGGGCAGGAAGCCGCCGCGGCGCGGCTGTGCGTGATTTCGGTGGTGATCGCCATGATCTCGCTGGTGGCCTCGGAGTGGCTTGCGCGCAACGCCCGCCGGCGCACAAGCGAGCGCGACGGGCAGGAGGCTTGAACATGACGGGCCAGCGTTTACCGAGCGGCGGCCTTCGGGTCAGCGTGCAAAAGCGCCAGGGCCGCTTTGCCCTGGACGCCGATCTTGACCTGCCGGCGTCCGGCGTCAGCGCGCTGTTCGGTGCCTCGGGCAGCGGCAAGACCACCCTCCTGCGCCTTGTCGCCGGGCTCGACCGGCCCGACGCCGGGCGCATTGCGCTGGGCGAGCGCACCCTGGTAAACGTTGACGACAAGACCTTTGTGCCGCCCAACCGGCGGCGCATCGGCGTGGTGTTTCAGGAGCCCCGGCTGTTCCCCCACTACCGAGTGCGCAAAAATCTCGCCTACGGCATGCCGGCCTCCGCCCGCCCGCGCTTTGACGCCGTGGTGGCGCTGCTGGGCATCGGCCATCTGCTCGACCGCATGCCCGGCACGCTTTCCGGCGGCGAGGCCCAGCGAGTGGCCATCGGCCGGGCGCTCTTGACCGAGCCGGACCTTCTACTGATGGACGAGCCGCTCTCGGGGCTCGACGGCGCGCGCAAACGCGAGCTGTTGCAGTTTATCCGGCGGCTGGTGAACGAAATCAACATCCCCGTGGTTTACATCAGCCACGACCCGGCCGAAATCACCGCCATCGCCGACCATCTGACCGTGCTGGAAAACGGCCGGGTACTGGCAAGCGACACGCTGGAAAGCGTGCTGCTGCGGGTAGACCTCACCGAGCAGCTGGGCGGCTTTGACGCCGCCTCCACCCTGGACGCCACGGTAGTGGGCCACGACGACCATTACGGCCTGACCGAACTTGCCGTGGACGACGAGCGAATCTTGAGCGTACCGCTTTATGATGCGCCGGTGGGTACCCGCTTGCGCCTGCGCATTCCCGCCCGGGACGTGGCGCTGGCGGTGAATGCCCCCGAAGGCACCAGCTACCGCAACCGGCTGGCCGCCTGCATCGAGGCGCTGACCCCGCTGCCCCAGGACCCGGCGGCGATGGAGGCGATCCTGCAGCTTGGCGAGCAGCGCCTGCGTGCCCGGCTGACGCGCAAATCCCGGGATGAAATGGCGCTGGCCGAGGGCCAGCACGTCACCGCGCTGATCCGCAGCGTGGCGTTTGATACCCGCTGGCGCTGACTCGACAGTCAGCGCGGCCGCCGGCACGGCGTGACCCATCCGCCGGCTCGACAAGACGGCAACAACGAATAACATTGAATATCATTCATGCCACAAGGTAACGTAGGCCTACATTTCGGCCATTACTCCAAGGAAACGCCGCATGACTCGTCACCCACTCGTTGCTACTATCTCACTTGCCGCGCTCATGCCGCTGGCCGCTCAGGCCGCCACCGCCGAGGCTGACGCGGTCATCTCGCACTACGCCGACATCGCCCACGCCACCTATCAGGACGCGCAGACCACCGCCGAGACGCTCAACGAACGGATCGACGCGCTGCTGGAAAACCCCACCGCCGAGACCCTGGCCGCGGCCAAAAAGGCCTGGCTTGCCGCCCGCGTGCCCTACCAGCAGTCCGAAGTGTTCCGCTTCGGCAACGCCGTGGTGGACGACTGGGAAGGCCAGCTCAACGCCTGGCCGCTGGATGAAGGCATGATCGACTACGTCGAGACTGACGACTACCAGCACGAGCTTGGCAGCGAAGGTGCCACCGCCAACATCGTCGCCAATCAAACCATCAGCGTGGGCGGCAAGGACGTTGACGTCAGCGACATCACCCCCGAGGTACTTGCCGACCTCAACGAAATCGGCGGCTCCGAGGCCAACGTTGCCACCGGCTACCACGCCATCGAGTTTCTGCTCTGGGGCCAGGACCTGCACGGCTTCGAGGCCGGCAACGGCAACCGCCCGGCAAGCGACTACGCCACCGGCGACAACTGCACCCACGGCAACTGCGACCGCCGGGGCGAGTACCTCGACGCCGTCTCCGACCTGCTGGTATCCGACCTTGAGTGGATGACCGAGCAGTGGACCGAAGGCGAGGATGACAACTACCGCGCCGAGCTGCTGGCCGAAAACGACGAGGAAGGCCTGCGCCGCATCCTCTTCGGCATGGGCTCGCTGTCTCTTGGTGAGCTTGCCGGCGAACGCCTGAAAGTCGCCCTGGAAGCCAACTCTTTCGAGGACGAGCACGACTGCTTCAGCGACAACACCCACAACTCGCACTACTACAACGGCCAGGGCATCCAGAACGTCTACACCGGTACCTACGAGCGGGTGGACGGCAGCGTCGTCTCCGGCCCGGCGGTTGCCGACCTGGTCGAGCAGCAAAACCCCGAGCTTGCCACCGCGCTGCGCGGCCAGCTGGAAACCAGCATGGACAAGCTTGGCGTGATCAAGCAGACCGCCGAGGCCGAGCAGTCGCCCATGGCGTTCGACATGATGATTGCCCCGGGCAACGAGCAAGGCAGCGCCATGATCAACGACGCGATTCTCGCGCTGGTGGCGCAAACCGCCTCCATCGAGAAAGCCGCCGGCGAGCTGGGCGTGACCTCGCTGCAGCCCGACACCGCCGGACACAGCTTCTAAACATCCGCCGCCAAGGCTGAATGAGGCTCAACCGCCCTGTGGCCCTGCCGCAAGGGCGGTTTTTGCCGTTATGGCACACATCCTCTGCGAGACCGCCCATGACACCGCACTCTTTGACTCTGCTCGCCAGCCTGACGCTCGCTGTCTTCCCAGTCGCCGCCGATGCCGACAAGGCCCACGGCTACCCGATTCAGGATACCCGGCTGACCGGCGGCGCGGGCTCCGTTGAGCAGTTTGACCACAACGCCTATTCGCTGCCGCTGGACAACCTGGCCATGACCAAACGGCTGGACTTCAGCGTGGGCAACAGCTTTTTTCGCAACCCCTGGGTAGTGGCCCCGGCAAGCACCGCCGCCCGGGACGGGCTGGGGCCGCTGTTCAACACCAACAGCTGCCAGGGCTGCCACCTGAAAGATGGCCGCGGCCACCCGCCCAAGGGCGACGAGACGCCCATTGCGCTGTTTTTGCGTCTCTCGCTGCCCGCCGCCCAGGGCGATGACGAGACCCTCGAGCAGCTGGGCGTGGTGCCGGTGCCCGGCTACGGCCGCCAACTGCAGACCGCCGCGATTCCCGGCGCCGAGCCTGAAGGTAAAATGGTCATCAAGCACGAAGCCCGCGAAGTCAGCCTTGCCGGCGGCGACACGGTCACGCTGACCGTGCCCCACTACCGCATCGAAGCCCCGGCCTACGGCGCGCTGCCCGAGGACCTGGAAACCTCGCCAAGGCTTGCCCCACCGATGATCGGGCTGGGCCTTCTGGCCGCGATCCCCGACGACGTCCTGCGCGCCGCTGCCGATCCTGACGACGCCGACGGCGACGACATTTCCGGCCGGCTCAACCACGTCTGGGACGAGCGCCGCCAGCAAACCGTGGTCGGCCGCTTCGGCTGGAAAGCCGGCGAGCCGACCGTCGAGCAGCAGGGCATGCACGCCTTCGCCGGCGACATGGGGCTCACCTCAAGCCTTGCGCCGGGTACCGACTGCACCGCCGCGCAAAACTGCGATAAGTTCGAGCACGGCGGCGAGCCGGAAGTCAGCGACAAGATCGCGGGCTTCGTGACCTTTTACGCCGAAAGCCTGGCCGTGCCCATGCGCCGCGACATGGACGACGAAACCGTTGTGCAGGGCGCGCGGCAGTTCAACCGGCGGGGCTGTGCATCCTGCCACACGCCGCGCCAGCAAACCGCCGACGACGCCTCGCGCCCGGCGATTGCCGGCCAAACCATCTGGCCCTACAGCGATCTTCTGCTCCACGACATGGGCGAGGGCCTGGCCGACAACCGAGCCGAGTTCGAGGCTACCGGGCAGGAATGGCGCACCCCGCCGCTGTGGGGTATTGGCCTTGCGCAAACGGTTAACCCCCGCGCGCGCTTCTTGCACGATGGCCGCGCCAAAACCCTTGAAGAAGCGATTTTATGGCACGGCGGCGAGGCCGAAGCGGCGAAGGAGCGCTACCGCCAGCTGCCCAAAGACGAGCGCCAAAGCGTGCTGCGCTTTCTGGAATCCCTGTAACTCTCAAAGCCATTGCAGTTGGAGACAACTCATCGAACCGGTAACAGGTCAAAGAGAGGGTTCTACGCCATGGATGGCGTAGGTAGCGTCCAAGGACGGATTCATAGCGCCCTCTCGGCGGCCTGTTACCGGTTCCATTAACGTCATTGAACCAACTGCGATAGCCCTGTTTTAACTCTTCCTGTTTTATCAAGGAACCTGCATGGCTCACACACGCTCTTTATACCGCGCCGGCATGATCACCACCGCGCTGCTGATGACCGCCGGCACGGCCACCGCCGCCGACCAGCCCACCCCGCGCCAGCAGTGGCACCAGGCGGCCGCCCAGCAGTACTCGGCCCTGGCTGACGCCGCCGAGACGCTTGAGCAAAGCGCCGCCGACTACTGCGCCAACGCCAAAAATCAGCCCAGCGACGACGCCCGCGCCACCCTTGAACACGACTGGCTTGCCGCCTACCAACGCTGGCAGGCGGTGCGCTACGTTCAGTTCGGCCCCGTTGAGCAGCAAAGCCGGGGCTGGCAGCTGCAGTTCTGGCCTGACAGCAAAAACCTGGTAGGCCGCAAGGTGGGCTTGGCGCTCAAGGCCGATACGCCGGCCACCCTTGACGACGTCGAGCAGGCCGGCGTGGCGCTGCAGGGCTTCCCCGCGCTTGAGTACCTGCTCTACGACGACGCCATGGACGACGCCTCGCTGGCCAACCCCGGTGCCTGCGCGCTGGCGCAAAACATCAGCACCCATATCCGCCAGACAACCCAGGCGCTTGAAGACGACTGGCAGGCCTTTGGCGAGCACTTTGAAAGCACCGACGGCTACACCCATACGCTGTTGCAAAGCGCGGTGCAAAGCGTCGAGCAGCTGGAAGAAAAGCGCCTGGCAGCACCGCTGGGGCTTGCCGGCACGCCGGCAAACAGCTACCGCGCCGAGGCCTGGCGCAGCGGTGAAAGCGTGGCTCTGATGCGGGCAAGCCTTGAGGGCCTGCGGGAAGGCGTGATGCCGGGCCTGACGGCGCTGCTGCACAGCCGCGGCCACCCAGCGCTTGTGGATAAGCTGGAAGCACAGCTGGACGAGGTGATCGCCCGAGCGAACACGCTGCCCGACGGCATGGTCCGCGCGATAGAAGCCCCGACCATTGAAGGCGAAGGCCCCGAGCAAAAGGCCGCCTTCGCCGACCTGCAGGGCTTTTACGTGCAGGTAAGCCAGCTGCGCCGACTGCTGGCAAGCGACGTGGCCGCCGCCACCGGCCTGCGCCGGGGTTTCAACTCAAGCGACGGGGACTGATATGGCCGTCAACCAGACTCGCCGCCGCCTGCTCGCCGCCGGGGCCGGGGCGCTGGCCCTGCCCGCCCTGACCACGGTGCCCTCGATCGCCTGGGCGCTGCCAGGCCGCGAGCACGCCGACTGGCTGTTCAGCGCGGTCAACGACGCCGACGGCCGCCACTGCATTGCCGGGATTACCCCGGGCGGCGAGCGCCACTTTACCCTCGCCATCCCCGAGCGCTGCCACGGCGGCTGCCTATCTCCGGCCAAGCCCCAAGCAGTGGTATTTGCCCGCCGGCCGGGCTGGCGCTTCTACGTGGTAGACGGTGAGGCGCAAGAAGTGAGCCACCAGATCGACGCCGGCGACGGCTACCACTTCTATGGCCACGGCGTGTTCGAGCCCGCCGGGCGCTACCTGTACGTCACCGCCAACCGATTGCATGACGCCATGGGGCTGGTGCGGGTCTACGACGCCGAGAGCGACTACCGCCACGTTCGAGATATTGCGCTTGACGGCATCGGCCCCCACGAGATCCGCCTGCTGCCCGACGGCGAAACGCTGGCGGTGGGGCTTGGCGGCATCAAGACCCACCCGGACTACGGCCGGGTCAAGCTCAACCTCAAGGATATGGACCCCGCCCTTTTGCTGGTCAACCGCGAAAGCGGTGAGATTACCGCGCGCCACCGGCCGTCCCACCATCAGCTCAGCTGTCGGCACCTGGACGTGGCCGCCGACGGCACGGTGATCGCCGGCTACCAGTTTCAGGGGCCGGAGTGGGAAGCCCACCCGCTGCTCTGCCGGCTGGGGCCGGACAGCGCGTTCTCGGAGCTTGCGCTGAATGACGCGCTGACCGCCAGCCTGCAGCAGTACACCGCAAGCGTCGCCATAAGCCGCAGCCGGCCGCTGGTGCTGGTTACCGCACCGCGCGGGCACAAGGTGCTGCTGCTTGACCACCAGAGCGGCGCACTTGTGGCCGAGTATGCGCTGCCCGACGCCGCCGGGGCGCGCTGCGACGGTACCGGCGGCTTTGTGGTCTCCTCCGGGCGCGGCGGGCTATACCGCATTACCCCGGGCGAGCCCGAGGCGGTCGCGCTTGCCGACCTGCCGCTCAAATGGGACAACCACCTGACCTGACCCGCCAGGCCGTCGCCTTTTTGCGTCAAACGTCCGCCGGCTGCTCGGCCAGCTGGCGGCGAATCAGGTCACCCAGCTTGCGCGCCGGCTCCGACGGCCGGTGGGGTGCCCAGTGCAGCGCCAGCTCGATGCTCGGCAGCGCCGGCAGGCCGCTGGATTCATCCAGTAGCTTGAGCATCGGCGTCAGCATGCTGCGGGTAATCACCACGATCGCCAGCCCTGCAATCACCAGCGGCGTCAGTCCGCTCATGGACTGGCTGGTATAGGCTACCTGCCACTGCCGCCCGGCCGACGCCAGCGCCTGTTCGGCCACCTCCCGAAACACGTCCGCCCCCCGGGTATACAGCGCCAGCGGCAGCGGGTCGCGCAACAGCGGCTGATGCTGCAACCCCACCGCCCATAAAAGCGGCTCTCGGCGGATCACCTCACCCCCCGGCGAGTTGCGCTGGCGGGTGACCAGCGCTAGATCCAGCTCGTCATTTTTCACCCGCTCGGCCAGATCGGCACTGGTGCCACAAATCACCTCCAGCGCTACGCCGGGATACAGCTGGTGAAAGTAGGTAAATACCGCAGGCAGCAGCAGCGCGTAGTCTTCGGGAATGCCGAGGCGCAACTCGCCGCTGACCTGGCGCGCCTGCATGTCCTGCCAGGCCTCGTCGTTGGCCGCCAGCAACCGCCGGGCGTGAGTCAGCAAACGTTCGCCGTCGGCGGTAATCTTGAGCTTGCGCCCCACGCGCTCGTGAAGCTCGAGATCCAGCTGCGCTTCCAGCCGTTTCAACTGCATGCTGACCGTGGACTGGGTATACGACAGCCGGCTGGCCGCGGCGGTCACGCTGCCGGTATCGGCCACCGCCACCAGCGTACGCAGCAGCGTGAGGTCAAACGTGGGGGCACGCATAAGTCTCCCTTGTTCACGCCCATCAATACATCACCAACTGTGATGGTTTATATCAAAAAGCATCGATTTTATGATGTTTAGCCACTGAGTATGCTGCGAGAGTGACATTCAGGGCAAGGAGCTATCGCATGCATCAAATTCACCTTTTATCACCCCGCCGTTTCAGCATCGCCGCTGCGTTGGTTGCCGTTGTGCTATGGAGTTCTGCCCCGCTGCTTGCCGAACAGGCCCGGGATGTTGCTCCGCTGCCACTGGCCGCGCTTACGCTGTTGGCGGGCGCCCTAGCGACCATGCCGCTTAGCCGGCGCGAGCCTACCCGCCACCTGAGCGTAAGCTGGCGTTTTGCCATCTGGCTGGGATTGCCGCTATTAACCACCGGTGCGGTCAGCAGCTATTTCATCGGTATGCGGCTGGCGCCAGCCTCGGACGCCGCCCTGATCACCTACACCTGGCCGGTGCTGTTTATCCTGCTTAGCCAGTGGCTGACCTTTGGCCGGGTACGCTTTGCAAGCGTGCTGGGGGCGCTGATCGCCTTTTCCGGCGCGGCGCTGCTGATGGCCCCCGAGGCCGGCGGCAGCGGCGAGGGCTCGCTTGCCGGCTACGGCTTTGCCGCGCTGGCCGCGGTGTGCTGGGCGCTGTATTCCTGGCTGTGCCAGGCCACGCCGGTATCGCTTTCCCCGCTGATGCCGCGCATTCTGCTGATCGCAAGCGTGATCACCGCGGCGGCGTTTCTGCCCTTTGCCGAAGGCCACGTTGCGCTGCCGGACAACACCACGCTGCTGGCGGGGCTGGCCATTGGCCTGGGGCCGTTCGGCATTGCCATGGTGGCCTGGGACAAGGCGCTGCGCTTTGGCCGGGCAAGCGTGATCGGAAGCCTGGCCTATGGCGTACCGGTGCTGGCGGCGGCGTTTCTGGTACTGGCAGGAATGAGCGTGCTCGACTGGCGTCTGCCGATTGCCGGCGCGCTGGTGGTAGGCGGCTGCCTGCAGGCCGGCCGGCGCTAGGCTTTGTCCGGAAAGTGCCTGCGCTTATTCATACGATGTTAAAAACCAGCTCAAAATGCTCATTTACACGCGGTAAACTGCGCTATTTCGCTGTTTTTTTGCCTTGTCTGAACTGCGCTCGACAACTTTTCCTACAAACCCTAATGACGACTCCTGGAGTAACGACGCAGGACATACAACAGCACGATACCAACAGCCAGACCGCCTAGCGCCCAGAGCACTTCGTCGTGGTCTTTGGCCGTGGCCAGCGCACCCAGCTGGCTACCCAGCAGCGTGACGCCAGCAAGCCCTGGCACAATGCCCAGCACCGAGCCGATCATGTAGTCACGAAAGCGCAGATGAAAGGCGCCGGCCATCATGTTGGTCAGGGTAAAGGGCGCCAGCGGCAGCAAATTGACCACCACCATGGAGCGCACCCCGCGCCCGGCCAGATAGCGCGACAGGCCGTTCAAACGCTGGCCGCCGTAATTGAGCAGAGCCTCACGCCCGAGCATTTTGCCCACCCGGTAAGACACCACGGAAGAGCACAGTGTCCCCAGGGTAGCGTAAACAAAGCCCCACAACGGGCCGAACACCAGCCCCGTTACCGCCACCAGAATACTCAGCGGAAACATGACCAGCAGCGCGGCCACGTAGACCCCGCTGACCGCCACAAACGCCCAGGGCGAATCACGCCACTGCGGCGCGGCTGCCACCCAGTCCCGCGCCCGCTCAACGGTCAGCACATCGTGCATGGCCAGCCACTGCCAAAGCCCGGCGAACCCTGCCAATAATAAAAGCGCGCCCAGCGCAATATAGAGCGAACGTGTCATGTCTATTCCTCAGGCTACGTCTGAAAAGTATCTGCATTCGGCCATACTGTGTTAAAAACCTGCCCCACGTACCCATTTACCCTGATGGCATAACAAGCGCCCCTGCCCCTCAGCGAAACGGCGGGCTTTCATGCCATGTTCACGGGCATTATGTCCCGATCCCGCCCGAGGAGATTCAAGCGCGTGCACCGCCAGCGACTCATCCAGTGGTTTTTCTATCTCAACCTGACGCTGATTGCCGCCCTGCTTGGCTACAAGGTCTATCTCAACTTTTTTGAGCAGGATTTTGCCGCCAACCATGCCGTGCAGGTCAAGAAAATAGAAGCATTGCTGGAGCAAAAAGAGCATTACCGCTTTGCAGTGCTGGGCAATATCAACAACTCGGTGGGGATTTTCGAGCGCAAGATCATCCCCCAGCTGAATCAGGGCGATTACGACTTTGTCATTTCGGCCGGCAATGCCGTGTCCAGCGGCGGCGAGGACAAGTATCGCGCGCTGTTCGGCACGCTCTCAAAGCTTGATATGCCCTACCTGCTGACCTTTGGCCCGCTGGAAGAAAGCCGCATCGGCGGGTTTCGTTTTTATGATCACTTCGGCCCCTACCACTTCAGCTTTGCCGCCGGCCACACGCGCTTTACCTTTCTGGACAGCACCGGCACCACCGATTATGGCTGGCAGCTGCGCTGGCTGGATGAGCTTCTGCACACCTCCACGGCCCGCGACCATTTTGTCTTCAGCGCCTATCCGCTGTATCCGGTGGACTATTCAAGCCTGCTGCGTCTGGACGACGATTACCTGTTTCCCGACGCCTCGCGCAAGGACTTTGCCCGGCTCATCGAGCGTGCCGGCGTCAACGCGGTGTTTTCCGCCGAGCTTGGCCTGTTCGATCGTCAGACCCACGGCACCACCGACTATGTGGTCACCGGCGGTGCCGGCGGGCTGGTGCTCAACCGCGGGAAAAGCCGCTATCACTTTGTTTCCGTGGACGTAAACGACGGCAACGTCACCATTGAAGAAAAACCGCTGGATATCGGTCAACATCCGTTCTGGCGCACCGCGGAAAGCCTGTGGTTCTTCATTTATTCGCTGTTTTACGTGGGCTATCTCAATTTCATCCTGCTGGTGGCGATCTTCATCGCCATTGCCATCTGGCTATACCGCCGAATTTTCACCGAGCCCCACTACTACCCCGATTTCGATATCGACCCGGACGATGATGACGGCACGCCGCTGCGCACGGCCATGTTCACCAACAATTACCTGCCGTTTATCGGCGGCGTGCCGATTTCCATCGAGCGCCTGAAGCGCGGGCTAGCCGCTCTGGGGCAACCGGTCATGATCGTCGCCCCGCGCTATGCCATCCGGCAGAGCAGCCATGACGAAGCCGACGTACTGCGCCTGCCTTCGCTTTTGCCGCTGGGCAAACATCAGGAGTTCCGGCTGGCCAACATCTTCACCTGGCGGATTTTTTCCCGGGTGCGCGCCTTTGCGCCGGATGTCATTCACGTGCATCACCCGTTCTGGATCGGCCGTGCCGGCCAGCTGGTCGGCCGCCTGCTGCGCGTGCCGGTGGTCTATACCTACCACACCCGTCTTGAGCACTACGCCCATTATGTACCGCTGCCCGGGCCGCTGTTTCGTAATTTTATCTCTCACGCGCTGGTCAAGCGCTTCGCCAACGGCTGCGATGCCATCATTGTGCCGACCAGCTCAGTGGAGGAATATTTACGCATCATCGGGGTGAAAAAACCGATCTTCGTGCAGCCGACAGGCATTGAATACGAGCGCTTCGCCCGGACAGACCCGAGCGCCGTCGCGGCGCTGAAAGCGCAATACGGGCTGGATGGTAAACGCATTCTGGTATCGATCTCGCGCCTTAGCCGCGAAAAAAACATCGATTTCATGCTCGACGGCCTGCGCCTGCTGCACGACAGTGGCGAGCACAACGCCCACCTGCTGCTGGTGGGCGAAGGGCATGACCGCCAGCGCCTTGAGGCACGCATTGACGCGCTTGAGCTTGCCGACCACGTCACCCTTGCCGGCGCGGTGCCGCCGGCGGACATTCCGCTTTACTGCCACATGGCCGAGCTGTTCGTCTTCGCTTCGCGGTCGGAAACCCAGGGTATGGTGGTGCTTGAAGCCATGGCCGCCGGCCTGCCGGTGGTGGTGATCCGTTCAAGCGGCATCGAGGATATCGTCAGCCAGGGCGGCAACGGCTATAAAACCGCACCGGACGTACAGGCATGGAGCCACGCCGTCGCCACGCTGCTAAGCGATGACGACAAGCGTCGGCGCATGGGCCGGCAGGCAGCCGACTTTGCCGCCGGCCATCGCATCGAACATTTTGCCCACAGCGTACTGCGGGCGTATCGCTACGCCGTGGCGGCCAAACGCAAGCACCGCCGCAAATGACGCTCGCCGTCTATTGCTCCGCCGCTGAAGACTCGGCGGCAATGCGGAACCACAGCGCGTAAAGCGCGGGCACAAACAGCAGGGTAATCAGCGTGCCCGCTGCCACGCCGCCGATCAGCACAAAGGCCAGCGGCCCCCAGAAACTGTCCATGGTCAGCGGAATAAAGGCAAAGATGGCGGCAAGCGCGGTCAACACCACCGGGCGCGCACGCTGCACGCCGGCCTCGACCACAGCGTCGCGCAGGGCCATGCCGTGATACTGGTTGTCGGCCACCTGCTGGGTCAGGATCAGCGTGTTGCGCATCAGAATGCCGGCAAGGCCAATCAGTCCCAACATGGCCACAAAGCCGAAGGGCTGGCTGAACAGCAGCATGGCCGCTACCGCGCCGATCAATCCCAGCGGAGCTGTTGCCACCACCATGAAGGTGCCGGAAAACGAGCGCATCTGCAGCATGATGAACGTCAGCATCAGAATCACCATCAGCGGCTGTAGCGCCGTGATCGAGGCTTCGGCCTTGGCCGACTGCTCCACCGAGCCGCCGATTTCCAGCCGGTAGCCCTCGGGCAGGCCGGCGCGCAACTCGGCAAGCGAGGCCCAGACCTGCTGACTGACGTCCTTGGCCTGAGCGCCCGACACTTCCGCATTGACGGCCACAAACGGCTCGCGGTTGTAACGCTTGATCACCGGCTGTTCAAAGGCCACCTCAAGCTCGCCCAGCTGGGCCAGCGGCACACGTTTACCGTCGTGGGTTTGTACCTCAAGGCTCTCAAGGGTCGCCACGTCATTCGCGGCGGCGCGCCCCACGGCGGGTGCCAGGCGGATGCCGTCGCGCAGCTGGGTGATGGTGACGCCATCAAGCTGGAACTGCAGCTGGCGTGCCACATCATCCGGCGCCAGCCCCAACAGGCGCAGCCGGTGGGAATCCATCGCCAGATGCACGGTGGGCACGCGTCCGTCCCAGGCCAGATGCGGGTCGCGAGTGGCCGGATTTTGCGCAAAAACATCGCGCACCTTATGGCCGATTTCACGTAGCGTATCGGTATCATGGCCCAGCACCCGCACGCTCACCGGCCAGTCTACCGGCGGGCCGTAGAGCAACGTTTCCACCCGCACCCGGGCCTCGGGGAACTCGCCGTTGGTCACGTGCTTCTGGAGGGTTTGCATCAGTGCATCTCGGGCTTCGACATCGTCAGCAACGGCAATCAGCCGAGCAAAGGCCGGATTGGGCTGCTCGGGGCTTGCGGAGATGAAAAACCGCGGCGCACCGCCGCCCACATAGGCGGAAAGCGAGGCCACGCCGTCGGCCTGGTTGATCAACGACTCCAGCCGGTGCGTGGTGGCATTGGTCGCCGCAATCGAGGTGCCTTCGGGATGATCAACGCTGACCAGCACTTCAAGGCGGTCAGAACTGGGGAAAAACTGCTTTTCCACCGGCCCCGCCATCCCTGCTATTGCCAGCAACAGCAACACGGCGGTGAGCCCCACCACGCTTTTACGATAGTGCACGCAGCCGCTGACCAGCCGGCGCAGGCGCCGGTAGTGGCGTGACTGGTAGGCGTCGCTCTCGGCGCCCGAGCCGGTATGGCGCGCCGGCATCAATTTGACGCCCAGATACGGGGTAAACACCACCGCCACGATCCACGAAAGCAGCAGTGCAATGGCCAGCACCCAGAAAATATTACCGGCGTACTCGCCCACATTGGAACGGGCAAAGCCGATGGGCACAAAGCCAGCCACCGTGACCAGGGTGCCAAACAGCATGGGCGCAGCGGTAACTTCCCAGGCGTGAGAAGCCGCGCTGACGCGGTCCCAGCCCTGCTCCATCCTGACCATCATCATTTCGATGGCAATGATTGCATCGTCCACCAACAGCCCCAGCGCAATGATCAGCGCGCCAAGCGTCACACGGTCAAGATTGATACCCATGGCCTTCATGACCACAAACGTCATCGCCAGCGTGACCGGAATCGCAATGCCCACGACAATGCCCGCGCGCAGCCCCACGGCCAGCATGGTGACCAGCATGACCACCACCACGGCGACCAGAAACTTCACCTGAAACAGGTTGACCGCACCGGCAATGGCATCGGCCTGATTGGTCATTACATCAAGGGAAATGCCCAGCGGCAGCCGCTCACGCTCCTGTTTCCAGAATCCGTCCAGCTGCTCGCCAAACTCAAGGCCGTTCTCGCCGTCACGCATGACCACGCCCAACAGCAGGGCGTCTTCGCCTAAGGCTCGCACCATGAAATCGGGTGGGTCTTCATAACCGCGATTAACGCTGGCGATATCGCCCATCCGGATCAGCTGCTCGCCAATCCGGATGGGCACGTCGGCCAGCGCTTCGGGGTCGGAAAGATCGCTGCCCAACCGCAGATAGACCCGCGGTCCGTCGGTTTCCAGATAACCTGCGGGCAACAGCTGGTTGTGCGCCTCGATGGCATCAAACACGTCCCGGGGAGCAATCCCCAGGCTCTGCAACCGGGGCATGTCAAAATCGATCTGCACGCGTTCGTCGCGCTCGCCCAGTACCTCGGCACGGTTGACGCCCTCCACCCGCTGCAACCGATCGCGAATACCTTCAGCGCGGCGCAACATCTCGCGCATGGTCAGGTCCGGCGCGGTGAGTGCCACCAGCGAGAAATATACGTCGCCGAAATCCTCGTTGATGATCGGCCCGACCACACCGTCAGGCAGCGAGCCGGCAGCGTCCTGCATGCGCCGGCGCACCTGATAAAAGCGCTGGGGTACGGCCTCGCCGGGGGTGGATTCTTCAAACTCGATCTGCATGTCCGCCCGCCCGGGGCGGATGGTGGTTTCCACCCGGTCGACGTTATCCACCGCCTGAATCTGTTTTTCCAGCGGGTCGGCAACGAGGTTCTGGATTTCTGCAGGCGTGGCCCCAGGCCAGACCGCCGAGACCATCATCACGCGCATGGTAAAATCGGGATCTTCCGCGCGGCCCATGGAAATGAAGGCGTAGAGTCCGGAAAGCAGCGCAATAATCAGGAAAAACAGCGTCACCGAGCGCTCGCGCACCGCAATCGCCGATAAATTGGGAAAACTCACGGCGTTACTCCTCGTCGTCACGCGGGGCGTCAAGGGCGCGCACGGGCATATCCGGCGTCAGCAGGTGCGTGCCCAGCGCAATCACGCGCATGCCACTGCGTAACTCGCTGCCGCTGACCAGCGCCTGATCACGCTCGACCCTGGTCACCTTGACGGCAAACGCCCGTGCCTTGCCGTCAATAATATGCCAGAGCCGTGGCCCCTCGCCGCGTTCATCCACGGCAGCCACCGGCACGCGGTATAGCGCCGGTGCGCCGGCATCCGGCATCGCGGTCACAAAGCGGGTCTGCACGACTTCGCCCAGGCCGATGCCGTCGGCCAACTCTTCCGCGGACGAGCCCACGGCCAGCCGGTAGCGCGCCTGCCAGGTACGGCTGGCCGCATCCACCGAGCCGGACACTTCCCGGCGCTTCAGGGCAATGCGCTCGTCATCCAGCAAAAGCTCGCCGGTAGCCGGCGGGCGCACATCAGATGGAAACGCGACCTCCACTTCCCGCGGCCCGGCCCTGGCCAGACGCGCTACCGGATGGCCGCTCTGCACTACCTGCCCCGGCTCACCGCTGACCTCAATCAGCAGGCCGTCGCTTTCGGCGCGCAACGTGGCGTATTCCAGCGCGTTTTGCGCCTGCTCCATGCGCGCCCGGGCGGCGTCTTCCTGAGTGTTGGCCTGTTCGGCCGACAGCTGGGCACGGTCAAACGCCTGACGGCTGAGGTAATCCCGCTGGAACAGCTTGCGATCACGCTCAAGGTCCGCCCGGGCCACCGCTGCCGACGCTTTGGCCGAAGCCAGCTCGGCTTTGGCGGCGGTCAGCGACTGGCGCAAATCACTGGGGTCCAGGGTAAACAGCACATCGCCTTTGGCCACTCGCTGGCCCGAGTCCACCTCGCGGGTGGCGATCTGCCCACTGACCTGGAACGCCTGCGGCGTTTCATAGCGCGCCCGAATCACTCCGGTCAGGCGAATGGTCGGCGCCGTCACGGAGGTGACCGGGCGAGTCTTGACGCGGTGCTCCGATGTCTGTCCGGCGCTATTGGCCGACGGATCACCGCAGCCGGCAAGCAATAGCACGGCGCATAAAAAGGCAGCTGGTTTACGCATGAATCGTCTCTAATATTGCAGGGGGGGGGCGGCTGCATGCCGCCGAGTCTGAGCATTACGATAAATCAAACGACCGTTTATTAACACAATGACACATGAAGCAATACGCATGCCCCTGGCGTTCAGGTTGTCGGCCGAGCAATCCAGGCGTATACCTGCTGGCGCGAATAGCAGCTGAACCCTGCTCGCCGGTAAAGCCGGCAGGCAGGCGTATTGGTGGTATCCACCGAGAGCAGCAAGCGCCGGGCATCGGCCTTGCAAGCCTCGGCAAATGCTGCGTCCAGCACGGCCCGGCCAAGCCCGCGCCCGCGCGCCGGCGTCGTTATCCCCATCAGCAAAAGCTCCATGCCCTGCACTTCGCGGCGCGGCGCCAGCAGCAGTGCGCCAACGGGGGCAGAATCCGGCGCATCCACCAGGTATACCGCCCACCAGTTGGCCGGCGCGCTGTCATCCTGCTGCAAAAAGCCCGCCAGCAAAGCGTCGGTATCCAACGCTTCCCGCAGCGCCACGCAGTCAAGCGAGTCTTCCTGCACTGCGCCCAGCAGGGCAAGCTGCTGTTCGTGGCCAAGCGCGGCCCAGGGCGACAGCCGGATAGCCGGCGCTGTCGGCGGCTCGCTTACCGGCGCGGTCAGGTACTCAAGCGGCGCCAGCAGGCGCATTCCGGCATCTTCAAGCTGCCGAGCAGCGGCGGTGTCATCGGGCGCCAGCACGGTCTGGCACAGCGCAAAGCCTTGCTCGTGCATAAAGCGCCGGGCGGCGGCCAGCAGCTCAGCGGCGATCTCGCCCGTGGCGTGGGGTTGCCACAGCTGCGCCATGTTACCGGGCAGCGGCTGTACCCACAGCGCCGCCTGGAGCGTATCGCCGTGCATGGCCACCCAGAGCCCGTCCCAGTCGTGCTCGGGCGTTGCCAGATGCGCATCAACGGCCTGGGCAAGTTCCTGGCGACCGGCGGGATATTGCGCGCCGGCCAGCTGTAAAATGGCCTGGCGGCGTAGCGTCAGCGGGCATTGGATGACCGTATCAAAAGCTGCATCCACAGCGGCGTCGGGGGTGGGCATAAAGCCGATGTCTCCTGAACATGAAAAAACAAGGTTGTGTGCCGCGCCTTGAATCCGGGCGGTGTCGCCTGCATATCCTAGCTAACTTTATTGTTTCCCAGAGAGTTCTTATGCCGATTATTGATCCGCGTACCGGCGAGGCGCTGACCGCGCCCCTCGATCAGCCCTCAGCCACGTCAGATGCCCCCCCTGCACAGCCCGGCACCCAGGCCGGCGAGAACGCCGCCACAGGCGAGGTACGCCGCGAAGACGTGATCCTCGATGCCGATGCCAGCAACATTCAGCAGGTTCTTGAAGCCTCCATGCAGGTGCCGTTTCTGCTTGGCTGTTGGGCGCCAGGTTCCGAGTCGTGCCAGACTTTGATGCCGATACTCGAGAAGCTGGCGCTGGAATACCGCGGCGCCTTCGTGCTGGCAAGGCTTGACGTAGAGGCCAACGCCGAAATTGCCGGCCAGCTGGGCGTACGCTCGGTGCCGGACGTGAAGCTGGTCAGCCAGGGCGGGCTGGTCGATGGCTTTCAGGGGACGCTGCCGGAAAAAGAGCTGCGTGAATGGCTGGGACGCTACTTTCAGCCCCCGGAAGACGCCCCGGCGAGCCCCGAAGAGCTGGCCGACGCGGCCCTTGAGGCCGGCGACCCAGCCGCTGCCCGGGAGATCTATCAAACGCTGGTGGAGCAATACCCCGAGCATTACGCCTACCAGGTCAGCCTGGCGCGTACGCTGGTGGCCCAGGGCCTTGGCGACGACGCCCGTGGCGTGCTCGACAACCTGCCGCCGGAAGAGCGCGATGCCGCGCCGGCCCGGGGCGTACGCGCCAGCATCGACTTTGGCGAACAGGCGCTTCCCCCGGCCGACATCGAGGCACTGGGCGAGCGCGACGATAGCGAGGCACGCTTTCAGCGCGCCCTGCGCCATATCGCCGACGGCAGCTACGAAGCCGGGCTTGAAGGCCTGCTGCGCCTGATGCAAAGCGATCGCAGCTATAACGATGATGCCGCGCGCAAGACGCTGTTGCAGGTGTTCGACGCACTGGGCGCCGAACACCCGCTGACCGTCACTTACCGCCGCAAGCTGTTTGCCCAGCTGTATTGATTCCGCACCGCTTTATTCACCCTTGAGCAACGTATCCATGCGCTCAAGGGCGGCTTCCAGCTGGCTGGCCGTGGTGCCGAAGTTCAGCCGCACAAAGCCCGGATGGCCGAAGTCGGCACCGTCGGACAGCGCCACGCCGGCCTGCTTCAGCAGCGCTTGCTGGGGCGTATCGCCAAGCCCCGCGTCGCGCATGTCCAGCCAGGCCAGATAGGTGGACTCCGGCGCGCTCATGCTCACGCCCGGCCACTGCGCCACTCGCTCCACGAGCCGCTGGCGATGCCCGCGCAAGGTTTCCAGCAGGGCCTGACGCCAGAGATCGCCCGCGCCATAGGCCGCCTCGGCGGCGACGAGCCCCAATACGTTGCACTCGGGCATCAGTCCTTTTGTCGCGGCCTGAAAACGCTGACGCAGTGCAGGGTCGGCAATCACTGCGCAGGCGGTGGAAAGCCCGGCCAGATTGAACGTCTTGGACGGCGCCCAGAGTGTCACGGTGCGTGCCAGCAGCTCAGGATAGGCCGCTGCCAGCGGCCGGTGGCGTGCGCCCTGATCCAGCAGCAGATCGCAGTGCAGCTCGTCCGATACCACGTACAGGTTATGACGCACGACCAGCTCGGCAAGCCCTGAAAGCTCATCGTCGCGCCACACGCGGCCCGTGGGATTATGCGGCTGGCACCATAGCAGCAGCCGCGTTTCCGGGGTGATCGCGGCTTCAAGTGCGTCAAGATCAAGCCGCCAGTCGCCATCCGGCGTTTGTGGCGGAGCCAGCGCGGCCTGCTGCGCCAGCCGGCCGGTGTGCCGGGCCACGCTCAAAAACGGCGGGTAAATTGGCGTCACGGTCAGTACGCCGTCGCCGGGGTTGGTCAGCGCCAGGCTGGCCACATGCAGCGCCGGCACCACGCCCGGCAGCCACTGCTGCCAGCTGGGTTCAATCGCCCAGCCGTAGTGGTTTTCACTCCACTCGCACAGCGCGGTTTCAAGCTTTTCAGAGACGCCGGCATAGCCATAAACGCCGTGATCCACGCGGCGGGCCAGCGCCTCGTTGACATTGGGCGGCGAACGAAAATCCATATCCGCGACCCAAAGCGGTAGCACGTCACTACCGTAGCGGTGCCATTTTTTTGACGACCAGTTGCCGTCGGGGTGTCGCCGTTCAATCGGCGTGGCAAAATCAAACGCCATGGTAGCCCTCTGCAGGTTATGCAAAAATCGGTGATCAAGCATTCGGTGGCTGACAGGCCAGCCATCGAAAATCCGCTCATCAAAAGTACCTGAAAGCATGCCGCCACGAACGGTATTCAGCAACCCTGCTTCCCTGCAACCGCCAGGAGCCGCCTTATGGCCATTCGCTACAACCTGTGGCTGGACCCGGAAAATACGCACCAGCACCGTGCGGTGGAGGCCGAACTCGAGCACTACTTCATGGAACGCTTCGCCGACTATCCGCATATTCATCTGGCCGGCGCAGATCCCTACGATTATGATGCGCCCTTTAACCGGCTATACGGCGTATTATTGGCGCGCGCCGCCGAGTTTTGCGAACGCCGCTGGGGCTATGTGGCCACGCCTGCACAGTTGAATCGCTGCTTTTTTCGCGCCGTAGGGCGCTCGAACAAATTCGTTCAGGATGTACCCACCTGACGCTTTCACAAGCGCCTGCCCGCCGTTTACTCCACTGCTCTACAAGAGACGTTTCCATGCTGACCCGCACCCGGCACGCCCCTTCGGCGTCTGAGATAGATATCATTACCTGCCAGCTGGGGCGCGCGCCCCGCGGCCTCGAAGCCATTGCCGCAGTGGACGGCGAGGGTACGCCGCTGGCATTACGTATGGCGCCGATCGTCGGCGGTGCGCCGTTTCCCACGCTGTACTGGCTGTGCTCCGAGCGCCTGAAGGTGGAAATTTCGCACCTTGAAGCTGCCGGCGTAATCAAACAGCTGGAACAGCAGCTGCAGGAAGATCCCGACTTTCTCGCCGCCTACCATCAAAGCCACCGCGACTACATCGCCGAGCGCTGGGAGTGGATGAGCGCCGAACAAAAGGCCGACATTGAACGTCGCGGTTACACCCGAGTGCTCACCGAACGCGGCGTGGGCGGCATCAGCAACTGGGATCAGGTGCGCTGCCTGCACACCCAGTACGCCCACCATCTGGGCAGCCACAACGCCATCGGCCAATGGCTGGATGACCACTACCAGCTTGACCGCTGCCTGCCCTGAACACGGTGTCCCGAAAATTCACCCACACGACTTTTGCCACAAGGATCATGCGGTATGGCACGTTTTTGCGTTTATCTTGGCTCCCGCTCCGGTGAGCATCCCGACTTTCGTCAGGCCGCCACGGCACTGGGCACAGCAATTGCCGAGCACGGGCACACGCTGGTATACGGCGGCGCGCGCATTGGTCTGATGGGCGAGCTGGCCAACGCCACGCTTGACGCCGGCGGCGAGGTGATCGGCGTCATGCCCGACCATCTGGTCGAGCGCGAACAGGCGCACTTCGGCCTGACGGAGCTGATCCGGGTGCCCGACATGCACGCGCGCAAGGCCACCATGGCGGCCAACGCCGATGCTTTCATGGCGCTGCCCGGAGGTATCGGCACGCTTGAGGAGCTGTTTGAAATCTGGACCTGGGGCTACCTCGGGCTACATGAAAAACCGCTGGGTGTGCTCAACGTGCAGGACTTTTACTCGCCACTGCTGACCTTTCTTGACTCTACCGTCAGCCATGGTTTTCTCAACACTCCGACCCGCGACATGCTGCTCGACGCCGCCACCCCCGATGCGCTGCTTGACGCACTGGAAGCCCGCCTGCAAGGCTGAACCGTTCGCAACCCACAAGGAGCTTGCCCCATGCACGCCGTCACCTTCAGCCAGCAGCACGCCAGCTGGCAGGAAATCTCCGACATCGCTGCGCCCGGCGAAGGCGAGGTACAGCTTCAGGTGGCCTACGCCGGGGTTAACCGCGCCGATTTGATGCAGCGCGCCGGCCAGTATGCGCCCCCGCCCGGCGTGTCCGACGTGCCGGGGCTGGAAGTCAGCGCTACGGTGGCCACAGTCGGTGCCGGCGTCGACCATTTGGCCGCCGGTGACCGGGTGTGCGCATTGCTGACCGGTGGCGGCTACGCCGAGAGGGTCAACGTCGATGCCCGCCAGGTGCTGCCGCTGCCCCGCGGGCTCGACCTGCGCACGGGGGCCGCACTGCCGGAAGTGTTCGCCACCGCATGGCTTAACCTGTTCATGGAAGGAAACCTGCAGGCCGGTGAGCGCGTGCTGCTGCATGCCGGCGCCAGCGGGGTGGGCAGCGCGGCCATTCAGCTGTGCCGCACCTTCGGCCACCCCTGCTTTGTCACCGCCGGCAGCCGCGCCAAGCTTGATGCCTGCCACGCCCTCGGTGCCGATGCGGGCTTCAACCGCCACGACGGCAGCTTTGCCGAGGCGGTAGAAGCCTGGGGCGAGGTGGATGTGATTCTTGACCCGGTGGGGGCAAGCTATTTACCCGACAACCAGCGCGTGCTGAGCACTGACGGACGGCTGGTACTGATCGGCATCATGGGCGGGCGCCACGCCGAACTGGATATGGGCCGTCTGTTGATGAAGCGCCAGCGTCTGCTGGGCTCAACCCTGCGCAGCAAGCCAGCCGCGGCCAAGGGCGCGATCATGCAGGCGCTTTATACCCACGCCTGGCCATTGCTGGCAAACGGCGAGATTAGCGCGCTGATCGACCGCTGCTGGCCGATTGAACAGGTCAACGAGGCGCACACTCATATGGAAAATAACGCCAATACGGGCAAGGTGCTGCTGGAGGTTAACGCAGCGGCGTCGTGAGGCTCAGCGTGCGCGCATAGGTCAGCTGCAACAGGCGGGCATCGTCGCCGGCACGATGACGGTGAATGCCCCGCTCGACAATCAGCGCTTCCTTGGTCTCGCTCCACAGTGCCTGCTGGTCTTCGCTAAGCAGCAGGCGCAGTGCCTCCAGGCGAAAGCCCGGCAGCATGCCGGCGTGATGAAACAGCAGCGATAACCAGGTGTTATCGTACCCCCAGCTGTCGCTGTACGCCTTGCCAATACTTGCCAGCTCGTCGTTGATCCAACGTGCCACCTGCGCCACGGGATAGCCTTCGCGGTGCAGGCGCGCCCGGGAAATGCCGTGCAACAGCTCGGCCCTGGGGTCCCAGTGGGTCCATTCATCCAGCGGCTGAATCAAAAACGCACAGCGACTGCCGTCAGGCCGGGCAATGCCCACCTCGATCGGGTAGCTGCCGCGCCCGAACCCGGACGCTTCGATATCCAGCAGTGTAGGTAGCGTCTCGGTCACGGGCCTTCTCATCCTGTGAAGCGTCGTGTATCCCGCCGGGATCAGGCAGCGCTGGCCGGGGGCAGGGTGCTATCGGCCATCTGCTGCCAATAGCCGGCCTGCTCGCCATCAACGGCAAGCCCCAGATCGCCCTGCTGATACGCTCGCACCAATCGCTCGGCGGCAAGGTAATGACCGGCCTTGGCCGCCCGGGCATACCAGGTAACGGCGTATTCGTCCCGGCGCGGGTACTGGGCGCAGCCGTACTCGTAAATTCTGGCGACCTGGTACTGGGCTTTTAAATCACCCGCGTGGGCCGCTTCTACCACGTAGCGCGCACCACGCGCCTTGTCCTGTGGCGAAGCGCTGCGATGAAACAGCATATGCCCGTAAACCGACAGCGCGTCGGGATGTCCCGCGTCCGCGCAGCGTTTGAATAGCCTGAGGGTCAGCCGCTGGGTGCGCTTTGAGCGCGGCAACAGCCAGCGGGTATGAAACAGCCGCTCGGCCAGGCGATATTCAATACGCGTAAACAAAGATGATGCCTGCAACATGGCAAACCACCTTGCCTATCAAGTTGATCCCGGAAAGGCCGCCAAAAAGACGTTGGCGACCACCCATCCCTGCAAGAAACCGGCCTGAGCCGGTGAAGGGCTGGCAAGCATACGCCTGGCGCTGCAAGGACTCAACCCCCGTGATTTGCTGCCCGCCAACACCATCGCTACCATGCTTTTCACACGCAGGAGAAAGGCCGCTGATGGCCATGAACTGCCTGCCTTTCAGAAGGAGATCACGATGCACACGCGCCCCTTGGGTAACACCGGCCTGGAAGTCAGCCGGCTGTGTCTGGGCACCATGACGTTTGGCGAACAGAATACCGAGGCTCAGGCCCACGAACAGCTGGATCGCGCCGTTGCCTTCGGCATCAACTTTATCGACACGGCAGAGATGTATCCCGTTCCGCCCATCGCCGACACCCAGGGGCTCACCGAGCGTTATATCGGCTCCTGGCTTGCCCGCCGCGGCGCCCGGGACGACGTGATCATTGCCAGCAAGGCAGCAGGCCCCGGGGCCGATCATATTCGCGGCGGCCCACGCCTGACTCGCGAGCACCTGCACCAGGCTGTTGACGCAAGCCTTGCACGGCTGAATACCGATTACGTGGACCTTTACCAGCTGCACTGGCCCGACCGCCAGGCCAACTTTTTCGGCAAGCTGGGCTATGAGCACGACGAGGAAGAAGCGGCCACGCCGCTGGAAGAAAGCCTCTCGGCGCTGAAAGAGCTGGTCGATGCCGGTAAGGTGCGTGCCATTGGCCTGTCCAACGAAACGCCCTGGGGCGTCATGAAAGCGCTGGAACTGGCCGACCGGATGAGCCTGCCGCGAATCGCTTCGGTACAAAACCCGTATAACCTGCTCAACCGCAGCTTTGAGGTGGGGCTTGCCGAAATTGCCCACCGTGAAAACATGGGTTTGCTGGCGTATTCCCCGCTGGCCTTCGGCGCGCTGTCGGGCAAGTATTTACACGGCGCACGCCCGGCCAACGGCCGGCTGACACTGTATGAGCGTTTCAAGCGCTATACGACGCCGCAGGCAGAAACGGCGATCGAAGCTTACGTATCGCTGGCGCGTGCAAACGGGCTGGACCCGGCACAGATGGCCTTGGCCTTCGTCAATTCACGGCGTTTCCTGACCAGCAACATCATCGGCGCCACTACCATGGAACAGCTCGAAAGCAACCTGGCAAGTGAAGCCCTGCGGCTTGACGATGACGTGCTTGATGCCATCGACGACATTCATCGGCGCATGCCCAATCCCTGCCCGTAAGCGCCGCGCACAAGAACGATCCATAAGAGAGCGATTCGGCCGCTATCACGGTAATAGCCCCGGCCTTGGCCGGGGCTTGGTATCATGTCGGGTCAATCGGTTATTTCCCGAGCTTCATCACACTGGCTTAACGGAGCGCCCATGCTAAGCGTTATTTCCCCCGCCAAAACGCTGGATTTTGACACTCCAGCGACGACAGCCGAGTTTACCCGCCCCGACTTTCTCGACAACAGCCAGGCGCTGATTGATATCCTGCGTGGCTACTCTCCCCAACAGATCAGCGAACTGATGGGCGTCAGCGACAAGCTCGCCGGCCTCAACGCAGCACGCTTTGGCGAGTGGCACACGCCGTTTACCCCGGACAACGCCAAGCCCGCGGCACAGGCCTTTCAGGGGGATGTGTACACCGGCCTTGAGGCTGAACGCTTCAGCGATGCCGACAATCACTTTGCCCAGTCGCACCTGCGCATTCTCTCCGGGCTTTACGGATTGCTGCGCCCACTCGATCTGATCCAGCCCTACCGCCTGGAGATGGGCACCCGGCTTGCCAACCCTGCCGGCAAGGATCTTTATGCGTTCTGGAAACAGGCGCTTACCCGGGCGCTGGATGATGCTATCACCCAAAGCGGCTCGAAGGTGTTGGTTAACCTGGCATCCAACGAGTACTTCAAGGCTGTCGATACGCAAGCGCTCGACGCCCGGGTGATTACCCCGACCTTCAAGGACGAGAAAAACGGCAGTTACAAGATCATCAGCTTTTACGCCAAGAAAGCCCGCGGACTGATGAGCGCCTGGATGATCCGGGAGCGCCTCGACGATGCCGAAGGGCTCAAGGCGTTTAACGTCGCGGGCTATGGCTTTGATGCCGAGGCATCACAGGGTGATACGCTGGTATTCACCCGGCGCGAACGGGATCGACCCTGAACAGGACTGTATTGATGACCGGCCGTTAGTAGAAAGTCAATGGCCTTGCCGAGCGGCGCTTCAGCAATGCCTGGTGCGCCTGCTTGAACGTTTCCGTATCGCAGCGTTCGATCCACTCGTAGGCGACCATATCCGCTGTGACACCCAGTGCACCGCCCGCGCAGGCACGCTCACGGGCAAGTGCTGCTTCTTCTCGGCGGCGGCTGGCCGTCACGTCACTTAGCCAATACACGGAGTATCCCGCGCTCTGCAGGTCAAGCGCCGTTTGCAGCACACAAATGTGCGCTTCGGCACCGCATATCACGATTTGTGATTTTCCCGTTGCCGCCAACGCATCACGGAAATCCGTCTCGCCCATGGCACTGAAATACTGCTTCTGGAAACGCTGGTGCTCACCCAGCATGTTCAAAAGTTCAGGCGCACTTGCGCCGATTTTTTCAGGCGACTGCTCTGTCACCCATACAGGCACGCCCACCAGCTCGGCCACTCCTGCCAGCCAGCCGGCTTCATTGACGAGCTGTGCCCCGCCATCCACCACGGGCAATAACCCGGCCTGCAAATCCACCATCAACAATAGGCTGTCTTCACTTTTCAGACGCATCACATTCCCTCTTTTGTATTGGTTTAAAAACAGGTGATTGTCCAGCATAAGCGTTAAAATGGCGTTTCCCCACTATTCACTTTTTTCACCACATCACACGGCCATGGGCCGCGGAGATACCACAATGATACAACCGGGCTTATTACGACGCGGTCTGTTACGGCACGGCGTGTTCAGGCAGGGATTGATTATGCTGCTGACCGGCTTTTTAGCCTTTAGTGCTGCCATAGACCACGCCGACGCGCGCCGTATGGGCGGAGGTAAAAGTTTCGGCAGCTTTTCGCGCTCGGCAGACCGCCCCGCGGCGGCACCCAAATCCACGGCACAAACCAACGCACCCAACAAGGCCGGTACGACAACCCGGCGCGGCGGCATGGGCGGTATGCTGGGTGGAATGCTGGCGGGCGGCCTGCTCGCGGCGCTGTTTTTTGGCGGCGCGTTTGACGAGCTGCGACTCATGGATATGCTCATCATGGCAGGCGTTGCGGCATTGGCCTTCTATGCGTTCCGAATGATGCGCCAGAACCGGCCGGCTCCCGCTGGCCCCTCACCCGCCGCCACCGCGACCGTGCACAAACGGCGTAGCGCCAGTGCCGACCCGGCATCCGGTAGCCTTGCCGACAGCCTGCGCAGCGACACGCCTGCCTGGTTTGACAGGGAACGCTTTCTGGGTGGCGCCAAGGAACATTTCATGACGCTCCAGCGCGCCTGGGACAACAACGACCTCGCCCGCATTCAGGAATATGTTACCCCTGAGCTTTATAACCTGCTGCGCGAAGAGCGCTCGCTGCATGCGGCCAATAACCGTACTGAAATCGTACGGCTGCTGGCAGAATTGGGCAGCGTTGAGGAGCAGGGCCAGACGGCCGAGGCAACGGTCATTTTCCACGGCCTGCTGGAAGAAAACGGCGAACAGACCCAATTTAATGAAACCTGGCACCTGACCCGTCAGTTAAGCGATAACGCCCCCTGGTACGTACAAGGCATCGAACAGAATTCCGGTGCGTAGCATGATGGCTTGGCAAACACCTTTTTAGCACCAGACCAGACGCCAAAAAGCCGCTTATATAGCGGCTTTTTGGTCAGCGGGGTACAGTTTACTGTGTCACTGCATTATTCAGCGGCGTCTTCAGCTGAGTTTTCAATGTCATCACCCATCTGCTCTACGTTTTCTCCGGCTTGATCCATGCTTTCATCAATGTTTTCACCGGCTTCTTCAGCAGGGCCCTGGTTATCACATGCAGCGAGGCCACCAACCATCATCAAAACGCCGAGTGCTGCCACCATTTTCTTGACTGTTACATTCATGACTTGCTACTCCTCCTGAGCGTTATAGGAAATACGCGTTTAAGCCTTACATTTGGCAAGGTAACAGAGGATAACGCTCCCGTCATTCCATTCTTCACCTCTTCCATATTGCCTGCACAAGAGGTATTTGTCGGGTCTTGCCCGCGGCCCTTTCATCCAAACGCTTGAAAAATATTTCTTCCACGCACACAAAAAACCCGGCACTAGGCCGGGTTGATTGCGTTGTAGGTGCCTGACGATGACCTACTCTCGCATGGGGAGACCCCACACTACCATCGGCGCGGAGCGGTTTCACGACTGAGTTCGGCAAGGGATCAGGTGGTTCACGCACGCTATGGTCGTCAGGCGAAACGGGTGTATATCATGCTGCTGATGGTTTCATCAGCCGAGGATAAAAATTTGTGATCGTCTCGTCCTGCGTATCCGGTTCGTTGTCCTGCGACCCGACCCCTTGGGTGTTATAGGGTCAAGCCTCACGGGCCA
>NZ_JAKDUR010000063.1 GCF_030457605.1 Halomonas sp.
AAATCCCGCGCCTCGCGGTAGAGGCGCTGGAAGGCCTCGCGCTGCTGCACGCGTTTGAACCACGCATCCAGCGCCGGCCAGCGCCTGGCATCAAGCTCGACGCCGGCCAGCAGCAGGTTGCATAAATGCGCGCCCACGGCGATGTCGGCGTAGCCAAAGGTCGCCCCGGCAAGCCATGTGTCCGCGCTGTTGGCCAGGCTGTCGTTCAGGTATTCCGCCACCGGCGGCAACCGCTCGTTGACCGCATGGGCGACGACCGACTCGTCGGCGTCGGTGCCCATGCGCACCGGTTTGACCACGCGTTCGATAAATGGCGGAAAGACCGCCTCCGCCAGCACTTCATCGGCGTACTTGTCCCAGCCAATCACGCGCGCCAGCGCTTGCGGTGCCGCGTAGTCGATCAGCGCACCATTGTGGCTACGGATCAGATAATGACAAATCGCCGACGAGTCCCACAGCGCCATCTCGCCATCGACAAACCCGGGGATACGCCCCAGCGGGCTGACCTCGCGAAAGGCCGGATCTTCGCTTCCCGGCGGGGTCATCTGCTGGTCAAAGGGCAGGTCAAGTTCGTAAAGTGTGAACAGCGTCTTGCGTACAAAAGGCGAGAGTGGAACGCCATATAGCAGCATACATGCATCCTGGCAGTTGAATTCGGCATCGTGCGATGCCCGCGGCTTAAGGTCGATGCCCTCATCCTGACACACTTCCGCCCGCCAGAAACCATCGTTTCCGACACTTCAAGGAGACCACCATGCGCTACACCCCCGATACACGCCGCTACGACCGCATGCCCTACCGCCGCTGCGGCAATAGCGGGCTGAAGCTGCCGGCGCTGTCCCTTGGCCTGTGGCAAAACTTCGGCGACAACGCCCGCGCCGACAACGCCCGAGCCATCTGCCGCACGGCGTTTGATCACGGCATTACCCACTTCGACCTGGCCAACAACTACGGCCCGCCGCCGGGCAGCGCCGAGGAGTTGTTCGGCCGCATTCTCCAGACCGACTTTGCCGGCCTGCGCGAGGAAATGGTGATTTCTACCAAGGCCGGCTACCGCATGCACCCCGGCCCCTACGGCGAGTGGGGCAGCCGCAAGTATCTGCTTTCAAGCCTCGACAACAGCCTGAAGCGCATGGGGCTGGACTACGTCGACATCTTCTACTCCCACCGCTTCGACCCGGAGACGCCGCTTGAGGAAACCATGGGCGCTCTGGATTCCGCCGTGCGCCAGGGCAAGGCCATGTACGCGGGGATTTCGTCCTACAACACCCAGCGCACCCGGGAGGCCGTAGCCATCCTGCGCGAGCTGGGCACGCCGTGCATCATCCACCAGCCCAGCTACTCGCTGGTCAACCGCTGGATCGAGGACGACGGCCTGCTGGATACGCTGAGTGATCTGGGCATGGGCTCGATTGTGTTCTCGCCGCTGGCCCAGGGGCTTCTGACCGGCAAGTACCTCAAGGGCATTCCCGAAGGCAGCCGGGCGGACTGGAGCAAGACCATCCGCGAGGGGCATTTGTCCGAAGAGAATCTGGAAAACGTCCGCGCGCTCAACGCCATCGCCGAGCGCCGGGGCCAAAACCTCGCGCAAATGGCGATTGCCTGGGTGCTGCGCAGCGGTCGGGTAACCTCGGCGCTGATCGGTGCCAGCCGCCCCGAGCAGGTGACCGACTGCGTGGGCGCGCTCGACGCGCCGGACTTCACCGCCGAGGAGCTTGCCGAGATTGACCACTACGCCGTGGAAGGCGGGGTCAATATCTGGGCCCCATCGTCGGAGGCGTAGCCAAACGGGGCTAAACCAACGAGCCGTGAGCGAGCCGAAAAGGGGCGCTGTAAATCCATCCCTGGAAGCTACCTACGCCATCCCTGGCGTAGAACCCCTTTCGTCCCGCTCCCACCTCTCGTCCGCACTCGCTATCGCAAGAGGTTTTCATGCAGCAACCGATTGTCGGCTATCACAAGGATGAGGAAGGCCACTGGGTGGCCAGGCTTGCCTGCGGGCATAACCAGCACGTGCGCCACCAGCCGCCCTGGACCGAGCGGCCCTGGGTGACGACCGCGGCCGGGCGGCGCTCGCGGCTGGGCCTTGAGCTTGGCTGTGTGAAGTGCGACCGCGGCGAGCCCCGGGACTGACACGCGCCCGGGGCTTGACGACTAGCTTGACGGCTATCCCGCCGGCGTTACCGCCGGCAGCCAGAATGCCAGCGCCAGCAGGGTGGCCAACAGCACCGGCGTGGTGATGACCACGCCGACTTTCATATATTGCCCCCAGCCGATGCGGTAGCCCTTGCCCGCCAGCACGTGCAGCCACAACAGCGTGGCGAGGCTGCCGATGGGGGTAAACTTCGGCCCCAGGTCGTTACCCACCACGTTGGCATAGACCATCAGCTCTTGAGTCATCTGCGGAAGCTCGGCCTGGTCGATGGCCAGCGCCCCGATCAGCGTCGCCGGCATGTTGTTCATGACAGATGCCAGCAGCGCCGCGGCCACGCCGGTGCCCACGGTAGCAGCGACCTCACCCTGCCCGGCCAGCCACTCCAGCACGCCGGACGCCGCGCCTGTCAGCCAGGCGTTGCCCAGCCCGTAAACCACCAGATACATGCCCAGCGAAAACAGCACGATCTGCCAGGGCGCGTTTTTTACCACCTTGCCAAGCGACACCGGCCGCGGCCGGGTTGGTGCCCAGGCGCGCCCGGCGATGGCCACCAGCAGCAGTGCCGCCGCGCCCATGATCACGCTGAACGGCAGCGCCCAGCGGGTGCTGGAAAAAAGCGCCACCAGCAAAAGCCCCAGCAGCGGGAAGGCGGCATAAAACACGTAGCGGTCGCGGATCGCGCTGGCCGGCGCTTCCAGCCGGGTTACGTCGTAGCGCCCGGGGATATCCCGGCGAAAGTACCACCCCAGCACGCCAAGCGTGGCGGCAAGCGATACCAGATTCACCGGCACCATCACCTCGGCGTAGCGGCCAAAGCCGATGTCGAAGTAGTTGGCGCTGACGATGTTGACCAGGTTGGAAATCACCAGCGGCAGGCTGGTGGTATCGGCGACAAAGCCGGTGGCGATGATAAAGCCAAGCGCTGCGGCAGGTGAGAACGACAGCCGCAGCATGATCGCCGCGACGATGGGCGTAAGCAGCAGTGCGGCACCGTCGTTGGCAAAGGTGGAGGCAATCAGCGCGCCCAGCAGCACAATCAGCGGGAACAGAATCCGCCCCCGGCCGCCGCCAAGGCGGGCAATGTGCAGCGCCGCCCAGGCAAAAAAGCCGGCCTCGTCGAGAATCAGCGAGATAATAATCAGCGCGACAAAGGTAAAGGTGGCGTCCCAGACGATGCCCCACACCACCGCCACGTCAGCGAGGTTCACCACGCCGGTGGCAAGCGCTGCCGCCGCCCCGCCCAGCGCGCTGACGCCGATGCCGAGCCCCCGGGGCTGCCAGATCACCAGCGTCAGCGTGACTACAAATATCGCCAGCGCGAGCATAAGGGGAATCCTTCGGTTGTCCGTATCGTGATAGTCGTGCCGTTACGTAGCGTTTGGCGCTTGGATGGCGCGCTTTAGTGCGCCACCTGATTGACGCGCTTGGACACCTCTTCGGCGCTTTCCACACGCTCGGAGTAGCGGTCAGTCAGGTAAGTGGCGCGCCCGCGGGTCAGCCAGGTGAACTTGGCCAGCTCTTCGCAGACGTCGACGATGCGGTGATAAAGCGGCGACAAGTACATGCGCCCCGCCTCGTCAAACTCGTTGAACGCCTTGGGCACTGACGACTGGTTAGGGATGGTCAGCATCCGCATCCAGCGCCCCAGCAAGCGCAGCTGGTTAACCGTATTAAAGCTCTGGCTACCACCGGAGACCTGCATCACGGCCAGCGTCTTGCCCTGGGTCGGGCGTACGCCACCCAGCGCCAATGGTATCCAGTCAATCTGGGCTTTCATCACGCTGGTCATCGCGCCGTGACGCTCGGGGCTGACCCAGACCATGCCCTCGCTCCACTCGGCCAGCTCGCGCAGTTCCTGCACCTTGGCGTGCCCGGCGCTATCCTCATCCGGCAGCGGCAGGCCGTTCGGGTTGAAGGTGCGCACTTCGCAGCCAAAATGGCGTAGCAGCCGTCCCGCCTCTTCCGCCACCAGGCGCGAATACGAGCGCTCGCGCAGCGAACCGTACAGCACCAGAATGCGCGGCGAATGGCGAGGGTCACCCTCGGCGGCCAGCCGGTTGATTTCCAGCGGCCGAAACTGTTCGGGCTCGACTTGGGGCAGCTCGCTGCGGCTCATTGGGCCTCCTGTTCGCTGTGTATCTCGGCCAGACTCACGATCTCGCCGTTTTCCTTGGTGAAGCTTGAAACCGGCGTGGCGAGAAGCGAAAGCACCGCCTCCGAGGGACGGCACAGCTGCGCGCCCTTGGGCGTGACAACAATCGGCCGGTTGATCAGCACCGGATGCTCGATCATGGCGTCGATCAGCGCATCGTCATCCAGCGCCGAGGCGTCCAGACCGAGACCGCGGCGCTCGTTTTCCTTGCTGCGCAAAAGCTCCCGCGGGGTGATCTGCATGGCGTCGAGCAGCTCGACCAGCTTCTTTCGCGTCGGCGGCGTTTTCAGGTATTCGATCACGTGGGGCTCTTCGCCGGAGGCGCGCATCATCGCAAGCGTGTTGCGCGAGGTACCGCAGGCAGGGTTGTGGTAGATAACGCTGGTCATGGGGCCGTTTCCTTGAAAAGTGGGTGATGGAGCCAAGGGCACGCAGCGCTCGGGGTCACCGGCGCAGCAGTCCTGCACCAGAAAATCGAGGGTCTCATTCAGGCTTTCAAGCCGCGCACGGTAGATCATCGAGCGGCTTTGGCGCCGGGATATCACCAGCCCGGCCCGCTGCAGCGTGGCCAGATGCGCCGACATGGTGTTGTGGGGTACGCCAAGCGCACGCGCCACGTCGCCGGCCGAGAGCCCCTCGGGTTCGTGGCGTACCAGCCGGCGAAAGGCCTCCAGCCGGGTGGGCTGGGAAAGTGCTGCGAGAACGTCGAGAGTTTGCATTTTGTCCATATGTCCAGAATTACAGACATAATAATAAAAAGCAACGCAGCCACGGCAAGTCACCGGCTTTTGCGGATGCTATGATACGCGCCTGCCACTCTTTATATTGCAAGGATAGGCACTTGAACCGTACTGACCTGCGTCGCGTGGATTTTCACCTGCTGATCGTCTTTGAAACGCTGATGCATGAACGCAGCGTAACGCGATCGGCAGAAAAGCTGTTTCTCGGCCAGCCGGCCATTAGTGCAGCACTCTCCCGGCTGCGCACGCTATTTGACGACCCGCTATTTGTACGTACCGGCCGCCACATGGAGCCCACCGCCCGGGCCGAAGAAATCTTCAAGCATCTGGCGCCGGCGCTGGACTCCATTTCCACTGCGCTCAGCACCACCAGCGATTTTGACCCGGCTACCAGCGATGCCGTTTTCCGGATCGGCATGTCCGACGACGTGGAGTTTGCGCTGCTGCCGGCTCTGCTGCGCCAACTGCGCCTTGAGGCGCCGGGTGTGGTGCTGATTATTCGCCGCGCCAACTACCTGCTCATGCCGGAGCTTTTGAATGCCGGCGAGATTTCCGTGGGCGTCAGCTACGTTGCCAACTTGCCCGCCAATGCCAAGTGCAAACCGCTGCGCCGCAGCTGGCCCCGGGTGTTACGTGCCGATGATGCGCCTGACCCGCTGACGCTTGAGGCGTACTGCACCCGCCCCCACGCGCTGGTGTCCTTCGCCGGCGATCTCGACGGCTATGTGGATAACACCCTGAATGCGATGGACCGTAGGCGCCACGTCGTCCTTGCCGTGCCCCAGTTCAACGGGCTGGGAGCACTGCTTGCCGATACCGATATTATCGCCACGGTGCCCGACTATACCGTCGAAGGGTTGACCGCAAGCGGCCGTGTATATGCTAATGCACTGCCGTTTACCGGCCCGTCTTTTGACCTTTCCATGGCATGGCGCGGCGCACAGGATAACGACCCCGCAGAGCGCTGGCTGCGCGCGCGCATTGAAGCGTTTATCGGCGATACACAGAGCCTCAAGCAAATTGATTAGCGTGATAATTACTTTTGCGACGTTCGATTCGTCACATTCCGCATACAGGCGCAAGATATAGCCATCCACACGGGCAACGGACAACGAAATGCCCGCCCAGCTATTTTTGTTCAACTCACTGTTACGGAGTTACGTACCATGAAAAAGTCACTACTATTTTCACTTGTGATTGCCGCCGCTCTTCCTGCTGCTGCCAGCGCCAGCACTGTTATTCAGCAGGCCAACCAGAACATTCAGCAGCCGATTGCCGACTCCGCGCCGGCGTCTGAACACGTCAAGGCCGGCGTTGATGTTGCCAATACGCTGGGCCACAGCGCGGCAATGACCGAAACCACTTTTGCCCTGATGCAAAACACCCAGCATAAAACCCGGCTGCCCGTGACCGATCACAACCTGGCCAGCCCCGAGCAGCCGACCGACTGGTAAGCCGGCCGCATCAACGGCGCTCACGGCTAAACACGAGCTGCCATGAGGCGCAAAAAAGCCCCGCTCTGCACATCAGCTGCAGGGCGGGGCTTTTGCGTTCAGCCTGTCATCACAGGGTCAGGCAAAGGCGTCGAGCACTACCTTGCCTCTGGCCGTACCGGTTTCGATCAGCGCGTGGGCCTTGCGCATATTCTCTGCGCTGATCGGGCTCAGCACCGTGTCAAGCGTGGTGCGAATACGCCCGGCGTCGACTTCCTTCGCCACATAGCTCAGCAACCGATGCTGCTCGATCATGTCCGGTGTTTTGAACATCGCCCGGGTAAACATGAACTCCCAGTGCAGGCTGGCGGCCTTGGTTTTCATCCCGGCCATGGGCATTGGCAGCGCGGTGTCGTCAATGCTGACAATCCCGCCCTGGGGGCGAATCAGTTCAACGGCAGCGTCCCAGTGGCGCATGTCGTTGAAAATGGCGATATGGTCCACGTACTCAAACCCCAGCGCGCGCACCTGCTCCACCATGGGCTTGCGGTGATTGACCACGTGGTCGGCACCCAGCTCCTTGACCCAATGGGTGGTTTCATCGCGCGAAGCGGTGGCTATCACTTCAAGCCCGGCGGCTTTCGCCAGCTGAATACCGATGGAACCCACGCCACCGCCGGCGCCGATGATCATCAGGCTCTGGCCTTTATTGGCGCCGTCGCGATCAATGCCCAGCCGCTCGAAAAACGCTTCATAAGCGGTAATCGTGGTCAGCGGCAGCGCGGCGGCCTCGGCAAAGCTCAGCGTTTTGGGTTTGTGCCCGACGATGCGCTCATCTACCAGCTGAAACTCGGCATTGGAACCGGCTCGGGTTACATCGCCAGCGTAATAAACTTCATCACCGGGTTTAAACAGCGTCACTTCAGGCCCCACCGCCTCGACCACCCCGCTCGCGTCGAACCCCAGCACCCGGGGCGGGTTTTCCACCTGTTCCCTGGGGCTGCGAATTTTGGTATCAACAGGGTTGACCGACACTGCCCTGACCGACACAAGCACGTCATGCCCCAGCGGTTCGGGCTTTGGAAGCTCCACGTCCAAAAACGCCTCGGGGTTTTCAACGGGAAGATAGTGCGTCAACGCAACGGCTTTCATGAACAAGACTCCTTGAGAGATTCACGGCGCGTTCGGGCGACACCGCAGCACCACCCACGCGAACAGATCCCAGTGTGCCCCGGGGCGCATGAAAAGTTAATCCCCGCGCCAACAGCAGTACGAACAATCACCTAATAAAGCCCAGAGCGGCGGGTGCTGGAGAGAAGCCCGACGCCTCATTGCTTTCGCCCCTGTTACCCCCTAAGATACGCGCGTAACACGCTCGATGGCTTTTCTCAAGGCGAGTCGTTTTTTCATATCAACGCCCACTCCGCACAAGCAAAGCCACTTCCGCAATACGTACACGTTCACCTTATACGTCGACGTCAGGAGCCATCATGCTACGCACTGTCCTTCTTACGCTGTTTTTCGCCGCCACCCTTGCTCTTGTCGGGTTTGCTCAGGCTAATACCTCAACACACGCCACACAGCAGGCTGAAACCATGCAGCCGGTTTCGGGGACAGTGCAATAAACCCGTCTGCTGTTGTTGACCCGCGGCGACTACCCGCATGAAAGCCGGCACCACGATGCC
>NZ_JAKDUR010000064.1 GCF_030457605.1 Halomonas sp.
CGCTTGCCGCGCTGCCAACCGGCATGCAGCAATGCTTCAAACGGCGCATCATCGGCCACCGCGCCGGCGTGCTCCACGGTGGTCTGGGTGAAGTCGTTAAACTTGATCTTGACCATCGCTCCGCGCACGCCGGGCGGCGGATCAAGGCGATGATAGCGGCGTTTCAGATCTTCGATCAGCGCCGGCAACTCGCGGCGGCAGGCGTCAAGCCCGGGTAAATCCTGCGGGTAGGTCTGTTCGGTGCTGACCGATTTACGCTCGCGGTGGACCTTCACCGGGCGCTCATCATGCCCTTGGCTCAGCTCGTGAAGGCGCTTGCCAAAGCGGCCGAAATGCTCGACCAGCTCGGTCAGCGGGCGGTTGCGCACGTCGTCACAGGTGACAATCCCCAGCGCCTTGAGTTTTTCACCGGTGCGCGGCCCGACGCCGTGGATTTTTTTGACCGGCAGCGCACGGACAAAATCGTCGATGGCATCGGGAGTAATCACGCACAGCCCGTCGGGCTTGTGCCAATCGCTGGCAATCTTGGCCAGAAACTTGTTGGGGGCCACTCCCGCCGAGACGGTGATGCCGATCTCCCGCGCCACCCGCGCACGAATCGCCTCGGCCATGCGCGTAGCACTGCCCTGGTGGGCGCTTACTCCGGTCACATCGAGGTAGGCCTCGTCCAGCGACAGCGGCTCAACCAGCTCGGTGACGTCGCGATAAATGGCAAATACCCGCTGCGCCACGGCCTTGTATCTGGGCATATCGCCACGGATCAACGTCAGGTGCGGGCAACGCTTGAGCGCCTGCGCGGTGGGCATGGCCGAGTGAATGCCGTAAACCCGGGCCGGGTAGTTGCAGGTGGCGACCACGCCCCGGCGCTCGACGCTGCCGCCGATGGCAATGGGAATATCCGCAAGCGCAGGGTTGTCGCGCATCTCGACGGCGGCAAAAAAGCAGTCGCAGTCGAGGTGAATGATCTTGCGCAGCGGCGCTGTTTCAGGCGTCATGGCGGAGCGTCAGGTGCCGCAGAAGGTGCGCAGCACGCGCTCGTCCGCGGTGGCCGGCGCACCTAGCCGCCGCGCTTCCGGCGTGTCGTCAAAGGGCGCGATGACCACGCTCAACAGCGCGTAAAACGGCGCGAAATCTCCGTCTTCGGCGGCGCGAATGGCTTCGTGTACGCGGTGGTTGCGCGGAATCACTATCGGATTGGCGCAGCGCATGGCGGCAAGGCGCCCGGCATCCTGACTGGCGGCTTCCTCGCCCTGCCACTGTTCAAGCCAGCCGGCCAGCGTATCCGGCGCTTCACTCAGCGCAAGCAGCACCTCGCGGCTTTTCTCACCGGGCGCGGCGGCCAGCCGGTAAAGGGCATCAAAGGTGGCGGTCATGTCCATCCGCCCTTTGTGCATGGCGTTTTCCAGCGCCTCCATCAGCGGCGTTGCATGAGTGCTATCAGCGGCAAGCCCGAGTTTGTCAGCGCTCACTTTACGACGCTCGGCCGCCAGTAGGTCATCAAAACGGCGCAGCACGGCGGTGGCCTCGTCGACCCGGGCGTTATCTTCGCCGTCCATCAGCAACAGCAGGCATTCGGCCAACCGGGCCAGGTTCCACTGGGCGATGGCCGGCTGGCGAGCAAAGGCATAGCGCCCGCCCTGATCAATCGAGCTGTATACCTTGTGTGGCTCGAACGCTTCCATAAAGGCACAGGGGCCGTAGTCGATGGTCTCGCCGGCAATGCTTGAGTTATCGGTATTCATCACGCCGTGGATAAAGCCCGCGCCCATCCAGCGGGCGATGAGATACGCCTGGCGGCGCATCACCACCTCAAACAGCCCCAGATAACGGGCATTGGCGTCGTGCTCCGATTGCAGCTCGGGATAATGGCGCTCGATGGCGTGGTCAGCCAGCGCTCTGAGCGCATCCTGATCGCCCCGGGCGGCGGCAAACTGGAACGTCCCCACGCGCATGTGGCTTTGTGCCACCCGGGCAAGAATCGCGCCGGGTTCCGGGGGCTGGCGCATCACGCGCTCGCCGGTAGTCACCGCGGCCAGCGCCCGGGTGGTAGGAATGTTCATCGCCGCCATGGCTTCGCTGACGAGATATTCGCGCAGCACCGGCCCCAGCGGCGAGCGGCCGTCACCCCCGCGGGAGTACGGCGTGCGCCCGCTGCCCTTGAGCTGGATATCACGCAGCCGGCCCTGCGCATCCTGCGCTTCGCCAAGCCACAGCGCGCGGCCGTCGCCCAGCTTTGGCACAAAATTGCCGAACTGGTGACCGGCGTAGGCCAGCGCCATGGGACGCGCGCCGGGCAGAGGCACATTGCCGCTGAAATAATCCGCAAGCGTGACGTCGTCCGGCAGCTCGTCCATGCCCAGCGTTTGCGCCAGCGCAGTGTTAAAGGCGACCAGCTTTGGCGCGGCCACAGGCGTAGGCTGGCAGGCCGTCCAGAGCAGTGCAGGCAGCTCGGCGTAGCGGTGGTGAAGCGTCAGCAAGGTGGTCTCCTCGGGCAGGTATCTCATTCAACGTCTCAACGCGGCGGCTTACGCCGCACCGGCAGCGCTTTTCAAGTGGTACACGGCCTGTTCCAGCACGGGAGTGAGCGGCGCGCACCATTTCTCCGTCAGCAGTGCATCGGCCCGGGTCACACCCAGCGACAGCGAAGCCAGCGGCTTGCCCCGGGCATGGGCGTCGCGAAAAAACCGGTAGCCGGAAAACACCATCAGCGAGGTGCCCACGGCAAGCGCCGCATTGGCACGGGCGAGCCCCTCACGCGCTGCGTCACGGCGTGCCCGGGGCACCACGTCACCGTAGTACACCACGTCGGGCTTGAAAATGCCGCCGCAGCGCCGGCAGTCAAACACTCGGAAGGTACTGAAATCCAGCTCCAGATCGGCATCACCGTCCGGGCCCTGGGCGGCATCCAGCACCGCAAAATCGGGATTGTCACGCGCCATTTCAGCGTGCAGGGCATAGCGCATCATCCTGTAGCCGCAGGCCATGCAGCTGACGGTATCGGCGCGGCCGTGCAGATCGATAACCCGGCGCGAACCGGCACGCTGGTGCAGCCGGTCAACGTTTTGCGTCACCAGCTGTTCGATATAGCCCATCGCCTCAAGCTCGGCCAGCGCCCGGTGTGCGCCGCTCACCGGGGCTTCACGCATGGCTTTGAAACCTGACAGCGCCCGGGCCCAGTAACGCCGCCGCACCGCCTCTGAGGTCATGAAGTCGTTGTGCTGAACCGGGGCCGAGCGTTTCCACTGGCCGTTGGCATCGCGGTAGTCGGGAATGCCGCTGTCGGTGCTCACGCCGGCGCCGGTAATGACCCAGAGGCGTTTTTCGCGCTGGATGAAAGCGGCCAGCGCTGCGCCGGCGCGGGCGGTGGCGTCTGTGGTATTAACTGCCTGTGTCACCTGTTCTCCCCTAGGCAAGGACCGTGAATCTCGACGATACTGTGATGCAACATGCCATGACCAGTTTACCCAACGGAGGACGCAACATGCAGCGCGATCATGAAATCGTTATTGTGGGCGGCGGCATGGTTGGCGCTGCGCTGGCCGCACGCCTGGGCTACGCCGGCGTTAACGTGGGGCTTGTGGAACGCGGCGATACGCCGTGCGCACCCAGCGGGGATTTTGACCTGCGCATTTCATCGCTGAATGCCCGCTCACTTGATTTCATTGAGGCCAGCGGTACGCAGCTTCCCGCTTCGCGCAGCTGTTCGTTTCGCCATATCGAGGGCTGGAACCAGCAGGGACGCGGGCATAGCGTGTTTTCCGCCGCCGACAGCGGCCTTGAACGCTTTGGCGTGTTTGTGGAAAACCGCTCACTACAGTACGCACTGTGGCAGCGCTTACACACCCTGCCCGGCGTTACCTGCTACACCCGCTGCGCACCGCTGACCACGGTGGCCGCCAGCCACTCAAGAATGCTTGAGCTGGATAACGGCAAAACGCTCAACGCCGCGCTGATCGTCGGCGCCGACGGCGCCAATTCCCGCCTGCGCGAACTGGCCGGCATCGAGATCGGCACCTACGACTATCGCCAGCGCGCGCTGATTACCAACATCGAAACCGAACTGCCCCAGCAGGACGTCAGCTGGCAGTGTTTCACGCCGACCGGGCCGCAGGCCATGCTGCCGCTACCCGGCCATCACGCCTCCCTGATCTGGTATGACCGTGACAGCACCACCAGGGCGCGGGAAATGCTCAGCGACGAAGCGCTGGCCCACGCCATCGAGGCGGCATTTCCCAAGCGGCTGGGGCGCATTGTGCGCGTGACCGGCCGCGCCAGTTTTCCCATCAGGCGCCAGCATGCCAAACGCTATATCGGCAAGCGCCTGGCGCTGATCGGTGATGCGGCCCACGTGGTCCACCCGCTGGCCGGCCAGGGCCTCAACATTGGCCTGCACGACGCCGACACTCTGGCGGATATCATCCTTGCAAGGCGCGACGCCGGCGAACACCACGCCCTGTTGCGCTTCGAGCTACAGCGCCGCCTGGCCAATCAGGCGATGATCGCCGCCACCGACAGCTTTCATCACCTGTTCACCGGCGCCAGGCCACTGCGCCAGCTGGGCGACTGCGGTCTGAGCATGGCCGAGCATCTGCCCGCCGCCAAACGCATGATGTCGCGTCAGGCCAACGGCCTCAATCCGTTTACCCGACGCTGACCCGCCCTGACATCCAGGCACATGCTGCCTTGTCGTTCACCGTTTTACGAGAGTCTGTCATGCCCCGCTACCCCCATCGCCTTGACAGCGACGGCCCGCACAACCCTTTTCCCGGCATCAAGGTGCTTGAGCGCAAGCTTGGTCACGCCATTCCTCATCGGCTGGGCTCCAACGAAGGGCTGGACATGCCCCACCGCGCTCTGCGCGAACGTTTTGGCGATGCCGTGACCGAGCACGTTTACGGCTACGGCGATGCCGAGGCACTGGGCGTGCGCGAACGCCTGAGCCGTCAACAGCACATCGCGCTGGAAAACCTGCTGGTAGACGCCGGCGCCGACAGCCTGATTGCGCTTGCCCTGCGCACCGTGGCCGAGCCGGGTACCACGGTAGTGGCGACCGCCGGTACCTACCCCACCTTTGGCTATTTTGCCCGGGGCCACGGCGCTGAGGTGATCGAGATACCCTATCGCCAGGCACCCGGCCTGCTGGCACCAGACCTTGAAGCCCTGGCTGATGCCGCCCATCGCGAAAAGGCGCGGCTGGTGTATCTGGCCAACCCGGACAATCCCAGCGGGCATTTGCATACCCACGCCGATATTACTGCCCTGCGCGAACGTCTTCCCGAAAGCTGCTGGCTGCTGCTCGACGAGGCCTACGGCGACTTTCGTGATGACAGCCGTGACGACGCTCTGTCGTCAAATCTGTCCCAGGCGCTGCCGGGGGTCATACGCCTGCGCACGCTGTCCAAGGCGCACGGGCTGGCCGGCCTGCGTATCGGCTATGCCATCGCCGAACCGTGGGTGCTTGCGCTGATGATGAAAGCGAGGATTCACTACGCCGTCTCAACGTTGACCCAGGCCATGGCCGAGACGGTGCTTGATCACCCCGAGGAAACCCGGGCGCATATTGCGGCGGTCAAGGCGCGGCGCGAACGCCTTGCCGAGCACTTCAGCGCGCTGGGGGCCGAGGTGCTGCCCAGTGCGACCAACTTTGTCGCGCTGCGGCTGAAAAGCGCCGAACAGGCCACCCGGATCCAGCAGACACTGCTGAGCGAAGGAAAGCTCATCGCCCGCCCGGGGCACCCGGATATCGCCAATCTGCTGCGGATTACTGCCGTGGAAGACGCCCTGGTACCGGGCCGGCTCGCTACGCTTGAAGCGGCGCTGCGAGAGGGTTGAGAGAACAGTTCATGGAGACAGTTCATGGAAACAGGGAACAACAGCCGCCGGTTCAGCTCACCCGCGAGTAGCCACCGACAACGCCGGCCTTGCTCAGCACCAGCTGCCAGAGCTGCAGCTCACGGGCGCGAAACGCACCGGCACAGCTGAGCAGGTAATAACGCCACATGCGATAGAAGGTCTCGCCGTACTGCTCGCGAAACTCCGGCCAGTGGGCGCAAAAATTATCGTGCCATGCCATCAGCGTGCGGTCGTAAAAGGCGCCGAAGTTGTGCACGTCTTCCATCACGAACAGCGTGTCCGCCGCATCGACAATGCGATTGAAGGAGGGAATCTCCCCGTTGGGAAAAATATACCTGTCGATCCATGGGTCCGGCGGCGTGGAGGCCACGTTCTTGCCGATGGTATGAAGTAAAAACAGGCCATCGTCTTTCAGGCAGCGGCTGGCCACCTCCATGAACTCGCGGTAGTTCTTGCGCCCCACGTGCTCGAACATGCCAATGCTGACCACCCGATCAAAGGTTTCGGTTTCGTCACGGTAATCCCGCAGACGAAACTCCACCGGCAGCCCCTGCTTCATCACCCGCTTGCCGAAATCCGCCTGCTCCCGGGAAATCGTCAGCCCCACGCACTCCACGCCGTAGTGCTCGGCGGCGTAGGCCATGAAGCTGCCCCAGCCGCAGCCGATATCCAGCACCCGCATACCGGGCTTGAGCTCCAGCTTGCGGCACACCAGATCCAGCTTGGCGGCTTGAGCCTGATCAAGAGTTTCGGCGTGCTTCCAGTAGCCACAGGTGTAGGTCATGCGCTGGTCGAGCATCGCGGCATAAAACTCGTTGCCCAGGTCATAATGCGCCCTGCCCACCTCCCACGCCCGTCTCGCGCTCTGGCGGTTGAGCAGGCGCGCACGCAGCGCGTGGTACATCAGCTGGGTCGGCTTGACCCGCCGGTTGAGCCGCGCGCGCATCAGGTGGTAGAAAAACTGGTCCAGCGACTCGGCGTCCCAGTCGCCGTGCATGTAGCTTTCGCCCAGCCCCAGGTTCCCCCGAGACAGGGCGTTTTCAATCACGCCCGGCGCCTTTAGCTGGATATCCCAGGGGCGCTCGCCGTTAATGCGAATATCCGCCTCGGCAAGCAGCGCCTCAGCATAGCGATGGGTGGATGAAGCGGAATCGAAGTACGTATCACGTTTGGCTGACATGGGCATAAGGCAACCCTTGGCATAAGACAATCATCGACATCAGACAATACAAGCATAGCGAGTAACGGCGGAGCGTTACCAGAAACAAGTATATAGCATGCTATCTAAATTCGCATGCGTCCGCGCCGGCAGTCATTTGCCGCCAACGCTACGCCTCAGCGCAGAATCAGCACCGGAATATGTGCATTGCGCAGCATGCTGGTGGTAGTGCTGCCCACCAGCAGCTGGCGAATCCGCGAATGCCCGTAAGCGCCCATCACGGTAATATCAATGTCGTTTTCTGCCTCGTAGACGTGCAGCGTGGCGTCAGCATCACCGGCACGGATCGCACCTTCGGCCTCATGCCCCGCCTGCTGCAGCACGTCCACCGCCCATGCCAGCGCCATGCGGTGCTCTGCGGTATCCGCCCCCACGGTCACCACGTGACAGGCAAGCCCCTTGAACAGCGGACTGTTGGCCAGCATCTCGACGCCCTTGCGCGCCGTTTTGCTGCCGTCAAACGCGATCATGACTTTTTGCGGTGTGCTGAAACCACCGCGCGGCACCATCAGAATCGGCCGGCGCAGTTCGCGCACCACGCGCTCAAGGCTTGAACCCAGGTGGCCGCTGGCCTGATCGGCGCTCTCACCGCGTTTTCCCAACACCAAAAGGCGCGTTTCGTCTTCGTAGTCCACCAGGGTTTCCACCAGCGTGCCGTTGCGCTGGCGTGTGTTCGACGCCGGGGCGCCGTTTTCGGCAGCGCGTTCCTGCGCGGCCGAAAGCATCAGGCGGCCCTGTTCGCGATTGAGTTTGGCACGCTTTTCATCCAGGTCGGCCAACTCCTGCATCAGTGCTTCCCGGGAGCCCAGCCGCAGGTTGCCGGAAAGGTCGGCCTCTTCGACCGCCGGCGGATGGTTATCCACCGCGTGCAAAAACATCAGCGGCGCATCCAGCGCCCGGCTGACCCACGCGGCGTAATCACATACGCTTGCGGAAAACGACGAGCCGTCGATGGCGGCCATTACATGTTCTGTCATCCTGGTTCTCCTGCCGGGCTG
>NZ_JAKDUR010000065.1 GCF_030457605.1 Halomonas sp.
CGGCTGGACGTGCGCATCGGCGACACTGTAGCCATTCGCCGGGCCGGCGACGTGAGTGTCACCTTGTCTAAGATTGTTTCAAGTAGGCTTTGTGTGATGATAGGAAGAAGCGGGAAGCATGGGTTCTGCTAATATGAACAGCCATGCTTGGTTATCGGTTTCACCAGTACGCCTAATAATTCTACCCAGCACTTGGCGATAGTGTAGCTCGGTACAGATGCGGCTGAGGTATCAGCAAACCTGAAGGCGGGGGATATCCGCTCCCTCACTGATTATGTCGACTGCTACAATCCATCGGCAGTCACTATGCCGAAATAAATTGATCACCTGCTGGGCGCTAACGTCTTGTTAGTGACAACATGGCAAGCCTCTAGGGCTAGGGCGTTCTGATGAGCGTATTCAATATCGGTCGCTACGACCAAGCCCGTCGCATCCGGCTTGGAGCGCCGGATCTCATCCAGCCTCTCGCAACCCAGCCTCACTATCTGATGCACCACTTCATCGTGACGCAATAGATCCTCGTAGGTAATAGGAGATTCCCCGAGCAGTGCGGCAATACTGGGGAAGAGCCTTTATTAGGGGATAACCCGAGCAATAGATCCTATGAATAATAGTACCTGTAATTTCCACTACGACTCTGACCTCATCGGCGGCCCGTTGATGGTGCGCGAAAGCCGTATCGTGGCGGAGCTGCTTTTAGCCGACGTGGATGATGCTGCCTGGCGGACGGCCATTATCGATGATAACTGCCTGCAGAAAACGCGGCCGGCAACGGCCAGGCGCGTGGCACAAGCCATCCGTAAGCGCCTGGAACGCTTGCCTTCCCCGTTTTGGCAGGCGCTGCGTGACGGCGACGAGCAGCTGGCTATTCAAGTGGCATTCTGTGCCGCATTAGCGCGTAACTTGCTGCTGCTGGAATTTGTAGAAGATGTGGTGGCCGATGCCTTTGTGGTCCAGGCCGAGGCGCTAGCGCCGTATCAGTGGGAAGAGTTTCTTGCCGAACGCAGTGCACGCGATCCGGCGATTGCCGGCTGGACGGCATCGTCGCGACAAAAAATGCGGCAGGTGGCGTTTCGCATGCTATACGAAGTCGGCGTTATCGCCGACAATCATCATCAAATACAGCCGTTAGTGGTGCGCGATGATGTATTGACGCTGCTTGAGTGCCATCATCAGGACAGAATTCGCCGCTGCCTGCTCGCCTTACGCCCTCTCTAAGCGCTGTTATTCAGAGCTTTTTCGCTGAACGAGAGGGTGTTTTGAGAGGGCGGTAGCGTGCCTGCACTGATACGTCCGCGCACTTGCGCGCAAAAGCGCGCCGAAACCCCCAGTATCGTCCATGTCAGGAACCAAGCCATTGACCGCATTACAACACGCTGCTTCGACTGCTATTGATGATCAGCTGCGCGATCGCCTCAACCAGATTCCGGAGAAGATCACTAGCGCTACGTTTCTTTCGGGTCAGGGGCTGGGCAATGAAATCGGCTTTTGGATTTTTGACTACCCGCCAGAAAAAGAGCTTCAAGTACGCGAGTATCTGACGTTTCTCGGAGGCCTGCTGGCTCGCCAGCATGCCGAGCTGAAGGTCGATCACGTCAATTTACTGAGCGTGCTGCGCGACTACCTGCAAGAGCGCGGCTTTCTGGATAAAGCCATTGCCATGCAGCAGAAAAAAGGCGATGCGGCGCTGACCAAGGCACTGAACGGCCCGCTGCATATGGACAAATTTGTCCCCTACCTGACTCGACACGCCTTGTCGGATGATCCCGATATGGTACTGATCTCCGGCGTCGGCAGTGTCTGGCCACTGATGCGCGCGCATAGCCTGCTTAATGCCCTGCACAGTAGGCTAGGGCACAAGCCACTGGTCCTTTTCTATCCCGGCGGTTACGACGGTCAGCAGCTAACGCTGTTTAACCGCATCGCCAGTAACCCCTATTACCGAGCCTTCCAGTTGGTGCCATAACGCTGTCATCAGCCGCCGTAGCGCATTTTTTTACAGACGTATGCAGAGCACAGAACCTGGTGGCGCTGCACGTATCTTCCCTTGAACCCAGGAAGGAACCGATATGCCCATGCAGATTCAGGATCTTTTTCTTAAGCCACTTCACCGTTCCATCAACGGCGTGGTCAAAGCCGACCAAAAAGATCGTGAGACCGTTTATCAGGAGTTGGACGAGTACGTCGTCACCAACGAGCTGGAAACCCACTTCCGCGCGTTTTTTGAATCTTACGCCACGCCGCTGGATGCCCCGTCCATCGCTAACCGTGTCGGCGTATGGATCTCGGGCTTCTTCGGTTCGGGTAAGTCGCACTTCCTCAAGGTGCTGTCATACCTGCTGGCTAACGTCGAGGCCGAAGACGAGGCAGGCAATCAGCGTCGCGCGGCCGATTTTTTTGACGAACAAAAGCTTCAGGATGCGATGATTCGTGCTGACGTCGCCAAAGCGGTGCAGCAGCCGGCCGACGTCATTCTGTTCAACATTGACAGCAAGGCCGGCTCCAACGACGACGGCAATCCGATTCTTAACGTCTTTCTGCGCGTGTTCAACGAGTACCAGGGCTTCAGCGGTGACCACCCGCATATTGCCCACATGGAGCGTCATCTGGCCCAGCGCGGCGTGTTGGAGCGCTTCCGCGAGGCCTTTAAGGCCGCCAGCGGGCTGGTGTGGGAAGACGAGCGCGACGGCTATCAGTTCTACCAGGACGATATCGAGCAGGCGATCAGCCAGGCGCTGGAGCTGTCGCCGGAGGCCGCCCACAAGTGGTTCGAAGAATCCGAACACAACTTCAGCGTTTCCGTGGAAAGCTTCTGCCGCTGGGTAAAAGACTATCTGGACGCCAAATCGCCGACCCAGCGCATCGCCTTCATGGTCGATGAGGTGGGGCAGTTCATTGGCAGCGATACTCGCCTGATGCTGACCCTGCAGACGTTGACCGAAAACCTCGGCACCATCTGCGGCGGCCGCGCCTGGATTGTGGTCACCTCCCAAGCCGACATGGACGCCGTGCTCGGCGAGATGACCGCCGCCAAGGCCAACGACTTCTCCAAGATCGCCGGGCGTTTCAAGACGCGGCTGTCGCTGTCCAGCTCCAACTCTGACGAAGTGATCCGCAAGCGCCTGTTGCCCAAGACGCCTGAAGCGGCCGGCGAACTGGCACGAGTGTATGACGAGCAGGGCACCATTTTACGCAACCAGCTCACCTTCGATCGCTCCGGCCCCACGCTCAAAAACGTGGAAGACGAAGACAGCTTTATCGCCAACTACCCGTTCGTGCCGTATCACTTCCAGCTCGTACAGAAGGTGTTTGAGGAAATCCGCAAGGTAGGGGCTACCGGCGCACACTTGGCCTACGGCGAGCGCTCCATGCTGGATGCCTTTCAGATGGCGGCCAAGGACGTCAGCGACCGGCCCGTTGGCACGTTGGTGCCCATGCACAGCTTCTATCGCGCCGTGGAAGGCTTTCTGGATACCGCCGTCAAACGCACCATTGACCAGGCCAGCGAAAATACGGCGCTGGATGAAGGCGACGTGGAAGTCCTGCGTACCCTGTTCATGATCCGCTACGTAGACCTGGTCAAGGGCACCCTCGACAACCTGGTGACGCTGTCCATCACCCGCATTGACGACGATCGCCTGGCGATTCGTGAACGCCTGGAAGGGACGCTTGCACGGCTGGAAAAAGAAAGCCTGGTGACCCGCAACGGTGAGGAGTTCCTGTTTCTCACCAACGAAGAGCGCGACATCACACGCCAGATCAAGGCCACCGAGATTACCAGCAGCGATGAAAACAAGCTGCTGGCTGACATGATCTATCGCGACCGCCTGCGCGACCGTAACAAGTACCGCTATCCGCTGAACAAGACCGACTACAGCATCGGCCGCTATTTGGACGGTCATACCATCGACGGCCGCCTGCAAGGGCAGTTGCGCGTTGAGGTCGTATCGCCGCTGGATATCGACTATACACATCGCTACTCGGTACACAGCGGTGAGACTGGCTGCCTCCACCGCAGCGGCGAAGACGGTGGCCAAGTATTGATACGCCTGGGCGACAGCAAAGCTTTCTTCGATGACTTGCGCACCTACATCAAGACCGAGAAGTTTATTCGCCTCAACTCGGCCTCGGGAGACCGCAGCATTGAGCGCATCCTGACCGACCGCGGGCGCGAAAATCAGGAACGCCGCAAGCACCTGCTGGTATGGCTGGAAGAGAGGCTGCGGGACGCCGATATTTACGCCTTGGGCCAGAAGCTGGAATTGAACAACAGCCAGCTCGCCAGTCGCCTGGACGACGCCTGTCAGTACCTGTTGGAAAACACCTACACCAAACTGGGCTATCTGGAGGTGTTAACCTCGGACCCCATGCGCGAGCTGCTGGCGGTAATGACAGCCGACGACATCGGCCAGCAGGCCATCGATCTGGACGGCGAAGAGGGCAACCCCCAGGCGGTGCGTGAAGTTGAGCAGTACATCGGCCTGCACGGCAGCGAGCCGGTACCACTGAATCCACTGTTGGAGCGTTTTAGTAATCGGCCCTTTGGCTGGCCGGCAGACGAAACCCTGCTGGTATTGGGTCGTTTGTACGCTGCGGGTCGGCTTACATTCCACACGTCAGGCGCGGCGCTTGCCGGCAAGGAAGCGTTCGAGCTGCTCAACAACAGCCGTCGGCGCAGCGAGGTGCGCCTCCATAAAAAGCGCCAGACCGACGACGCCGTCCTGCGCCAGGTCCGCAACCTCACCAAGGATCTCTTTTCCAAGTTGGGGCCCACCGGCGAGGCCGAGCTGTATGCGTTCTATATTGAGCAGTTCAGCACCTGGAAAAAGGACCTGGAGGCCTACCGCAGCAAAACCGACGTTGGGCATTTTCCCGGGCGCGCCACCATCGACAGCACCCTTAAGGAGGTCGAACGCCTGCTGCGCATCGACGACAGCTTCGATTTTTTCAAGGCTGTGGCCGGCCGGCAGGAAGACCTGCTCGACCTCGAAGAGGACTACCGCGACCTCCACGAGTTCTTTACCAAACAGCTCACCATCTGGAACCAGCTACAGCAGGCGCTGAATCGCTTCGCGCCCAACCGTACGGCGCTGGAAAAAGACTCTGAAGCAAAAGCCGCGTTGGCCGAGCTGGATCGTATCTACGCCTCCGACGCGCCCTACGGCATGCTGCAGAAGGTCGCCGGGCTGATTCACACCGTCGACCAAACCAACACGCAGCTGCTGGAGCAGAAGCGTGAGAATGCGGTAGGGCTACTCGACAAGCGCATTGCCCGTGTGAGTGCCGAAATCGTTAAAAGCGGCATCGGCACGTCGGAGCTAAGTAATCGTCTGCTGCGCCCGCTGCAGCTGCTCAAACAGGATATCGACGCCACGGCCAATATCGCGCAGATCTATATGCTGCAGAGCGACACCGCCAATGACTGCGAGTTGGAAAGCCTCGACGAGCTCTATCGTGAGCAGCAGGCCGAAGCCGAACGCCAGCGGGCAGCAAGCCAGCAGGTAGGCAGTAGCACTGCCGACAATGGCGCTGCGAGCAATACCAATACCCAAGCAGACAGTACAAGTCAGCCCGAGCATGGCACCGCCGCGAAAGCGGGAAGCGGCCCGGCCACAAGCGTTGATGAAGTGCGCGAGCCTGCTACCGTTGCCGCACCCAAGCCGGTCACCAGCGTCAGCGTCAGCGAGGTACTAAGCCGCAGCCATGAAGGCGTGTATCTGGAAAGCCAGCAGGAAGTCGATGCGTTTCTGGACGCGCTGAGAAACGAGCTGGATGACGCCATTCGGGCGGATAAGCGCATTCGTCTGCGTTAAGCAACGCCCCCTATTGGTAGTTCCGCGTTTCAAGACGTGGAACAGCCCCGAACATCTTGCCGGCGAATCGGCAACGCGTGAGATCAGGAACAACCATGAACACCGCCAACATCAAAAAATACGCGCCCCGGGCACGGGTCGGTTTTATCAACGCCATGACCCGCCAGGCCGCGCTTTATGGCATTACCCCAGGCGCGCAGGGCGAGGGGCATATTGCCGAGGCCGAGGCGCGCGGCGATGTGCTGATTATCACCCTGCCGGACGGCCAGACCCTAAGCCTGCCCAGGGCCGAACAAGGCCCCCGCGATGCGCTGGCCCGCCGAGTAGAGCAGCAGGGCTTCACTCAGGCGATGGAGCAGGCCGCCTATAGCTGGTTCAACCGCTTGTGCGCCATCCGTTTTATGGAGCTGAAGGGCTATCTCGACCACGGCCGGCGGGTGCTGTCGCATCCTGATCGCGAGGGCGGCTTTCAGCTGCTGGACGACTGCCTGGAAGTAGACCTGCCGGGGCTCGACGCCGCCCGCGTGCGCGAACTCAAGCTCGACGGCACCCAGGATGAAACCCTCTACCGCGAGCTGCTGCTGGCCCAGTGCCGCGCGCTGCACACGGCCATGCCGTTTCTGTTTGAGCCGCTGGACGACGCAAGCGAATTGCTGCTGCCCCGCAACCTGACCAAAACCGACTCGCTGCTGCGCGAGCTGGTGGACGCCATTCCCGAGGAAGACTGGGCCGACGTTGAGGTCATCGGCTGGCTGTATCAGTTCTACATCGCCGACAAGAAAGACGACGTCATCGGCAAGGTGGTCAAAAGCGAAGACATTCCCGCGGCGACCCAGCTGTTCACCCCCCAACTGGATCGTCCAGTATCTGGTGCAGAACTCGTTGGGCCGCCAGTGGCTGCAGACCAACCCCGGCTCGCCCCTCAAGGGCCAGATGCCGTACTACATCGAGCCCGCCGAGCAGGAGCCCGAGGTGCAGGCCGAGCTGGATGCCCTCATCCCGGCCAACCTTGACCCCGAGGCGCTCAAGGTGCTGGACCCGGCCATGGGCTCCGGCCATATCCTGGTCGAAGCCTACAACGTGCTGAAGGCGATTTACGAAGAGCGCGGCTACCGCACCCGAGACATCCCCCGGCTGATTTTGCAGAACAACCTGTTCGGGCTGGACATCGACGACCGCGCCGCCCAGCTCGCCGGCTTTACCCTGATGATGAAAGCCCGCAAAGACGACCGCCGCATTTTCAGCCGCATGGGGGACGGGAAAGCCAGCCTCAACGTGATGGCGGTGCAGAGCACCCGGCACCTGAAGCTCAACGAGCTATGGCGCGATCTCAACCTCACCGGCGATTGGCACCAGGGGCAGTCCCAAAGCCTGTTCGAGAGCGAGCAGCAAGAGCTGTCCAGCAGCGTTAGCACCGATAACAACAGCACCTACAAGGCCATTGCCGACCTGATCGAGCGCTTTGCGGAAGCCAAAACCTTCGGCTCGCTGATCGAAGTACCGAGCGAGCTGGAAGCCCCGCTCAACATCCTGCGCCAGAAACTGGCCGAGCTTATCGACAGCGGCGACACCATGCAGAAAACCGCCGCCGGCCGGCTGCTGCCTATCGTTCATCAGGCGTGGGTGCTCGCCCAGCGCTATGACGCCGTGGTGGCGAATCCGCCGTATATGGGCAGTAAGGGCATGAACAAGGCGCTGAAGGACTACGCCAAAAAAGCCTACCCCAACAGCAAATCAGATCTGTTTGCGATCTTTATGGAGCATGCTTTTAGCCTGCTGGCACCGCAGGGCTATAACGCCCAGATCAATATGCAGTCGTGGATGTTTTTGTCCAGTTACGAAAAACTGCGCGACTGGCTGCTGGATAACACCACCATCATCACTATGGCGCACCTTGGCGGCAGGGCATTCGACAGCATCAGTGGCGAAGTGGTCTCGGCCACGGCGTTTGTCATGGAAAAAATCGCCAAGCCAGATTATCAGGGTGCATACCTACGCCTGGTGGAAGGAAAATCTGAAGCCGAGAAAATAAGTGCGCTGCAGGAAGCCATCCAGAACCGCGACTGCGGCTGGTTCTACGAAGCCAAGCCGGATGATTTCAAGAAGATTCCCCCCCTCTGTCAGCCTAGTTGTCCAGTTGGCAATTTTGCCTGAATCAACATCAG
>NZ_JAKDUR010000066.1 GCF_030457605.1 Halomonas sp.
ACAACCTGTCGTAACAACCTGTCGATGGCTCAAGCATAGGGGAGATAGCGCGGAAAGTGCTTTTGAAAGCGCCGGCCAAACATGCGGTTTTTTTGGCGCGGCCGGCGCGAAGTTGCGGTTTTTTTGGCGGACGCCGGCCCGGCTAGGCAAGCGCCTCCTCATCAATGCTCAGAGTGGCGCTCTTGACCGTCTTGGTCACGATATAGGTGTAGTAACGCTCGATCCCCGCGTCAGAGATCAGCCAGCGGTCCATGGTGCGCTGGTAGCTGTCGATGCTTGCCACCTCGAACTTCACCAGATAGTCCACTCCGCCGCCTACGGCCACGCATTCGGTGACCTCGGGGGTTGCCATGACCAGTGCTTCAAAGCGCGAGAAACTGTCCACATTGTGCTGCTTGAGCTCGATCTGCACCCACACCGCATTGCTCGGCGCCAGCACGCCGGTATTGATGCGTGCGCTGTAGCCTTCGATGATGCCGGCCTGTTCCAGCCGCTTGACGCGCTCCCAGCAGGGGCTGACTGACAGGTTGATCGCCTCGGCCAGGCGAGATTTGGTGATACGCCCGTCCCGGGAGAGTATCGAGAGAATCTTGACGTCAAAGCGGTCGATTTTCAGCATGACAGTTTACGCATCAAGGCGCTCCACCACGTCGGCCACCACGGCAAGCGTATCGCCGATGTGGGCAAGCGCCGGGGCACGGCGGGCGATCATGATGCCGTCGCGTTTGGCATGATAGACCACCGGTGCGGTGCCGGTGCGGGTCAGGTCGTAAACGTAGGCGATGGCCTGCCCTTGGGTGACGCGCTCACCCAGGCTCACGGCAAACTCCAAAAGCCCGGAGTGCTCGCTTTGCACGTAGCAGCTGGCATCGGGCATGTTCAGATAAACTTGCGGCTCGGCCGGCGTTTGGGGTTCGCCCGACATCAGGCCGTGATGCATCAGGAAGTTGTGCACACCACGCTCGGCAATCGCCACGCTTTCCGGCGTTGAAGTGCCGCCGCCGCCAAGCTCGGTGGTCACAAACACCTTGCCCTGGCGCTCGCAGGCGGTGTCGAACAGTCGCTCGGCGTCCAGCTCGAACATGACCATGGCGTACGGCGCGCCAAAGGTTTTGGCGCTGGTGAGCGCCGCGCTCTGCTGGTCCTTGTCGTCAAGCACGTGGGATGCCGCGTAGGGCACGATATCCAGCGTGCGACCGCCGGAGTGAATATCCAGCACCACGTCGGCCATGGGCACCATTTCCCGGGTAAAATAGTCGGCGATCTGCTCGGTGGCGTTGCCGTCCGGGTTGCCGGGAAAGCAGCGATTGAGGTTGCCACCGTCAAGCCCCGAGGTGCGCTTGCCCGCCGTGACCGCCGGCGTATTGAAACACGGCACGATGATCACCCGTCCGGTTACGTCTTCCGCCTTGAGCGTTGAGGACAGTTTGAGCAGCGCGGTAATGCCTTCGTATTCATCGCCATGGTTGCCCGCCGTCAGCAGCGCGGTGGGGCCTTCGCCATTTTTGACCACCGTGACGGGGATCATCACCGCGCCCCAGGCGGAGTCGTCCACCGAAATAGGCAGATTGAGAAAGCCGTGCTGGACACCGTCGGCATCGAAATCAACCGTGGCGGAAATCGGGCTGGGGCGCTTGCTCATGGGTTGCTCCTTGAAAGGTAAGGCGTTTACTTGACGACAAGCGTTTACTTGACGAACAGCTGGCGCGGAAAATTGGCAAAGGTTTCGCAGCCGGTTTCGGTAATCAGAATACTCTCGGTAATCTCAAGCCCCCAGCCGTCGGCCCAGAGGCCGGGCATGAAGTGGAAGGCCATGCCCGGCTTGAGCACCGACTCGTCCGAGGGGCGCAGGCTCATGGTGCGCTCGCCCCAGTCCGGCGGGTAGGAAATACCGATGGGATACCCGCAGCGCGCGCCGCCGCGGTCAAAGCCGTATTTGTCCATCGCCGAGCCCAGCGCCATGGCGATATCCGCCGTGCGGTTGCCGGGTTTGGCGACCTCCAGTCCGCGCTCGATGCCTTCCAGCAGCGCCGACTCCGCACGCAAAAACTCCCGGGGCGGGCGACCCAGAAACACCGTGCGCGAGGTCGGCGCGTGGTAGCGCTTGTACACGCCGGCAATTTCGAAAAACGTACCTTCGCCTTCGCGAAACGGCGTGTCGTCCCAGGTCAGGTGCGGCGCGGCGGCATCCTTCCCGGTGGGCAACAGCGGCACAATGGCGGGATAATCGCCGCCGTGCACCCGGCCGTTGTCATCGGTAAAGCCTTCAATGGCCACGCGATAAATTTCCGAAACCAGCTTGCTCTTGCGCAACCCCGGCTCGATCATTTCCAGAATGCGCGTGTGCATGCCCTCGACAATTTTGCCGGCAATGCGCATGTAAGCGATTTCCTGGGGCGACTTGATCGCCCGACACCAGTTGACCAGGCCGTTGGCATCCATGAAACGGGCGTGGGGCAACTCACGCAGCAGGCACTGGTAGGCCTTGGCGGAAAAGTAGTAGTTGTCCATCTCCATGCCCACCACGCCACGATCCCAGCCACGATCGGGCAGGATCGACTGGGCCAGGTAATCCATCGGATGCATGTCCGGGTTCTGGACGTAATAATCCGGATAGTAGGTGATGTTTTCCGGGTCGATCCAGCAGGTCAAAAGCGCACCGTTGGCGTCCATGCGCCGCCCGTACCACACCGGCTCGCCCTCCAGACCAACCACCACACACTGGTGGACGTAAAACGACCAGCCGTCATAGCCGGTCAGCCACGCCATGTTGGAGGGATCACTGACGATCAGCGCGTCAATGCCCCGGCTGGCCATTTCTGCGCGCACTTTCCACAGCCGGTTGGCATATTCATCACGCGTAAAGGGCAGGGACACCTGAGTCATCGGGCAACTCGCCATTAAAAAGCATCAAGAACCGGGACGTCATCGAAGCGCTTTCCGGGCCACGTAAGCGACCTGGCCCGCCCTGTGAGGCCTGCCAACGTCGTTCAAGCGATACTAGCACTCCTGCGCGGCACGGGGTCAAAGCCTTTATTACAAAAACCGCAACCAGCCGTGGTAGCGTGACTCCAACGCCTCCACAGCGGCGACGAGCAAGCAAAGGAGAGAGCATGAAAGTAGTCGTGCATATTGATGAGGCCAGCCGCTGGCGCAAAGCGCTGGAAAGCGCGTTTCCCGACGCTACGGTAGTGACTTCCGAGGCAGCCGCAAACGAGCGCCAAAACGCCGACTACCTCGCCGTATGGCAGCCGCCCGAGTGGCTGTTGGCCGAGCAGACGCAGCTCAAGGGCATTATCAACCTGGGCGCCGGGGTCGATGCCCTGCTGGCTACCCCCGGACTGCCCGCAGGCGTTCCCATCGTCAAACTGCGCGATGCGGGCATGGCAGAGCCCATGGCCGACTACGTGCTGTACGGTGTGCTGCACTTTTATCGCGGCTTTGATGACTACGCGCGCCAGCAACAAGGCGCGCACTGGCACCCCCGCCCCCTGCCCGACAAGGCCGAATGGCCGGTGGCTATACTCGGGCTTGGCGCCATTGGCCAGCAGGTGGCACAGGCACTCGCCGGGGCAGGCTTTCCCGTTTGCGGCTGGAGCCGCCACGCCAAACATATCGAGGGCGTTGACTGCCACCACGGCGAAGCCGGCCTGAATGCCGTACTCGGCCGCGCCAGAACGCTGGTCACGCTGCTGCCGGATACCGCCGAGACACGCGGGCTACTTGATGCCGGGCGCCTGGCACAGCTGCCCGAAGGCGCCACCCTGATCAACCCCGGCCGTGGTGCGCTGATCGACGAGCGCGCACTGCTTGACGCCCTGGGCGACGGCACGGCACACGGGCACCTGCGCGGCGCCCTGCTCGACGTTTTCACTACCGAGCCGCTGCCGGCAGCCAGCCCGCTCTGGCACCATCCCCGGGTCGCCATTACGCCGCACGTCTCGGCACCCACGCCGCTTGATGGCGCCATCCATCAGGTTATCGGCTACCTGCGCACCTTCGAGGCCGGCGACACTCCGGCCACGGTGAACCCCGGTGCCGGCTACTGACGCTCACCGTGCCGAACGTTATACTGGTCACACCCCTGCGGCCCTCTGCCGCTACCGTCCCGAGGCGGACAAAACGTTACAGGAGAGGCGTCATGCCGATCATTTCACGCGCTTTGCCCGCCGCCGCGCTGGCACTTGGCCTGCTGGCCAGCCTGGCGGGAGGCCTGAGCGCCACAACGGCGCAGGCTGCCCCAGCGGCCGACGTCACGCCGGCGCTGCGCCCGCTAAAGGCATTTGACGCCGAATACAGGCTGAAGGTAGACGGCTGGCCCGGCGCTACGCTTTCCCACCACGTCAGCCATGAAGGCCGCCACTGGCTGAGCGACATGCGTTTTTCCATTGCCGTTGCCAGTGGTCAGGAACGCAGCCGCTTCAGCGCCGGCGATAAAGCCACCCATTCGCTGCATTATTACAGCGGCTATTCGCTGTTTGGCGTGGGCGACAGCTACGAGCTGGCCGATGCCGATATCGACACCCTTGATCGCCAGACCGCGCTGGTGGACCTGGCACGCCGCGCCGGGCGCGAGAACTGCACGGAAAACGCCCCCTGCGACCTGCACTTTGTCGATCATCGCGGGCGCGATGAAAACTTCACCTATTACACCGCCGGCATGCAACAGAAAAAGGTGCCTGCCGGCACCTTCGAGGCATTAACCGTGGTACTGCTGGATGCTGAAAAGCCCGACCGCGAAACCCGCATCAGCTATCAGCCCGACTACCCCGGCCTGATTGTTGACGCCAGCTACTGGAAAAACGGCAAACGCGAGACGCATATCACCCTGACCCGGCTGGATCGCTAACGCCGGAGCACCAATAAACCCGCTACCCACAAGGAACGCTACACGCCGCCATGTTTTCCGGATTACTGATCATTTTATTGCCGCTGATAGTGGGGTATCTCGCCCGCGTTCGCTCACAGCGCTTGCAGGGCATCATCAATCACGCGGTGAATGGCTCCGTATACGCGATACTGCTGCTAATGGGTATCAGCCTGGCGGGGCTTGAAAACCTTTCCAGCCAGCTTTCCCGGCTGGGCGGCAATGCCCTGTTGCTGTTTACCCTGACCAGCGCGTTCAATCTTTTGGCGCTATGGTGGCTGTCACGCCGAATGAGGCTGCACGCGGGCACCTCGCCGGCAGTGAAAAACGCGCCGGTCAGCAAACTTGCCGCCATGCAGGGCTCATTACTGCTGTTGGTGGTGCTGGCCGTAGGCGTCACCGCCGGCGTCCTGCTCGGGCCGGTGCTCGGCAAGACGCTCTTCGGCCACGCGGAAACCCTCGCCGAATGGGTGCTGTATGCCCTCCTTGCGCTGATTGGTTGCCAGCTGCGCAACTCAGGCATGCCGCTCAAACAGATTCTTCTCAACCGTGCCGGGCTGGCCATTGCCCTGACCCTGGCCGCCAGCTCACTACTGGCCGGGCTTTTGGCCGCGCCGCTGCTGTCGCTTGACTGGAACGAGGGGCTGGCCATGGCCTCGGGCTTTGGCTGGTATTCGTTATCGGCGATTCTGATCGGTGATCAGCTCGGGCCGCTCATGGGCGGTGTGGCGTTTTTCAACGACCTGACCCGGGAGCTGTTGGCGTTTGTGCTGATTCCGCTGGTGATTCATCGCCATACGGCGTTGGCGATTGGCTACGGCGGCGCCACCTCGATGGATTTTACGCTACCGGTGATCCAGCAACACGGCGGCGTGGCCTGCGTGCCGGTGGCCGTGGTCAGCGGGTTTATCCTGTCGCTGTTGTCACCCCCACTGATTTTGTTCCTGCTTTCCCTGTAGGCCAGAGGGCACGACGAGTCAAAGCACAACGCGCCACGGCACGGCAAAACAAAACGCGGCAGTATGCAACACGGCTGCACAGAACGTAGAGGAGCACAGCGCGATGGGATTACACGAAATCGCTATCGGCGGTTTATTGCTGCCGCCGCTGTTTGTGTATGTGGTGATCGGCCTTGGCGCTACCTTTATACTGCGCGCCTTGCTGTTTCGTCTCCAGGGCGGCAAGCGGCTGTGGTTCGAGGCCTGGTTCGACACCGCCCTTTTTGTGCTGTGCACCGCGGCCACGGCCTATGTGTTCTCCGCGTCCTTTTCCACTCCCGGAGTCTTTTGATATGCACACCCTGCTGCGCACGCTTGTTACCCTCGTTATCGTGGCGCTGGCCGCCGCTGCCGGCTGGTGGCTCTGGCATTATTACCTTTATACGCCCTGGACCCGGGACGGGCGCGTGCGCGCCGAAATCATCACCGTCGCACCGGACGTTTCCGGTCGCGTGGTCGCGCTCGACGTGGCGGACAACCAACTCGTCGACCAGGGCCAGACACTGTTTCAGATCGACCCCAGCCGCTATCAGACAGCGGTGGACAAGGCCGAGGCAGTGATGGAACAGCGCGAGGCCGAGCTTGAACTCGCTCGCCACGAAGCCTCGCGGCGCAATCGCCTCGGGCGCGCCGCCATTAGCGCCGAAGGCCAGGAAACCTCGCGCATCAACAGCCGCGTGGCGGCCGCTACGCTTGCCCAGGCACAAAGCGAACTGGCCAGTGCCCAGCTTGATCTGGAGCGGACGACGGTCAAGGCGCCGGTGGCCGGACACGTACTCAATCTGCAGCTCAGCGAAGGCAACTACACAAGCGCAGGCAAACCGGCACTGGCACTGGTGGCCGCAGACTCTTATTACGTGACCGGCTATTTCGAAGAAACCAAAATGCCCCGGGTTAACGTGGGCGACCACGCACGGATCAACCTGATGGGGGCCGAGCACGAGCTTGACGGCCACGTGGAAAGCATCGGGCACGCCATTGCCGACCCCAATACCGCGCCCAACGATCAGCTGTTGCCCAAAGTGCAGCCAACCTTCAGCTGGGTGCGCCTGGCCCAGCGCATTCCGGTGCATATCGCACTGGACGACGTTCCTGACAACGCGCCTCTCAGCGCCGGCATGACCGCCTCCGTACACATCGAGCCGGCGCCCTGATCATGTCCATCACCGCGTCCCCCTGGTATCAAGCCTATCTCACGCCCGACGCTCAGGCGGTCAAGTTTGCCCTCAAGGCCACGCTTGCCATGCTGCTGGCGCTGTATCTTGCCCTGTGGATGGACCTGGAACGCCCTTACTGGGCGCTGATCTCGGCGGCCTTTCTGCAAATCAGGCCGATGAGCGGCATGGTGCTGGAAAAAGGGCTCAGCCAGATCGGCGGTACGCTGGTCGGCGCCGTTGCCGGCATCGCGCTGATGTCGCTGTTTGCCCAGGCGCCGGTGCCCGCGCTTGCCGGCCTGACATTGTGGATCATGTTCTGCACCTACGGCAGCGCGCTGCTGCGCAACAACGCGGCGTACGGCTGCATCATGGGCGCGGTAACGGCCATGCTGATCGTGGTTATCGGCGCCAGCGCCCCGGAGCGTATCTTTTCCATTGCCGTGGCCAGGCTTTCCGAGCTGGCACTGGGCGCCACCTGCGCGACGCTGGTCAGCGCGCTTTTGTGGCCGACCCGGGTCAGCGCACACCTGGGGTACCAGGCCGACAGCGTGGTTAACCAGGCGTTTATCCACGCCGCCTACCGCCTGCGCGACACCACCGATCATGCCGCGCTGGAAACGTCACTCACCGACAGCCTGGCACCGCTGACCCAGCTTGAAGGCGACAGCCAGGCAGCCCGCTACGAAGGCCCGGAAGGGCCGGGGCGCATTCGTGCCAGCCACGTGCTGACCCGCCACACCCTGCGCCTGATGGCCACGCTTCACGCCCTGCAACAGCTATTCCGCTACGACGGTCAACACATTACCGACAACATCAGGCAACTCGCGCAGCAGCTGGCTGACGGCTTCGACAGCGCCGCTGAAAACAACGGCACCGCGCCCGCGCGGCAAACGCTTCACGCCCTGCGTCGCCGGGCGCTGGA